>JAKUTK010000025.1 GCA_022448005.1 Pseudomonas sp.
AGAAAGCAAACGCCCCGAGCCAGTCGGGGCGTTGCTGATTATACCGCTGCGCTTGCGAGCTGTTTTAACACAGTCTGTGAAGCGGCTCTTTTTCGGCAACGTATCAGCGGTGGTACTGCGCCGAGAGTTCGTGAACAGCCTCGATAAACGCACCGGCATGGGCCGGATCGACCTCAGGGGTAATGCCGTGGCCCAGGTTGAACACGTGACCTTCGCCTTGCCCAAAGCTGCCTAGAATACGGCCTACCTCGGCCCGGATCGCCTCAGGCTTTGCAAACAGCACGCTCGGGTCCATGTTGCCCTGTAGCGCGACCTTGTCGCCAACGCGTGCACGCGCGACGCCGATGTCGCAGGTCCAGTCCAGCCCCAGTGCTTCGGCACCGGTCGCCGCCATGGACTCCAGCCAAAGCCCACCGCCCTTGGTGAACAGAATGACCGGTACACGTCGACCGTCATGTTCGCGAATCAGCCCATCGACAATCTTTTGCATGTAGGCCAGGGAGAATTCCTGATAGGCCGCGGCGGAAAGGCTGCCACCCCACGAATCGAAAATCTGCACCGCCTGGGCGCCCGCGAGGATCTGCCCGTTGAGGTAGCTCGTCACCGACTGCGCGAGCTTGTCCAGCAGCGCATGCATGGCCTGCGGATTTTCGTAGAGCATCGCCTTGGATTTGCGGAAGTCCTTCGAGGAGCCGCCTTCGACCATGTAGGTCGCCAACGTCCAAGGGCTGCCGGAAAAGCCTATCAACGGAACGCGGCCGTTGAGCTCGCGACGAATGGTGCGCACCGCGTCCATCACGTAACCCAGGTCTTTCTCCGGATCCGTAATCGGCAGCGCCTCAATGTCGGCCATGTTGCTGACGACCTTCTTGAAACGTGGGCCTTCACCGGTCTCGAAGTACAAGCCCAGCCCCATGGCGTCTGGCACCGTGAGGATGTCGGAGAACAGGATCGCCGCGTCTAACGGGTAACGCTCAAGAGGCTGAAGGGTGACTTCACAGGCCAGTTCGGGATTCATGCACAGGCTCATGAAATCGCCCGCCTTGCTGCGGCTGGCCCGGTATTCCGGCAGGTAGCGGCCGGCCTGACGCATCATCCACACCGGGGTGACGTCGACAGGTTGCTTGAGCAAGGCGCGGAGAAAGCGGTCGTTCTTCAAGGCAGTCATGTCTGGGTTCCAGCAAAAAAGTGGCGGCATTGTCGCAAAGCGCAAAACAAAAGGCACGGCGAGCGCCGTGCCTTTTATCCGTGGGCTTGATTCAGGTCAGGCCCGTTTGGAGGCATGCTCCAAAGTAAAGCCCAGAATGGATGCCACGCTCACCGACCACCGTGAACCAGCTCGGTCTTCGGCAGCGCCTATCCACCCAGTGAATCAGACCTCCAGGTAGTCGAGGATGCCCTCAGCAGCCTGACGGCCTTCGAAGATCGCCGTAACGACCAGATCGGAACCACGCACCATATCGCCGCCTGCGAAAATCTTCGGGTTGCTGGTCTGATGCTTGAACTGGCCCATCTCCGGTGCCACTACACGGCCCTGGTTGTCGGTTTGAATGCTTTTGCCTTCAAACCAGCCAGCTGGACTCGGGCGGAAACCAAAGGCGATAACCACGGCATCTGCCGGCAATACTTCTTCGGAACCGGGAATTGGCTCTGGGCTACGACGTCCGCGCGCGTCCGGCGCACCGAGACGGGTCTCGACCACCTTGACGCCTTCAACCTTGCCTTCGCCGACAATAGCGATGGGTTGCCGGTTGAAGAGGAACTTGACGCCCTCCTCCTTGGCGTTCTTCACTTCCTTGCGCGAGCCCGGCATGTTCGCTGCGTCACGCCGGTAGGCACAGGTCACGCTCTTGGCGCCCTGGCGGATGGAGGTGCGGTTGCAGTCCATCGCCGTGTCGCCGCCGCCGAGCACCACAACCTTCTTACCCTTCATGTCGACGAAGTCTTCCGGCGCCTTTTCAAAGCCGAGATTACGGTTAACGTTCGCGATCAGGAAATCCAGGGCATCGTGCACGCCCGGCAGGTCTTCGCCAGGGAAGCCACCCTTCATGTAGGTGTAGGTGCCCATGCCCATGAACACGGCGTCGTATTCGGCGAGCAGCTGGTCGATGGTCACGTCCTTTCCGACTTCGGTGTTCAGACGGAACTCGATGCCCATTCCGGTGAAGATTTCACGGCGACGGCTGAGAACGGATTTTTCCAGCTTGAACTCTGGGATACCAAAGGTCAGCAGTCCGCCGATTTCCGGATTCTTGTCGAACACCACCGGGGTTACGCCGCTGCGCACCAGTACGTCGGCGCAACCCAGGCCAGCCGGACCCGCGCCGATGATGGCGACCTTCTTGCCAGTCGGCTTGACCTTGGACATGTCCGGGCGCCAGCCCATGGCGAAGGCGGTATCAGCAATGTACTTTTCAACCGAACCGATGGTGACTGCACCGAAGCCATCGTTGAGCGTACAAGCACCTTCGCACAGGCGATCCTGCGGGCAGACGCGTCCGCAGACTTCAGGCAGGGTATTGGTCTGATGCGCCAGTTCGGCTGCAGCGAGGATGTTGCCTTCGGAAACCAGCTTGAGCCAGTTGGGAATGTAGTTGTGAACCGGGCACTTCCACTCGCAGTAGGGGTTGCCGCAACCGAGGCAGCGGTGGGCCTGCTCGCAAGCCTGCTGCGGCTTGAAGGGTTCATAGATCTCGACGAACTCTTTCTTGCGCTGTCGCAGCAGCTTTTTCTTCGGATCCTTGCGCCCGACTTCGATGAACTGGAAGTCGTTATTCAGACGTTCAGTCATTTCAAAACCTCTTAACGGCAGCCGCAAGCCCAAGGCTGCTGACTGCGTGACAATCACGGAGCGGGGCAAGCCCCAGGCACATGGCCGAGGCTTGCCGCTTGAACCTGCTTTTTATTGGGGGTTGGCCCGAGTGCTCGAGAGCAGTGACGCCAGGTTGGCCGCCTTTGGCTTGACCAGCCAGAAGCGACGCAGGTAGTCGTCGAGGTTTTCCAGGAGTTTCGCGCCCCATGCGCTGCCGGTTTCGGCGACATATTCGCGCAGCACGTCCTGGAGATGGCTACGGTGGGCTTCCATGGCCTCACCGGTGATGCGCTGCAGGTTGACCAGCTCGTTGTTCACCCGGTCGATGAAGCTGTTGTCCATGTCGAGGACATAGGCAAAACCGCCGGTCATGCCGGAGCCAAAGTTGTAGCCGGTCTTGCCAAGGACGCAGACAAAGCCGCCCGTCATGTATTCGCAGCAATGATCGCCCGTGCCTTCCACGACCGCGTGCGCGCCGGAGTTACGCACGGCAAATCGCTCGCCGGCGGTGCCGCCCGCGAACAGCTTGCCACCCGTGGCGCCATACAGACAGGTGTTGCCGATGATCGCCGAATCCTGGGACTCGTACCCGCTGGCCTTCGGTTGGGTAACCACCAGCTTGCCGCCGGTCATGCCTTTGCCGACGTAGTCGTTAGCGTCCCCTTCCAGATACAGATGCAGGCCACCTGCGTTCCAGACGCCGAAGCTCTGCCCCGCGGTGCCCTTGAAGCGGAAGGTGATTGGGGCATCTTTCATGCCCTGGTTGCCGTGCACCTGGGCGATTTCGCCGGAGACACGGGCACCAATGGAACGATCACAGTTGCAGATATCCAGTTCGAATTCACCGCCGCTCTTGGCGTCGATGGCCGCACGAGCCAACTTGACCATTTCCTCGGCGAGCAAGCCCTGATCGAACGGCGGGTTCTTTTCCACCTCGCAGAACTGCGGCTTGTCGGCCGGAATATGGTCGCTGCCGAGCAGTGGCGACAGGTCGAGGTGATTCTGCTTGGCGGTTTCGCCCGGCAGCAGTTCCAGCAGATCGGTACGCCCGATCAGTTCCTGCAGGCTGCGCACGCCGAGGCGGGCCAGCCACTCACGGGTTTCCTCGGCAACGAAGGTGAAGAAGTTGACCACCATGTCGACGGTGCCAATGAAGTGATCCTTGCGCAGCTGATCATTCTGCGTGGCGATACCGGTGGCGCAGTTGTTGAGGTGGCAGATGCGCAGATACTTGCAACCCAGCGCGATCATTGGCGCCGTGCCGAAGCCGAAGCTTTCTGCACCGAGGATCGCAGCCTTGACTACGTCGAGGCCGGTCTTCAGTCCGCCGTCCGTCTGTACCCGGACCTTGCCCCGCAGGTCATTACCACGCAAGGTCTGGTGCGTTTCGGCCAGGCCAAGTTCCCAGGGCGAACCGGCGTAGCGGATGGAGGTCAGGGGCGAGGCGCCAGTGCCGCCATCGTAGCCGGAGATGGTGATCAGGTCGGCGTAGGCCTTGGCGACACCAGCGGCAATGGTACCGACCCCGGGCTCTGCCACCAGCTTGACCGACACCAGCGCCTTAGGATTGACCTGCTTGAGGTCAAAGATCAGCTGGGCCAAATCTTCGATAGAGTAGATGTCGTGGTGCGGTGGCGGCGAAATCAGGGTGACGCCCGGCACCGCGTAACGCAGCTTGGCGATCAGACCGTTGACCTTGCCACCCGGCAGCTGGCCACCCTCACCGGGCTTCGCGCCTTGCGCGACCTTGATCTGCAGCACTTCAGCGTTGACCAAATATTCAGGCGTGACACCGAAACGGCCAGTGGCCACCTGCTTGATCTTCGAGCTGCGCTCGGTGCGATAGCGCGACGGATCTTCGCCACCCTCACCGGAGTTGGAACGCGCGCCGATGCGATTCATAGCCGCGGCAATCGCCTCGTGCGCTTCTGGGGACAGCGCGCCAAGTGAAATGCCGGCAGAGTCGAAGCGTTTGAGGATCTGCTCCAGCGGCTCGACTTCTTCAAGCGCAAGCGGCTGCTCCGACACTTTGAGCTTGAGCAGGTCTCGCAGCATCGCCGCTGGACGCTGATCAACCAGTGCGGTGTATTCCTTGAAGCGGCTGTAGTCGCCTTCCTGCACGGCAACTTGCAGCGCCGCGACGACGTCGGGGTTGTAGGCGTGGTATTCGCCGCCGTAGACGAACTTCAGCAAACCGCCTTGCTGGATCGGCTTGCGTGCACTCCAGGCCTCGGTCGCCAATGCTTTCTGTTCAGCTTCCAGATCGACGAAGCGCGCACCTTTGATGCGGCTGGCGACCCCCCGGAAACTAACGTCGACAATCTCGTCAGCCAGCCCCACGGCTTCGAACAGCTGAGCGCCACGGTACGAGGTGATGGTCGAGATGCCCATCTTCGAGATGATCTTCAGCAGGCCTTTGGAGATCCCCTTGCGGTAGTGCTTGAACACCTCGTAGAGGTCGCCAAGTACTTCGCCAGTGCGGATCAAGTCGCCAAGCACTTCGAACGCCAGGAACGGATAGACGGCGGTCGCACCGAAACCGATCAGAACGGCAAAGTGATGCGGATCGCGTGCTGTCGCGGTTTCCACCAGAATGTTGCAGTCGGAGCGCAGACCGGTTTCGATCAGGCGGTGATGGACAGCACCTACGGCCAGCGATGCATGCACCGGCAGCTTGCCTGGCTGGATGTTGCGATCGCTGAGGATCAGCATGACCTTGCCGCTGCGCACAGCCTCTTCGGCTTGGTCCGCGACATTACGAACCGCTGCTTCCAGACCGATGGTCTCGTCGTAGTTGAGATCGATCAGATGGCGCTCGAAACCGGGACGGTCGAGCTCCATGATCGTCCGCCACTTCGCCGGAGAGATCACCGGCGTGGTGAGGATCGCCCGATTGGCGTGATCAGCGGTTTCTTCGAAAACGTTACGCTCTGCGCCGAGACAGGTTTCCAGCGACATCACGATAGATTCGCGCAGCGGGTCTATCGGGGGGTTGGTGACCTGCGCGAACTGCTGGCGGAAATAGTCGAACGGCGAGCGAACCCGACGCGAGAGTACAGCCATGGGCGTGTCATCACCCATGGAACCAACGGCTTCCTGCCCCTGCTCCGCGAGCGGACGCAGAACCTGATCACGCTCCTCGAAGGTGACCTGGAACATCTTCATGTATTGCTTAAGCTGGTCAGCATCGTAAAACGCCGAGCCATGATCGTTATCGTCCAGGGTCGACTGGATACGCAATGCGTTCTGGCGCAACCAGGTTTTATATGGATGCTGTGATTTCAGGCGATTATCGATGTCGTCGGTATGCAATACCTGTCCGGTTTCGGTGTCCACAGCCAGGATCTGCCCCGGGCCGACGCGGCCCTTGGCGATCACGTCTTCCGGCTTGTAATCCCAGACACCAACTTCAGAGGCAAGGGTGATGTAGCCATTCTTCGTCGTCACCCAGCGCGCCGGGCGTAAACCATTGCGGTCCAGCAGGCAGATCGCATGGCGGCCGTCGGTCAGCACTACGCCCGCCGGGCCGTCCCAAGGCTCCATGTGCATGGAGTTGAACTCATAGAAGGCGCGCAGATCGGGATCCATGGTCTCGACGTTCTGCCAAGCCGGCGGAATGATCATGCGCAAACCGCGGAACAAATCCATACCGCCGGTGACCAACAGCTCCAGCATGTTATCCATGCTCGAGGAGTCGGAGCCCGTACGGTTGACCAGCGGATCGAGCTCTTCCAAGTCCGGAAGCAGCTCATTGGCGAACTTCAACCGACGCGCCTGCGCCCAGTTGCGGTTACCGGTGATGGTGTTGATCTCACCGTTATGAGCCAAGAAGCGGAATGGCTGGGCCAGCGGCCACTGCGGCATCGTGTTGGTGGAGAAACGCTGATGAAACACACAGATAGCGGTGGCCAGGCGCTCGTCGCCGAGATCGGGATAGAACTGAGCCAAATCGGCCGGCATCATCAAGCCTTTGTAGATGATGTCCTTGTCGGAGAGGCTGCAGACATAGAATTCCTTGTCGCTGGCCAAGGCCACTTCGGCCCGGCGGCGAGCGAAGAACAGTTTGATGCCGAAATCACGTTCGGACAGGCCTTCCGCCGAAACGAACACCTGTTCGATGCGCGGCAGGCGCTCCAAGGCAAGACGCCCAAGAACAGTGGTATCAACCGGAACCTCGCGCCAGCCAACGAGGGTCAGTCCCTGGGCTGCAATTTGCTCGTTGAGGCTCGCGCGCGCCGCCTCAGCCTTGCCCGCGTCCTGGCTGAGGAAAATCATACCGACGGCGTAAAGCGAAGGCAGATCGGCATCGAAATGCTGCTTGGCCATGGCGCGCAGGAAGGCGTCAGGCTTCTGCATCAACAGCCCGCAACCATCGCCGGTTTTACCGTCGGCGTTGATGCCGCCTCGGTGAGTCATGCAGGTGAGGGATTGAATGGCGGTCTGAAGCAGGTGATGGCTTGCCTCGCCCTGCATGTGGGCGATCAGACCGAAGCCGCAGTTATCCTTGAACTCTTCAGGACGAAACAGACCTGCTCTCATAGGCACTCCACCAGCTGAATACGTTGTAAATCAACCCCTTATGGACGGCGCACGGAATCGCCCCGTCATACACGTGGGCAAAAGGGGGAGCAGTTTACAAAGCCCGGTAGAGCGACACAATTTTATTTTTTGCAAGCCCCAAAATGGGGCGTTGCGCACTATTTTGGGGCGATCACTGGCGAGTCTGCGAAATCTCCTGCTGCACGCTAGCGAAACTCCGCGCCCAAGGCTTGCCTGCCTGCAGCGAGGCTGGCAGCTTCTTGATAGCTTCCAACGCAGCATTACGACTGGCAAAACTGCCGTAGGTCACAACGTACAGGGGCTTGCCCTGATGTTGCTTGACGAAATAACGGAATCCCTCGCCCTGCCGCTTCACCAGTGCTTCAGCGTTCGCCTGTGTCCGCGTCCCCAGCACCTGGACCAGATAGTTGGTTTTCGACTGACTCGCATACCAGTTCGTGCCGGTAGCAGGCTCATCCGCGGCAATCTGCCGCACAGGCTCTTGCGGCACTTCCGCTACCCGATTGGGTTGAGCGGCTGGAGGCTGCACTTCCACCTGGTTAGCGATCTCTGCAGGCGCTTGGATATCGTCGACAGCCGATTCCTCAACAGGCAACGGCTCCTCAACAGCCTGTGCTGATGAATCATCCGTTTCGCCACTACCGGCAGCAGCAAGTGGCTCCCGGATAACCGGCTGAGCCGGCGCGATCTCCGGCGCAGCATCGACGCCCTCGTCAAGCGCCTCGGTCACGGGGGCCGCCCCCAACGGTAAGGCGGTGGTAGCAGGCGCTGTTGAGGGCTCATCCGCGTCACGCATGAGCAAGGTGACCAAGACGATGAGAACAACCGCAACCAGAGCCAGCAAATGCTTCATGGGTAGAGGCAGATTCCACCCAGCCGATTTCCGACGCCCTTTGGATTGCTGCATCGCTTCAAGAAGCTCATCTCTGGCTGTCTCGTTTATGGCACCAGGCCAACCACCGGAATCGACATGGATTCGCTCGACCTGCCCCTCACTCAAACAGTCCAACCCAGACCCAGCCCCTTCCAGGCGCAGCGCCAGATATTCCCGCGTCTCATCTTGCTCGTACGGCTGAAGCGCAATCACATGGAAGCGCTCTTCGCCGTCTACCAATGCCTCCAGACGCGCTACCAGCGCATGTTCGCCGAACAGAAAGACGTGCGGCCGCCCTTCCGGGCTGCCCTGAGCCAATCGCAGCAACGTTTCAACGGCTGCCCCGGTTAGTCGCTCGGCATCGTCAACCAGCAGATACACCTCCTGGCCGGTCAACGCCAATTGAATGATCTGCGCCATGATCGAGTCGAAGTCGGCGCGCCGACAGCCGACCGCTTGGGCGATCTGCTGCAAAAGAACATTCGAATCGAGCGTTTCCAGTGGCGAGATGACCACACTGTGGACAGCCTGCTTATTGCTGCTGGCTACGAGAGCCTGACGCACCAGCGTTTTGCCACTCCCTTCCGGCCCTGTCACCACCAGCAGCAGCTGGCTGTAGCGGGCAAGGTGGTGCAACTGCCCAAGCACCGGCTTGCGCTGAGCAGGAAAGAACTTGAAGCCGGGTACGCGTGCAGCAAAGGGATCATGACTGAAGCCGTAGTGGTTCAGGTACGAATCGTCGGCAGACAAACTGGACATGGAAATCTCTTAGGTTCTGACTATTGCGTAAGCGCGTCGTAGTTGACGTTCAATGTGGCCTCAAGCACTTCCCGGGGGAAGTCACCCGTCACCACAGCCTCCCCCAGGCGCTTGAGCAGCACCAATCGCAACTGGCCATTCAGCACCTTCTTGTCGACTGCCATATGCTTGAGAAAATCTTCGGAGCTCATGCCGGCCGGAGGCACAACCGGTAGACCGGCACGCGAGAGTAGATGCACGGCCCTGTCTCGCTCCAGGGTGCTTATCCAGCCGAGCCGATTCGACATCTCGAGAGCCATGACAGTGCCCGCCGACACCGCCTCACCATGCAGCCATGCCCCATAGCCCTGATGGGTCTCGATTGCATGACCGAACGTATGACCAAGGTTCAGCGTGGCGCGAATACCGGCCTCGCGCTCATCCGCTCCCACCACCTTAGCCTTTGCATCACAGGAACGCCTTATCGCTTCGGTAAGCGCCCCCTGATCCAAGGCACGAAGCCTGTCGATATTATCCTCGAGCCAGCCTAGGAACGGCTCGTCACAGATCAAACCGTATTTGATCACCTCGGCCAGGCCTGCGGACAACTCGCGCGACGGCAGAGTCGCGAGAGTCGATGTGTCGATCAGCACCGCCTGCGGCTGGTAGAACGCACCGATCATGTTCTTGCCGAGCGGATGGTTGATGCCCGTCTTGCCGCCAACGGACGAATCGACCTGGGACAAGAGCGTTGTCGGCACTTGAATGAAATCGACGCCTCGCTGATAGCTGGCAGCTGCAAAGCCAGCCATGTCACCAATCACACCGCCGCCCAGCGCAATGATGGTGGTATTGCGATCATGCCTCGCCGCCAGCAACGCATCGAAGATCAACTGCAAGGTCTGCCAGTTCTTGTGCGCTTCACCGTCAGGAAGCACGATCGGAGTTACCTGGAACCCGGCAAGACTGTTCGAAAGGCGCTCGAGGTAGAGCGGTGCAACGGTGTCGTTAGTGACGATCGCAACCTGCTTGCCACGGATATGACAGGCCAACAGCTCACCGCGATCAATGAGCTGCTCGCCAATCAGAATCGGATAGCTACGCTCGCCGAGATCGACCTGAAGAGTCTGCATAGGGGCCCCACAATCAAAGGGAGCTAGGATAGCGCAGATCGCCCCAAGCTTTCACGAGGCCCGGAAGACTGAAGCTGGCTGAGAATTTCCTGTACGACGAGGCGCGGCGGACGCTCGTCCGTCTGAATGATGATGTCAGCAATTTCGCGATACAGCGGGTCCCGCACAGCCATCAACCCAGTCAGCACCTGGCGGGGATTCGGCGCTTGCAGCAACGGTCGGTTGCGATCACGGGAGGTGCGATCAAGCTGCTGATCGACCGAGGTGCACAGATAGATCACCTGCCCCCCAGCCCGCAAAACCTCGCGGTTGTCCTCCCGAAGCACCGCACCGCCGCCGGTTGCCAGCACGACGCCGCGCATCTGACATAGATCCTGGATGGCGACGTGCTCCCTCTCACGAAAACCCTGCTCGCCTTCAACATCGAATATCAGCGGAATGCTGGCACCGGTGCGCTGCTCGATCTCCTTGTCGGAATCCCGAAAGGGGAGACGAAGCTCCTTGGCAAGCAGTCGTCCGATGGTGCTTTTACCAGCGCCCATCGGACCCACGAGAATGATGTTCGGCAGCAAGTATTTAACGGCTGGCTTGAATTGCCTGATTATTCATGATCCGCGGAGTTATGAATACCAGTAGCTCGGACTTTCTGTCCTGTACGAGGTCACGACGAAATACACGACCTACGAAAGGCAGATCCCCAAGAAACGGAACCTTATCAACCGACTTACTCTGAGTATTGGAAAATACACCGCCAATGACGATCGTCTCTCCGTCAGTAACCAATACCTTGGCATTGACCTCATTCTTGCGAATGGACGGAATACCGCCGGTGCTAGCGGCTTGAGAAAAATCCGGCTCGTCCTTGGTGACCTTGACTTCCATGATTATGCGGTTGTCAGGAGTAATCTGCGGCGTGACCTCCAAGGACAGCGCTGCCTCTTTGAATGAGGTGCTGGTGGCGCCGCTGGAGCTTGCTTCCTGATACGGAACCTCAGAACCTTTTAAGATTTTGGCAGTTTCCTTGTCCGCGGTGACTACCTTCGGCTGGGAAACCACCTCACCGTTGCCGGTCTTTTCCATGGCCGAGAGCTGCAGGTCAAGGATGGCATTGTTCGTGACAAAGCCCAGACCAATCCCGGAGGTAGCACCGATTGCGCCCATATCAACGAAAGGCAAGTTGAGCGGCGTTTCTCGTATGCCGGGGAAACGACCGACCTGCCCTTCGTCTCCATCTTCTACGCCTAAGTTGTCGCCTTTACCCCATGCGTTCCATTTGTCACCCGCCCAAAGATTTCCACCCCAACGAACACCGAGGCTCTTGTCATAATCGACATTCGCTTCGACGATCCGAGCTTCGATCATCACTTGGCGGACCGGAATATCAAGCTGAGCGACGATCCGGCGGAGTTCGTCAAGACGCTCCTGAGTTTGGTAGGCGATGATATTGTTAGTACGGTCATCAACGGCAATCGAGCCACGATCCTCGCTCTCGCCACCCTTGTCGGTAACGGACTGGAATAAACGCGCGATGTCCGCTGCCTTGGCGTAATTGACCTGTACAACCTCGCGACGAAGAGGCGCGAGCTCTGCAATCTGACGCTGGGATTCCAATTCCTGACGCTCGCGCGCGGCGATCTCGTCTGCCGGAGCCACCAGCAGAACATTGCCCACCTGGCGCTTATCGAGACCCTTGGTCTTCAGCACTAGATCCAATGCCTGATCCCAGGGCACGTTCTGCAAACGCAATGTGATGTTGCCCTGCACAGTGTCACTGGCCACCAGGTTCAGGTCGGTAAAATCTGCAATCAGCTGAAGAACAGAGCGAACATCAATGTCTTGGAAGTTCAGCGACAGCTTCTCGCCGGAATAGGTGAAGTGCTCAGCCTTGCGTTGCTCGGCATCTGCCTCGCTAAGCGGCTTGACGCTAATGGTCAGCTTGTCGTCAGTTTGGTACGCCAAGTAGTCATATCGACCGCTCGGCTCGATGGCAATACTGGCACCATCACCTCTGCTGCTCGAATCAACAAATTTGACTGGTGTGGCAAAGTCCTGGACATCTAGCCGCACACGCAGAGATTCGGGCAACTGCGTTTTGGCAAAGGAAACGCGGATTTTACCGCCCTGCTCCTCAATGCTCGGGCTTACCGAAGGATCAGACAATGTGATAACTACATTGCCAGCCCCGTCTTCGCCGCGGCGAAAGTCGATGTTACTGATCGATTTACCCGCAGCCACGGAGATATCCGGTGCTACCGGCTTGGTCGAGACCAGAGGAGAAGGCGTCGCAGCCGCGGAGCGCGCAGCGTTTTCGCCTAGCACCACGAATAGATTGTTACCGTCGACGCGGGTCGAGTAAGGGACCAGCGATGTGAGGTTCACGATGAGCCGCGTACGCCCCTGGGCCTCGACCACTGTCACGCTCCGCGCATTACCAACGCCAAGCTCATGGTTTTTCGATCCGAGCTTGCTGGACACGCCAGGCAGATCAAGAGCAATACGTGCAGGCTGATCAAGGGTGTAGCCACGCGGGGTCGGAACCGGCTCGTCGAAAGCCAGCTTCAACTCAACGCGATCACCGGGCAACGATGCGACGTCAAGTGAGTTCAAATTTGCCGCCAGCAATGCAGGTGAAATGAACGCTGCCAGCAACGACAAACCGAGACGAGTGAGAGTGGTATTCATAAAAGGCTTCCGTTGTGCAGACCGGTATAGGTTTTCCATTTTTGCCATGACTCAAGAACGCTCTTTCAAGGTCAGGCTACGCGGGCGCTCAAGCCACCCACCCTCTCCGTCCGGAACGATTTCAAGCACATCCACCTCGGCTTCGCTGATCTCAACGATACGGCCATGGTTGCGCCCCAGATAGTCACCGACCTTGACTCGGTGAACCCCATCACCACCTTTGATCAAGGCGTAGTTGCCTTCGCCCTTGGCCAGCGTCCCGACCATGACGAAGTTTTCAATATTGAATTCTTCAAGAAACTGCTTAATGCGGGTTTCGTCGGGCCGAATGTCTTTTGTTCCTTTCTGCCGCTGAGTAAGATCAATTTTCATTGGCGGCTGGAAGGGATGACGTAACGACGCTGCGCTGTAGGTAAAGGCCTCGTATGGCAGAAACGCCGGCAGCGGCTCGATCGAACCTTTCGGTTTGGCTCGCACTTCATCCATGTAACTGCGCAGATCGTCGAAATCTCCGCTCACACCGCACCCGGTCAGCATCAGCGTGCCAAGGGCTATCGCTACAAGTCGGACTCCTTTCATTTCTGCAGCCCCTTGTCGTTATAGCGATAGGTCTTGGCCAGGATGCTCATGTGCAGCTTGGAAGACGAATCCTTACTGTTCGGCTTAATCTCGAAATCATGCAGGGTAACGATGCGTGGCAAGCTCGATACGCCGCTAACGAAAGTCGCAAGATCGTGATAACTGCCGACGACCTTGATCTGTATCGGCAGCTCAATATAGAACTGCTGGGTCACTTCCGGCTGCAGCTTGATCTCTTCGAATTCGAGCCCGCTGCCCAAGCCGGTGCGGGTGATGTCTTCAAGCAAACCCGGCACCTCGGTATCACTCGGCAACTGCCGCAGCAATGCACCGAAAGATGCCTCCATCTCGACCATTTGCGCCTTGTATGCTTCAAGGTTCGCTGCCTGAAATGCCTTAGTGGAGAACTGCTGCTTGAGCCTGTCCTCCTCGGCTACTTGCTGATCCAGATTTGCTTGCAAATCGCTGAGGTAAAAGTAATAACCCCCCCCAAGCATCACGGCCATCAGCAATATTGCTGCGATTACCTTTACCGCTGCCGGCCAGGACCCAAGGTTGTTCATGTCCAGATCGGACAAATCTACGCTACGGAGACTCTCCATCGAGCTAGCCAGACTCATGGCTTATCTCCTTCAACAGCAGCGACCGGTTGTGTCTGTTGCACCGTTAGCTGAAATACGTTTTCCTGATCAATCGCCCCTGCGGTGACAGCCTTCACTTCGTTCAGGTTCGGCGCGCTCAGCCAATCAGAGCCATCCAAATTACGCATCAGATTAGAGACTCGGTTGTTGGATTCAGCCGCGCCAACGATCGCGATGTTTTTACCGGTCATCTTTAGCCCGGTGAAATAGACGCCATCGGGAAGCGTGCGAACCAGCTGGTCAAATACTCTGCCGATAATCGGACGGTTACCCTGGAGATCCTGAATGATCTTCATCCGCTCGAGCAGTTGCTGCCGACGCTCTCTCAATTCCTTGATTTCGGCGATCCGCGTATCCAGAACGGCAATTTCCTTACGAACGAAATCATTCCGCGCATTCTGCTGCTCGATAGCATGGGTGAAGTACTGATCGGCAAGAAACAATAACCCCACGGCAGCTACGGCTACTCCGCCCAGCGACACCAGGAATCGCTGTTTACGCTCTTCGCGCTGCTGCTCGCGCCAAGGTAAAAGGTTAATCCGGGCCATCAGTCGAAACTCCTCAAGGCCAATCCACAGGCTATCATCATGGACGGCGCATCACTGGCGAGGGCACCTGCGTTGACCTTGCTGCTCAAGGCCATATCGGCGAACGGGTTGGCAACTAAAGTCTGGGTTCCGATTTTCTGTTGAATCAGACGATCCAGTCCCGGAACGGACGCCGTACCACCGGCCAGCAGAATGTAGTCCACATCGTGGAACTGCCCAGCAGCGAAGAAAAACTGCAGAGAGCGCGAAACCTGTTGAACGACTGCCTCCTTGAACGGCTGCAACACTTCACTGTCATAGTCATCTGGAAGACCCCCCTGCTTCTTAGCCAGGCCAGCCTCTTCCATTGACAGGCCGTAGCGTCGCTGAATCTCCTCCGTAAGCTGACGACCACCGAACAGCTGCTCACGTGTATAGATAGTCCGACCGTTGTGCAGAACGCTCAGCGTGGTCATGGTCGCACCGATGTCGACCAGCGCGACGGTCAGCTCATCGTGACCAGCGCCCAACTGGGGCGCCAGCAAACCATAAGAGCGCTCCAACGCGTAGGCTTCTACGTCGACGACCTTAGCCGTCAGCCCTGCCAAAGCGAGCGCAGCTTCACGTATTTCCACGTTTTCCTTGCGGCACGCTGCTAGCAGCACTTCAACCCGGCCGGGCGAACGCGCTGCTGGGCCCTGCACCTCGAAGTCGATGGCGACCTCTTCCAGAGGATAGGGAATGTACTGGTCTGCTTCGATCTTCAGCTGATTTTCAAGGTCGTCATCACTGAGCCCGGCTTCCATCTCGATGCTTTTGGTGATGACTGCTGAACCGGAGACCGCTACCGCAGCAGACTTGACCCCGGTTTTCGCCTTTACCAATAGCCGGGATAGCGCCTGCCCCACGCCCTCCAGTTCAGCAATATTCTTTTCAACCACAGCGTTAGGCGGAAGTGGCTCGACCGCATAGGACTCGACCCGGTACCGGGAACCTGAGCGGCTTAATTCCAGCAGCTTGACGGATGTCGAACTGATGTCGATTCCAAGCAGCGTGTTCGCTTTCTTAGTGAAGAGCCCTATCACGGCCGATTTCCTATCTCTATCCGCTACTTACGGATTAATTATGTTTGTCAGCATTAGATAACAGCCTTGACAGAAGCGCAAATGGCTCCCCTACAGAAAAACCGCTTATAATGTGATCGGTTTTTCCTTTCAGCACCGTCTGCGGCATACACCTCATTCCCCATCCTGGATTCAATGAACCCCGATGCGTTTTCTGAAGTTTTTCCTATGGTCGTGCTTGGCTATTTTCTGCGGACTGTTGCTTAGTCTAAGCGGCGCGTTTCTCTACCTCAGCCCCAATCTGCCGTCAGTCGACTCGCTACGCAGCATACAGCTCCAGATTCCGCTGCGTGTCTATAGCCAGGATGACAAGCTGATCGCCGAATACGGCGAAATGCGACGCTCTCCTATCAACTTCGATCAGATCCCCAAGGATTTCATCGCCGCGCTGCTCTCAGCAGAAGACGATAATTTCGCGAATCATTATGGCGTTGATGTTTCCAGCTTGATGCGCGCTGCCACGCAATTATTGAAAACCGGGCACATTCAGACCGGTGGCAGCACCATCACCATGCAGGTAGCGAAGAATTACTTCCTTACCAGCGAGCGCAGCTTTTCACGCAAGATCAACGAAATCCTGCTCGCTCTGCAGATCGAGCGAGAGCTCAGCAAGGATGAGATCCTTGAGCTCTACGTCAACAAGATCTACCTGGGTAACCGCTCCTACGGAATAGAAGCGGCAGCGCAGGTTTACTATGGCAAATCAATCGGCGAGCTAAGCCTAGGGCAACTGGCCATGATTGCCGGCCTGCCTAAGGCACCTTCGGCATTCAATCCGCTCGCGAACAAGGAGCGGGCCAAAGAACGACGTGACTGGATTCTTGGCCGGATGTACCGGCTAGGAAAACTAGACGAAGCCCGCTATCAGCAAGCATTGGCAGAGCCCGTCGATGCCTCCTATCACGGCTACTCGCCCGAGCTTGACGCACCTTATATCGCCGAAATGGCCCGTGCCGAAATGGTCGGTCGCTTCGGTAGCACCGCCTACACTGATGGGTTCCGCGTCTATACCACCCCAAGCAGCGAGCGTCAGATCGCAGCCAACCAAGCACTCATTCAGGGGCTGATCGAGTATGACCAGCGCCATGGCTACCGTGGCCCGGAAGCTCACCTCACGGGTACGAATCAAGCGGACTGGCTGAAACAGCTCGGTGACTATCGCAGCCAGTCTGGGCTGCAGCCGGCGGTCGTTAGTCGCGTGTCGAACGACTCCGCCCAAGCCATCCTTCGGGACGGCAGCGAGCACAGCGTCAGCTGGGAGAGCATGAAGTGGGCTCGACCGTTCATTAATACCAATAGCCTTGGCCCACGACCAAAGACACCTTCGGAGGTGGTCAAACCGGGAGATGTCATCCGGATTCGCTTTGTCGACGGCGAAGCGCTGTTCAGCCAGATACCGCAGGCGCAGGGCGCACTGGTATCTCTCGATCCACTTGATGGATCCATTGAAGCGCTGACCGGTGGCTTTTCCTTTGGTCAAAGCAACTACAACCGCGCCATCCAGGCCAAGCGCCAGCCTGGCTCAAGCTTTAAACCCTTCGTCTATAGCGCAGCACTGGATGCAGGTTTTACCCCCGCCACGCTTGTCAACGACGCACCTATCGTATTCGTCGAAGAAGGGCTGGATCGCGTTTGGCGTCCCAAGAACGACAACAACACTTTCCTCGGCCCGATCCGCCTTCGAGAAGCACTGTACAAATCACGTAACCTGGTTTCGATTCGCCTGTTGCAAACCCTAGGCATTCCGCAAACCATCAACTACATCAAACGCTTTGGTTTCAAGCCCGAAGACCTTCCAGCGAACCTGTCGCTAGCACTTGGAACGGCAACCCTGACGCCGATGGAAATCGCTACCGGCTGGACGGCATTCGCCAACGGCGGCTACAAGATAGAGCCCTATCTGATAGAGCGAATCGAGGACCGAGACGGAAAAGTGATCTTCAGCGCGGATCCAGCGCGCGTGCCGGGGCGTGACATCGCCCAACAACCCTCGACAGAAGATAACGAGCCGACCGCCGTCGCCTACGCGCAGACAGACTCGTTCATTAACGACAACAGCTCTGAACCAGTCCGCCAACCGCCCAGGTATGCTGAACAAATCATCGATGATCGCACCGCTTACATCATGACCAGCATGCTACAAGACGTCATCAAGCGAGGCACAGGCAGACGAGCCCTGGCGATGGGGCGCGGCGATATCGCGGGCAAGACCGGGACCACCAACGAGTCGAAAGACAGCTGGTTCTCTGGTTATAACGCCGATCTTGTCACCACCGTCTGGACCGGGTTCGATCAGCCACAGAGCCTAGGCCGCCACGAGTACGGCGGTACGGTGGCACTGCCCATCTGGATGAAATATATGAGCACGGTACTGCAGGGCGAGCCAGAGCACGCCCCCGCCGAACCCGAAGGCATTCTGACTCTGCGCATTGATCCAGAGAGCGGCCGCGCAGCTGCCCCTGGGACGCCAGACGCCTATTTCGAAATCTTCCGGAGCGAAGATTCGCCACCAAACATGGACGACGAGTTGATTCCTGGAGCGACCATTCCTGGGAGTCCTCTACCGGCCAGCGAAACCGCTCCGATGGATCTCTTCTGAAGGCCAGCTGCTAAGTCAGGGGCAGCGGAGTACGGCGAAGTTTTCTCCAGTGATCAACAATAAAAAAACCGGCCAATGGCCGGTTTTTGTTATCGCCCGCCTCAACGCGGCGCCACAGGCAACCTAATCACCCACCAAATACGTCGTCGACTGACTTTAGCGGGTAGTGCGAGGGATACGGCAAGGTCGCCACACCGCTTTCAATGGCAGCCTTGGCCACAGCATCGGAAACCAGCGTGATCAGCCGACGATCCATGGGCTTCGGAATGATGTACTCACGACCGAACTCCAGACTGTCAACGCCATAGGCAGCCGCCACTTCAGCCGGAACCGGCAGCTTGGCGAGGTCACGCAACGCCAGCGCAGCCGCTATCTTCATTTCCTCGTTGATACGCTTGGCCCGGACGTCCAGCGCACCGCGGAAGATGAACGGAAAGCCCAGTACATTATTGACCTGGTTCGGGTAATCAGAACGGCCAGTTGCCATGATCACATCGGAGCGAGTCGCGTGCGCCAGCTCGGGGCTGATCTCCGGATCCGGATTGGAGCAAGCAAACACCACCGGATTGGCCGCCATGCGCTTGAGACCTTCAGCACTCAGCAGATTGGCACCCGACAGACCTACGAAAACATCAGCACCGTCTAGTGCATCATCCAGGGTGCGCTTGTCTGTCTCATGTGCGAACACCGCCTTGTACTGGTTGAGATCATCACGACCCGCATGGATAACACCCTTGCGATCGATCATGAAAATGTTCTCGATCTTAGCGCCCATGCTAACCAGCAACTTCATGCAGGAAGTTGCAGCGGCACCAGCACCAAGGCAGACGATCTTCGCCTGCTCCAACGTCTTGCCGGCAATTTCAAGCGCGTTTAGCATGCCCGCTGCTGTGACGATCGCCGTACCGTGCTGATCATCATGGAACACTGGAATGTCGCACTGCTCGATCAAGGTCCGCTCGATTTCGAAGCACTCAGGCGCCTTGATATCTTCCAGATTGATTCCGCCAAAGGTGATGGAGATGCGCTTGACCGTATCGATAAAGGCCTGCGGACTTTCGGCATCGACTTCGATATCGAATACATCGACCCCGGCAAATCGCTTGAATAGTACGCCCTTGCCCTCCATGACCGGCTTGGAGGCCAATGGCCCGAGGTTTCCGAGACCAAGAATGGCGGTGCCGTCAGAGATCACTGCGACCAGATTGCCCTTGCCGGTGTAACGATAAGCCAACTCAGGGTCTCGGGCGATCTCCCGGACCGGCTCCGCCACGCCTGGACTGTAGGCCAGAGAAAGGTCGCGAGCTGTGGACGTGGGCTTGGTCAGCTCAACGCTCAACTTTCCCGGACGGGGCTGGGAATGGTAGTCAAGAGCGGCAGTTTTCAGGTCAGTCATGGGCATTTCCGCTTATTTTTACTGGGACAGACAGGTGGTCGAGGATACGCCAAGATCAAGCGCCGTCACAAGGGAACGGCAAATCTGACTGTCAAGGCCTGGCGATACGACTTTTGGTGACCGCTTCAGGACAAAGGCACGAGCATCGACGGGTGGCTCAGCTTCAACAACCAGCGCGCCCGCCGCGACCGATCACCACGACGCTTTCGATCGATGACCCACCCCCTGACCTCGACATCCTTCCCAGCCAGGCCGCTGAGCGCATCATCGAAGGCGACTACAGCGCTAGGAGGGATCTGCACCACAAGCGAACCACCCAGTTCCAACCAGACGCCTCCCCGGTTGGTCTCCATGCGCTCGACTCGCGCCCGGACAATCGCAAAGCCACCGCTACGCACGCGCTCCGCTGCGATCACCGGAGGTTGCCGCCAGATGCCTTTTCCAGCCGACCGCGCCTGTCGTTCTGCCTTTCGATGGCACTCGGCCAAAGAAACATTCGGTGCGATAGCGACGAAGAAACCCAATCCCTCTGCAAGCATTAGCGCTTCCAGGTTTTCGCCATGCTTGTCGAAGACATGGGCAAGAACGCGGCCGTAATGGTCTTTGGGCTGCTGGCCAGGGCGCATAGCCACGTAACCGTCATTGGCGCTCACCAACAATTGCAGCCGGCTCCTGGCAGCCTCCGCAAAGGGCTCGGCGTGGCGCCCGTTGCGGCCCGTTTCGGTTGCGTTCAACCCAATGAGCCGCACGCTGCGCCCGTCGGCCAGTCGCAGCGTATCTCCATCTATGACCGTCGCCACCTTCATACGGAAGAGCGGCTCGCTTACCGAGCACAGCGCCGCTGCTGGCAAACTGAAGAAGACAGAAACGAAAAAGGCGCCCACTAGGGACGCCTTTTTCAGCTCGGAGAATCTCATTGGATTCCCGTAGCGACGACAGCTTATTACTTGGCGCCAAACACACCAAAACGCTGCTTGAAGCGGTCGATACGGCCGCCGGTATCCAGCACTTTCTGCTTACCGGTGTAGAACGGGTGACACTCGGAGCAAACGTCGATGCTCAGGTCCTTGGCCAGCGTTGAGCGAGTCTTGATGACGTTGCCGCAGCTGCAAGTGGCGTCGATTTCTACGTAATTAGGATGGATATCGGCTTTCATGGGTAAATCCTCTAGGACTTGTGCCGCCACCCGACCCTATGTCGAGTACCGCACGGAAGGGCGCGAATAATAACAGAGCAAGAAAGTGATGCAAGGGCAGCCGATCGGACAGACATCTGCAGCCCCTCGCATGCAACCAAACGGCCCCGAAGCATAGGCAAACCTGCTACCCCGCCGGATCGTTTAACATCGGCATTCGCCGCCAAGGACTATCGCGTGCCTCGACCCATACTTCGCCTCGCACTGCCATCGCCATTGCGCAGACTCTTCGATTACCTCCCTCCTGCCGGCGTTCCCGACGCCGGGCTGCAGCCTGGGATGCGCTTGCGGGTGCCATTTGGGCGACGCGAAATCATCGGGATACTCGTCGAGATCGTCAGCCACAGCGAAGTCCCTGAGGCAAAGCTCAAACCGGCATTGGAACTGCTTGATGCGCGATCACCTCTGCCATCGCCGCTGTTCAAGTTGTGCCTATGGACCGCACAGTATTACCAGCACAGCCTCGGCGACACCTTCAGCTGGGCGCTACCCGTTCTGCTACGCCAGGGCGAGCCTGCCGAGGCGAGGCAGGAGCGCTTCTGGCATGCGGCCAATGGCGCGCGGCCCGAAGACCCCAGACTGAGCCGGGCGCCGCGCCAACGTGACGCCCTCAAGACCATCGCGCAGCATCCGCACGGCGTGGCGCACACCCTGCTTTCCCAGCTTCAGCTGAGCAAGGACAGCCTTGACCTGTTGCTGCAGAAAGGCCTGCTACGCGTCGAAACCCGGCGCCGTCACCAGGCCCAACGACATCAGGGCAGCTGGCTGCTGCAACCGGAACTACCGTTGAACCAGCAGCAAAGTGCCGCTTTCGAAGCCATTCGCGCCGGCCTGGATGGCTTTCAGACGTACCTGCTCGCCGGCGTCACCGGGAGTGGCAAGACCGAAGTCTACCTGCAGCTCATCCATCAGGTGCTGGAGGCGGGCAAGCAGGCGCTGGTGTTGATTCCGGAAATCAACCTCGGCCCGCAGACCTTGGCTCGCTTCGAGCGGCGCTTCAATGCCCGCATCGCCTTGCTCCACTCCAACGTCAACGACCGCGAACGCCTGGATGCCTGGCTCGCGGCACGGGACGGCGAGGCAGACATCATCATTGGCACGCGCTCGGCACTGTTCACCCCGATGAAAAATCCCGGGCTCATCATCCTCGATGAGGAGCACGATGCTTCCTATAAACAGCAGGAGGGGCTGCGTTATCACGCACGTGACCTGGCCGTGGTCAGAGCGCGCCAGGAAAACGTTCCGATCCTGCTAGGGTCGGCAACGCCGTCACTGGAAAGCTTGCACAACGCCCACAGCGGACGCTACGGACTGTTAAAGCTGACCGAGCGCGCCGGCGACGCACAGCCGCCCCGCTTCCTTCGCCTTGACATTAAGAGCCGTCCCCTCGATTCCGGCATTTCCGGCCCGCTGCAGCAGGCCATGGCGCAGACACTGGCTGCCGGGCAGCAGGTATTGGTGTTCCTCAACCGGCGCGGCTTCGCCCCCTCCCTGCTGTGCCACGACTGCGGATGGATCGGCCAGTGTCCGCGCTGTGACGCCAGAATGACCCTGCATCAACGCCACAATGAACTGCGCTGTCACCACTGCGGGCATGCCGAACGCCCCCCGCACAGCTGCCCGGACTGCGCCAAGCTCGACCTGAGACCTGTAGGCGCGGGTACCGAGCGCGCGGAAGAGCGGCTCACAACGCTCTTTCCTGACTACCCGGTGCTGCGCATTGATCGTGACAGCACGTCCCGCAAGGGCTCGATGGAGCATTTGCTGACCACCATTAACCGCGGCGAGCCGTGCCTGCTGGTGGGCACTCAGATGCTTGCAAAGGGTCATCACTTCCCCCGAGTGACCCTGGTCGCCATTCTTGATGCCGATGGTGGGTTGTTCTCGGCAGACTTCCGTGCAAGTGAGCGCATGGCGCAACTGATCGTCCAGGTAGCCGGCCGCGCAGGACGGGCTGAAGAGCCCGGCAAGGTGATCATCCAGACGCATCTGGCTGATCACCCGTTGCTGGTCCAGCTGACCGAACAGGGCTATTTCGCCTTTGCTGACCAGGCGTTGAGCGAGCGACGCGCGGCCTGCTTACCGCCTTTCAGCCATCTGGCGCTGTTGCGCGCCGAGGCGACGAAACCCGGCCAGGCCGAAGACTTCCTCGACGAGG
Source organism: Pseudomonas sp. (assembly GCA_022448005.1). Taxonomy (GTDB): domain Bacteria; phylum Pseudomonadota; class Gammaproteobacteria; order Pseudomonadales; family Pseudomonadaceae; genus Stutzerimonas. Next base: position 23,019 of record JAKUTK010000025.1, read on the forward strand.
CCTGCAGCCAGGCCGAGCAGCTGATGGCGCAACTCGGCCTGACGGGTGTCGAGTTACTGGGTCCAGTGCCCGCTCCGATGGAGCGACGCGCCGGACGTTTCCGTGCACAGCTGCTGCTACAAGCCAACGCCCGCGGGCCTCTGCATAACCTCATGAACGCCTGGCTGCCGCAGGTGGAAACGTTGCCGGGTAGCCGCAGCGTTCGCTGGTCACTGGATGTCGACCCGATCGACCTGTTCTGATGCAGGCCGGCCACAGAGGCTCCAGCGCAACTAAGCGCCTTAAGCCTTGAAGGTTCGCCCCCGGGGCACTGATAATGCCCAGTTTTCGACCAAAGCCCACGGCCGACCGAGCACATCATGAAAGACAGCATTCGCCATCTGATCCAGCAAGCCCTGGCCCGTCTCACCGCTGAAGGCGTGCTGCCGGAGGGGTCGAACCCGACCATTCAGGTGGAGAACACCCGCGACAGGACCCACGGCGACTTTGCCAGCAACGTCGCGATGATGCTGGCAAAGCCCGCCGGGATGAAGCCTCGAGACCTGGCCCAGAAGCTGATTGATGCACTGCCGGCAGACCCGAGCGTCAGCAAGGTGGAAATCGCCGGCCCTGGCTTTCTCAACTTCTTCCAGAACAGCGCCGCGCTGGCTCAACGCCTTGATGCCGCCCTTGCCGATCCACAGCTCGGCGTAAGCAAAACGGGCTCCAGACAACGCGTCGTGGTTGACCTGTCCTCACCGAACCTGGCGAAAGAAATGCACGTCGGCCACTTGCGCTCGACCATCATTGGCGACGCCGTGGCCCGAGTACTTGAATTCCTCGGTGACGAAGTAATCCGGCAGAACCACGTAGGCGATTGGGGCACGCAGTTCGGCATGCTGCTGGCTTACGTGATGGAGCAGCCCAAGGGTTTCGACTCACCCGAGCTGGCGGACCTGGAAGGCTTCTACCGAGCGGCAAAGCAACGGTTCGACGAGTCGCCCGAGTTTGCCGAACGTGCGCGCAAGCTCGTCGTGGAGCTTCAGGCGGGCGACGCCGAGTGCCTGCGACTGTGGAAGCAATTCAACGAGCTCTCACTCAGCCATGCGCAACAAGTCTATGACCGCCTCAACGTCCGCCTCACCCCGGAAGACGTCAAAGGCGAAAGCGCCTACAACGCCGAACTGGCCGATATAGTTTCATCGCTCAACGCCAAAGGTCTGTTGAGCGAAAGCAACGGCGCCCAATGCGTTTTTCTCGATGAATTCAAGAACGCCGAAGGCAACCCGCTCCCGGTGATTGTGCAGAAAGCCGGGGGCGGCTACCTCTATGCCACCACTGACCTGGCTTCCATGCGCTACCGCAGTCAGCAGCTCAAGGCTGATCGCGCGCTGTATTTTGTCGATCAGCGCCAAGCGCTGCATTTTCAGATGACCTTCGAGGTGGCCAGGCGCGCTGGCTTCGTCCGCAGCGACATGCAGCTCGAGCACATGGGTTTCGGCACCATGAACGGTGCCGATGGCCGCCCCTTCAAGACCCGCGATGGCGGCACCGTGAAGCTGGTTGACCTGCTCGATGAAGCCGAGCAGCGCGCCTACAACCTGGTTAAAGGCAAAAACCCGGACCTGGCCGAGGGAGAGCTGTGGCAGATCGCCCGTGCTGTGGGCATCGGCGCCGTGAAATATGCAGACCTGTCCAAGCACCGCACCAGCGATTACAGCTTCAACTTCGAGCAGATGCTCAGCTTCGAAGGTAACACCGCCCCCTACCTGCTCTACGCCTACACCCGGGTGGCCAGCGTGTTTCGCAAGCTGGGTACCGGCATGGATGGAGTCGGCGACGAGATCAACCTGGAAGCCGAACAAGAGCAAGCGCTAGGCGCGAAGCTGGCTCAGTTCGCCGAGGTGCTCAACGGTGTCGGTGAGAAGGGGGTTCCCCACCTGCTGTGCAGCTATCTATACGATCTGGCAGGGCTGTTCTCCAGCTTCTACGAGCATTGCCCGATACTCACCGCTGAGAGCGAGACGGTTAAACAGAGTCGCCTGCGCCTCGCCGCCCTGACCGGCAAAACGCTGAAACAGGGCCTTGCCCTGCTTGGCCTGGAAACGCTGGAGCGGATGTAAGTGGCAGCCAGGAAGAAACCCGCCCCGAAACGTGGCGCGAGCCGCTACCAGGCACCTGCCAAAAAGCCGGTACCCGGCTGGATCTGGCTCGTATGTGGCCTGGTGATCGGCGGCTTCATCGTGTTCCTGATGAACCTCGAACCTGGCGGCGATGAAATCAAGCGCACCAAGGACACAGCCAAATCCAAGGAGCAGCCGAAGCGTTCATCCCCCACCACGGGCCAGCCTGCGAAACCGAAGTACGACTTCTATACGCTGCTGCCTGAGTCGGAAGTGATCTTGCCGCCCGAGGCTCCAAAGCCTGAGCCTGAGCCGCCCAAGCCGGTCACACAAGAGGAAGCGGCCAAGATTGACGCCGCGCGCGCCGAAGCCGCTCTGAATGGCCAGGTCCCTCCGCCCCCGCCTACAGTGGCCAAGGCACCGGTGACTCAGTTCTTCTTGCAGGCCGGTTCGTTCCGCAAGAAGCCTGAAGCGGAAAAGGTCAGGGCGCAGATCATTCTGCTCGGCCAGGATGTTCGGGTTGAGAACGTGACCGTGCGTGACGAGGACTGGTATCGGGTGTTGGTCGGGCCATTTGCCGACCGGGCAAGACTCGATCAGGCCCAGAAGACGCTATCGGCAAGCGGCTACAAGAACCTGCTGCTGCAACAGCGTCAGGCGCGCTGAACCGAGGCCTTCGAGAACAGCGCTGGAGACAGCGCTGCTTCTCTATCGACCTGCGGGACCCGCCCGGCCGCCCGGCGCTCAGCTTTTGCGGTCCCGAGGCGCGTAGGCGAATACGTCTGCACGCATCTGTTTGGCATCCATTCCCGCCTCCACCAACGCATCCAGCGTGCCATAGACCATGGCGGGAGAGCCGCTGGCATAAACGTGAACTGGCTCGAGATCGGTGAAGTCCTCGCAGACCGCTTCATGCAGCATGCCGCGCCGTCCCGACCAGTCACCGAGGTCGCTGACGATCTGGTGCAGTGACAGATTGGGCATCTGCTGCCATTCCTGCCAATGCGGCAACTGATAGAAATCTTCCGGACGCCGCACGCCCCAGTACAGGTGTACCGGATAGGCGAAGCCCTCGGCGCGGCAATGCTCGATCAGACTGTGCATCTGAGCCATGCCGGTGCCTGCTGCAATCAACACCAGCGGCCCCTCCGGCAATTCGGCGAGGTGGGTATCACCAAACGGCATCTGCACGCGGGCCGTTCCGGTGCGCCTGATCAGCGCCAGCAGGTCGATGGCTGACGATTCGCGGGCCAGCACATGGAGCTCAAGCTCACGTCCGCGGCCTGGTGCGGACGCTAGCGAAAAGGCGCTGTACTCCCCGTCTTCCCGCTCCAGCAGTACGTATTGCCCAGCGTGATAGCGTGGCAATTTTCCAGCCGGTGCGCGCAGCAGCAGGCGAAACACGTCGCCGCCCACATCTTCGCAGCTGACGAGCTGGCAACTGAGCGTGCGCACCGGAAGCTCCCCCGGTGCGAGCACGCCATCCCACAGCAGGACGCAATCTTCTTCGGGCTCCGCCAGGCAGGCGAACACTTCTCCATGATCATGGCTTTCACCACGCTGACGCACCCGGCCGTCTACCAGCAGGGCAGCGCAGATCAGGCAATTACCGTTACGACATGCCTGCGGACAGTCGTAGCCCAGCCGGCGCGCAGCGTCGAGGATCAACTCACCGCGCTCGACGTCCAGCACTGCTCCGGAGGGTTGCAGAGTTACTTTCATCAATAAAAAACCTGAGTAAATGCGCGACTGGTCATCAGTCGATGCCCAGGTCGGCCCAGAGTTCGTCGACCCTACGCTTCACCGCCTCATCCTGCACGATGGCGCGTCCCCATTCACGAGTTGTCTCGCCGGGCCACTTGTGGGTGGCATCAAGGCCCATTTTGCTGCCAAGGCCGGACACCGGCGAGGCGAAGTCGAGATAATCGATCGGTGTGTTTTCAATCAGCACCGTATCGCGCTTGGGATCCATGCGCGTGGTGATCGCCCAGATCACGTCATTCCAGTCCCGGGCATTGATGTCATCGTCGGTGACAATGACGAACTTGGTGTACATGAACTGCCGCAGGAAGCTCCACACGCCCAGCATCACACGCTTGGCATGGCCGGGGTACTGCTTTTTCATGGTCACCACCGCCATGCGGTAGGAACAGCCTTCCGGTGGCAGATAGAAATCAGTGATTTCCGGGAACTGCTTCTGCAGGATCGGAACGAACACCTCATTGAGCGCAACGCCGAGAATTGCCGGCTCGTCCGGCGGCCTTCCGGTATAGGTGCTGTGGTAGATCGCATCGCGGCGCTGGGTGATACGCTCGACGGTGAACACCGGGAAGCGGTCGACTTCGTTGTAGTAGCCGGTGTGATCACCGTACGGCCCCTCATCCGCCATTTCGCCAGGCTGGATGTACCCTTCAAGAACGATTTCAGCCCCGGCTGGCACTTGCAGGTCGCTGCCCCGGCATTTGACCAGCTCGGTACGGCTGCCGCGTAGCAGGCCAGCAAAGGCGTATTCGGACAGCGAATCCGGAACCGGCGTGACGGCGCCGAGAATCGTGGCCGGATCGGCGCCGAGCGCCACCGCCACCGGATAGGGTCGGTCGGGATATTTCTCGCACCACTCACGAAAATCCAGCGCGCCGCCTCGATGACTGAGCCAGCGCATGATGACCTTATTGCGACCGATCACCTGTTGGCGATAGATACCCAGGTTCTGTCGCTCTTTATTGGGGCCTTTGGTAATCGTCAGGCCCCAGGTGATCAGCGGCCCAGCATCGCCTGGCCAGCAGGTCTGCACCGGCAACCGGGACAGATCGACATCATCACCTTCGATGATTACTTCCTGACAGGGCGCGTCCTTGAGGACCTTGGGCGCCATGCTGATGACCTTCTTGTAGATCGGCAGCTTGTTCCAGGCGTCCTTCAGCCCTTTCGGCGGCTCCGGCTCTTTGAGAAAAGCCAAGAGTTTGCCGATCTCGCGCAGCTCGGATACTTCGTCGGCACCCATGCCCAGGGCAACACGCTTGGGCGTGCCGAAGAGGTTGCCGAGAACTGGCATATCGAAGCCGGTCGGATTCTCGAACAGCAGCGCCGGGCCCTGCTTGCGCAGGGTCCGATCACAGATTTCAGTCATTTCCAGAACCGGAGAAACGGCGGTTGAAACGCGCTTGAGTTCACCGCGCTGTTCCAGACCTCGGATAAAGTCGCGCAGATCGCGATACTGCATGCTTGAGCCTCACAGGGGCCGGCCGGGGCGGAAAGTGTAGCCTTGGCGCAGGCCGATACAAAGCCTGCAGACAGACAAAGGCCGGGTTTCCCCGGCCTCGGCAACAACCACAGACCTTATTTGCGCTTCATCGACATGAAGAATTCTTCGTTGGTCTTGGTGTCCTTGAGCTTGTCGAGCAGGAACTCGATCGCAGCGCTTTCATCCATTGGGTGCAGCAACTTGCGCAGAATCCAGATGCGCTGCAGCTCTTCTTCGCTGGTCAGCAATTCTTCGCGGCGAGTACCCGAACGGTTGATGTTGATCGCCGGGAATACCCGCTTCTCGGCGATACGGCGATCGAGCTGCAACTCGAGGTTACCGGTACCCTTGAACTCCTCGTAGATCACCTCGTCCATCTTCGAGCCGGTTTCCACCAGCGCGGTGGCGAGAATGGTCAGGCTGCCGCCTTCCTCGATATTTCGCGCGGCGCCGAAGAAGCGCTTGGGCTTTTCCAGTGCGTGGGCATCGACACCACCGGTCAGGACCTTGCCGGAGCTCGGGATCACGGTGTTATAGGCACGGGCCAGACGGGTGATGGAATCCAGCAGGATGACCACATCCTTTTTGTGCTCGACCAGACGCTTGGCCTTTTCGATGACCATTTCAGCAACCTGCACGTGGCGGGTCGGTGGCTCATCGAAGGTAGAGGCGACCACTTCGCCACGCACGGTGCGCTGCATTTCGGTCACTTCTTCCGGGCGCTCATCGATCAGCAGGACGATCAGGTGACACTCGGGATTGTTGCGGGTGATGTTGCTCGCGATGTTCTGCAGCATGATCGTCTTGCCCGCTTTCGGCGGGGCCACGATCAGACCGCGCTGACCCTTGCCGATCGGAGCACAGAGGTCGATCACACGACCGGTCAGGTCTTCGGTCGAGCCATTTCCGGCCTCCATCGTCAGTCGCTTGTTGGCGAACAATGGGGTCAGGTTCTCAAAGAGAATCTTGTTCTTCGCGTTTTCCGGGCGATCGAAGTTGATCGTATCGACCTTGAGCAGCGCGAAATAACGCTCGCCTTCTTTTGGCGGGCGAATCTTGCCGACGATGGTGTCGCCGGTACGCAAGTTGAAACGGCGGATCTGGCTCGGCGAGACGTAGATATCGTCCGGGCCGGCGAGATAAGAAGAATCCGCGGAGCGCAGGAAGCCGAAGCCATCCTGCAGGATCTCCAGCACGCCATCACCGGAGATTTCCTCGCCGCTCTTGGCGTGCTTTTTCAGCAGAGAGAAAATCACGTCCTGCTTGCGCGAACGGGCCATGTTGTCGATGCCCATCTGTTCGGCCATTTCCAGCAGTTCGGTGATGGGCTTTTGCTTAAGTTCGGTCAGATTCATAGAGAGAGATCAGAAGGGATGAAGAAAGCGATTAGCTTGAGAAGCCGCGCAGCAGGAGACGAACAGGTTCGTTGTGCTTTATGAGGCTGAAGTGCGTCGGCGACGGCATGCAGAGGGCGACGGAGAAGCGTCGCAGGGCCGAATTTAGCACCGCGCAGGCGAAGCGTCCACCCTGCAGTCATAAAAAAGCCCCCGCAATTGCGAGGGCTTTTGAAAACAGCAGCGATGGATCAGATATTGCTATCCAGAAACGCCGCCAGCTGTGACTTCGACAGAGCGCCTACCTTGGTCGCCTCGACGTTGCCGTTCTTGAACAGCATCAGGGTCGGAATGCCGCGCACGCCGTACTTGGGCGGTGTTTCCTGATTTTCATCGATGTTCAATTTGCAGACTTTGAGCTTGCCTTCGTATTCCTTGGCGATTTCATCGAGTACCGGAGCGATCATCTTGCACGGACCACACCATTCAGCCCAGTAATCGACCAGAACAGGACCATCGGCCTGGAGCACGTCCTGCTCGAAGCTGCTGTCACTGACATTGTTGATGTATTCGCTCATGGAGTTTCTCCAGGGTCAAAATCAGAAGTGACGCCATCATAGCCCGGCTTGGTGCGGATCGAAAGTCGCAGCCTGTCGCTCGGGCAATAGACCATGGGCGGCACCATGGAATCGACAACGGCGGATGGTGGTCCAGCGCTGCGCGTTGGCGGATGAGGGCGATCATGTCAGGATGTCGGGGTTTTGCACAGAGACTGCCCCATGCGCCCAACAGCCGCCGAACCCTTTCCGATGATCGCTGCTCTGGATCTCGGCTCGAACAGCTTCCATATGGTGCTGGCCCGCACCAGCAACGGCGAGATGCGCATCCTCGAGCGGCTCGGCGAAAAGGTCCAGCTGGCCGCTGGCATCGACGAGAACAGACAGCTCGACGACGCTGCCATGCAGCGCGGGCTGGACTGTCTTCGCCGCTTCGCTCAGCTGGTCAACCATCTTCCCCAGGGCGCCGTGCGCGTGGTCGGCACGAATGCCCTGCGCGAGGCGCGCAACCGTGCGCAATTCATTCGCCAGGCCGAGACGATCATCCAGCATCAGGTCGAAGTGATTTCCGGCCGAGAGGAAGCACGACTCATCTACCTGGGCGTATCGCATACTTTTCCCGCCTCGAGCGGCAAGCGCCTGGTCGTCGACATTGGCGGTGGCAGCACTGAGTTCATCATCGGTGAAGGTTTCGATTCGCTGTTGCGTGAAAGCCTGCAGATGGGCTGCGTGAGCTTTACTCAGCGGTTTTTCCAGGACGGCAAAATCACCCCAGCCCGTTACGCCCAAGCCTATACCGCAGCCAGGCTGGAGCTGATGAGCATCGAGCACGGTCTGCGCCGACTAGGCTGGCAGGATGACGTTGGCGCCTCTGGCACCATCCGCGCCGTCGGCCTGGCAATCAAGAGTGCCGGGCTCAGTAACGGCGAAGTCACCGCTAATGGCATCGGCTGGCTCAAGCGCAAGCTGTTCAAGCTGGGCGACGTGGAAAAGCTCGACATGGACGGCATCAAGCCGGACCGCCGGGGTATCTTCCCCGCCGGGCTGGCCATCCTCGAAGCGATCTTCGACGCCCTGGAACTCACCAGCATGGCGCATTCCGAAGGCGCATTGCGTGAAGGCGTGCTCTATGACCTTATCGGCCGGCATCACCAGGAAGACATCCGCGACCGCACCCTGAGCTTTCTCATGGAGCGCTACCACGTCGACACCGAACAGGCGGCGCGGGTAGAAAGCAAGGCGCTAGAGGCGTTCGACCAGGTTTCATCGGACTGGGGGCTAAACGAGGAATGGCTGCGTGAATTGCTCGGCTGGGCTGCCCGAGTGCATGAGGTGGGCCTGGATATCGCCCACTATCACTACCACAAGCATGGCGCTTACCTGATCGAGCACTCCGACCTGCCCGGCTTCTCGCGTCAGGATCAGCAGATGTTGGCGCTGCTAGTTCGTGGCCATCGGCGCAACATACCCAGGCAGAAATTCGAAGAAATGAGCGAGGACGGCGTGAAGCTGACCCGACTCTGTGTGCTGCTGCGTTTCGCGATTCTTTTCCACCACATCCGCGGCCCGCAACAAGCGCCAGCGTTTCAGCTCAAGGCTGGCGACAACAGCCTGGACGTAGCCTTTCCTGATGGCTGGCTGACCAACAATCCCCTGACGCAGGCGGATTTCGCGCTGGAATCGGACTGGCTCAAGCGAATCGACTTCACCCTCAGCGTACGCTGAATCCAGCGGGCGGCGGATCGATCCGCCCGCCCCTTCTCCAAGAGCCGGCTGCTTATCGCGCAGTCGGGCTACCCAGGCGCTCCAGTAAAGCGTTCTGCACGTTGCGCGGATTCTGGTTACCACTCGGGCTGTTACGCAGGTAGCTGCCGTCCGGCTGCAGCACCCAACTCTGAGTGTTGTCGGTCAGGAAGCCCTCCAGCTCCTTCTTCACCCGCGTCACCAGCTTCTTGCCTTCGACCGGGAAGCAGGTCTCGACCCGCCGATCCAGGTTGCGCTCCATCCAGTCCGCACTGGACAGATACAGCTTCTCATCGCCACCGTTGAGGAAATAGAACACGCGGCTGTGCTCGAGGAAGCGACCGATGATCGAGCGCACCTGGATATTGTGCGAGACCCCGAGAATCCCCGGCCGAAGACAGCACATGCCGCGAACAATCAAATCGATGCGAACGCCGGTTTGACTGGCCTTGTACAGCGCCCGGATCATTTTTGCGTCGGTCAGCGAGTTGATCTTGAGGATGATGTGCGCAGGCTTGCCTTCGCTGGCGTGCTGCGTCTCCTGGGCAATCATGTCCAGCAGCGCCTTTTTCAGCGTGAAGGGCGCGTGTAGGAGCTTTTTCATGCGCATGGTCTTGCCCATGCCGATCAACTGGCTGAACAGCTTCGATACGTCTTCGCAGAGCGCGTCATCCGACGTCAGCAGGCTGTAGTCGGTGTATAGCCGCGCATTACCGGCGTGGTAGTTGCCCGTACCGAGATGGGCGTAGCGCCGCAGCTCACCATTCTCCCGACGCAGAATCAGCATCATCTTGGCGTGGGTCTTGTAGCCCACCACGCCGTAGATCACCACGGCCCCGGCCTGCTGCAAGCGGCTGGCCAATTGCAGGTTGGATTCCTCATCGAAGCGTGCTCGCAGCTCGATGACCGCGGTGACCTCTTTGCCGTTACGCGCGGCTTCAACCAATGCGTCGACGATTTCCGAATTGGCGCCAGAGCGATAGAGCGTCTGCTTGACGGCCAGGACGCAGGGATCCTTCGCCGCCTCGCGCAGGAGGTCAACCACTGGGGTGAAGGATTCGTAGGGATGCAGCAGCAGAATGTCCTGCTTGCCGACCACGCTGAAGATGTTTTCGCTGTTCTGCAACAGCTTCGGAATGGCGGGCGTGAACGGGGTGTACTGCAGTTCGGGATGGCTCTCCAGCCCTGTGATGCTGAACAGCCGGGTCAAGTTAACCGGCCCGTTGACCCGATAGAGTTCGCTTTCGCTCAGGCTGAACTGCTTGAGCAGGAAGTCGGCGAGGTGCTTCGGACAGGTGTCCACTACCTCCAGCCGCACGGCGTCTCCGTAGCGCCGAGAAATCAGCTCTCCGCGCAACGCCCGCGCCAAGTCCTCGACGTCCTCGGTATCGACCGAGAGGTCGGCATTGCGCGTCAGGCGGAATTGATAGCACCCTTTGACCTTCATGCCATGGAACAGATCGTCGGCGTGAGCGTGAATCATCGAAGAGAGAAACACGTGGTTGGCACCAGGCCCGCCGACGTCCTCTGGCACTCGGATAACCCGGGGCAACAACCGCGGTGCCGGAATGATCGCCAGCCCGGAATCGCGGCCAAAGGCATCGATCCCTTCAAGCTCGACAATGAAGTTCAGGCTCTTGTTGACCAGCAACGGGAAGGGATGAGTGGGATCCAGACCGATTGGCGTGATGATCGGTGCTATCTCGTCGCGGAAATAGCGGCGCACCCAGGCCTTGATCTTGGTTGTCCAGTTGCGCCGCCGGATAAAGCGCACCTGATGTTTAACCAGCTCCGGCAGCAGCACCTCGTTGAGGATCGAATACTGCCGATTGACCTGTTCGTGAACCAGCTCGGAAATACGCGCCAGCGCCTGGTGCGGCTGTAGACCGTCGGCACCGGCCTGCTCACGCGCGAAAGTGACCTGTTTCTTCAGCCCGGCGACGCGAATTTCGAAGAACTCATCTAGGTTGCTGGAGAAGATCAGCAGGAACTTGAGCCGCTCCAGCAGCGGATAGGACTCGTCCAGCGCCTGTTCCAGCACGCGGATGTTGAATTGCAGCTGCGACAGCTCACGGTGGATATAGAGGCTGTTGTCGTCCAGATTCGGCGGCGGAGGTGGCGGTGCTGGCACCTCCTCGGTTTTCTCCACCTCCGGCGCTGGCGGGGTCACTTCCTCGAGGGGTAGCGCCTCGATGGCAGCAGCCTGCAATTCACTTTCGCTGAGTCCCTGATTAGTCATCGATCTGCCTCGGCAGGGCTCATCGCCCCTGTTTTAATTGTTGCGCCGCCTGTTTGGCGAAATAGGTAAGGATGCCATCAGCACCTGCGCGCTTGAAGGCAGTCAGCGATTCGAGGATCACGGCATCACTCAGCCAGCCATTCTGAATCGCTGCCATGTGCATCGCATATTCGCCACTGACCTGGTAGACGAAGGTCGGCACTCGAAAGGCATCTTTGACCCGCCAAAGAATATCCAGATAGGGCATGCCCGGCTTGACCATGACCATGTCCGCACCTTCTGAAAGGTCTGCGCCGACTTCGTGCAACGCCTCGTCACCGTTGGCTGGGTCCATCTGATAGGTGTTCTTGCTGCCTTTGCCCAGATTCGCAGCCGAGCCCACCGCATCGCGGAACGGCCCGTAGTAGGCACTGGCGTATTTGGCCGAATAGGCCATGATTCGCACGTTATGGTGATCGGCTACTTCCAGCGCTTCGCGAATCGCCTGGATACGTCCATCCATCATGTCCGATGGCGCGACCACCTGTGCGCCCGCCTCTGCGTGAGACAGCGCCTGACGGACCAGCGCATCGACCGTGACATCGTTCTGCACGTACCCGTTTTCGTCGAGAATGCCGTCCTGACCATGAGTGGTGAAAGGATCCAGCGCAACGTCGGTGATGATGCCGAGTTCCGGGAAGCGCTCGCGCAGCGCACGGGTGGCGCGCTGGGCAATGCCCTCGGGATTCCAGGCCTCTGCCGCATCGAGAGATTTCTTTTCGAGCGGGGTTACCGGAAACAGCGCCAGCGCCGGAATACCCAGCGCGACCAGCTCTGCGGCTTCCTCCAGCAACAGGTCGATCGAAAGGCGCTCTACGCCGGGCATCGACGGCACCTGCTCGCGACGGTTTTCGCCATCGAGCACAAACACGGGCAGGATCAGATCATCCACACTCAACCGATTCTCGCGCACCAGTCGACGGGAGAAATCATCACGACGATTGCGACGCAGCCGCGTGGCAGGGAACAAGCGATTGGCAGGAACGAAACTCACAACAAACTCCTGGCCCGCCTAGCGGGCAATATGACGTTTATAAGCCGACAGCGTGACAGATTGGTGACAGACCATCAGCGTCGACCGAAAATGACCGTCATTGTCGCCACCACGGGCAGGCTCTGCCAGTGCTTTGAACAGTCAAAACCCATAGCAAAGTGCCTGATCCAGACGCGCTGGCAGTTGAACACCCGTCGCGTTGAGGCATCCAACCATTATCGCGGCGGGCTTACCTTGAGCCCGGCCAAGGGCTAGCATCGACGACATTGGCCTGGCGCAGTTGCCAGGCTGCCGAACCTGACCAGGAGTATCCTCATGAATAGAAAGGTCGCCGTGATTCTTTCCGGCTGTGGTGTATACGACGGCTCGGAGATCTACGAGAGCGTAATCACGCTGTTGCGCCTGGACCAGCGTGGCGCCAAGGTTCAGTGCTTTGCACCGGACATCCAGCAAATGCACGTGATCAATCACCGCACTGGCGAGGAAATGTCCGAAAGTCGCAACGTGCTAACCGAATCGGCGCGCCTGGCCCGGGGGGAGATCAAGGCGCTGCACGAAGCCAATGTCGAAGAATTCGATGCGCTGATCATCCCGGGCGGCTTCGGCGCGGCCAAAAACCTGTCCGACTTCGCGACCCAGGGCGCCGGCTGTACGGTCCTTCCTGAGGTATTGTCATTGGCCAAGGCATTTGCCGAGGCCGGCAAACCGGTCGGCATGATGTGCATCGCGCCGACCATGGCGGCGCAGATCTTCGGCCGCGGCGTGGTCTGCACGCTGGGCAACGACGACGATCCCGCTGCAGCCGCAGCGCGGGAGATGGGCGTTGAACATCAGGCGTGCGAGGTTACCGAGATCGTTGAGGACTCACGGCATAACTTGGTGACGACCCCTGCCTACATGCTGGCGCAGTCCATCAGCGAGGCGGCCTCGGGCATCTACAAGCTGGTCGATAGAGTACTGGCGCTGACCGGCAAATAGCCCCTCGCCCCACCTGCTCACAACTCCCGCCCGACGGTGGGAGTTGTAGTACGGCCACCGTGGCGATACAGCCAATCTCACCGGCGCTCCCGCCGCGCCACTGGTCAATCTTGTCGCCCTCCGGCAGCTTAGTTGGACCTGCCCGAGAGCCTGACGCATGAATCACCCGATCGATACCATCGAAGAACAACAACATGCCGTGCGTCAGCTGTTCGAGCGCATTCCATTCAACGAATACCTGGGCATCGAACTGGACGAAGTGTCCCGCCAGCGCGTGGTGATGCACCTGCCTATGAAACACGAGCTGGTCGGCAACTTCTTTCACGGCATTCTGCATGGCGGGGTGATCGCGTCACTGCTCGATGTCGTGGGCGGCGCCATGGCGATGATCGGAGCCTTCGAAAAACATCAGCACCTGACGACCGATGAGCGCGCCTTGCGCCTGTCGCGCCTCGGCACCATCGACCTGCGAATCGACTACCTGCGCCCAGGCCGCGGCGAACGCTTCAGTGCGGCTGCAACGCTGTTGCGTTCCGGCAACAAGGTCGCAGTGGTGCGCTCCGAGCTGCACAACGAAGAAGGGGTGTTGATCGCCGTAGGCACCGGCACCTATCTCTGCGGCTGACCGGAAATGTCAAACGCAGCCTGATTTGACCGGCTCTACCGAGGTCGGCTAGCGGACGCCGGTGCGGGCAAGCTGCGTCAACAGACGGTCCAATGCGTTGGCGAATGCTTGACGGTCGCGGTCGCCGTACGCCGCCTGCCCACCGCCCACCTGGCCCTGCTCTCGTAGATCAGTGAACAGATTGCGCACCGCCAGGCGATCGCCCATGTTGCGCTCGTCGAATTCACGCCCGCGCGGATCGAGGGCGGCCACGCCTTTCTTGACCAGGCGATCCGCCAGCGGCACATCGCTGCAAACTACCAGCTCGCCAGGTTGCGCATGCTCGACCAGATAATCATCGGCGGCGTCAGGCCCGCTCGGCACGACGATCAGACGAACACAGGCGAAGGCCGGTTTGATCTGGCTCTGACCCGCGACCAGCAAGACCTCGAACTTGCGTTTGAGGGCGAACTTGATCAGCTGCTCTTTGGCGGCCTTGGGACAGGCATCGGCGTCAACCCATACCCGCATCGGCGCGGCCTCCGTCATGCCACCACCCGCCGCACCGTAGCCAACAGGGCCGCAGCACCGGCGAACATAGCGGCGAAACTACGGTTGACCAGGCGCTGCTGACGCGGCGTGCGCAGCAAGCGCAAGACTCGGGACGCCAGCCCGGTGTAGCCCGCCATGACGATCAGGTCGACTACCACCATCGTCGCGCCCATATGCAGATACTGCAGTATCAAGTCACGCTGCGGATCGAGAAATTGCGGCAGCACCGCGAGGATGAACACGATGGCTTTGGGGTTACTGGCATTGACCAGAAAACCGCGGAACACCAAGGCTAACGGGCGGCCGATCGGTCGCGGCGCAGCGCTGTCGTCAAGCATCGAAGGCACCGTCTGCCACTGTTTGAGCGCCAGCCACAGCAGGTAGGCGACGCCGAACCATTTGATCAGGCTGAAGGCGAGCGACGAAGTCGCCAGCACCGCCCCGACCCCAGCGGCCACCACAGCAATCTGCATTGCCAGCGCGATCTGCAAGCCAATCGCGTTCCAATAACCGCGCCAGAAGCCGTACTGCAATCCGCAGGACATCGAGGCGATCGCTCCCGCCCCCGGCGACAGGCTGATGACCCAACAGGCAACAAGGAAGGCAAGCCAGGTTTCGAGCGTCATGATTGATCCTCCACGAGGCTGCGCCTGACAGGCGCAGCGTTCAGCACAGCCTTTAGTCCGGTATGTCCTTGCCGAGCTTTACCGGTTCCTTCAGCTTGCGCTTCATCGCCTTGCGCATCCGAATGTTGATCGCCTCTACCCCAAGCGAGAACACCATGGCGAAGTACACGTAGCCCTTGGGCACATGCGCACCGAAGGCTTCAGCAACAAGCAGGGTGCCGACGACAATCAGGAACGACAGCGCGAGAATCTTCAGCGTTGGATGCTTTTCGATGAAGTCACTGATGGTTCCCGCAGCCAGCATCATTACGCCGACGGCAATGACAATCGCGGCAATCATCACCTGCACGTTGTCTACCAGGCCGACGGCCGTGATCACCGAGTCCAGTGAAAAGACGATATCGATCACCGCGATCTGCAGGATGATGCCAACGAAGCCTGCTTTGACCGCACCTCCAGTGGTGCTTTCCGACTCTTCTTCGCCCTCAACGCTGTGCCAGATTTCCATCGTGCTCTTGAACAGCAGAAACAGGCCGCCGAAAAACAGGATCAGGTCACGCCCGGACACACCGTGCTCGAATACGGTGAACAAGTCATTGGTCAGGCGCATGACCCAGGCGATCGATAGCAACAAGAGAATCCGCGTGCCCATTGCCAATGCCAGGCCGAAGAAACGCGCCTTGGGTTGCTGCTCTTTTGGCAAGCGTCCAACAAGGATGGAGATGAAGATGATGTTGTCGATACCCAGGACGATTTCCAGGGCGGTCAGGGTCAAGAATGCGACCCATATTTCAGGGCTGCTCAGCCATTCCATGCGTGCTACTCGTGTGCGTTGTGATGAGGGGGCTGGATCTCGGTGCCGCGCCAGCGGCGCAAGACCTTTTGGAAGAACAAGCTATTGGGCACCTGAACGATGGCACCCGTTCCGCTATCGGAGGACTCCTCCAGCGTGGTGTACAGCAGGTTGATATCGATCACGCGCCCTTTGACGATCGGCTTGTCGAAGCTCTCCACCAGCTCCACCATGTCGCCCAACCGGAACGGGCCAACGGTCATGATCAGCACGGCGCAGAGCAGGTTGGACAGCACACTCCAGATTGCAAAGAAGGCCACCGCCGCCACGGCCACGAATCCTGAGAAGGCGGTCCAGATAACCGTTGCGGATACACCGAAGCGCTCTAGCACCATGATCAGCGCGCCACCGATGATCAACCAGCGGATGCCACCGCGCAGCGGCAGAAGTAATTCAGGCGGCAGCGGATAGCGACTGCCAAGCCGCCCGAGCCCGCGCACCACCAATCGCTGCAGGAGGTAGGCCGCCAGCAGAATCACCAGCACCTGCAACCCGAGCAACAAGGGATCGCGCCATTCCATCAGCAGTCGCTCGTTCATGCACTGCCCTCGAGCTCACCCTGCAAGATTTCCAGCGCCTCGAGCGCGCCCAGCCAGGCCTCTTCCAGCTCGCTCTCGCGCACCTTCAGCTCCGCCTGTTTGGCCAGCAGCTCGCGCAGTTCATCCTTGCGAGCGACCTCATAGAGGGCTGCATCACCGAGGCGCTGCTCTAGGTCGGCCAGCTTTTCATGGACTCCAACGAGATCCTTTTCGAGCTTGTCAGACTGACGTTTGAGCGGCGCTAGCTGCTGTCGCAGCGCGGCCGCCGCCTGACGCAAGGCGCGCTTGTCGGTTTTGTCGCCGGCCTGCTCGTTCGTGGTCACCGGCTGTTGCCGCGTGCGGTAGTCCGCTAGCCAGCGGGCATAATCTTCGAGGTCTCCGTCGAAGACCGCGACCCGTCCCTCAGCGACCAGCAAGAACTCGTCGGTCGTGCTCTTGAGCAGGTGGCGATCGTGCGACACGACCAAGACGGCGCCTTCGAAATCCTGCAGCGCAAGCGTCAGCGCCAGACGCATTTCTAGATCCAGGTGGTTGGTCGGCTCGTCGAGCAGCAACAGATTGGGCTTACCCCAGGCGATCAGCGCCAGCGCCAGCCTGGCCTTTTCACCGCCCGAGAAATTGAGAACCGGCTCATCGCAGCGATTACCGCGAAAGTCGAAACCACCGAGGAAGTCACGCAGTACCTGTTCCCGTTCGCCAGGGGCGATGCGCTGCAGATGCAACAGCGGACTGGCCTTTGAATCCAGAGCATCGAGCTGATGCTGGGCAAAATAGCCGATAACCAGGTTTTCACCACGCTGCAGACGCCCCGCTAGCGGCTGCAGCTCGTTGGCAAGTGTCTTGATCAGCGTCGACTTGCCCGCGCCGTTGGGCCCGAGCAGGCCAATCCGGGCGCCGGGCACCAGCTGCAGTTTGACCTTGTCCAGCACCTGCTTGTCACCGTAGCCAAGACGCCCCTCGGCTAGATCCAGCAGCGGGCTCGAGACTCGGTCCGCCTCGCGGAAAGCAAAGTCGAACGGCGAATCGATATGTGCTGGCGCTAACTCCTCGAGCTTTTCCAGCGCCTTGATCCGGCTCTGCGCCTGGCGCGCTTTACTGGCCTTGGCTTTGAAACGCCGAATGAAGTCTTCCATGTGCTCGCGCTGTGCCTGTTGCTTTTCGAACGCCTGTTGCTGCTGCGCCAGGCGCTCGGCGCGGGCCCGTTCGAAGGCCGAGTAGCCCCCGCGATAGAGCGTCAGCTTGCGCTGCTCAACGTGCACAACATGCCCGACCACCTCGTCGAGGAAGTCGCGATCATGGGAAATCAGCATCAACGTGCCCGGATAGCTCTTGAGCCAGGCTTCCAGCCAGAGGATGGCGTCCAGGTCCAGGTGGTTGGTGGGTTCGTCGAGCAGCAGCAGATCAGACGGACACATCAGCGCCTGCGCGAGGTTCAAGCGCATCCGCCAGCCGCCGGAAAAGCTGCTCACCGGAAGATCCATTTGCTCGTTGGCAAAGCCCAGGCCGGCCAACAATTTGCGCGCTCGGGCGTCAGCGGTATAGCCGTCGGCATTGTCGAGCTCGGTGTGCAAGCGAGCCAGCGCCCCGCCATCATGGGCGGCTTCCGCCTCGATCAACGCCGCCTGAACGCGGCGCAACTCGGTATCGCCGTCCAAGACGTAATCGACCGCCAACCGGTCGAGCGTGTCGACCTCCTGGCGCATGTGCGCGATACGCCAGTCTGGCGGCAGCTGACAATCGCCCCCGTCGGGGGTGAATTCGCCACGCAGCAAGGCGAACAGGCTGGATTTACCGGCACCATTGGCGCCGACCAACCCGACCTTCTGGCCAGGATGCAGGGTCAGCTCGGCGCCTTCCAGCAAACGCTGGGGGCCGCGCTGTAGAGTCAGGTTCTGAAGTCGGATCATAATGGCGGCGGAGTCTATCAGGTCGCCCGGAAATCCATCCGGCTGCGCACGAAAAAATCCTTACAGATGAACAACAACGACCTCTGGAATTTTGCCCTCGCCTGCTATGCAGAGCCCGGCGTGGAAAAGGCGTGCCTTAAGCTGCAAGCATTAGGGCTGGACGTATGCCTGTTGCTCACCTGCGTTTGGTTGGAAACCCGGGGCGTCCGTCAAAATGCGCAGCGATTGGAAGAGCTGAAACAGCTCAGCTTGAAGTGGCAGCGCGCAGTTGTCGTGCCCCTACGAAGTCTGCGCCAGGCGTGGCGCGAACAGGCGGCCACAGACACTGAGCTCGAAGACCTGCGAAAGTGCGTCAAGCGATTGGAACTGGATGCCGAACGGGTTCAACTTGATCGCCTTCAGCAGGCCACACAACACTGGCGCACGGAGGACGGATCGGATGACTGGCTGAATCAGCTAAGCACGAGCGTCGACGGCGACGCCCGTGCATTACTGAACGTGCTGCGCCGTGCAGCTACTCAGCTGGACGCTGGCGGGGCGGTCTGATCGGCACTACCAGCCTTGGCTGCGGCCGGCTTGCGCGCTGCAGCGGGCTTGGCAGCGCCGGAAGGTTTGGTTGTAGATGCTTTTGGCTTTGCGCGGCTACTGGCGGGTCGAGCCGGACGTTTCGCCGCGCCGGTGGCAGCCTGGCCGCTGGAGGTGTTAGCCGTAGCGGATTTGCCACTCGCATCCTTGGAGGCTGCCGGTCGAGCGCGGGTTGTGGCTGCGGGCTTGCTCGCTGCCTGGCTCGAACTGCTAGCAGACTGCTTGGCTGGCGTTTGCTTGGTTGTCGCTGGCGCGACCTTGCGTTGCGCGGGAGCCGAACGTGACGGCGCGGCTTTGCTTCGCGATGCCAGTGCTTTCGCTGCGGCCTCTTCTACCTGAGAAACACCTTTCGCCAAACTCAAGCTCTGCTCAGCGTCGCGCTTGAGGTCGGCCAGGTAACTCAAGGTTTCGCTCTGCCTCGACTGCAGCAAGGCGAGCATGTCATCCAGTTCGGCCAGCCTGGAGCGAGCCTTGCTCTGGGCTTTCGACTTGCCAGCATTGCCAGCCTCATCGAGCTTGGCTCTCGCTTTGATCAGCTTTTCCTGCGTCTTGCCCCGCTGCTTTTCGAGCTTGGCCAGGAGAATCTCTGCGTCCTTCTGTGCATCGGTGCAGGCTTTTTCCAGATGCACGACCAAACTCTTCGATAACTGCTGAAGCAAGTGCAGCGGAGTCGTGACCGCGTTTTTCTTTGCTGGCATGAAAGCGCCTCCTGGCGGGATTGATGCAGCCATACTAGACGGGCTGCAGTGATCCGCCAACCGACCAGCGAAGCGTGCCGCAAGCAATCCTTCGCTCGCAGCTGACCAACAGGTGCCGGTCAGGCGGTAGCTGCGGGCTCTTTGTGCGCGGTGTGCAGCACTTCGATCAGGCAATCTTCCAGCTCGAAGCGCTCATGCAGCAACTGACCCAGATGCTTCAGCTCTTCTGGAAGGCCAGGGCTTTCCAGGCAATCGCCCTTGTCGCACCGATCATTAAACGCCACTGCCACCTGGGTTATCGCCTCGATACGCGGGTAAATCTGACGTGCCAGATCCAGCCCGCGCTTGTCACCAAAGGCTTCAGCTTCGTTGAGCAGTTGCTCGTAGATCTCGAAATGGCCAGCCGACACGTAGTCCAGCAGTATCTCGCAGAATTTTTGCAAGGCCGGGCGGGTAGCCGCTTCGGCACCCCCATGCAGCCCATCGAATGCGTTGATCAATGCATGGCGTTCTTGCAGCCAGCGGTCGATCAGCAGGTGCACACCTCCCCAGCGTTCCTGGGCGTTCCGACAGCTCTCGAGCATGATGACCTCACTTTTCCCTAATCGATGATGCCTATTGCGCCTTCCGAGACGGTTTTTTGTCTTGGGATATCGGCCTTGGGTGAGTGACAGCGAAATTGGCAGAAAACCGACGCCGCCCGGGCAGACTAAGCTGCGCGGAACGAAGCATCAAGCAGCAGGGATGAATTTCATCTGGCCAGACTTGAGCATCAGCGCTTCGCCCTGCTCATTGACCATCAGGCGAGACGATCATTCGCCCGCCTCGACAAAAACCTAGTCGCGGCGCAGCAACTGCCAGAAACAGAACACGGCCATTGCAATGAATGCGAGCAGCGTCCACTCCGGAATGCTCATGCCGAGCAGTGTCCAGCTGACTTCAGCGCATTCGGCCGTGCCGTGAAGCACCAGCCGGGCGATCTCCTGGAACGGCAGCGCATCCATCATGTATTCGAGACTGGGCAGACAGCTCGGCAACTGATCGGCAGGCATGTTCTGCAGCCAGATCTGGCGTATCGCCGTGCCCCCTCCCGCCACGGCGAACAGGAGCGCCAAAGCTGAATAAACGCGGCGACCGGCCTTGCCTGGACCGTGCAGGGCAGCGACCAGACAGACCAGGCCAAAGCCGATGACGCAGATACGCTGAACGATGCACAACGGGCATGGCGCCAGTCCGACAACATGCTCGAGATACAGGGCAGCGACCATCATCGACGCGCAGCCGATGAAGGCCAGAAGAAACAGCGAACGTGGGCTGGCCAAGTTCATGGTGACTCCGCAGACAGGAAAAGTTCGCTACGGTAGTGCGGCACGCAGCGGGCTGCAAGCCATACGCAAATCGCCGCAGCGGCGCGGGACGGATGTCACGACCCGAGCTGCCACGGCGACCGTTTATGACTAACTGCCGCTGGTTGTTTGTATCTGGCTGACGCCTTGGTGATCAAGGAGCCCCAGGCCTTCCTGGAACAGCCGGTTGCTGCGCTCGTTGTCGCCCAGCTGGGCCAGCAATCGCGCAAGCTCAGCGCAGGTTTCAGGACGGTGTTCAAAACGCAGACTGGCCTCGAGGTAATCGCGAGCCTTGCCCCACAGCGCGTTGCGCATGCTCAGCCGGCCAAGCGCGAGCAGCAGTTCGGCGTTCTCCGGATGAGCCTTTAGCCAGCCCTCAGCGTTCGCCAGCTGACGCGCAGCGTCCTGACCGCGGACGCGGCCATAGCGCTCGACCAGACGATCATCGAACTGGCGCTTGAGCGCTGCATAGAGCACCTCTTCTGCCTTGGCATCCGCGCCCAGACGAGACAATCCATCAGCGTAGGCACGCACCAGTAGCGACTCATTGCGCAACCCGGAAGGGACGGCCTGCCATTTCTGATTGAGTGCCTGCAAAGCGTCCTCATTGCTGGTCGCCGCGGCCTGGCCGGACTGCTCAAGTGCAGCTGTCCAGGCCAGCAGTTCTAACTCACTCAGGCGAGCCGGCGGCAGTACGCGCTGTTTGCGCAGCTCGGGTAGCAAACGGCACAGCGCTGACCAGTCTTGCAGCTGAACGTAGAGCTGCTGGAGCAGGGTCAGCACATAGGCATGACGAGGATGCTCGCCGTGCAGGGCATTGAGCGTTTCCCGCGCCTCGCTGTATTGGCCCCGTGCAATTTGCAGCTGAGCCTGGGTCAGGCCAACCGCAAGCCCTGACTCGGGCTCGCGCTCCTTGGCCTTACGCAGCAATTCGTCGCTTTGCTCGTGTTCGCCCAACTCATTGGCGGCACGCGCCGCGCCGAGATAATGCACAAGGGGTTGGTGATCGTGCTCGGCCGCGGAGCGCAAATGGCCCAACGCGTGACTCCACTGTCCCTCGGCCAGTTCTCGCAAACCGCTTCGTGATGCCTTGCTGACACGTCGTTCGCGGTGGCGACGCGACCACGGATTAACCAGAGCCCCGGATGTATGCAAAAGGCCGAGCACCCAGTGCACCACCATTGCCAGCAACCAAAGGCAAGCGATCAGGCCCAGAAAAATCCAGAAACTCGATTCGTAGCGGAAGCGGTCGTAGCTGATCAGGACATAACCCGGATCCTGTGCGATGGCCCAGCCGAGAAACCCGACGATCGCTATAAGCAGGATCAGGACAAAGGCGAATCGCTTCATGCGCGCTGCCCCTCTTCGGTCGCGGCGCCGTCAGTAGCCGGCTGCTCCGGTTGAGGGCTCGCCTCTTCTGCCGGCTGTTCTGCTGGTTGTTCTGCTGGCTGTTCAGGATTGCTGTCAGCGGACGACTCGGCACCTTCGGACGATTCACGCTTCTGCACATAGGTCTGCAACGCGCGGAGCGCCGGCGCCAGATCCGGCAGACTGACCGAGACCTGGCGCTTTTTCAGCTCTTCGATGCGGTCGCGCAGCCCTCGACTCTGACCGTTTTCTTCGCTGAAG
This sequence comes from Pseudomonas sp., assembly GCA_022448005.1. Taxonomy (GTDB): domain Bacteria; phylum Pseudomonadota; class Gammaproteobacteria; order Pseudomonadales; family Pseudomonadaceae; genus Stutzerimonas. The sequence goes on from JAKUTK010000025.1 coordinate 45,588, forward strand.
AGGTCCTTGATCAACTGCGCCGCCTGATCGAGCGATTGCTGATAGACCTCTTCGTTGCCATTGAGCACGGCCCACTGCGCCTGCTCGATAGCCAGCGACAAGGCCAAGCGCACCTGCGCCAGGCTTTGTCCGGCAAGCAGCGGTTTGACACTGTTGCCGGAATCGAAGTCGATACGGACATACCGCGTCAGCTCATTCAGCCAACGCTGCCAGCGACTATCAGCCTGTCCGCCATCAGCACCGGGTCCCGCCTCGAATTCCGGAGCCAGGCCGTTGAGCTGGTTGGCCTGACCACGCAACGCGCCAAGCTGGAGAAACAACCCGGTACGGTCCAGCTCCGGCAGACTGCGCAACGCTTCAAGCCCTTCGAGCAACTTCTGCCGCGCTGCGTAAGCGCCGGGATCGTCCTGCTTCCGCAGGATCAGGTCCGCCTCGGCGAGCAGCGATTCGGCGCTGTTCACATCCTGCATCGCCGACAGACGCAACATTGCCATGCGCAGCAGATGCTCGGCCTCAGCAAGCCGCCATTGCTCGCGGCTCGCACCCAGGACCTGCTCGACACGTCCCGCCAGCCGCTGCTGGTCGCTTTGCAGCTCGGATAGCAAACGGCGGCGGTCCTCCAGCTGTTCGGCTGAGGGCAGCTGTTCAAGTTTGCCGAGACGACTGGCCAATTGTTGGCTGCGCTCACCCAACTGGCGGGTCTGTTCGCTCGTAGCCTGTGCCGACTGCTGTTGTTGCTGCTCCTGATCGGCGAGCTGCTGAGTCTGCCAGACGCTGTAGCCCCCCGCAGCCAGACCGGCCAAGCCGACCAGCAGGGCCAGACCCGCCAGCCCCTTGCCACCACTACGTGTGTCGGACGTGGAGCCAGCAGGCGTTCTCGGTGGCGGCGCGTTGGGCGCTTCTTTCGATTCTTTCTGAGGCTCTTTCTTCACAGGATTTTGAGCGGCGACAGAGTCGTTGCCCTTCGGTTGCTGAGGTGCCTTGTCGGAGTCTACTTCGCTCACGTTTCCATCCTTTGCATCAGGAAGCGGGCCCGGGACTGTCCCGTAGCGCCGCCAGCAAAGCCGCGGTTCCAGCACCACGGCAGTCCACAATTCTTTTAGCACCCAACGCCTCGGCCATCTCGGCCACACGAGGGCTGGGTACAAACAAGGGTAGTTCACGCAACGCCGACCATTCGAATCCTGCCAACTCGCGTAACGACTGCAAACCCTGCCCACTGCTGACCACCATGGCATTCAGCCGTTCCGAACGAACCAACTCTATGAGTCGGTCGTGCGGATAGTCAGGCAGGTATCTTCGGTACAGTTCGAGGCTGTCGACGTGCGCGCCGCGGCCGCGTAGCGTGTCGGCGATAAGCACACGCCCGCCTTCGCCTCGAAGGATCAGCACCTCTGAATGGGGCGTGCTTATCGCATGAGCAAGCCGTGGCAAGGCAAGCAGGGCTTCGCTGTCATCGCCAGCGATCGGCCAGCTAACGTCCAGACCGTAATCGGCCAGTATCGCGCCAGTCGCTGCACCCACACTGAACCATGCCTGCCCAGCGGGCGTCTGCGGCCAATAGCGGCGGAGCAGCTCCAAGGCCAACCTGGCAGCTGGCTTACTGACAACCACCACCGCAGCGTAACGGTCCAGCTTCAGCATGGTCGTGCGCTGCTGAGGTGTTTCGGCGAGCGCTTCGATGGCCAGGAGTGGCAGGCTCGCACTGTGGATTCGCTGTTCCTCCAGCGTGGCGGCTAGCGCCGCACACTCCTCAGCCGGTCGCGTCAGCAATAGACGCCAGCCGCTCACGCCTTGCCGGCCTCGCCATAAATATCCTGAAGGATCTTTCCAGCGCCTTGCTGCAGCAGCTCTTCAGCGATGCGCACGCCGAGCGCTTCGGCTTGGGCGTTGGGTGCGCGGCCTTCAGCGCGCAGGAGCAAAGCACCATCGGGCTGTCCGACGAGCCCTCGCAACCACAGCTGATCGCCTTCGAGGACCGCATAACAGGCGATGGGCACCTGACAGCCTCCATTGAGATGGCGGTTCAGCGCACGCTCGGCGCTGACTCGCAGCGCAGTCTGCGGATCGTTCATGCACTGCAGCAGCTCATGCAGCTCGGTGTCGCCGGTCCGGCATTCGATCCCGACCGCGCCCTGCCCGCCTGCGGGCAGGCTATCTTCGACGCTGATGCTAGCGCGGATGCGCTCGCCGAAACCCAGCCGGATCAGGCCGGCCGCCGCGAGGATGATCGCGTCGTACTCGCCTGCATCAAGCTTGGCCAGACGGGTGTTCACATTGCCACGCAGAAACTGAATCTTGAGGTCGGGGCGACGCGCCAGCAGTTGCGCCTGGCGCCGCAGGCTGGACGTACCTACGACCGCGCCGGGGGGCAGCGCATCGAAATTCTGGTAGTGATTGGAGACGAACGCATCGCGCGGATCCTCCCGCTCACAGATGCAATACAGGCCGAGCCCCTCGGGAAACTCCATCGGCACGTCCTTCATGGAGTGCACGGCGATGTCCGCTTCGTTCTCCATCAGGGCTGTTTCCAATTCCTTGACGAAGAGGCCCTTGCCTCCAATTTTCGCCAGCGGAGCATCGAGCAACTTGTCGCCCCGACTGACCATCGGCACCAGGCTCACCGTCACATGCGGATGAGCGGCTTCCAGGCGCGCCTTGACGTATTCGGCCTGCCACAGGGCCAGGGCACTCTTGCGGGTAGCGATGCGAATTTCGCGGGACATGAGCAATTCCAGACAGATTGAACTGCCGGCGATGATAACAGGCCAGGAATGGCGATCGGGTTGGCAGGGATCAAGGAAAGCCGTCCGGTGGACGGTTGAGCTGGAGCGCGGCGCCTGTCCTTAGCGCCGATACCGGATCAGATGCTTTGCATCAACTTGCGCACACCAGCGACGTGCCGACGGCTGACCGTCAGCGGCTCGCCTTCGAGCCCCTTGAGGAACAGCTGAAAATGTCCAAGGGGCGTGCGCTGCAAGCGCTCGATACGGTCACGGTAGACCAGCGCATTGCGGTGGATGCGGACGAAACGCTCGCCGAACTCATCCTCGAGCGCCTTCAACGGCTCATCCAGCAGCACCTCGCCACCTTCATGACGGAGAGTGACGTATTTGTGGTCGGCGATGAAGTAGATCACCTGTGGCAATGGGATCAGCTCGATCCCCTTGCGGGTCCGCGCACTGATATGGCTGCGCGGCCCGGTGCCACTCACTGCGGCCGGGCGGGTCAGCGCCGCAAGCTGAACCCTATTGGGCCGCTCGGCTTTCTTCAACGCTTCAGCGAGAAGCTCAGGCCTTACCGGCTTGACCAGATAACCGACCGCACTTACCTGGAAGGCATCCAGCGCGAACTCGTCATGCGCGGTACAGAAGATCACCGCAGGGGGTGCGTCGCGCTCGCACAGCTTGGCTGCAACCTGGAGGCCATCAAGCCCCGGCATACGGATATCCAGCAACACAACATCGGGACGCAGTTCCTCGATCAGGGACAGCGCCTCTTCGCCATTGGAGGCGGAAGGTTCCAGGACACGATAGCCGTCAAGGTCACCTACCAGTCGGCTGAGGCGCTCGCGGGCTAGAGGTTCGTCATCGACAATCAGCACATTCATACAGTTCTGGCTTCCTGCTTTTGTGTCGCACACGGATAGCGTAGACAGGTGTAGTAACGGGCATTACGCCGCTCCACGCTGAGACTCGCCGCGGGACCGAAAAGTGCCGTTAGTCGTGCGTCTATATTGTGCAGCGCTTGCTGAGTCCCTCTAGATGGGAGCTTTGGAGCCGCTTCGTCAAAGGGGTTACTGACCTGCAAATGAAACACGCCGTCAGCATAATACGCCGCTACGCTGACCACCCCGCCCTCGATTCTTGGCTGGATTCCATGTATCAGCGCGTTCTCCAGCAGCGGCTGCAGCGTGAGCTGGGGAATCGGCAGATCATCCGGCACGGCGTCGACTTGCCACTCAACACTCAGACGCTCACCGAGCCGGTACTGTTCGATGGAAAGATACCGGCGTGACAATTCCAGCTCTTCGCGCCAAGGCACCAGGGTGCCGGGGCGCGCCAGGCTGGCGCGGAACAGATCGGACAGATCGAGTACGGCTTGCTCGGCTTTGGCCGGATCGGTGACCACCAGGCTGGCGATGCTGTTCAGGCTGTTGAACAGAAAGTGCGGCCGGATACGCGCCTGCAACGACTCGATCCGCGCGCGCAGCTCGGCTTGCTCCTGCCGCCGCCATTGGCTCTGCAGATAGAAATAGCGCAGCAGCAGGCCTGACATGATCAAACTGATCAGTGCATGACGCAGATACAGATTCACCTCGCCGACGCGCGTCAGCGGACCGCCAAGCTGATAGATATCGGCAACCGCCGTGCACGCCAGCGTCAGCCCGACCACCATCGCACAGCAAGCAAGCCCTGCCAGCCAAGCCGGCAACCGCGCCAGCAGCGGTCGCAACTGACAGGTCAGGCCGGCCGACAGCAACATCACCCACTGCACGAACAGGGACGACAATGCCAGGCGCATCCAGTTGAATCCAGGCTGCATCGGCTCGGCGAGCACCAGCACCAACACTAGCAACTCAGCGAGCAATACCAGGCCAAGCAGGGCATCGGGCTGGCACAGCTCGGGCACGAAGAAGTCATCGACAGGGGCCACGGGCCGCGTTCGATCGGTTTTTTTTGTTCGCATGCATTGAGTTTCCGCGCCGCGTGAGCGCAAAGCAAGGTGAGCCCTGCAACGCGACGCCAGCCGTTGCGCAGTGGCGGCCTAGTCTATCGACTCGCTGTAATCCAAGGGTGACGAACGGTCGCCACTTCAATGCTTAGGCAGTCATGAATATGGCGCTATCGGCCGATAAAAGGAGCTCTTCGAACGCCTCGCCATAGCGCATGATGGCTTAATGATTGCATTGCAGCATTAACCTCGCCATCGCTACCGCTGCCTCAGGAGTATTGACCCGTGCTGTTGTTTTCCTCTTTGCGTAGCCGCTTGCTACGACCGGTATTTCTAACACTGTGCGGCGCCGTTCTGGTGCAAGTCTTGGTTGCGCTCGCATTGACGCGGAGCACCATCGACGGACTCGAGCAAGACATCGAACAAAGCCTGGGTGAGGACTCGACGCGTCTGCTGCAAGCGCTGCGCACCGCAGATGCCGAGGTCGGCGGCGGCCTTACCAGCCTGGCCAAACGCATGACCGGCGACTTGTCCCAGGGGCTGACGCAGCGATTGACCGAAGAGCAGGAGCAGCTAAAAGAAGTGCTTGAACGCCACCTCAAGCAGTCCGGCGACGACCTCGCCACGCTACTCGCTGGCGTCGCGCCAGCAGCGATCTGGGACAACGACGTACCGGCGCTGACCGAATTCGTCAGGATGGCTCACCGCAACCCAGCCGTTGTTTTCGTCGTCTATTTCGACGCCAATGGCAACCAGCTTACCCGCCACCTGAATCGCCAGGATCCCCGAGTCAAGGCACTGCTGGACAAGGGCACGGGACGTACCGCGTTCGACAAGGTGCTGTCGGCCGCCGAGAACGACCCCACGCTTTATCTCGCCAAAACATCGATCAACCCCAAGGGCGCGGACATCGGCCAGGTCATGCTCGGCTTCTCCACCTCTGCGGTGAGCACCGAGCTGGCCGCCTTCGACAACCGCTTCCAGACGCTGGTCGCCAGCGGAGCAGCACTGGTGGAAGCCGGACTTGCCACCACCGCCAGCGACAGTTCGAAGATCATGGCGTCAGGTCTGGCCGCTGCGACGGCGGTGGCACAAAGCATTGAGTCCAATAGCCAGAAGGCCGTCGAGCGCTCAGCTTCGGCGCTGCTATGGAAAATCAGCGTCGGCCTTGTTGTCACCGGGGCATTGCTGCTGCTCGCCGTCACGCTGGTCCTTGGGCGCCAGGTGCTGCGCCGGCTGAGCCTGCTCAACACCGCACTGCGCGGGCTGTCGGCGGGCCACGGCGATCTCACCCAGCGCGTGAAGATCCACAGCGCAGACGAAGTCGGCGAAATGGCTGACGCGGTCAATCTGTTTCTAGCCAAACTTCAGCCAATCGTTCAGGAAGCGCGCGCCATCGCCGTGCAGACCGGCGCGGAAATCGACACCCTGGGCAACCTCAGCCGCTCTGCTGCAGCCGCAGCCGAGCGTCAACGTGACGAAGTTGCCGGAAGCCTCCAGGCACTGGCCGACATGACCCAGCGCGCGCAGGACGAAAGCAGAGCCATGCAAACCGCACTCGATCAGGTCGCCTCGATTCGCAAGGCTGCGGTAGACAACGAGGCAATTTCCGAGCAGGTGGGCCGCACGATCGAGGCACTTGGCAGTGGTGTACAGACAAGCGCTTCAGTTATCGAAGAACTGGCTAATCAGAGCGAACAGATCGAGGTGGTACTGACCGTTATCCGGGGCATTGCCGAACAGACGAATCTGCTTGCCTTGAATGCTGCCATCGAAGCCGCACGCGCCGGCGAGAGCGGTCGAGGATTCGCCGTGGTGGCTGACGAAGTACGAGCGCTCGCCAGCAAGACCCAGCAATCCACCGGCGATATCCAGGCGCATATCGAAAGCCTGCAACGCGGCGCTCGCGATGCCGTCTCGGCAATCAATACAGTTGGCAAGCAAGCCGAAAGCGGCCTGGCTTCCCTGGGCAGCAGCCGCGACCTACAGCGCGCGCTACAGACTGCCGTCGAGCAGGTGCATCAGGTGGTAAGGGAGACAACCAAAGGCGCAGAGCAGCAAGCCGGCGCTGCAACAGCGGTTCGCCAGCGGGTCGAGGTCATTCTGAACGAAGCCGAACGCTCCGCCGATGCGGTGACTGCGACCGCAGCCAGCGGCAAGGAACTGGGTGTGCTCGCGCAAAGGCTCGAAGCCAGCCTCGGGCAGTTCAGGGCTTGATAAAGCCGCTCGCTGGGGGGCAATCGCAGAAGCCATGGCTAACCCTGTTATCATTCGGGCCCTTCAACTTGCCCATCTGATTCAGCGAGCGCATTCATGAGCACCGACAAGACCAACCAGTCCTGGGGCGGCCGTTTCAGCGAGCCCGTCGACGCCTTCGTCGCCCGATTTACCGCCTCCGTCGAGTTCGACAAGCGTCTCTATCGGCACGACATCATGGGTTCGATCGCCCACGCCACCATGCTGGAAAAGGCTGGGGTACTGACTGCAGACGAGCGTGACCAGATCATCGCCAACCTGAAGGACATTCAGGGCGAGATCGAGGCCGGCAGCTTCGATTGGCGCGTCGATCTGGAAGACGTGCACATGAATATCGAAGCCCGGCTGACCGACCGCATCGGCGTCACCGGCAAGAAGCTGCACACCGGCCGCTCGCGCAATGACCAGGTGGCCACCGACATTCGCCTCTGGCTGCGCGATGAAATCGACCTCATCCTCGGCGAAATCACTCGTCTGCAGCAGGGCCTGCTGGGCCTGGCCGAAGCAGAAGCGGACACCATCATGCCCGGCTTCACCCACTTGCAGACCGCTCAGCCGGTCACCTTCGGTCATCACTTGCTGGCCTGGTTCGAGATGCTCAGCCGCGACTACGAGCGCCTGGTCGATTGCCGCAAGCGCACCAACCGCATGCCGCTGGGCTCGGCCGCGCTGGCGGGCACCACCTACCCGATCCAGCGCGAAATCACCTGCGAGCTGCTGGGTTTCGAAGCCATCTCCGGCAACTCGCTGGACGGCGTCTCGGATCGAGACTTCGCCATCGAATTCTGTGCTGCTGCCTCGGTGGCGATGATGCACCTGTCGCGCTTCTCCGAAGAGCTGGTGCTCTGGACCAGCGCGCAGTTCCAGTTCATCGACCTGCCCGACCGCTTCTGCACTGGCAGCTCGATCATGCCGCAGAAGAAGAACCCGGACGTACCGGAACTGGTACGCGGCAAGACCGGCCGTGTGTTCGGCGCGCTTGCCGGCCTGCTGGTGCTGATGAAAGGCCAGCCGCTGGCATACAACAAGGACAACCAGGAAGACAAGGAGCCGCTGTTCGACGCCGCCGACACCCTGCGCGACTCGCTGCGCGCCTTTGCCGACATGGTCCCGGCGATCAAGCCCAAGCGCGAAGTCATGCGCGAAGCGGCGCTGCGCGGCTTCTCCACCGCAACGGATCTTGCCGACTACCTGGTACGCAAAGGCCTGCCGTTCCGCGACTGCCACGAAATTGTCGGCCACGCGGTGAAATACGGTGTGCAGACCGGCAAGGACCTGGCCGAAATGAGCCTAGAGGAGCTGCGCCAGTTCAGCGACCAGATCACCGATGACGTCTTTGCCGTGCTGACCCTGGAAGGCTCGGTGAATGCTCGCGACCACATCGGCGGCACAGCACCCGCGCAGGTCCGCGCCGCCGTTCAGCGCGGTCGCGAGTTGCTGGCCCAGCGCTAACCGCCGTTGTAGGAGCGAGCTCGCTCGCGAGAGGGCCGCTCCGAAGTCCATTCGCGAGCAAGCTCGCTCCTACAGGAAGGAGATTCCCATGTCCCTGACCATCCGCCCCGCCAGTCGCGATGACGCCGCGCTGATCCTGCGCTTCGTCACCGAGCTGGCAATCTATGAACGCGCCGAGCATGAAGTGAAAACCGATGTCGCTGGCATCGAGTCCAGCCTGTTCGCCGAAGATGCCAGCGCCAGCGCGCTGATCTGCGAGCGCGACGGCCAGCCGATCGGCTATGCGGTGTATTTCTTCAATTATTCGACCTGGCTCGGCCGCAACGGCCTCTATCTTGAAGACCTGTACGTCACTCCCGAGGCCCGAGGCACCGGCGCAGGCAAGGCGCTGCTCAAACACATGGCGCGCCTGGCGGTGTCACGAGGTTGCGGGCGCTTCGAATGGTCTGTGCTGGACTGGAACGAACCGGCCATCCAGTTTTACGAATCACTGGGTGCGCGCCCCCAGGATGAATGGACCACCTATCGCCTGACCGGTGAAGCGCTACAGGCGTTGGCGGAGCAGGCCTGAGATTGACACGAGCGGGAACTCGACCGGGCGGATGGCGCCAAACGCGTTGACGCCCGAGATTGCTCCCCCTAATGCCCGACCTTAAAACGTTGCTGCTCAATCAGGACACCCAAGGTGCCGAAGTATTCGACTCACCTAAGGAGCGCCTGAACTTCTATCGCTCGGAAATCCACTTCGAGTCGACGCTGCTGGCCAGCCGCACCAGCGGCTACCTGTCTTCGCAGTCGTTTCTGATGATCGCCTTCGCCTCGTCCATGGCCAACACTAATCCCGACTGGGGAAGCCTGTTCCGTCTGGTGGTGCCGAGCGTCCTGGCGCTGCTTGGGCTGCTCACTTCGCTGCATGCGATTCCCGGTATCCGCGCCAGTTTCGACGTCATAGAGCGCTGGCACCACAAGCAGGCCGACCTGCTGCAAACCGAAGGCAATGTCGGACTGCTACCCAACCATGACTCGGCCTTGTTTGGCGAAGGGAACAGTCCCCCGGGTGGCCAACGCTACAAGCGCACCCTGCTTTTTTCGCTAAGGACACCGATCATCTTCGGCAGCGTCTGGGCATTGCTGGGCGCGTTCTGCATCGTGCTCTACTTCTTCGGCTGATCAAAGCCAGTCACGAAACTTGAACCAGGCATAGGGAATGATCGCCGACACGATCATCATCGCGAGCGCCATCGGATAGCCGAACGGCCAGTCAAGCTCAGGCATGTGATCGAAGTTCATGCCGTACACCGTGCCCACCAGTGTTGGCGGCAGGAACAAGACAGCCGCGATGGAGAACACCTTGATGATGGCGTTCTGCTCAATATTGATCAGCCCCAGCGTGGCGTCGAGCAGGAATGCGATATCCCCCAACAGCCGTGCCTGATGCTCCCCCAGCGAACGCACGTCGCGCTCCAGCGCCTTCAGCAGCCCCTTGGCCACGCCCTGTCTGGGCTCATTGGCGTGCAGGCGATAGAACGCCAACAGGCGGGTTGAGCTGAACAGGCTTTCGCCCAACTGCGACAGAAGCGAGCGATTTTGCCCGAGCTGCTGGATGATCTGCTGCAGGTCCGTTCGCTGTTCCTTACGTTCATCGAAAATGCACTTCGACAAGGTCTGCAGCTCGACCTGAACGCTTTCCAGGACGTCGGCAATGCGATCGACCACAGCGTCCGCCAGGGCGAGAAAGATCTGATGACTGGAGGAATAGGTCGACGGCTGCCGGGAACTCTTTGCCTCGAACTGCCGAAACGCACTGAGCTCGGTATAGCGAACCGTTACTAGGCAGCGCTTGGTCAGGACAAAGGTCACCTGAGCATTTTCCGGGCGCCGGTCAGCAATTCCCATCACCACCGTCGTGGTCATGAAGATGGCGCCGTCTTCATCGTAGAAGCGCGAAGAATCCTCGATCTCAGCGAGCTCTTCCCGGGTCGGAATATCCAGGCCCAGGGACGTTTCGATAAAACGCTCTTCCTGCGAATCAGGCGACAGCAGATCGGCCCACAGCATATTGTCAGGGAGCGTCTGCAGATTTTCGGCAACGCGCCGCACCAGCGCGCCGTTTTCAAGACAGTGAAAGATGATCATTGCTGTAGTCGTGTTCTCGATAAGTCATAGTAAGAGTAGAAACCGACCCAAGCGAAGCGTTCAGCCGGCCATTTCCGCCTGAAGCCAGCTTGCCGGTAGTCACCTCAACACGCTATCGAGAACTTCCCTGACGAGAGTTGCGACATGAACGATGCCACGTCCGATGATGATGAAACCTTTGCCGAGGAAACCCTGATCCAGGCAATCGAAAATCAGCTTGAGGCCGGCGAACCTGCCGCCACCCAGGCTACGCTGAACAAACTGACCCTTGTCGGCTACGAGCGCGACGAGATCCTCAAGCTGATGGCGCTCGTGCTCGCCAGGGAGATCCGGCAGATGCTCGAGCAAGACCGCCCGTTCGACATCGAAGGGTACGAAACGCAGCTGCGCAACCTACCCGACCTAGCCGAATAGTCTTAGACAGAGGCAGGCGCGCGCGCAGCATCTACACTTCGCAAACAGGGCCAAAGCCCATCATCCGAGGAGCAGACATGTCTTACACCCCAGAAGTAGTAGCCGAGCTGGAAATTCTTTGCCTGTTCAACCTCGACAACTCGCTCGAGGGCCTCAAAGTTCATCACGACGCCGGCAACACAGCCATCGCCGCGGCCGAGCGCCTGCACAGCAAAGGCCTGACAACCCTGCCCGACGGCGGCTACCTAACGAGCCTTGGGCGTGATGCCGCAGAGCACGCCCAAGTGTTGCTGACGATTCTCTCCGCGACCGTTCCGGCTTAAGCAAAAGACATCTAAATACTAGCTGAGCGCGCCGTTTACCGGTCTGAACACCGCATGGGCGCGCTCGGCTATACCAGCCGCTTACACCTGCAGCTTTCACTGCCCCGTGCTAGTTTTCGCCTTTCGCTTCGATCAACATGTCGGACAACATCGTTTGCCTGAACGAATAACCTCATGACGCGCACCCAGGAAATTCGTCCAATCCTAGAAGAGGGCATCGATCGCAAGGTGCTTACCGCGCTTCGTGCTCGCTTTCTTTCGTTGAACACCGCGCGCCTGGAACGCACCCGCCTGGCCATGTCGTCCCGCCAACAGGCTGTGCTCACGCTGTTGCCGCTGCTATTCCATGTAAACCATCCGATGCTGCCGGGTTACGTTTCAAGTCTCACACCAGCCGGACTGGCGGGCTTCGAGCCTGACGCCGAAACATTGGCCGAAGCCCAACGCTTGAGCCGCTCGTTCAGCTACAAGCCTCTGCGCGGTAAGCAGCCGCAACCCATTCTCGGCCTGTTTCTGATGGGCAGTCTTGGCACTGTCGCTCAGGACGACCAAAGCGATCTGGATGTCTGGGTTTGCCATGCCCCCCATCTCTCCGGGCAGCAACTCAGCGAACTGCAACTTAAGTGCGAACTCCTGCAGGGCTGGGCGGCAACGCAAGGCAGCGAGGCACATTTCTTTCTGGTCGACCCGCTGCGCTTCGCTCAGGGCGAGCGCGAAGCCAAGCTGACCTCCGATGATTGCGGAACCACTCAGCATTATCTGCTGCTCGACGAGTTCTACCGGACCGCGATCTGGCTGGGTGGGCGCACCCCCATCTGGTGGCTCGTGCCTGATTACGAAGAGCATCGCTACCATGACTACGTGCGCACCCTGCTAGACAAGCGTTTCGTGCGCAGCGACGAAGTATTGGATCTTGGCAGTCTCGCCAGCATCCCGCCTGGCGAGTACCTCGGCGCGGGCCTCTGGCAGCTGTACAAGGCCATCGAGTCGCCCTACAAATCGCTGTTCAAGCTGCTGCTGGTTGAGGTCTACGCCAGCGAACACCCGCAGGTGCGCTGTCTGAGCCTCGATTTCAAACAGGCGGTGTATGCCAACCGACTCGACCTGGACGACCTCGACCCCTACATCGTCGCCTACCGCAGAATCGAGCATTACCTCGCCAGCCGAGGCGATCAGGAACGCCTGGCGTTGCTGCGTCGATGTCTTTACCTGAAGGTCAACAAGCCCCTCAGTCAGCCGCCCAGCGGCCGCAGCAAAAGCTGGAAAAGGCGCTTGATCGAGCGACTGGCGGCGGAGTGGCAATGGGATCATCGCCGATTTGCTCAACTCGACGCGCGAAGCCAGTGGAAAGTGCGGCGGGTTGTCGAGGAACGTCGAGCGTTGGTCAACGAACTGACCTACGGCTACCGATTCCTCAGTGAGTTTGCGCGACGCCTGCAGATCACCAGCAGTATCAACGGGCGGGATTTCGGCGTACTTGGCAGGCGCCTGCATGCTGCGATCGAACGCAAGGCGGGCAAGGTCGAGGCCATTAACCTGGGCATCGCGCCCGACCTTGCCGAGCATAGCCTGACCCTCATGCAGGGCTATGACGCTGCAGATGACGTGTACTGGGCACTCTACGAGGGCAACCTGAATGGCCAACAGCTCAGTAACTTTTCCCCGCTGAAGCGCTCCCGCGAGCTGGTTCCGCTGCTGGCCTGGTGCCATAGAAACGGCATTATCGATACGGCCACGCATGTCGCCTTGCACCCCGGTGACAGCGGCCTGACTGAATCCGAGCTGTTCGCGCTGCTAACCGATATCCGCCAGGCATTCCCGATGCCGACCGCGGGGGTCGCTGACGAAGCGCTGCTGATCGCGGCCAGTCCGGTGAAGGTCCTGCTGCTAATAAACGTCGGGCTTGATCCATTGAATCCTCAGCAACCCCTGTCGTTCGACGAGTTAACCGAATCGCTGCGACATGCCGTTACGCGGGACAACCTGGTACTCAGCATCGATCAACTGACGCTGAACAGCTGGAGCGAACTGATCGCGACGCGCTATGAAGGCACATCCCCGTTGCCGGACTGCCTGCGTGACTTCTTGCAGGAACTACCCGTTCGTGGCGAGCGGCCGGACCTGCAGATACGCTGCTTCAGTCGAAACGCCGGCATAGCTCTCGCGCGGCGTATCAACACTGTCTTCACCGACGCCCAGACACTGTTGGACGAGCCGGGAGAAAGCCGTTATCTGCTGCAGGTCCGCCAGCACTACCATCTGCTCGATCTGGTGAGCGGGAATATCCGGCATACCACGTTGAGTGACATGCCTGCCCTGCTGGAACATCTTGGCGAGGCTCACCACAGCGTCCGACCCATTCGCGTGGAACGACACGCACTCGAAGGAACCGACCTGCCCCTGATCCTTGGTCAGGCCAGAGCGCACTGCATTCAGGTCTTCTACCGTGTTCAGGGGAGCCAGGCGGAGATCACCGTGCTCGATGAATTCAACGCGCTCTGGCGGCAGCAGCAACCCTATCGAGACGAGCAGAGGCTGCTAACGCCCTTGCTGCGCTTTCTGCAATCGGTGAGTTACCGCCGCAACACCCAGCTGCCGTTCGAGGAAAGCCGGCTGGCAGCGATGGACATCCTGTTCTACCGCCTCATGGTACCGACAGGCCGCCTGGCATTGGAGATCGAGCGCAGACCTTCACCACGAGAAAATGTCGGCGATCCTTTCTATGACGTGCAGGCCATTGTTGAACACAGCGAGCGAGGCCGCTCACGGGTGACCCTGTACTGTAACCATCAGGAGTTTTCGAGCCTGGAATATGGCGCCGAGCTGTTCGCCGCCGTTGCGCATTTCATTCTTGCGCAGCGACGCGGCGCCGCGCGCTACCCCTGTTACATCACCGATCTCGACATGTCTGGCCTGCACGGTAACGGCCGGGCCCAGACGGTTCAGCACCTGCGCTACAAAGCGCATCTGGAAGCAGCACTCAACCAGGCGCTGGAGTCACCCTGAACCGTTGTGCGAACGCGCTTGGTCACAAACTTCTCAGAGATTGACGTCGCCCGCCGCTTCCGGCTGATATTCGACAGCCAGCAGGGTCAGCTTGAGTACCTTGCCGCTGGGCGTCGGCCAATCGATGTGCTGCCCCACCGTCATGCCCAACAGTGCTGTGCCTACCGGCGCCAGGACCGAAACGGTTCCTTCCTTGCCGGCATCCTGCGGAAACACCAGCGTCAGGTGATAATCCTTGCCGACACCCTCATCGCGGCAATGAACGCGGGAGTTCATCGACACCACGCCGGCGGGCAACTCGCTGCGCTCGACCACCTGGGCGCGGGACAACTCCTCTTCGAGCGCCTCGGCGGCCGGACCGTAGTCAGCCAGACCGTCGAGCAAGCGCTCGAGTCGCTGGAGATCGGGTTGAGTGATGATGATGGGCGGTGCGCTGGTCATGGGGGCGGGTATGCTCCTGGAAAAAGTAAACAGACAAAAAAACAAAACCCCGCTCAAAGGCGGGGTTATTTAACCTGTAACCGACCCTATCACAGCTCATTAAATAAGCAAGGGCACCTGATTCGTGGCTTGGATCAGCTGTGCGCCACCCTCACAGGTCTTCGAACTCAAGCGCCTCGCCACCCTGCTGCTCGGTAACTCGGGACAAGAGTTCGCCGAGACGCTCATCGTTGGCATCACAGATCCACAGCGAGCTGGACTCGTCGTAATCGAAATGGAATCCACCGGAACGCGCGGCCACCCACAGCTGGCGCAGCGGGGGCTGACGACTGAAGATCAACTGGGTGCCGTTCTCGAAACGCACGGTCAGCACGCCACCGGAATTCTCCAGATCGACGTCCATACCGCTGTGGTCGAACACGTCCTCGATTTCTTCCTGCGCAGCATCGACAAGATCGTGAAAGCGGGCTTCGCTCAGGCTCATGAATCCATTTCCTCGGTACGGGTTGCACGGCGGCATCGGGGCCACCGACGATGCGGGCGAGCTTAGCAGGCCACCGCCGCGTCTAGCGAGCGGCTGTCCGGGCGGGCGTCCGATGTGGGACCGGCGAGCGCGGCCACATAGGCAATCCGACAGGTGCTGGGTATACTCCGGCCCATCGATTTTTCTAGGATTACACCCCAATGAAGCGTCTGCTGCTTCCACTCATCGCACTGGCGGTTCTCGCTTCCGCGCTTACCGGCTGCGGCCAGAAAGGCCCGCTCTACCTACCGGACGACGAGGCTACTGCCAAAGAACGTTCCAAAGACCGATTCGAACTGTAAGGAGGCATTCCATGGAGGCCTTCTCGTACCGCGACGGTCAACTCTTCGCGGAGGGCGTGGCGCTGCCCGCTCTCGCGCAACGCTTCGGCACCCCGACCTATGTCTATTCCCGAGCGCACATCGAAGCGCAATACCGCGCCTATGCCGATGCGCTGGACGGCATGCCGCATCTGGTCTGTTTTGCCGTCAAGGCGAACTCGAACCTTGGCGTGCTGAACGTCCTGGCCCGCCTGGGTGCAGGCTTCGACATCGTCTCGATCGGTGAGCTGGAGCGCGTCCTGGCCGCCGGTGGCCAGCCGGATCGCATCGTCTTTTCAGGCGTCGGCAAGACCCGTGACGACATGCGTCGCGCGCTGCAAGTCGGTGTGCATTGCTTCAATGTCGAATCCACCGACGAGCTCGAGCGCCTGCAGCAGTTGGCGGCCGAGCTGGGCGTCGTGGCGCCGGTGTCGCTGCGGGTCAATCCGGACGTTGATGCCGGAACCCATCCCTACATTTCCACCGGCCTCAAGGAAAACAAGTTCGGCATCGCCATCGCCGACGCCGAGGAGGTTTATGCCCGAGCTCACGAGCTGAGCAACCTGGAAGTTGTGGGCGTCGATTGCCACATCGGCTCGCAACTCACCACGCTGCCACCGTTCCTCGATGCGCTCGACCGGCTACTGGCCCTGATCGACCGCCTCGCCGTGCGTGGCATCCGCATCAAACATCTGGATCTGGGCGGCGGCCTCGGCGTGCGCTATCGCGAGGAGCAGCCACCGCTGGCCGGCGACTACATCCAGGCCGTGCGCAAGCGTATCGACGGTCGCGCCCTGGCGCTGGTATTCGAGCCCGGCCGATCGATCGTGGCCAATGCTGGGCTGTTGCTGACCCAGGTGGAATACCTCAAGCACACCGAGCACAAGGACTTCGCCATCGTCGACGCGGCGATGAATGACCTCATCCGTCCTGCCCTTTATCAGGCCTGGATGGATGTCGTACCGGTGCAGCCACGTGAAGGCGAGGCGCGCCACTACGACATCGTCGGCCCGATCTGCGAGACCGGTGACTTCCTTGCCAAGGAGCGTCCGCTGGTACTCGCCGAGGGCGATCTGCTAGCCGTTCGTTCCGCGGGCGCCTATGGTTTCGTCATGAGTTCGAACTACAACACCCGCGGCCGTGCTGCCGAGGTGCTGGTGGATGGCGACGAAGCCTACGAAGTGCGCCGCCGCGAAAGCGTGCAGGAGCTATACGCTGGCGAAAGCCTGCTGCCTGCCTGAGGCCACGACGATGCTTTTGCGTTTTACCAAGATGCACGGCCTGGGCAACGATTTCATGGTCATCGACCTGATCAGCCAGCACGCGCACATCCAGCCCAAGCACGCCAAGCAATGGGGTGATCGGCATACCGGCGTGGGTTTCGATCAGCTGCTGCTGGTCGAGCCACCGCACAACCCCGACGTGGATTTCCGTTATCGCATCTTCAACTCCGATGGTTCGGAGGTGGAGCAATGCGGTAACGGTGCGCGCTGCTTTGCCCGTTTCGTACTGGACAAGCGTCTGACCATGAAGCGGCAGATCCGCGTCGAGACCAAAGGCGGCATTATCGAGCTGAACATCCGCCCGGACGGGCAGATCAGTGTCGACATGGGCCCGCCTCGCCTGACCCCGGCGGAGATCCCTTTCCTGGCCGATCAACAAGCCTTGAGTTATCCGCTAGACGTCGATGGCCAGCAGCTGGACATCGCCGCCGTATCCATGGGCAACCCCCATGCCGTGCTGCGTGTGGAGGACGTCGACAACGCTCCGGTGCACGGCCTCGGGCCGAAGATCGAACACCATTCGTGCTTTCCCCAGCGAGTCAACGCCGGCTTCATCCAAGTGATCGACCGTCAGCACGCCAAGCTGCGAGTCTGGGAACGCGGCGCAGGCGAAACCCAAGCCTGCGGTACCGGCGCCTGCGCGGCGGCAGTCGCTGCGATTCAGCAAGGCTGGATGGATTCCCCGGTGCAGCTCGATCTGCCGGGCGGCCGTCTGTCCATTGAATGGGCAGGCGCTGGACAGCCCGTTATGATGACCGGCCCCGCCGTTCGCGTATTCGAAGGACAGGTTCGCCTATGACCAAGCAAAACCAGGACAAGCCACAGCTGCCGGACGCAGAAGCCGTCGCGGCTTATCTGCGGGCTCATCCGGAGTTCTTTGTCGATCACGACGAGCTGATTCCCGAACTGCGTATTCCCCATCAGCCCGGTACAGCCGTGTCGCTGGTCGAGCGGCAGGTCAAGCTGCTGCGTGAGCGCAACATCGAGGTGCGCCATCGCCTGTCGCACCTGATGGATGTAGCGCGCGATAACGACCGGCTGTTTGACAAAACGCGTCGACTGGTGCTGGATCTGCTGGATGCGAACAGTCTGGAAGAGGTCATCGGCGCGGTGGACGAAAGCCTGCGTCACGAGTTCCAGGTGCCTTTCGTGAGCCTGATCCTGTTCAGCGAAACGCCGCTGCCGGTGGGGCGCAGCGTCACCAGCGCTGAAGCCCAGCAAGCGATCGGCGGGCTGCTCGGCAGCGGCAAGACTGTCTGCGGCGTGCTTCGTCCGCACGAACTGGCTTACCTCTTCGGCGAACAGGAAAGCCGCAGCATCGGCTCGGCGGCGGTGGTCGCACTGAACCAGCAGCAGGGCATTCTCGCGATTGGCAGCGAAGACCCGCAGCACTACAAGAGCTCACTGGGCACCTTGTTCCTCGGCTACATTGCCGAAGTACTGACCCGCGTGCTGCCGTCCTACTCCACACCGCTGCGCTCGGTGCGCTGAGCGACCAGCCTCCCGATACGACGGGCTACAGCCTGAGCGCCAGGCGCAGCCCGTAGCTAGCCGGCACTCCTAGGAAGCCGCTCATGCAAACCGACCTCGACGCCTACTTCGAACACTTGCGCAGCGAGCGGCAGATGTCGCCGCACACACTCGACGGCTATCGTCGCGACCTGGCCAAAGTGGTCAGCTTCTGTGACAAGCAGCGACTGGCCGACTGGCAGCAGCTAAAAAGTCCGCATGTACGCCAGCTCATTGCCGAGCAGCATCGCCAGGGCCAATCCGGACGCAGCCTCGCTCGGTTGCTGTCGTCGATGCGTGGGCTGTATCGCTATCTCAATCAGGAGGGCCGCTGCGCCCACGATCCGGCTGCCGGCATCTCCGCACCCAAGGGTGAACGGCGCCTGCCGCGACTGCTCGACACCGACCGCGCCATGCAGTTGCTCGCTGGCGGTATCGAGGACGACTTCATCGGCCATCGTGACCAGGCGATGCTGGAGCTGTTCTATTCATCAGGATTGCGCCTGGCCGAGCTGGTCGGACTCAACCTCGACCAGCTGGACCTGCCCGACGGGCTGATTCAGGTTCAAGGCAAGGGCAACAAGGCGCGGGTGCTGCCCGTCGGCCGCAAAGCGCGCGAAGCCCTTGAGGCCTGGCTGCCACTGCGCGCCCTGAGCAATCCGGCCGATGGCGCCATGTTCGTCAGTCAGCAGGGGCGCCGTCTGGGCGCGCGCGCTGTACAGTTGCGAGTTCGCCAGGCGGGGGTGCGGGAGCTGGGTCAGCACTTACATCCGCATATGCTCCGGCACAGCTTTGCCAGCCATATGCTGGAGTCCTCCCAGGACCTTCGCTCAGTGCAGGAGCTGCTCGGCCATGCCGACATCGCCACCACCCAGCTCTATACGCACCTGGATTTCCAGCATCTGGCCAAGGTGTATGACGCGGCGCATCCGCGGGCCAAGCGAAGAGCCAAGAGCAAGGAGTGAAAATGGAAGAGTTAGGAGTGAGAGAAA
>JAKUTK010000026.1 GCA_022448005.1 Pseudomonas sp.
GAATGTTTTCCGGCAGCCGACTCCAGAACCAACCGGCGAACAGGATCCCCACGGGCATCAGCAGCAGCAGGCTGAAAATGCCGGGCAGGTGGTTTTCCAGGTAGGGCGCAAGGAACAGGCCGGCAAAGAAGCCGAGGATGACCGTTGGCAGCGCCTCCATCAGTTCGATCACCGGCTTGACCTTGCGGCGCAGCGTCGGCGCCATGAAGTAGGCCGTGTACAGCGCGGCGCAAATCGCCAGCGGAGCGGCTAGCAGCATCGCGTAGAACGCCGCCTTGAGCGTACCGAATGCCAGCGGCGAGAGGCTCAGCTTAGGTTCGAAGTCACCCGTGGCGGAGGTCGATTGCCAGACGTAGTCCGGTTCCGGGTAACTTTCGTACCAGACCTTGCCCCAGAGCGCGCTCCAGGAGATCTCCGGATGCGGATTGTCGATCACGAAACGCTGCAGCTGATCACCCGACTCAACCAACAGCCGCGTGGCCCGAGGCGACATGGCGGCGACGGCAGCGCCCTCGGCGACCTGCTCGGTCAGCAGCTCGCGATGCGCCGTGCTGTGGAAGATGCCCAGAGTGCCGGCGCTGTCGAGGGCAAGGAAGCCCTTGCGGCGTTCTTCGGGCAGGATCTGTGTGATCGGTTGATCGGCCAGCTGGAAGTTGCGCACGTTCTTCAGTTCGGCCTGACCATCATTGCTGCGCACCATGAACCACTGACCGATGCCGCCCGTCGAGTCGCCAACCATCAACGAGATGCCGCCCAGCAGCGAGGCCACCGTGGTGATCTCGCCCTTGCCGCCTAACAACTTGTAGCGACCGTTGAGTTGCTTGCGACGCAGATCGAAGACGTCGACGCTGGCGCGACCGCTCACCGCGAACAACCACATGTGCCGCGGGTCGATACGCAGCGCCTTGATCGGTTCGGAGAGTTGCGGCAGATCCATGCGCTCCTCTTCAAGCGTTGTTTCACCGGTCATCAGGTTTTCAGTGGATGCGATCTTCAAGGCATGCAAAGCGCCATTCGTCGCGCCTGCGACCATCAGGGTCGAGCCGTTGAGACTGATGCCGGCATGCTCGATGGGCCGCCCTTGCGGGTCGAGGTTCAGCGGCTCCTCACCGAAGGGATAGTCCAGCTGCGGCGTGATGGTCTTAGTGCCTTCCGGGTAGCTGACCTTGTAGTTGTGCTCGGCAACCAGCACCTGGCCGTTGCTCAGCCCCAGCACCAGGCGACGATTGCCCGGTGTGTCCTGGCCGACCGAGACGATCTGACTGCCAGCCGGCAGCGGCAGCTCTACAGTACGCAGCAGTTCGCCCGTGGGTACGCTGAAGAAGCGCACAGCGCCATCGCTGCCCAAGCGCATCGCCACCTTGTTCTGCTCTTCCACGGCCAGCAACAGCGGCTCGCCGGCATCGGCCAGCCAGGCCGGCTGCTGCACTTCACGCGCCTCCAGTTCGGCGCCCTGAAACATGGGCGCTACCACTTGGGCGAGATAGAAGAAAATCAGGGTGATGGCGCCAAGCACGGCGAGGCCGCCAATGGAGACATACCAGCGCGCCAGCTTGTCTTTTAATGCGCGGATACGGCGCTTGCGTTGCAGGGCCGGGGTATTGAAATCCAGCCGTTGCACATCGGAATTCGCGCTCATGGTCTCGATATCGTTCATGCGAAGGTTCCTGGCCACTCAGGCCGCTTAAACTGCTACGCCGTTGGCGCGAGTCGTTTCCTGGCTTGATGGCCGGTCGGGCGCCTAATTTAATGCAGCTGTGTGACAGAAAAATTACAGCGAGGTGACGTGACGACGCCCGCCAGCGCGAGAGGCGTGGCGGGCGTCGGACCCGAGCCTTGCAGCAATCGCCGCAGGCTTGAAGCTGCTGGGTTTAGTGGTTCTGCAGACCCAGGTCGCTGAGGGTCTTGTCGACCACTTTCTTCGGCAGCGGGATGTAGCCGTCCTTGACCACGACGTCCTGGCCCTGCTTCGACAGCACAAGCTTGAGGAACTCCGCGTCGATCGGGCTCAGCGGCTTGTTCGGCGCCTTGTTGACGTAGACGTAGAAGAAGCGTGCCAGCGGGAACTTGCCAGCCAGTGCGTTCTCTTCGTTGGCTTCAAAGGCTTCGCCACCCTTGGACAGGGGCACAGCGCGGACGCTAGAAGTCTTGTAGCCGATGCCTGAGTAACCGATGGCGTTCAGGGTGCTGGAGATCGACTGCACCACCGAAGCGGAGCCCGGCTGCTCGTTGACATTAGGCTTGAAGTCACCCTTGCACAGCGCTTCTTCCTTGAAGTAGCCATAGGTACCGGAAACCGAGTTACGACCGAACAGCTGGATCGGCTTGCTCGCCCACTCGCCCGTCAGGCCGACGTCACCCCAGGTGGTGATGTCTTTTTCGCCACCGCACAGGCGGGTGCTGGAGAAGATCGCGTCGACCTGCTCGATGTCCAGGCTCTTGATCGGGTTGTCCTTGTGGACGAACACGGCCAAGGCGTCGATAGCGACCGGCACGGCAGTCGGCTTGTAGCCATACTTCTCTTCGAAGGCCTGGATTTCGTTGTCCTTCATCGGACGGCTCATCGGGCCGAGGTTGGCCGTGCCTTCGGTCAGCGCAGGCGGTGCAGTGGAGGAGCCGGCGGCCTGAATCTGGATGTTGACGTTCGGGTAGGCACGCTTGAAGTCTTCAGCCCAGAGGGTCATCAGGTTGGCCAGGGAGTCGGAACCGACGCTGGACAGGTTGCCGGATACGCCGGAGGTCTTCTCATAGGTCGGCAGTGCTGGATCAACCGCGGCCACTGCGTTGGCAGCGCCTACACCAGCGGCAACAAAGGTCAAGGCCGCCATCAAACGATTCAGTTTCATTCCATGCTCCTAGCAGGGGTGTGTCAGTGTTTGGAACGGGGGCCATTGTCTGCAGGCCGTGTGAACACTCTATGAACTGAATATGACAATCTGGTGACGATACTGAACTTTAGGCCTGCTCGGTCGCTGTCACTATCTACAGCCGCTATACTCGCCCCCGCCCGCACTGCTGCGGGCTTTTCGCGCAAGAAAAACAAACGCGCCGCGAGTCCGACCGATGAACGAATACGAACAGGAAGATCCAATCCCGCAGGGCGACCTGGCCCTGCAGCTGACCGCCCTGCCGCGTGAGACCAACGGTTTCGGCGATATTTTCGGTGGCTGGCTGGTGTCGCAGATGGACCTGGCCGGCACCGCCATGGCCAGCCGCGTCGCCGCCGGCCGTGTAGCCACAGTGTCCATCGACCGCATGGCCTTCATGGTGCCGGTGGCAGTCGGTGCGCAGCTTTCGTTCTACACCCAGACGCTGGATGTAGGCCGTAGCTCGATCCGCATGCTGGTGGAAGTGTGGAGTGATGACCCGCTGTCCAGCGAATGGCGCAAGGTCACCGAGGCGGTGTTCGTCTTTGTGGCCATTGACGGCAGCGGCCGCACCCGCCCGGTCACGCCACGCCGCTGAAAGTCGATCAGCGCACCACGTAGCGGTTTTTCCCGGCCTGCTTGGCTTGGTACAACGCCGAATCGGCGGCCTGATAGAGTTGTTCGGCGGTCTGCCCTGGCTGCCACATCGCAATGCCAATGCTCGTTGTGGCGCATGCGCTCTGGGCCGATGCCGGATGAGGGATCGCACGTTCAGCGAGTTCAGACAGAAGCTGCGCCGCGATGGCCTGCGCCGAGCTCTCATCGCAATTGAGCAGCAACAACGCGAACTCTTCCCCCCCGACCCGGGCCGCCAGGTCCATCGGACGCCGGGAGAAACGGCCCAGTAAGTCGCCGAAATCGCGGATCAATGCATCGCCAGCGGGGTGGCCCAAGCTGTCGTTGTAAGCTTTGAAGTTGTCCAGATCCAGCAGTATCAGCGCCAACGGTTGGCGGTCCCGACGGGCCTGCAACAGCGTCTGCCGCAAGGCTGTATCGAAGCTACGGCGGTTGGCCAGGCCGGTCAGCGAGTCGTGCTGCGCGACCCAGCCGAGGAGCTGGCGCACCAGGAACTGCTCACGCTGCGAATACTCGTGGATATAGCGGCTGATTGCTCCGATCGCCAACAGCAACAGGTAATAGCTGACCGCGATCCAGTGCACCTGCATCTCGCTGGATGACAAAATGAGCGCCGCCATCAGGATATCGACCACGATGATCGACGCTGCGCTGATCAGCGCGCGCCAGAAGGTGATGCCGAGAAAGAAAAACGAACCGACGATCAACAGACCGGCACCGTAGCGAAACGCCAGTTCTGCCTGGGACACTTCGTAGTAGATATCGATGCGCGCCGCGACGATCCCGATCAGCACCAGCAGCAACGGAAACAGCCGATTGGCAACCAGTCGGATTCGCCAGTTAAAAAGCGTCATCACGAGAATCGCGACGCCCGGTGCCGCTTCCACGAGGCGCAACAGCGCCAGTTCACGAAACAGCTGCGGGTCCAACTCGGCATACAGCTGCCATTCGACATAGTAGTAGCCGGCAACCACGACCAGCAGGAGGCAGGCTCCCAGAACCTGTGCGAAGCGCGCCTGACGTCCCAGGTAACGACGAAATTCACGCTCCAGGTCCGGCGCAAACAGCAAACCACGAAAGCCTCCGAGCAGCTGCCTGCCATGCGGGGTATCGCGGAAATCTTCGGCGGACTGCTGTTCTAGGGGTTGCATCAGAGTTGCTCTTGGCAAGGCGCTGGCAATGATATCACTTAGACATCATTGCTACGGATTTCCCGATGAACGCGCAACATCCGTGTTGATGCTGCGCCATCCACGTCGCGCGTCGCTTGCCGACGCTCGCAGGAGACTCCACTATCGGCTCACCTACACTGTTGGATGTATCGCGTGACCAGCCTTCTGCTCGCCCTATGGCCTTTGTTTGCCCTGATCGTTGCCGGCTACTTTCTGCGCCTGCGCGGCTTCCCCAACGAAGCCTTCTGGCCAGGCGCCGAGCGAATCAATTACTTCGTGCTGTTCCCGGCGCTACTGTTCAGCAGCCTGGCCACCGCCCCCCTCGACAATCCCGCGCTGCCTCGCCTGGCCGGGGCAGTCATGCTCGCATTGGGGATCGTATGGGCGGTGCTGTTGCTGTTCAAGCGTTTACGCAACTGGCCAGCGGCCCGATTCGGTGCCTTTGCTCAGGGCGGGCTGCGTTTCAATACCTATCTCGGACTGGCTGCGGTGGGCAGCCTGTTTGGTAAGGAAGGACTGGCACTGGCTGCGCTGATGCTGGCGCTGATGGTACCCACGGTAAACGTGATGTCGGTTTGGGCGCTGACCGCTGAACGCGGCGTCAGCGCGCGCGGCCTGCTGCTGCCGATCGCGAAAAACCCCTTGATCGTCGCCTGCGTCACCGGCGCACTGGTGAACCTGGCTGGGCTCGGCCTGCCTGGCGGAACTGACCGGCTGCTGAGTCTGCTGGCCGCGGCCAGTTTGCCCTTGGGTTTGCTCTGCGTCGGCGCCGCGCTGAAGCCGAAGGAACTCGGTGGTGAAATCCCGGCGCTCGGCTGGAACAGTGCCCTGCGACTCCTGGCGGTTCCGCTCTTGGCTTATGCCGTTGCCAGGCTGCTCCATCTGCCCACAATGGAAACAACCATCATCGTGCTGTTCTTTGCCCTGCCCACGGCGCCTACCGCCTACGTGCTGACCCGCCAGCTCGGCGGTGACAGTCATCTGATGGCGGGCATCATCACCCTGCAGACGCTACTCGCCGCGGCCAGCTTGCCGTTGGTGCTGACGCTGCTCGAACGCTGACATCTTACCGAGCACTTCTCATCGCAGCTGTCATTGCTCGGTCGCGGTGAGGCGCCGCCGGGGGTCTTCGTCGGCAGTGAACGTCTCGGTCAGCCGCTGATAGTCGCCACTCTCTCGCAGGGCTTGAAGCCCCCGGTCAAAGCTTTCGATCAGTTGTGCGGCGTCTGGCCGGCCGCGCGGGACGATGAGATGCATCGTCTGGCGGCTCAGCACCGAGCCGGAAACATGAAACCGCGACCGAGCCGCTCCGGTTGACTGCAGGGCATGGAGGCCCAGCTGAAGATCGGCCAGAAAGAAGTCATCTCGACCGAGCAACAGCAACAGTGCGCATTCGTTCAAACCCCGCGGCGAATGGCGAACCAGCACCCCCTGATCAACCAGCGACTGGACCGCGACTGGCAGCTGCCAACCCAGTGGGAGGCAAAGCCGTCTGCCGCTGCTACCGGCAAGCTCATCGACCTCGACCGCCTCCGTGGCGCGACTGAACAGGTGCTGCTCGGACACGTACAGCGGTGCCGAATAAAGAAACGCCTGCTCGCGCTGTTTGGCCCGGATATAGGGATATGTCGCGTCGTACTCGCCGCGCAGGGTCATCATGTAGCCGCGCTTCCAGGGCTGCCAGGCAAGCGACGACGCGGCTCCGCTGCGGTCGAATGCCGCCTGTACCACCGTCGTGAGCATCCCTCCCCCGGCCAGCGCTCGCCCCGTGAGCGGGGCGTAGTCGTCGCCAGTCACCAATTGCAGCTTCGCCGCATGCGCCCCGAAACAGACCGTCAGGCTTAACAGAAATGTCCGGTTCCAAAACCCTCTCAACACCCTTGCCGTCCTTGTAAACGAATGGAGCGCAGCCTACGCCATTACTGAAAGTAAGCATCGCGATCAGCGAAGCGTACGCCGCTAGCGAACAACCTGGCCGCGCGACAGGCGCAACAGCAGCAGTGCCATGCCCACCCCGGCAGCAACCAACACCAGCATCGGGCCCAGGTAGCCGACCAGCTCCTGCAGCCATGCGAGCAGCGGGCGAACGATCATCAGGCTGGCTACCTCGCCATTATCCCTGAGCCGATAGGCCCCCGCCTGCCAGATCTCGTAAGCCGACCGAAGTGGCCAGAGAGACAATGGCAGCAGCAACAGGCACACCCAGAACCCGCTACGCCGCCGTGGCCCTAGCAGCCCCCAGGGACGAAAGGCTGCACGAATCAGCTGGAAAAAGCAGACGCTGTAGTAGGTGGGCAACAGCAAAGCTAACGCGTTGATCCAAGATGGGGCGAACCAGAGCTCGCGCGCCACGAAACCGGTGGCCGTCAGACTGAGCACGGCCCATACAATAAGAAAGAAACTTTTCATCGCAGGCCCCAGTTGTCGGTTGTCAGTTATCAGCGAATGCCCATCGGAACAGAATCCCTCAAGGCATACGCGCAACCGTTTCACGAAACCGGCTGAGAAACGTCGCGAACAGGCCGGCTTCGAGCGGCCGCGCACGTATCAGAACAGGCTGAGCTGATCGGCCACCGGTTCGCTGATCGGCGACGGCTTGGCCACGGAAGCCGCTTCGGCTCTGCCCGTTGCGTCGCTAGACGCCAAGCGCTCGGCGAGCCCAGCGGCACGCTCGGCGCGGGTAATCACCGCCTCGGCCAGCCGCGCCGGCAGCGCCCAGATCTCTACCTTGCGCTTGGCGCGGGTGATACCGGTATAGAACAGCGAGCGCGTCAGCAGCGGGCTGGGTTGTTCCGGCAGCGCCAGCAGCACTTCGGCGAATTCCGAGCCCTGACTTTTGTGCACCGTCATGGCAAAGGCGCTGTCATGGCTCGGCAGGCGCGCTGGGGCAAAGCCGCGATAGCCCTCGTCACCTTCGAAAAACACCCGCAGACCCTGCTCGGTTTTCAGACACAGACCGATATCGCCGTTGAACAGGCCCAGCGCGTAATCGTTCTGCCGGACCATCACCGCGCGGCCGGGATACCAGCGTTCGCGGGCGGGCACACCGAGGCGGCGCTTGAAGCGGGCTTCCAATGCCTCGTTGATGCCGGTGACGCCAAAGGCGCCTTCGCGCTGGGCGGTCAGCGCGCGGAAACCATTGAAGGCCTCGAACGCGGCGGATGGATCGGCCTGGCGTGCGGCCTGCAGATAGGGCGAATAGCCCTGCTCCAGTCGTTCGATCAGTGCGGCGGGACTGGGCGTTGCGCTCCAGGCGAGGTCCGCGCGCCCTTCCTGCAGCAGCGCGACCGTGCCCTTGGCATCGCCGCTATTGATTCGCCGCGCCAGCTCGCCGATACCGCTGTCGCCGGCGAAGCGGTGGCTGTGGGTGAGCAGTACAACCGCATCGCCGAGGCGCGAGCGCGGCGTCTCGACCGCTACGGCCTGCCCGGTAGTACGTTGCAGATCAGCCGCGGCCTGGCTATCGAAACCACGTCCTTCACACAGCTCGGCGAACACCGCGCCGGCTTCCACAGCGGCCAGCTGGTCCTTGTCGCCGAGCAGGATCAGGCGCGCCTTTTGCGGCAGCGCAGCGACCAGCTTGGCCATCAACGCCAGATCGACCATCGATGCCTCGTCCACCACCAACACATCCAGCGCCAGCGGGTTGGACGCATCATGGCGCACCTTCGGGCTGTCGCCGCGGCTGCCGAGCAGGCGGTGCAGTGTGCGCGCCTCGTCCGGCAGCGCCTCCTTCACCGCATCACTGACCGGCAGATCGGCTTTGGCGTTGCGGATCGCTTCGGCCATGCGCGCCGCCGCTTTGCCGGTGGGGGCGGCAAGGCCGATAGCCAGGCGTTCGCCACCGGGCTGCTCCAGTAATGCCGCCAGCAGTCGCACCACAGTGGTGGTCTTTCCGGTGCCGGGGCCGCCGGAGATCACCGCGAGGCGCCGGCGTACCGCTTGAGCCGCGGCGAGGCGCTGCCAATCGGGGCTTTGCTGATTGAACGCAAACAAGCGCGCCAGGCTGTCGCTCAGTCGAGCTTCATCCACCTCTGGCGCGTCCGCTGCGCGGCCCAGCAGTTGTTCGGCCAGTTGCTGTTCGTATGCCTGATAACGGGCCAGATAGAGCCGATCCCCCATGAGGATCAGGGGCGCATAATCGCCCGGTGCGCCGATCAGGGGCGACGCCTTCAGCTGCGCGCGCCAGGTTACGAGCGGCGGCAGGCTGAGGTCGACTTCAGACCAGGGCCGCTTGCCAGCGAACCGCTGAAGCGGCAGGCAGACGTCCCCGGACGCCAGGGCTTCACAGCACAGCGCGGCGGCGAGCAGCACTGCCTCAGACGCCTCAGGTTCGAGACGTTGAAGGCTCGCGACGAAAGCGCGTTCCAGCGGGCCGAGGGGAAGTTCGAACAGGCTCATCATCGGCGCAGCCTCGATCCAATAGGACACTCGACCGTAGGAGCCAGCTTGCTGGCGAAGCTGTTTTCGGCGCTGCGGTTCGCGAGCAAGCTCGCTCCTACAAAAGCGAGTGCACTCTCGCTGGGAGGTTCGTGGACAGGCCGCCCGGAGCCGCCGCGTCTTTGGATGGCACAGACCCCGACCGTAGGAGCCAGCTTGCTGGCGAAGCTCTCCTGGACGCCGCGGTTCGCGAGCAAGCTCGCTCCTACAAAAGCGAGTGCACTCTCGCTGGGAGGTTCGTGGACAGGCCGCTCGGAGCCGCCGCGTCTTTGGATGGCACAGACCCCGACCGTAGGAGCCAGCTTGCTGGCGAAGCTCTCCTGGACGCCGCGGTTCGCGAGCAAGCTCGCTCCTACAAAGGCTGCTTGCATCACTTGCCCTCCTCAAATAATCGATCCAACGCATCGAGCAGCGCATCGTCCGGGCGCGCAAAATAGACGCCGGCTTCGGGCATGCCGCGCAGGAAAAGGTAAAAAGCGCCGCCGAGCTGTTCGTCGCTGAAATCGGCCAGGCGTTGGCGTAGGAAGCGGCGCAGCGCCACTAGGTAGATCAGGTATTGCAGGTAATAGTGCTCGCCGGCCAGCGCCTGCAGCAGCCGCTCGCCGCCGTAATAGCTGACATCCGGCCCGAGCCAGTTGGATTTGTAGTCGGCGATGTACCAACGGCCGTCGTGCTCAAAGGTCAGGTCGATGAAGCCCTTGAGAAAGCCCTTGAGGCTGTCGAATTCCAGTCGAGCCGCCGCTTCGCGCAGCGGTTCGGCGAGGCCGTTGGCTGGATCGACCAGCAGACTGCGCAGCCGCGCCACGTCTAGCTCCCGCACCGGAAAGGTAAAACCCAGCTCGGGCAGACGACGGGACGACTGCAATGCGGCGAGGGACAGCCCGGCGCCGTCCAGATCGGTTTCCAGCACTTTTTGAAGATGCCCGGTGGCAATCTCCTTCCACTCCAGCGGCAGGCCGTAAGCCTGCAACCCCGGCTCGACCAGCTCATCCAGTTCGCCTTTGCCACGCGCCCAGTCTTCGAGAATGGCGTGAAGGCAGGTACCGGCACGTGCACCACGGGGAAACGCGAAGAAGCCGCTGCCCGGCTCGCCGGCATCGGGGATGGCCAGGGCGTCGCGGTCGGGCGCTTCCATATGCATGCCGGCCGCAAGGCCGGAAAAGCTACCGATCCGCCAGGCGCTGTGCAGGCTGCGAGTGAGCTGCGATAGCTGCTGGGGCGCTGCCGCACGACCGGGCCCTTGGGCACTGGCTTCACGCACCTCCAGCGGCAGGCAGGCCATATGGCCGCTGCTTTCTTCGATCAGTCGCTCGATGGCCAGGCGCAGGCTGCCGCCGTTGAGGTCCGCCAGATGATTGCCCAGCTCGGTCAAAGGGTGCTCGCCAGGCAATTCACGGCCGTGTAGCAGCCAGGCCAGGGCACTGGTGTGCAGGCCTTCGTCAGCCAGACTGCCATCTTTCTTCGGCTTGCACAGATTGACCGGCCCCCAGTGCAGCCAGAGCCGATCACGGGCGCGGGTCAGGGCGACGTAGGCCAGACGCAGCTGCTCGGCAAAGACCTCCTGGCGGGCACGTTCCAGATTGTCCTGCAGTTCGCCGCTGCCCAGATCCAGCAGCGGCTGGCCTTCGGCGTCGTGGCAGCGGGCGCTGTCGCGGTTCTTGCCGAGCAGCTTGCCGTCCCAGAGAAAGGGGCAGAACACCAGTGGGTATTCCAAACCCTTGCTGGTGTGGATGGTGACGATCTGCACCCGCTCGGCATCGCTTTCCAGGCGCAGCAGGGCTTCCTCCCCAGCGCCTTCGCTGCCGCGTTGGGCATTGAACCAGGCGAGCAGCGGCTCCAGCCCCGGGCGCAGCAGGCTTTCGGCCTGCAACAGTTCGCCCAGGTGCAAGAGATTGGTCAGTCGGCGCTCGCCATCGACCCGCGCCAGCAGCCGCTCGGCCACCGCCTGTTCATCGAGCCAGGCACGAAACACGCGCATAAAACCCTGCTGCTGCCAGAGCTGGTGATAGCGCTCGGAGGCTTCGCGTTCAGCGTCCCACTGTTGCTGATCATCCTGACAACGGGCCAGATCGGCAGCGCTGCGGCCCAGCAGGCGCGTGGCCAGGGCATAGCGCAGCAAGCCTTCGCGACCGGGTTCAGCGTAGGCGGCCAGCACCGCGGCCAGCTCGCCGGCCTCCTCGCTGCGCCAGACGCTGTCGCGCCCACGGCGCACGCTGGGCACACCGCGTGCGGCCAGTTCATCAGCGATCATCCCTGCCTGCCGGTGGTTGGCCACCAGCACGGCGATATCGCCACCCTTGAGCGGTGTGAACTCGCCGTCCTTGTCGAAACCAGCACGGCCCTCTGCAGCGCCTGCCAGATGCAGGGCAATACGCCGTGCGGTGTCGCTCGCCGCCAATTGCCCAGCCTCACCCTTGCCCAGCGAATCGTCGCCGAGCCAGACAAGCGACAGCGGCGCCGCCTCGTCCTCCTCCACCAGCCGCAAGCCCGCACGCGGCTTGTCGGCCGCACCTACAGCTGGATAGCGCAGATCAGATTGGGCAAACGGCTGCGGATGATCGAACAGCTGGTTCAACGCGGCGATCAGCTCCGGCGTCGAGCGGTAATTGGTCGGCAGGTTGAAGGGCTCGCGATCGGCCTGCTGCTTGGCAGTCATATAGGTCGCCAGATCCGCACCGCGGAAGGCGTAGATCGCCTGCTTGGGATCGCCGACAAAACACAGCGACGCCTCGCTGGACTCTGCATAAACGCGGTTGAAGATGGCGTACTGGATCGGGTCGGTGTCCTGAAACTCGTCGATCAACGCCAGCGGATAGGTGGCACGCAACGAAGCCGCCAAGTCTTTGCCGACAGGCCCTTGCAGCGCCTGATCCAGCCGGTTGAGCAGATCGTCGAAGGCCAACAGCCGCTGCGCCGCCTTGCGCTCCGGCAATTCGCGGTTGAGCCGTTCGAGCAGTGCGACCTGCAGGGCGATCAGCCGTTGCTTGCCGGCCGGCAGCGCTTCGGCGACCTGATCGGCCAGTTCATCCAGTGCATGGGCCAGCTCACAGACCGGCGCGTCATAGCCCTTCTTACAGGCCTTGTTCAAAGCTCGAACGCCGAATTTGGCCGCGCCGTCGGGCAGGTCGAACATCACTGCCGGGTCGGAAAAATAGGCGTCCAGTTCCACCTGCCAGGGGGCGAACTTGATGTTCTTGTGGGTGCTCTGGCTGAGCCCGCCATGGGCCAGCAGCTCAGAGACCCAAGCGCTGCCAGCTCGCTTCCACAACTCGGCAGCGCGCTGCCAGGCAGATTCTACCGCGCGCAGGTCGGCGGCAACGGGCGCCCCCTGCGGCTCGACGCGCAGATAGGGCTTGCCCAGGTGACTGCGCAGCCGCTGGCGCAGCCAGACGGGTGTGATTCGGCTCTTCGCCAGGAAGCGCGCCCAGGCTGGATCGGCGTCGGCCAGCTCGCTGCGCCAGGCGTCGGCGAGCAGCGCGTCAATAATCTCGCGGTCATCGGCGGTCAGCTCGCTGTCGAAATCGCCACCGGCCTCGAAGGCCGCATCCTGCAGCGCGCGCTGGCAGAAGCCGTGAATGGTGAAGATCGCCGCTTCGTCGAAACCATGCACGGCCAGCAACAGGCGGCGGCGCGAAGCTTCATCCGGGTAGCGCGCGTGCAAGCGGTTGAGGAAATCGTCGCTGCTCGGCGTGCCTTCATAGACCGCCAGCAGATCGGCCAGCCGCGCACGGATGCGCTCGCGCAGTTCGGCCGTGGCTGCAGTCGTGTAGGTGACCACGAGGATCTGCCCCACCGACAACTGTCGCTCCAGCAGCAAACGGGCGTAAAGCGCCGTCAGCGTCCAGGTTTTTCCGGTGCCGGCGCTGGCCTCGATCAGCGAGCGGCCATCGAAGCGGGAATCGAGCAGGTCGAGTTTCATTGGTCTTCCTCCTCATCGGCCAAGGCATCCAGCGCGGGACCTATCAGCTGTTGGGCCAGGGTTTCGAAGCGCTCATTCAGCGGATCACCGTCGCGGAAGGCCAAGGCGTTCCAAGGGTCTTCAGCCTCGGCAGCGATAGGACTGAACTCCGCCCCCAGCCAGGCTTCACGGGCGCGCTTGCGGCCACAGTCGAGCGGTTCGCTGCCTCGGGCTGGCTTGCGATAACCCTTGACGAAGGCATGGCTGCTACGCGGCAGTAGCGGCAGCGGCTCGCAGATGGCACTGCGATAGGCGGCGAGCCAGGGTTCGAGCAGCTCGGTGGCGTTCCCCAGCGGGCCCAGCTGCCAATCGCCTGCAGGCGAAAGCATCAAACTGCTGCGTTCGATACCCGGCGTGGCGGACAGGTTGAGCAGCAGATGGCGCAGCCAGAACGGCGGCAGATCCCACTCGCCGAGGCGGCCGAGCTTCCAGCCGAACAATCCGGCCGGCGTCACGCCGTCGAGCCAACCGTGCACCCGCACGCCGGCCAGGGTGATATCGACCGGCAGCGGCTCGGGCACCGCGTCCGGGCGCAGTTCGAACAGGCGCGGCGCGAAGGCACGCACCGGCCCGCGCAGTTTGCCCCACAGCGCCTGGCCCAGTTCGCCGGTGGGCAGCCAACCGGCAGCACAGGCCATGCGGCGTTCGTCTTCATCGCACCAGCCGTGCTCCATCGCCTGCAGTGACAGGCGCCGCAGGCCGTTCCAGGCCGGCATCTCCAGATCGAAGGGCTCGTCGCTGGCGAGCGATTCCTGATCGTCGGCCAGGCGCAAACCGAGGCGCTGCTCCAGCAGAAAACGCGCCGGATGGCGAAAGCACCGCAACAGCTGCGACGGTTCGATGGTCAGCCAGGCCTCGTCTGGCTCGGCGAGCAGGCTGGCGAAGGGTTGCGGCTGAGTCTGCGGCGGCTCGGCCAGGCGCTGGGCGGCGCGGAACCACGGCAGCGAAAAACCCGCACAGGGCGCATCGCCGAAATTGCGTGGAGAAAACGGCTGTAATGGGTGGGCGACAAGGATCTTTCCGCTAGCCGTCTTAGGCGCAGGCTCGTTGGCGCTCTTGGATGTCAGATCAGCAGGCGGCAACACCGCGGTCATATCGACCGCTTCGAGCACTTCGCTGAGCAACACGGAAGGCGGCAACACCGCGTTGTCACGCGGGTCGCGGCCGACATAGGACAGGTACAGCGCCTCTCGCGCAGAGAGCAGGGTTTCCAGCAGCAGATAGCGGTCGTCGAGACGTCGTGCACGATCCCCGCGCCGCGGATGGCGACCGATCAGGTCGAAACCCGACGGCGGTGTACGTCGCGGAAACGCGCCGTCGTCCAGGCCCAGCAGGCAGACCACGCGGAACGGCAGGCTGCGCATCGGCACCATGGTGCAGAAGGTCACCGCACCGGTGAGAAAGCCCGAGGCGCCGCCGCCCTGCTGCAGGGCGGCGCTGAGCTGCTGGTGCACCAGTTCCAGTTCGATGGGTCGCGTCAGGTCTGCAGCCTGGGCCTGATCGCGCAACGCCGCGCAGGCCTGGGACAACAAGAGCAGCGTGTCGCCGGCTTCGCGCTCGTCGCACAGGGTGTCGATCAGGATTTGCAGGTCATCGGCCCACTCGGACAACGGACGCGGCCGAGCCAGTTGATCTGCCAGTGTCCCGAGACGTTCGACAAATTCCACCAGCCGCCCCAGCAACTGCCCGCGCGCGCCTTCAAGCGCATCCAGCGGCCAGTGTTCGCCGAGCAGTGGCGCGTGGTCGCCAGCCAGTTGCGGCGGCGCGGCAAAGCCCAGCAGCAGACGGTCCAGACCCTGGCGCCAGGTAAAAGCCGATTCGTCCGGCAGGCCGAGACGCGCCCGCTGACTGCCGTCACGGCCCCAGCGCACGCCGGCTTCGCGCAACCAGTCGCGCAGCAGCGGCAGGTCTTCGCTTTCGATGCCGGCGCGGCGGGCAATGGCCGGCTGCTCCAGCCAGGCGAGGACTTCTTCGGCGGTGAAACGGCTCTGCGCCAGCATCAGCAATTCGAGGAAGGCCTCGATCAGCGGCATCTCGGCGCGCAGGCTGCGGTCGGCCAGGCTGTAGGGAATCCGCGGGCTGCCCTCGCGGGGGGCGAACACGGCTTCGATAAAGGGTGCGTAGCGCTCGATATCGGGGGTCAGCACCACCACCTGATCAGGCGTTAGCGCCGGGTTGGCGGCGAAACGCGCCAGCAGCTGGTCATGCAGAATCTCCACCTCGCGCAGCGGCGAATGGGCGATATGCACTTCCAGCGAACGGTCGTCCTCGGCCAGGCTGATGCGCTCCTCGGGCTGCCGGGTGCGCAGGCGCAGGATGTCGTTCTGCAGGGCGTGCAGCAGGCTGTCGTCGCGCAGGTCTTCGTCTTCGGAATAGAGGCCGAACTCCTGGCTGCCTTCGCTGGCGGTCAGGCTGAACAAGGAATCGAAGAAATCGCGGCCCTGCTTGCCGAGACTGGCCAGCAGCGGATGGCCGACGTCGAGATACCAATCGTCAGCCCCGCTCTCGGGCTGGCGCGCCAGCTCGCGGATATCACGAATCTCGCCCCAGGCCTCGCGGCTGGGGTTGAGTGCGCAGACCACCACGTCGATATGCTGCGCCAGGCCGTCGAGCACGCGCAGGTGGTGCGGTGGCAGGCTGCTGATACCGAACACCAGCAGACGCTCCGGCAGCCCCGACAAGGGCTCGTCGCTGTAGAGCCGCTGTAGCAGATCGCCCAGCAGCCGTGCCCGGTGCGGGTGGCCGTCCTTGGTCAGCTCGCGCCAGAGCAGCGCCTGCCAGGCTTCATCAGGGCCGAGATCGAAGGTTTCGCCACGCTCCCAGGCCGCCAGCCAGTCGTCGCGATAGAGCAGGTACTGGTCGAACACGTCGGCGATCTTCGCCGCCAGCGACAATCGTCGGCGCTCGTCGCCGCCGTCGAGGTACTGCGCCAGACGTGGCGCCAGCTCAAGATTGGCTGGTTCGCAGAGCCAGCCATAGAGGCGCCAGGTCAGGGTCGTCGGGGAGAACGCCGATTGCTCCGGCAGGCTGCCCAGCACGGTGCGGCTCAGGTCCCAGACGAACTTGGCCGGCAGCTGAATCTCCAGCTGCATGGCGATGCCCTGCTTGCGCGCCAGCTCCAGCGTCAGCCAGCGACCCATGCCCTGGCTCGGCACCACCACCAGCGCCGGGGCAAAGGGGTCGGCGAGCGGCTGGGCGAGCAGGCGCGTGGCCAGTTCACCGAGGGTTTCAAGGTCAGGGGCGTGATAGAGGCTGAGCATCGGGGCGGCTTCGGTTGGGTCAGCGGGCAAGGGTAGCAAGTTCGGGTCGGCGCGCGGAGCGTGTCGTCCATCTGCCATGCGGCGATTGTTCCTACTCCTTTTGCAGGAAGCCAACGGTCCTTGTGATCAATATCAATGCCCCCACGGGCCGTAGGATATTTCATAGGAGGCAGTCCCCATGCACCTTTGCAGCCATCGCCTGCCTCAGGCTAGGAGCAACCGATGAAACTGAACCACCGGAACCTGCTGATTCTTTCACTGGGCGCAGCGCTATGCGCCTCACCGCTGGCGTATTCCGCCACTGATGGAGCCCAGGCCAAAGGCTCGGTAGAACGCAGCCATGCACGACAGGCCAACGCACTGCTTGATCGCGCCGCCACACACCTGCAGCAAGCGGGGCCAGAGCAAGCCCTTGCAGCCTTCAATGACCGTAAGGGCGGCTTCGTTGACGGCCAGCATAATGTGTTTGTTCTGGACACGGCCGGGACCATGCTCGCCAGCAACGGCGCTTCCCGTGCACTGGTCGGGCTCAACGTGATGGATCTAAAGGATGCCGCCGGCCAGCCCTTCATCCGCGAGATAGTCGAAGGGGCCAAGACCAGCGACAGCGGCCAGGTCAAGTACCACTGGCTGAACCCGGCCGACAACAAGGTCGAGAACAAGACCAGCCTGTACCGCAAGGTCGGCGATCAGATTCTGGTGGTCGGCTACTACATCCCCCGCTCCTCCGCCGAACACGCTCAGAAGATGCTCGACGAAGCCGTCTCGCTGGTGAAGCGCTCGGGCGAAGAGGCGGCCTATCAGGCCTTCAACGACCCTCAGGGTCGCTTCGTGATGAACGACGAATACGTTTTCGTCATTGGCCTGGAGGACGGCAAATACCGCGCGAGTGGCGCTTCGCCCAACCTGGTGGGCGTCGACGTACGTGAAATCACCGACGCCGCCGGTACGCCGCTGTTCAAGCAGATGATCGAAATGGCCAAGGACAAGGGCATCGGCACCGTCGACTACGTGTGGCGCAATCCGGCCACCAATGCGGTGGAGAAAAAACACACCTTGATCCGTCGAGTCGATGACGTTCTGCTGGGCGTGGGCTACTACACTCCCAAATGAGGCTGGCGGCTCGGCAATAGGCACCTGTGGCGTCATCACTGATGTCATTTTGGTGAACGGCCGGCTACCGGCGATGGTCAACGTTCTATAACTCACAGCTTTTTGTCCTCCCAGGTGCAGGGAGCTGTGGCCGTTGACCATCCAGAGCCGGAGGCCTTGCCCGATGCTGACGCTGTTGCATCTGCTGTCCTCCATCGCGCTTCTGGTCTGGGGGACGCACATCGTGCGCACCGGGATCATGCGGGTGTATGGCTCGCATCTGCGTCGGCTGCTCGGCCACAGCATGGCCAACGCGCCCATGGCTTTTACCGCCGGGATTGGCGTCACTGCGCTGGTACAGAGCAGCAACGCCACCGCCCTGCTGGCTATTTCCTTCGTTGCCCAGGGCCTGATGGCGCTGCCCACCGCACTGGCAATCATGCTTGGCGCCGATGTCGGGACGGCGCTGATGGCGCGGGTGCTGACGCTGGACCTGGCTTGGCTGTCACCACTGTTCACCCTGCTTGGGGTCTGCCTGTTTCTTTCGCGCAAACAGACCCGCGCCGGACAACTGGGTCGGGTGCTGATCGGCCTCGGCCTGATCATTCTCGCGTTGCAACTGATTGTGGCCGCGGCCGCGCCCATCACCGAAGCGCGCGGCATGCGGGTGTTGTTCTCGTCCCTGGCCGGCGACACCTTGCTCGCCGTGGTCGTCGGCGCGCTGTTCGCGGTGCTGTCCTACTCCAGCCTTGCCGCCGTGCTGCTGACCGCAACCCTGGCCAGTGCCGGATTGATCAGCCTGCCGGTCGCCCTTGGCGTGGTTATTGGCGCCAATGTTGGCAGCGGTGTTCTGGCCTGGCTCAACGCCACGCCGCAACCTGCTCCGGCTCGTCGAGTAGCGCTCGGCAACCTGTTGTATAAGCTCGCTGGCCTGCTGGTGCTGCCGTTTCTTCCAATGCTGGTCGAGTGGATGGCGACGCTTGGCTTCAGCGCACAAACCCAGGTGATCGCGTTTCACCTGGCTTACAACTCGCTGCGCTGCCTGCTGTTGCTGCCCACGGTGGGCCTGATGGCAGGGCTCTGCGAGCGACTGCTACCGGAGCGTATTCAGGACAACGGCATTGCTCAGCCGCGCCATCTCGACCCCACTGCGCTGGATACGCCGACGCTCGCCCTGGCCAATGCCACGCGCGAAACACTGCGTATTGGCGACCTGGTGGAAACGATGCTGGCGCGCCTGCTCGAGGCGCTGCGCGAAGACCGGCCGGAGCCCGGCGAGGACATACGTCGTCTGGACGATGACGTGGACGCCCTGTACAGCGGGGTCAAGCTCTACCTGGCACGCATGCCGCGTGACGATCTGGCTGAACAGGAGAGCCGGCGCTGGGCGGAGATCATCGAACTGGCGATCAATCTGGAGCAGGCCGGCGACATCATCGAGCATATGCTGGGCAAGGTGCAGAACCTGAAGATTTCCAAACGCCGCTCGTTCTCCGACAGCGGACTGGATGAGCTCAGCCAGCTGCACACTCTGCTCACTGCCAATCTCGGACTGGGCCTGTCGGTCTTTCTGTCCGGTGATTCACACAGCGCCCGCCAACTGCTGCAGCAGAAGCGCCAGTTCCGCAAGCTTGAGCGCGAGTTGGCCCACGCCCATGTCCATCGTCTGCATCAGCAGGTGGTGGAAAGCATCGAAACTAGCGCTGCGCATCTGGAGCTGATCGCCGACATGAAGCGGCTCAACTCATTGTTCTGCAGCGCGGCCTACGCGGCGCTGGAAGGCTCCGGCAACGGCAAGCAACGCGCTACTGGCGAGACTTCGACTGCCCGGGAAACACCGACAACCGAGCACCTCCCCGGCAAGCCAGCCTAATCGGCGCAGTGACTAGGCCTGCCCGGCTCACGCAATTACAGGTCTCACAGCCAATAAAAACCCCGGCGATGCATGGCATGGCCGGGGTCTAGTCAGCGCTGCGGGATGGTCAGTCCAGCTTGCGCCGGCGTTGCATCCAGACCACCAGACCAAAGAACAGCAGGGCCGGTAGCCACATCCACTCCTTCGGCAGGCGGTCAGTGGGCGCTCGCACCGCGAGGATTTCCTGGTCGAACTGCAGTCCCAGATCGGCCGCTGGACTGCCGAAGGTCACACTGTCGATCAGCACCTTGCCCTCTTGCTCGTAGGTCATCACGCCGAGCTTCTCCAGCTTCTGTTCGCCGGTTTCGCCGTCGGGGATCGCCACCAGCAGGCTGAACTCGCGCATATCACCCACCGCGTCTTCGCCACGGATACGCAGGCGCAGCTGGCCGTCTTCATCGACCGCTTCAAGCGCCTGGACCAGCTGGGTGGGCGGTATGTCCCGGTACGGGTCGTGGACGATATCCATCCAGAAGCCTGGCCGGAACAGCGTGAAAGCGATCAGCAGCAGCAGGATGCTTTCGTACCAGCGGCTACGAACCAGGAAATAGCCCTGGGTGCCCGCCGCAAAGATCAGCATCGCCAGCGTCGCGATGACGAAAATCACCACGCCGTGCCAGAAGTCCACATCGATCAACAGCAGATCGGTGTTGAAGATGAACAGGAACGGCAGCGCGGCGGTGCGCAGGCTGTAGTAGAACGCCACCACACCGGTCTTGATCGGATCGCCCTTGGACACAGCAGCAGCCGCGAACGAGGCCAGCCCGACCGGCGGCGTGACGTCCGCCATGATGCCGAAATAGAAGACGAACAGGTGCACCGCAATCAGTGGCACGATCAGCCCGCTTTGCTGACCCAGCGCCACCACAACCGGCGCCAGCAGGCTGGACACCACAATGTAGTTGGCGGTGGTCGGCAGCCCCATGCCGAGAATCAGGCTGAGGAATGCCGTGAGCAGCAGCATCAGCATCAGGTTGCCCATGGAAAGCAGCTCGACCAGGTCAGCCAGCACCAGGCCCACACCGGTCTGTGACACCGCGCCGACGATGATCCCGGCGGCCGCTGTGGCGATGCCGATACCGATCATGTTGCGCGCACCGGCAATCAGGCCTTCGCGCAGGTCAACCACGCCATCCATGAAGGTGCCGTGCTGGTGGCTGCCATCCTTGCGCAGCATTGAGAGCAGTGGTCGCTGGGTCAGCAGGATGATGACCAGCATCACTGAACCCCAGAAGGCAGACAGGCCGGGCGACAGACGCTCGACCATCAGGCACCAGACCAGCACCACCACCGGCAGCAGGAAATGCAGCCCTGAGAGCAATACCGGACGCGTCTGCGGCAGTTTCTCCAGCGGGGCGTCGGGATCTTCGGCAGGCAAAGGCGGGTTGCTCGCGGCGACTTTCAGCAGGGCCACATAGACCACGGCCAGCAACACACCAATCACCCAGATTGCCGCATCGC
Source organism: Pseudomonas sp. (assembly GCA_022448005.1). Lineage (GTDB taxonomy): Bacteria > Pseudomonadota > Gammaproteobacteria > Pseudomonadales > Pseudomonadaceae > Stutzerimonas. The sequence goes on from JAKUTK010000026.1 coordinate 20,802, forward strand.
CCAGCGCAGGCTTGAGCCAGCCCAGCCCGTAGTAGACCGCCAGCGACACACCGGAAATCAGTGCGGCGCCAAAGGCAAAGCCAATCAGCCGCTGCATCCAGGGCTTGACCACGTTTGCGCGAGGCAACGCCGTAAGGCCGAGCTTGAGCGACTCGAGATGAACGATGTAGACCAGCGCGATATAGGAGATCAGCGCCGGCAAGAAGGCGTGCTTGATCACTTCAACGTAGGGGATGCCGACGTACTCGACCATCAGGAAGGCCGCAGCGCCCATCACCGGCGGCATGATCTGGCCATTGACCGATGAGGCCACTTCCACCGCGCCGGCCTTCTCCGCAGAGAAACCCGTGCGCTTCATCATCGGGATGGTAAATGTGCCGGTGGTCACCACGTTGGCAATCGAGGAGCCGGAGATCAACCCGGTCATGCCCGACGCCACGACCGCAGCCTTGGCCGGACCACCACGAAAATGACCAAGCAAGCTGAAGGCCAGCTGAATGAAATAATGGCCTGCACCCGCGCGTTCGAGCAGCGCGCCGAACAGCACGAACAGGAACACGAAACTGGTTGAGACGCCCAGGGCGATACCGAATACACCCTCGGTGGTGATCCACTGGTGGTTGGCCAGTGCAGTGAAACTCACCCCGCGGTGCGCCAGCAGGCCGGGCATGTACGGGCCGGCGAGGCTGTAGCCGAGGAAGATCAGCGCTATCACCGCCAGGGCCGGGCCAAGGGCGCGACGCGTGGCCTCCAGCAGCAGCGGAATGCCGATGCAAGCGGTGACCAGGTCCATGGTGGTGAGGTTGCCGGGGCGCTGTGCCAGCTGCTCATAGGCGATGAACAGATAGCCGGCGCTGGCGGCAGCAATCAGCCCGAGCGCGATATCGATCAGTGGCACTCGGTCGCGCGGTGAGCGCTTGAATGCCGGATAGGCGAGGAACGCCAGCAGCAAGGCGAACGCCAGGTGAATCGAACGCGCCTCGGTGTTGTTGAACACACCGGTGCGCAGCATGAAGGGCAACGGCGAGGCGATCCACAGCTGGAACAGCGACCAGAGCAGCGCGAGGCCGGCGATCAGCTTGGCCATGACGCCTTCGGGCAGCCGCGCGCCGACGTCCTTGGCAATCAGCTCTTCAGTGGAAAGTTGGTTGTCTTGCATGAAATCTGGCCTGTTTTTTCAGGGAACGGAAACCGCGAAACCCGCGGCACAAGGCACGCGGGTTCTCAGGCGAAAGCGGACGGAGGACCGCCCACCATGATGCAGCGAGCCGTAAGGCCGTTACATCCAGCCTCGTTCCTTGTAGTAGCGCACTGCACCGTCATGCAGAGGTGCAGACAGACCTACCTTGATCATGTCTTCCGGCTTGAGGTCTTTGAAAGCAGGGTGCAGACGCTGGAAGCGCTCGATGTTTTCGAACACCGACTTGACCAGTTTGTAGACCACTTCGTCATCGACCTTGGACGTGGTGGAGAGCACTGCCTTGCCGCCAATCGACTGCGTGGCGCTGTCATTGCCCTTGTACATGCCGCCCGGAATTTCAGCCTTGGTGTAGTAGCTCTTCTCGGACAGCAGCTTGTCGATCTCCGGGCCGGTGATCGGAACCAGAACGGCATCGACGGTGGTGGTCGCTTCCTGAATCGCGCCATTGGGGTGACCGACGAAATAGGTCATGGCATCGATGTTGTTGTCGCCCAGAGCGCTGGCTTGCTCAGCCGGCTTCAGTTCGGCAGCCAGCGAGAAGGCCGACTTGTCCCAGCCCTTCTCCTTCATGATTTCTTCAAGGGTGTCCCGCTGACCGGAGCCGGGATTACCGATATTGACGCGTTTGCCTTTCAGATCATCCAGGCTCTTGATGTTTGCATCACGGCGCGCCAGTACGGTGAAGACTTCGCTTTGCAGCGAGAACACGGCACGGATGTCTTCCATCGCGCCTTCGCTCTTGAACGGCTCCAGGCCTTCCATAGCCTTGTACTGGTGATCCGACTGCATGATGCCGAAGTTGAACTCGCCGCTGCGCAGCCCATTGACGTTCGCCACGCCGCCGCCGCTGGCTGGCGCGTTGCACTTGAGGTCCTCGGCGTTACGGTTGACGAAGCGGCAGATCGACTGACCCGCGACGTAGTAGACGCCCGTCTGACCACCGGTACCGATGGTGACGAATTGCTCTTGCGCCTGAGCCATACCGCTCAGACCAGTTCCCGCCAACGCGGCGGAAAATATCCATGCCAAGGATTTGCCTTTCATGGATCCACTCCTTATTGGTTGTTTTGGAATTGCCCTGCAGGCCTCGTGAGCCACGCGGGACGTTTGGAGTCTAGCAGGCCGATGCCCCGCTAACAGCCCGGACGGCAACCTCAGCGCTTCATGGCCGCCCTATGACCCTGGCTATGACCGCTTTCGAGATAGAGGGTTGCTCGTCAAAGTGGATAAAACCTGAAAAAACTATACAAATATATGTACAGGAATCTTAATGCGTATAAGATTGCTCATGGCACCGCGCCATTACCCGACTAATGAGCTCGGTCTTTTGGTCGAATAGATGACTGAGTACCGTGATATCACAATGACATCACCCACATCATTGTTGCTGCACTACGACCGGAGCAATCTGCGAGCCGCAGCGCTCCGAGGCCGACTGATGCAGGGTTCAGCGAGACCGAACAGGATCCGTTTGGAAGTCCGAGGATTTCACCGCAAGGTGGTTAGCAAGGTTGCGAGGTGCGCCAGTCCGGGCACCGGTCAAGACGTCCGTGCCGGAACAATTAGCTAGCTCCAGAGAACTTCACCATGCGCTTGAACTTACCGGTCACCGGACGCGACGTATCCTTCAGTGAGACAGCCAACATACTGTCCACCACCGATCTCAACGGTGATATCACCTATGTGAACCCCGATTTCATCAAGATCAGCGGTTTCGAAGAATGTGAATTGCTGGGTCAGCATCACAATATCGTCCGCCATCCCGACATGCCTCCCGAAGCATTCGGTGATCTCTGGTCCAGCGTTCGTGCTGGCAGATCATGGATGGGCATGGTGAAGAACCGTTGCAAGAATGGTGATCACTACTGGGTCAGCGCCTTTGTCACCCCGATCAGCCGCAACGGGAAGGTGGTCGAGTATCAATCGGTGCGGACCAAGCCGCAGGCCGCTCAAGTGGCAGCAGCCGAAACGCTCTATGCGCAGCTGCGGGAAAAGCGGCCACCAGCGGCTCTGCGTCGCGCGCCCCTCAGTGCCCGCAGCCGCGTGGCGCTTCTCGTCGCGCTCGGTGCTGCACCCTGCGCCATCGGGGCCGCATTGTTAGGTGGCGCAGGCCTTGGGGCCGCGCTGGGAGCAGCAGCGGCGGCAGCGATGGGTGGGAGCGTGCTGGCCTACGTTGCGCTGGCACCGCTGCAACGTCTCGCTGCTCAGGCTCGTCAGGTTGGAGACGATGCAGTCGGTCAACTGGTCTATGCGGGCCGCCGCGACGAGTTCGGTCAGCTCAGCTATGCGATGAAACTCCTGGAGACGGAAGCTGGCGCGATGGTTGGCCGAATTGGCGATGCTTCACGCCAGCTGAGCACGCATGCTCGGGAGCTGGTAGGCGCCATGGACAGCAGTGCACAGAGTGCATCGCGCCAACAGAGCGAAACCGACCAGGTTGCCACCGCCATCAACCAGATGGCGATGAGCGTGCAGGAAGTCGCCAACAACGCCCAGCGCACCGCCGAAGCGGCTAGCCGAGCGAACAGTGAAGCTGCAACCGGCACGGATGTGGTCAATCAGACGGGCGCAGCTATCGGCCGACTGGCCCAGGACATTCAGCACGCCGGCGATGTCATTCACGAGCTGGAGGCGCACAGCAACGATATTACCAAGGTGCTGGATGTCATCCGCGGCATCGCCGAGCAGACCAACCTGCTAGCACTCAACGCTGCCATCGAGGCCGCCCGGGCGGGGGAGCAGGGGCGTGGCTTCGCTGTGGTAGCGGACGAGGTTCGCAGCCTGGCGTCACGGACACAGCAGTCCACCCAGGAAATCAACGCCATGATCGCGGCGCTGCAGGGCGGCGCGCGTCAGGCGGTGCAGGTGATGCAACGCAGCCGAGATCAGGCCATGGAAAGTGTCGAGCAGGCCGAACAGGCGGCTCGCTCGCTTCAGGGCATCAACCATCGAGTGAACGAGATCAGCGACATGAGCCTGCAGATTGCCTCGGCGGTCGAGCAGCAAAGTGCCGTAAGCGAGAACATCAATCAGAACATCGTGAGCATTCGCAGCGGCTCCGACCACCATGTAGAAAGCGGACTGCGCAGCCGAGAGACCGCTTCGGGAGTCGCTCAGCTGGCTGACAGCATGGAAATGCTGGTACAGCAATTCTGGACTCGGCGACGCGGCTAGCCGGCTACGAGCCCCGTTCCGATGGATGGCCGAGCCGTTAGTAGCCTGGCAGTGGTATCAAAGCGACATTAGCCGTATCGTTTGAATGGCCAAACCACTGCCTGACCCCATCGGTTGCCTACGCGTCGCGACGGGTCGTTTGACGAGACCTTCCACCCGATGCGCTTCCGCCGGCTTTTACTCTGCCTTTTAACAGCCTTTGCCAGCCTCATGTCGGGCCAGGTAACCGCTGCTGTGGTTCCTGGCGTCGTCAGTAAAAGCGGTGCAGCACTCCAAGTGGGCGGGCTGGAGTGGGTATCCGGGCATTCGGACGCAGGCTTCGCGACGGCTCATGCGGCCTCCTGGCAATGGCAGCCGTTGGCCAAGCCCAACCTCAAGAAACAGCCTGAAGGCGTTTGGGTGCGCTTCGACCTTGATAGCCAGGCAGCCAGCGCCGACCGCTGGTACCTGAGCCTGCAATGGCCAATCCTGGACAATGTGCGTGTACGCCTGTTCTACCCGGCCGAGGGCGAGTGGGGTCCACTGATGCAGGCTGGCGATCACATACCCAAGAGCCATCAACCGCTGGCAGACCACAACCTGGTCTTTCCGCTGGAGCTGCGGGCCAATGATCGAGCCGTGGTGTACATGCATGTTCAGGCGCACGAGCTGATGGCCTTGCCAATGGTCATCTTTGACGAGACGGCGTTCGCAGCAGGAAAGTTTACCGACATCGCGTTGATCAGCCTGTTCTTTGGCGGGATGCTGGTGATCCTTCTCTATAACAGCAGCCTGTTTGTGTTCACTCGGGACGTGGCCTATCTGCTCTATGTCCTCTATCTGCTCAGCGCGCTTTTTTACGTCCTCACGATCACCGGCTTCGGTCAGTTGTTTCTGTGGCCCGAAATGCCACAGATCGCCCGCCGTTTCTACGCGTTGTCCGCGGCGCTGTGCTTTTTTACCCCGCTAGTGTTCGCCAGTCGCTTTCTCAAGATTCGTCGCTACGGCGGCTGGCCCTGGCTGGTCACCTGGGTGCTGATGGGCTACTGGGGCGTGGTGATTCTGGTCCTCTTGTTCGCGCCCTCGCTCGGACGCTATCTGATGGCCGAGCAGATCGCGCTGGTGCATTGCATCCTGACGATGGCCGCCGTCATCAATCTGTGGGTTCGCGGCAACAGTTCGGCAAGGCTGTTCACGATTGCCTGGTCGACACTGCTACTGGCGACCATCGTCCATCTGCTGGCGCTGGACGGCATGCTGCCGTTGAACCCGCTGACCCTGCACGGCCAGCTGATCGGTATGTTTGCCGAGTTCGTTCTGCTTTCCATGGCATTGGCGCAACGCATCAATCAGGAGCGGGACCGCCGGGTTCTGGCTCAGCAGAGCGCACTGCAAGCATCTGAGGCGCTTGTACATGAACGCGAACAGCGTCTGCAGGCGCAACAACAGGCCCTGGAGGCGCAGGTACGCGCAAACGAGGCGCTCGAAGCACGGGTCTACGAGCGCACCCGCGCGCTTGAAGATGCCAAGCGTGGCCTGGAAATGGTCAATGAACAGCTCACTCGTCTGAGCGTCACCGATGCGTTGACCCAGCTGTCGAACCGCGGCCATTTCGACGTGATGATCGACGAGGAAATCCGCCGCGCACAGCGCACCGAGACGCCGCTGTCGGTGCTGCTGCTGGACATCGACCATTTCAAGCGGGTCAACGATAGCTACGGGCATCCGTTCGGCGATGACTGTCTGCGACTGGTGGCCGATACGCTCAGGCAATACGGCCAACGGGCGGGCGATGTGGTTGCACGCTATGGCGGCGAAGAATTCGTCATGGCGCTGCCCGGCATGAACAGCCGCGAAGCCCGCGAGCAAGCTGAGCGAATCCGCGCGGCGGTGGCAGCGCTGCGGCCTGTTTACGACGGGGAGCGCCTGGCGTTGACCATCAGCATCGGCGTCGCAAGCCTGCAGCCGCCGGCGAGTTGCACCTCAGCGCAACTGCTGGCGTCCGCTGACACGGCGCTCTATCGGGCCAAACACAACGGCCGTAATCAGGTGGCGATTGCCGAACCGGACGAGGCCACCGAGCTGTCAGTCAGCTGAAGCGGGAGCCGGTGGAGGGAAGCGCACCTTGACCTGCAGCCCGCCCAGCGCGCCCTGGCCGAGCTCGACAGTAGCCCGGTGAGCACGAATGATTTCGCCGACAATCGCCAGGCCAAGCCCAGCCCCCGGCCCCTGCTGATGCACCCGATAAAATCGCGCAAAGACTTTGTCGCGCTCAGGCTCCGGTATTCCCGGCCCATCGTCCTCGACCTCCAGCACGCCGCCTTTCGCTACCCGTAGCACCACGTTGCCATCTTTGGGTGTGTGCGCCAGGGCGTTATCCACCAAGTTGCTCAGCAGTTCCGTCAGCAGCGTCGGCTCGCCATCGATCCAGACGGGCTGCTCGGCTTCTAGCGCCAGCGCGACGCCGCGCTTGTGCGCCAGCGCGGCCATCGCCAGCCCCAGCTCGCGTGCCAGCTGGCTGAGGTCGAGGCGCTGGGCGCCGCCTTCGGCAATCGATTGCGCACCGGTTTCGATGCGCGCCAGCGACAGTAGTTGATTGGCCAGGTGAATTACCCGGTCAGTATGCGCGCCAGCCTCTTCCAGGGTTTCCTGCCAGCGCTGCGGTTGCGCCTCACGTTGCCCGAGTTCGATACGCGCCTTCAGCGCCGCCAAGGGCGTACGCAACTCATGGGCGGCGTCGGCAATGAACTGCGCCTGCCGTTCGAACTGCCCGCGCAAACGCTCGGTAAATTGATTGAGCGCAGCAACCAGTGGTTTGAGCTCGCGCTGCACGGTAATCAACGGCAACGGTCGCAGATCGTCAGGCTGTCGCGCCTCGACGGCCTCGCTGAGTTTGCCCAGCGGCCGCAGCGCCGCGCTGACCGCTAGCCAGACCAGCAGCAGCGCGGTAACAGCCAGCAGACCGACCCGCCACAGGGTGTCGATCAACAGGCTGCGAGCCAGGCGCTCACGCGCGCCCAGCGTCTCGGCGACGCGGATTTCAGCGATGCCGTTGAGCTCCGGCTCGCTCACCGGCTGCAGCAGACTCACAAGCCGCACACCCTCGCCGCGGAATTCTCCGTCATAGAAGCGAGCCAGCGCGGGATAGTCGTCGGTGCGGCGGATATCGGCGCCCGGCGCCGGCAGATCCTCGTAGCCGCTGACCAACCGACCTTCGGTATCCAGCACCTGGTAGTAGATGCGCCCGGCGCTGTCGTAGGCAAAGGTGTCGAGCGCCACGTAGGGCACATTCGCCCGTAGCTGGCCATTACTGGCGACCAGACCGTCGGCAATGGCTCGGGCGGAGGCCAGCAAGGTCCGGTCGTAGGCCGTGTCGGCGGCTGCCCGCCCGTTCCAGTAAGCACTCCAGCCACTGAACAGCATCAGCAGGGTCAGCAGCATGGCCAGCCGGCGCAGCAAGCCACCGCGCAAACTGCCGGCGCGCGGCAGTAGCGCGTCAGGCATCCGCTGCCTCCAGCAGATAGCCCAACCCACGGAAGGTCACGATGCGCACCGAACTGCCTTCGAGCTTTTTGCGCAGCCGGTGGATGTAGATTTCGATCGCGTCGGCACTGGCGTCTTCGTCGAGGCCGAATACCTGAGCCGCCAGTTGATCCTTGCTCATGACCCGCCCAGGCCGGGTGATCAGCGCCTCGAGCACCGCCTGTTCGCGTGAAGTCAGGGTGAGCGCTTGCTGATTAAGGGTGAAGCGCCGTGCATCCAGATCATAGACCAGCGGGCCGCAATTCTGCTGGCGCTCGCCGGCGGCCACGCTACGGCGCAACAACGCCTTGACCCGAGCCTCCAGTTCGGAGAGTTCGAACGGTTTGGCCAGGTAGTCATCGGCACCCAGATTGAGCCCATGCACCCGATCGGTCACCTCCCCGCGCGCTGTGAGCATCAGCACCGGCAGGGTCTTGCCGCGTTTGCGCAGGCGCGACAGCACTTGAAAGCCGTCGAGCCTGGGCAGCCCGACATCGAGGATCGCCAGTGCGTAGTCCTCGGTCGACAAGGCCAGATCAGCGGCCACGCCATCGTTGAGCAGGTCAACCGTCCATCCGGCCGCGCGCAACGCCTGCGCCACGCTTTCAGCCAACTGGGGGTGGTCCTCGACCAGAAGAATCCGCATTGCCTGTCCTCTGCCACACACGGAACGGGGCGCCAGTGTAGCGGCAAGGCACGCCACACGCTGCTTTCACCCCTGAAAGCCTGGCGAAAGTTTCGCCGCCTAGGATCGGGATCAGGTGGCTCGATCCACCTGGCGCGGCACAACGCCGCCACAACAAAAATAATAGTGGAGATTGAAGGATGCTGACTGCCGTCAGAATTAAACCCGCCCCTGCTCGTCTTGCCCTCGCCGTCGCGGCTGCCTCCCTGGCACCCATGGCTCAGGCCGATTTCATCGAAGACAGCAGCGCGACTCTGCAAACCCAGAACATCTACCTCAATCGCGACTTCCGCGAAGGCTCCGGCCAGTCCAAACGTGAAGAATGGGCACAGGGCTTTCTGCTCAACATCGAATCAGGCTTCACCGAAGGCACCGTTGGCTTCGGCCTCGATGCCATGGGCATGCTCGGCGTCAAGCTCGACTCCGGCGGCGGCCGCGCCAACACCGATCTACTCCCTGTACGCGACGATGGCAGCACCCCGGACGAATTCAGCCGCCTCGGCCTGACAGCCAAGGCGAAGATCTCGGAAACCGAACTCCGCTACGGCAGCCACATCCCGGAAACACCCGTGGTAAAAGCCAGTGACAGCCGCACCCTGCCCCAGGTCTTCGAAGGTGCGATCTTGGTCTCTCAGGACGTGACCGGCCTGACCTTGACCGGTGGGCGCCTGGACAAGGTCATCGACCGTGCCTCGACCAATTCCCAGGAACTGCAGATCAACAACAAGAATGGTCGTTTCGACAGCGCGGCCGAGGCCGATCACCTTACCTTTGCTGGCGCGCGCTATGACTTCAACGAAAAGCTCATCGGCACCTACTACGCCGCCGAGCTCGACGACATCTACCGCCAGCATTTCTTCAATCTGCAGGCGGTGCAGCCGCTGGGCGAGAACTCGGCGTTGACCGCCGACCTGCGTCTGATGATCAGCGACGACACCGGCGCATCCAATGCCGGCAAGATCGACAACCAGGCCTGGAACGGCATGGTGGGTTACAACCTCGGCGGTCATAAGCTCAGCCTCGCCTATCAGCAGATGAATGGCGACACCGGCTACGCCTATATCGATGGCGGCGATCCCTACTTGGTCAACTTCGTCCAGATCAACGATTTTGCCAATGCCGACGAGCGTTCCTGGCAAGCGCGTTACGACTACAACTTCGCCTCGATCGGCGTCCCTGGCTTGACCTTTCTGACGCGCTACATCTCAGGTGATAACGCCGAGTACAGCGGCGGCAGCAACGGCAGCGAGTGGGAACGCGACATCGAGCTCAAGTACGTCGTGCAGACCGGTCCGCTGAAGAACGTCGCCGTGCGCATGCGCAACGCCATGTTCCGCTCCGATTTCGCCCGTGACGCCGACGAAAACCGTCTGATCGTCAGCTACAGCCTGCCGATCTGGTAAAGCCGTCCACAATAAGAATCAAAGGAGACACCCATGAAGACTGCAATCCGCCGTATCGCCCTGCTTTCGTCCTGCCTGGTTCTGTCCGGCCAGCTGATGGCCGAGCCCAAGCGCCCCGAGTGCATCGCTCCGGCCAAGCCCGGCGGCGGTTTCGACCTCACCTGCAAGCTGGCCCAGAGCGGGCTGAAAGACGAAGGCCTGCTCGAATCGCCCATGCGCGTCACCTATATGCCTGGCGGTGTCGGCGCTGTGGCCTACAACGCAGTGATCGCCCAGCGCGCCGACGACCCGGCGACCATTACAGCGTTCTCCAGCGGTTCGCTGCTGAACCTGGCGCAGGGCAAGTTCGGTCGTTACGACGAAAGCGACGTGCGCTGGCTGGCCGGCATCGGCACCGACTACGGCGCCATTTCGGTACGCGCCGACGCGCCCTACAAGGACCTTGACGACCTCATCGCTGCGGTGAAGAAGGATCCGGCCAGCGTTGTCTTTGGTGCCGGCGCCACCATTGGTGGTCAGGACTGGATGCAGACCGCGCTGATCGCCCGTGCCGCTGGCGTGGATCCAAAGAAGCTGCGCTACGTCGCCTTCGAAGGCGGCGGTGAAACCCTCACGGCCATGCTGGGCGGCCATGTGCAGGTCACCAGCAGCGGTCTCGGCGAAGTCGCCCCGCAGCTCGAAGCCGGCAAGATTCGCGTGCTCGCCGTGCTGTCCGATGATCGCCTGCCCGGCAAGCTGTCGGATCTGCCAACAGCCAAGGAACAGGGCTACGACATCAGCTGGCCGGTGATCCGTGGGTTCTACATGGGCCCAGAAGTCAGTGATGAAGATTTCAACTGGTGGAAGACCCAGTTCGACACCCTGCTGGCCGACGAGAACTTCGCCAAGCTGCGCGAGCAGCGTGATCTGTTTCCGCTGTCGATGACCGGCGATGAGCTCACCGAGTTCGTCAACAAGCAGGTCGCCGACTACAAGGAACTTGCCGGCGAGTTCGGTCTGGTCAAGTAACACCCTGCCGGTAGCGGCTTCCCGAGGGCAGCCGCTACCCGCTCCTCCCGAGGTAACCACCATGTACGTTCGTGTCTTTGCCGCGGCCTGGCTGTTCGCCTGCGCCGGACTGGCGCTGCTCGCCTGGGGTTTCGAGGCGCCCTTCGCCTACGACCCGGTCGGCCCGCGCGCCTACCCGCTACTGCTGCTGTTCCTGATGGCTTGCGGCGCGCTCTGGCTGCTCTGCAAACCACACGGCGAGCCGACGCCTCGTTTCGACTGGACGATGGCGCGTCGCGCCCTCTACTGCGTGCTGGTACTGCTGGCGTACGCAGTGCTGTTCGAGAAGCTTGGCTTTGTCATCACCACGGCGCTGGCCACCTTCGCCCTGGGCCTCTTGTTCAACGGACGCCTGCTGCCGTGCCTGATCAGCGGCGTGCTGATGGGCGTGCTGCTCTTTGGCCTGTTCGACCTGTTGCTTGATGTGCCGCTGCCGCTCGGTGTGCTGCGCCTGCTGGAGAGCTGAAAATGGAAACCTTGAACTTCTTGTGGCAGGGCTTCGATGTCGCCACGCGACCGATGAACCTGCTTGTAGCCTTGTTCGGCGCCTTCGTTGGCACCGTGGTTGGTCTGCTGCCTGGGCTTGGCCCGATCAACGGTGTAGCCCTGCTGCTGCCTCTCGCTTTCGCCCTGGGCCTGCCGCCAGAGACAGCGCTGATCCTCTTGGCCGCTGTGTATCTGGGCTGCGAGTACGGTGGTCGTATTTCGGCCATCCTGCTCAATGTCCCGGGCGACGCAGCAGCCGTGATGACCACCCTCGACGGCTACCCGCTGGCACGCCAGGGCAAGGCGGGCATCGCCCTGTCGCTGTCGGCGGTCAGCTCGTTCATCGGTAGCATCATCGCCACATGTGGTGTGGTGCTGTTCGCCCCGCTGCTGGCGAAATGGGCGGTGGCCTTCGGCCCGGCGGAATACTTCGTACTCATGATCTTCGCCATCGCCTGTCTGGGCGGCATGGTCGGGGACAAGCCGGTGAAAACCCTGATGGCGGCGTTGATCGGCCTCGGTCTGGCGACCGTTGGCGTGGACTCCACGACCGGCGTCTACCGTTTCACCTTTGGCAGCGTCAGCCTGTCCGACGGCATTCAATTCGTCATCGTGGTGATCGGTTTCTTCAGCGTCAGCGAAGTCTTGCTGATGCTGGAAAAGACCCACAGCGGCCAGAAAGCGGTCAAGGCCAGCGGACGCCTGCTGTTCAACTTCAAGGAGTTCTGCTTCACCTTCTGGACCATGGTGCGCAGCGCCCTGGCCGGCTTTGTCATCGGTACCCTGCCTGGCGCCGGCGCGACCATTGCCAGCGCCATGACCTACATGAGCGAAAAACGCATGGCCGGCGACAGCGGCAAGTTCGGTGAGGGCGATCTGCGCGGCCTGGCCGCACCGGAAGCCGCCAACAACGCCTCCGCCTGCGGCTCGCTGATCCCGATGCTGACCTTGGGTGTGCCGGGTTCGGGCACTACCGCGGTGATGATCGGCGCACTGACGCTGTACAACATCACCCCCGGCCCACTGTTGTTCGAGCAGCAGCCCGATGTGGTGTGGGGCCTGATCGCCTCGCTGTTCATCGGTAACGTCATCCTGCTGGTGATGAACATTCCGCTGGTCGGCCTGTTCTCGAAGATGCTCAGCGTGCCCAACTGGGTGCTGGTGCCTGCGATCACCGCGATCAGCGTGGTGGGCGTGTACTCGGTGCACAGCACCACCTTCGACCTGGTGCTGATGGTGGGTCTGGGTGTGTTCGGCTACCTGCTGCGCAAGCTTGAGTTCCCGCTGTCGTCACTGATCCTCGGCTTCGTCCTCGGCGAGATGATGGAAGACAACCTGCGCCGCGCGTTGTCGATCTCCGCAGGCGACCTGGGCATCCTCTGGGGTAGCCCGATCACCCTGGTGCTCTGGGCGATGGCCGCGCTGATGCTGGCCATGCCAGGACTGCGCTGGTGGCGCCAGCGTCGCCGCGGCAAGCTGAACGAGGCGAATGCCTAAAATGCCGCGCCAGCTGCCGGGATGGTGGGCGACGCCTCTGGTCGGCGCCGTCGGCGGCTGGCTGGCAAGCCTGGCGAACTGGCCGCTGCCATGGATGGTCGGTTCGCTGCTGGCGGTCATTGCAGTTCGCTGCAGCGGCTGGCTGGTCAAGGAAGTCCCGCATGGTCGACAGACCGGGCAATGGTTGATCGCCAGCGCTATCGGTCTGCATTTCACCAGCGAGGTCATGCAGCAGGTGCTGGAGCACTTTGGCGTAATCCTCGCCGGTGCACTGTGCACCCTCCTGCTGAGCCTGATCGGCATCTTCATTCTGTTGCGCAGCGGCACCGACCGCGCAACGGCGTTCTTCTCCAGCATGCCGGGCGGCGCCAGCGAGATGGTCAATCTGGCCAGCCGCCACGCGGCGCAGCCGGCGATGGTGGCCGCGGCCCACAGCATGCGTCTGCTGCTGGTGGTGCTGATCATTCCCGCGCTGTTTACCTGGAGCCTGCCCTCCGTTGACGCGCCGCCGCCGGCACCCGTCAGCTGGCCTTGGCTGGCTGTGCTATTGCCGGCGGGCGGGCTGTTGGCGCTGCTCTGGAAGCGGCTCGGACAGCCCAATCCCTGGATGCTCGGGCCGCTGACGGTCTGTGCCGTCGCCAGTGCCACCTTCGATCTGCATCTGGGCATGCCTGAGGGCGTTGGCCAGCTTGGACAATGGTTGATCGGCTGCTCGCTGGGTTGTCACTTCGATCGACCGTTCTTTCGCAGCGCGCCGCGATTCATGCTGCGCATCTTGCTGTTTACGCTGTTGGCCATGCTCGCTGCAGCGGGCCTCGCCGAAGTGCTCGGTTGGGCGGCTACGCTGAACCAGACGTCGCTGATGCTGGGGATGATGCCAGGCGGGATTACTGAGCTGTGCCTGACAGCCGAGGCGCTGCAGCTATCGGTCGCGCTGGTCACAGCGCTGCAGGTGCTGCGGTTGTTCCTGGTGATGTTTCTCGCCGAACCGTTATTTCGGGTCTGGCAACGAGCCACGCTTTAACCCGCCGATTGGCGGGTTCTTTTTTAGCGCTACTCGAAACCCTTGCTTGCACCGGTCAACCGAAGAACCAGTAGCAGACCAGAATCGCCGCAACGATGCCGGCGAAGTCCGCCGCCAAGGCACAGCCCACCGCATGTCGCGCCCGCTGGATGCCCACCGCCCCAAAGTAGACGGCCAATACATAGAAGGTGGTTTCGGTGCTGCCTTGTACGGTCGCGGCAACCAGCGCAGCAAAACTGTCCACGCCCTGAGTCTGCATTGTCTCGATCAGCATTGCGCGCGCGGCGCTGCCGGAAAACGGTTTGACCAGCGCAGTGGGCAGCGCGTCGACGAAACGGGTATCCCAGCCCAACGCTTCCACCAGCCAACGGATTCCATCGAGTCCGAAATCGAGTGCGCCGGAGGCTCTGAACACACCGATCGCGCACAGCATCGCGATCAGATAGGGCAGCAGGCTCTTCGCAACATCGAAGCCTTCCTGCGCGCCCTCGACAAAGCTCTCGTACACCGGCACTTTGCGCAGCGCACCGATAACGAGGAACGCGATGATCAAGCCGAACAACGTGAGGTTGCCGAGCAGCGATGACAAGGATGAAAGCGCGGTGGCCGAAAGCCCGGCCAGCAACGCCATGAAGCCGCCCAGGAGCAGCGCCCCAGGAACCAGGTAGGCGAGAACGACCGGGTCCCAGAGACGCAGGCGCTGAACCAGCGCAACCGCGAAGAGGCCTGCCAGTGACGATGCGGTGGTGGCCAGCAGAATAGGCAGAAAGACCAGAGTCGGGTCTTCAGCGCCCTGCTGCACGCGGTACATGAAGATCGACACCGGCAACAGCGTCAGCGAGGAGGTGTTGAGCACCAGAAACAGGATCTGCGCGTTACTGGCGACCGTCTTGCTCGGATTGAGCTCCTGCAGGGCTCGCATTGCGCGCAGGCCGATGGGCGTGGCGGCATTGTCCAGACCCAGGCCGTTGGCAGCGAAATTGAGAGTGATCAACCCCAACGCCGGGTGCCCGGCTGGCACTTCCGGCATCAACCGACGGAACAGCGGCCCGAGCAAGCGCGCCAGTTGCTCGATCAGGCCAGCCTTCTCGGCAATGCGTAAAAAACCCAGCCAGAGCGTCAGCGTGCCGAACAGCACGATCATGATCTCCACAGCCAGCTTGGCCATCGCGAATAGACTTTCGACCAGGGCGGCAAACACAGCCGGGTCGTCGCCGAGCAGCCAGCGCCCTAGCGCAGCAACTGCCGCGACCAGAAAGAAGCCCAGCCAAAGGCCGTTGAGCATGTGATTCTCCAACGAGTGACTGCGCGCGATGATAGCGGTGCGGCTGGAGAACAGCCATGAACCAAACAGGACGAGCGAAGGTGGGCGCAGAAATACGGACGGAAGCGACAACGCGCTGAGGCTGGTTCAGCCGGGGCTCGAATAGCCCTTGAAGTGAACAAATAACGCAGGACGTGAAGCGCTGGAGAAATCGCAAACCGAAGGTGGAGGTCCCACCTTCGGTTGGCACTCGCCGAGCCCGGTCCATGACGGAGGCACTCCCTGTACCCCTAGGTCGCTCCATCGAAGAGCGTCCCGACCCCTTGGCTCCCCCGCTGTAGGGGCTGATAGGTGATCCTCGGACGATTCACCCCAGTAACTAGCACTCCGCTTCCTGCGAAGGCTCAAATGAAGGCATCCAGCCGCTGTAACCTCCCTATGCCGGTGCAGCCGCCCTGACGGGCGGCGTTATGCATCAGGCTCGTGGGCCGCGGCCCCGTCCGAAAATCAGCGAAGCGACAAACAACACCAGGAAAACCACAAACAGGATCTTGGCGATGCCCGTTGCAGTGCCCGCGATACCACCGAAGCCCAGTACTGCAGCGATGATGGCAATAATCAGAAACGTGATAGCCCAACTCAGCATGGTGTAACTCCTCTTCGGTTCAGAACATCCTCAGCGAGACCTATCGCTAACGATCGGCTCGCCGAGCTCCAACTAGAAAACCCAACGTTGCTCAGACCGCACCTGCACATAATCAATCGTCTGCGGAGCAGGTCCGGTTTGCACAATCCCTACAGGTTGAGCGTCGTACATATGGATTCGTTCCGCTGACTCCTGCTGCGTTTGGCTGAGCGGCTCCGACATCGGATATTCGGCTCCAACGATCAGCGTGACCACAGCGGCGGTAAGGAAACCTTTTCCAACCAGTAGGAAACGTGCTTGACGATTCATCCTCAACTCCTTCTAAGCATGCGGGGCATGTCTGTCTTAGTGGTTATGCTGCAGGGCTCGTGCCACTCCTGAGATTTACATTTATCCCTTTATATTCAACAACTTATGCAATCAAAATGTCGCTGCGCCAATTTATATTGCACGATGCGCTTGCGCCGCGCCGGGCGATTTGCACGACGGACTAATCCCTGCTGTTGTTGTCACGGTGATTGAGGGTGTGAATACGCTCATGGCAGGCCCGGATTTTCGGCAGCTCGATGGCCAGCAATGCCTTCACATCAGGGTCCGCAGTTTTCAATGCATCTTCGAAGGCGGCCAGGATGCGCTCTTCGGTTTGGTCAAGCTGGTCGATATACACCGCGTCACTGTCGCCCAACCGTGCCTTGGTATCGGCGTACATTTCACGAAGCTTGCCAGCTGTAGTACCTCCCTGTGCGGGCTGTTCCTGATTGGCCGCAACCTTGACCGAGAGCGCCTGAATGATGTGCGTCTTTGCCTGAGCCATATCGCGGAATAGATGCTGCAGTTCGATATCTTTCACTTCTTCCAACGCATGCTGATAGAAATGCTGACCATCGCGGGTGATTTCGATGAGCTCGTTGAGGTGGGTGATGTCTTGGTTCATGGGGGCCTCCTGATGCAGATGCGATGCGCCTCGACTGCTGCCGATACGCGCGTTACCGCTAAACGACCGCAAGCCCCGTGCCAGCCATAAAAACGTCTGAAACCTTTTAAACTCAATGACTTGCGCTTCATCGTCGTTTCAGCGCTGATTGCAGCCTGCAGGAAAGACGTTCATGCACCGTGCAACTTGCATGGCTTTGCGTAGACTAACGCTGGCGCCGGGCGACCTGGCGGCGATACAGCACCGGGATTTCCCCCAAACGACTCGCCATACATTTACCGCTTTTGCCTGACTGGAGCATTCATGGACCAAACGACCGACACCGGCGGCCGCATCCTTCTGGTGGACGACGAGGCAGCGATCCTGCGCACGTTCCGCTACTGCCTCGAGGATCGTGGTTATACGGTGGTCACGGCGGCCAGCGCGTCGCAGGCCGAAGCGATCCTGCAGCGACAGGTATTCGACCTGTGCTTTCTGGACCTGCGCCTGGGTGAAGACAACGGTCTTGATGTCCTGCAGCAGATGCGTGTGCTTGCGCCCTGGATGCGCGTAGTCATCGTGACCGCTCATTCGGCCGTGGACACCGCGGTGGACGCGATGCAGGCGGGCGCTGCGGATTACCTGGTCAAGCCATGTAGCCCGGAGCAGCTGCGCCTGTCGGCCGCCAAGCAGCTGGAAGTTCGTCAGATGGCAGCGCGTCTTGAGGCTTTGGAAGGCGAAGTGCAAAAACGCAGCGATGCGCTGGGCTCGTACAGCCCGGCGATGATGAATGTGCTGGAAACGGCCCGTCAGGTGGCCGATACCGACGCGAACATCCTCATCCTTGGCGAGTCAGGCACGGGCAAAGGCGAACTGTCGCGGGCGATTCACAACTGGAGCCGGCGCTCGAAGAAGGCCTTCATCACCATCAATTGCCCGTCTCTGTCGGCGGACTTGATGGAAAGCGAGCTGTTCGGACACAACCGCGGTGCCTTTACCGGGGCGACCGAAAGCACCCTGGGGCGCGTCAATCAGGCTGACGGCGGCACATTGTTTCTCGATGAGATCGGCGACTTTCCTCTCGCCTTGCAGCCAAAGCTGCTGCGTTTCATCCAGG
The DNA here is from genome assembly GCA_022448005.1 of Pseudomonas sp. Classification (GTDB taxonomy): domain Bacteria; phylum Pseudomonadota; class Gammaproteobacteria; order Pseudomonadales; family Pseudomonadaceae; genus Stutzerimonas. The sequence continues at coordinate 38,760 of JAKUTK010000026.1, forward strand.
ACAAAGAATACGAGCGCGTCGGTGACCCGGTCACGCGGCGGGCTGATGTGCGCATCCTTGCTGCCACCAACCTGAATCTGGAGGAGATGGTTCGCGAAGGTAAATTCCGCGAAGATCTGCTCTATCGCCTCAACGTCATTACTCTGAACTTGCCGCCCATGCGCGAGCGGCCGGAAGACGTGCTGACCCTCGCCGAACGCTTCCTGGCATTCTTCGTGAAGAGCTATGGACGCCCGGCGCGCGGCTTCAGCGACGGCGCCATTGGCGCACTGAAAGCCTACCGCTGGCCTGGCAACGTGCGTGAATTGCGCAACGTGGTTGAGCGCGCCAGCATCATTTGCCCGCAGGACATGATCGAAGTCAGCCATCTCGGTCTGGCCGATCAGGCGGTCAGCAATGCTCCGCGCATCGGTGAGCCGCTCAGCCTGGAAGCGCTGGAAAAAGCGCACATTTCAGGCGTGTTGAGCACCAGCGATACCCTTGATCAAGCCGCCCGAATCCTTGGCATCGACGCCTCGACGCTCTATCGAAAACGCAAGCAATACGGCCTATGAAAATTCAGATGAAGCTGAGGACCCGCCTCTTTCTCGGGTTCTCCGCATTGATGACCGTGGCCTTGCTTGGGCTGCTGCTGGCGCTGGTCAGCGTCGTGCAGATGGCCAAGAGTCAGGAGCACCTCATTCGCGATAACTTCGGTGTTATCGAGGTCAATCAGCAGCTGCGCCAGGCGCTCGGAAACCAGCTGCTGCTGCTGGTCCGGGAAGACCGCGACACCGAAGCCCTGGACGCTTCGCGCAAAGTGTTCCTGAGCGCCCTGGCGCGCGGCATGGCGGACGCCCCCGACGAGCAGGACCGCAAAGCTTATGAGGCCATCGGCGACGCTTACACCCGCTTTGCCGTGCAGCTGGAAACACCGTCCAATCTGAGCGCGACACTGCTTGAGGACAATCCTCTCAGCCAATCCTTCAACCGCGTTCGTGAGTTGATGGTCGACATGCAACAGGCCGCCTACAACCAGATTCGCGATACCGAGATTCGCAGTCGCGATCGAGCGCAGTTGCTCGCCGGGCTGCTGGGGTTGACCGGTATTGCCGTGCTGCTGATCGGGTTTGTGACCGCACACAGCTTTGCCCGGCGTTTCGGTGACCCGATCGAGCAACTGTCCAGCGTGGCCGACCAGATCGGCCGCGGCGACTTCAATATCAGCCTGCCCACCTCGCCTATCGCTGAGCTGTCATCGCTGATTCGTCGCTTCGGTCTGATGGCTCAGGCGCTGCATCAGTTCAAGCAAACCAATGTCGAAGCACTGGTCGATGGTCAGCAACGGCTGCAAGCGCTGCTCGACAGCATCGATGACGGCTTGCTGATCATTGACCGCCAGGGCCGCCTGGAACATGCGAACCCGGTCGCGCAACGCCAACTGGCTTGGGAGACAGAACACCTCGGTTCGACGCTTGGCCAAGCCCTCGGCTATCCGGAGCTGGATGAGGCCGCTCAGCAAGTGTTGGCCGACACGCCGTTATCCGCCCCGCCGGAAGATCTGGTGATCGAGGCCGACGGCGAGCGCCGCCTGTTGTCATGGCGCATGAGCCCCGTGAACCATCACGACGGCCGCATCAGCGGTGCGGTGATGGTGCTGCACGATGTGACTGACCAGCGCACCTTCGAGCGGGTACGCAACGAGTTCGTTCTGCGTGCCTCGCATGAACTGCGCACCCCGGTGACAGGCATGCAGATGGCCTTCAGCTTGCTGCGTGAACGAACGCATTACCCGGACAACAGCCGCGAAGCCGACCTGTTCACCACTGTGCATGAGGAGATGCAGCGCCTGGTCACATTGATCAACGATCTGCTGAATTTCTCCCGCTACCAGAGCGGTCAGCAAAAGCTTGAGCGCGTGCCGTGCGACCCGGCGGCGCTTCTTGAGCAAGCACGGCAGCGCTTCCAGCCAAGCGCCGCGCAGAACGGCATTGAAATCAAGCTGGAACTGCAGACGCCACTGCCAAGCCTGCTGCTGGATCAACAGCAGATGGACCGGACCCTCGACAACCTGCTCAGCAATGCCCTGCGGCATACTCCGGACGGCGGCGAGATCCGCCTGTTGGCGCGGCATCACGGCGAACGGGTCATCCTCAGTGTCGAAGATAACGGCGAAGGCATTCCGTACAGTCAGCAGGCGCGCATATTCGAGCCGTTCGTGCAGATCGGTCGACGCCGTGGCGGCGCCGGACTGGGTCTTGCCTTATGCAAGGAAATCGCTCAGCTGCATGGTGGTCGTATCGGCGTGCATTCACGGATCGGCCACGGCACCATCTTCTACATCGCCCTGCCCATCTGAGCCTGGCAGGGCGGCAAGAATAAAAAGGAGCCACCATGCCCAGCCTCAATCCGACCCAGGACCAGCTGAAACGCTTCGCCGAGCAGATGCCGGCCGGCGAGCCAATCCTCATGCTCAACCTGCTGCGTTTCAACGACCAAGCCGCTTACCCCACCGCGAGTGACCAGCAGCCGTGCTCCGGCAGAGAAGCCTATGCAGTCTACAGCCGCACGGCTATCAAGAAGGTACGTGCTGCCGGAGGCGACGTGGAGATCATGGCCAACGCCCGCGTCGCGCTGATTGCGCCGGAGCACGAGCATTGGGACGAGGTGCTGCTGGTGCGCTACCCCTCGCCTGAAGCCTTTCTCACCATGCTGGCGGACCCGGAATACCGCGCCGCCACGATCCACCGCACCGCAGCACTGGCCGACTCACGACTGATCGGCTGCAACCCTCGCAGTTGAGCTGACGCCTCAGCGTGCCGCATTCAATACCGCGAGCAGCGCTGCGGTTTCTGCATCCGGCTCGCCATCGAAGCGTGCCGGGCGGTATTTCATCTGGAACGCCGCAACGACGTTGCGGGTTTCCAGATCCAGATAGCCGTGCACAGGCACCTTGTAGCCCTGCTCCGCCAATTGCGCTTGGAACCAGGCCATGTCTGGCAAAGCCGTCGCGAACAGGCTGCGCTGACGGGCTACGGCCTGGGCGTCCGGCCAGGGCACCAGGCCGGCGTCCGCCAGCCGCTTCCACGGAAACAGCGGGCCTGGATCGACCTTGCGCTGCGGGGCAATGTCGCTGTGCCCGATGATAGCGCCAGGCTGCAGACCGTGACGCTGCATGATGTCCTTGAGCAGCACGATCAAAGCGTCGATCTGCTCATCAGAGTAGGGATACCAGAGCCGTCCGCTGGCGCTTTCGATATAACCTCGATTCACCAGCTCGATACCGATGGAGCTGGAATTAAGCCAGGTGCGCCCGTTCCATTGGCTATCCCCGGCGTGCCAGGCGCGACGATCCTCATTGACCAGACGGTAGATGGTCGCGGGCGCCTCGCCGATCAGATAGTGACTGCTGACACCGTCGCCCTTGAGAATTTCCAGCGAACGTTGCAGGTCACTTGAGGTGTAATGCAGCACGATGAACTGCGCGCGGCTGTCGTGTCCCAGCGAAGTATGCCGGGTATCGATACGCGGACCGCTGGCGCAGCCGGCAAGCAACAGGCCAAACAGGGCGAGGATCAAGGTTTTCATAGGGGACCTCTGGTCGACAGCGACGGACGCAGACTGAAACATCTGTCGGGCCGGGAGCGGCCCGTAGGGAAGCGCCGAAAGATCGGCGCCAGAGCAGGGGCCAAGATTATACCGGGGCGACCCTTGGGCTCCCAGCGCGCCCCGTCAGTCCGTTTCGATACGGTTGCGACCGGAATCCTTGGCCCGGTAAAGAGCTTGGTCGGCGCGCTCGAACACCTGCTCGGCTCGATCGGCTGCAGCAAAGCTTGCGAGCCCACCCGACAGGGTTACCTGGATGCGAGCGCCTTTGAAGTGGAAAGGACAGTTCTCGATACCGGTGCGCAGGTTGTCCAGCAACTTGAGCCCCGCCGTGGTAGGCGTCTCGGGCAGCAACAGTGCAAACTCTTCGCCGCCGAAGCGGGCAATGAAGTCAGTCTTGCGCAACCGCTTGCGCAGCTCATTGGCAATGATCTTCAACACCCGATCGCCAGCCAGATGGCCGAAACTGTCGTTGATACGCTTGAAATGGTCCACGTCCAGGACCGCGAGCAGCAGCTGACCGCCGTAACGTTGATACCGCGCGACCTCAAGCTCCAGGCGCTCGTCCCAAGCGGCTCGGTTGGGCAAGGTGGTAAGCGGGTCCCGCAGGGCCTTCTGGCGCTGCTCTTCGAGGTGTTCGCGCATTCCCGTGGCTGCCTTTTCGAGGCTTGCCACGCGCTCAACCAGGGTGCCAAGGCGATCACTCAAGGTCTGTTCATGTTCACTTCGCTGACGCTGATACGCATCGACCGTCTCCAGCAAACCATCGAGCCGCAATTGAACAGTCTGCTTCAGGCTCGGCAGGTCCTTGGCGCCGAGCATGCTGTCTTGCAGGCCACCGACTTGCTGGCGCAGCTCTTCGTCAAGCGCCTGGGCGGTTTCCTTGCTCTGCACGTGCCCTTCGCGGGCCGCGCCGAGGCTGTCCTGCATGATGGCGAGCCGCTCGTTGAGCAAACCAAGATAGCTTTCGAATTCACGCTGCCCCTGATCCGCCACCGCCAACATCAACTGAGCCAGGTCATCGAGCACCGGCACCAGCTCATACCAGTTCAGACCCTGCTGAATTCGCTCCCGCATGGCCTGCGCCTGCGCCTGCTGGTGTTCGGGAAGCCGCAAGTTCTCGAGCAGTCCGAGCAGTGTCGACTCGACACGCTCGGCGATAGCGCTATAGGCCTGCTCCGGCGAAGCCGGCAACCGATACGGGTCGGCCGGCTGATTCTCTGGCGTCGGCTCCAGCAACGTCACACCGGCTAGCACATCGCTGTGCGGTTCCGCGATATCGATGGCAGCTTGCAGCGCTTGCGCCGCCTGCGTACTGGAATCCGGGCCGTCTGGCTGAGGCAGAGGCTCGGCTGTTTCCGGCGACCCAATGGGCGGCAGTCCTTGAAGAGACTCTGCCGGCTCAGCAGGAAACGCTGACGAATCACCGTTGGGTTTCGCTGTGATCTCATTGGCGCGCTCGCGCTGTCCGAACAACCGGCCTAGCAAGCCCACCGAAGCGGAGCCGCCTAGCGGCCGCTGTGCAGTCAGTGCCTGATTCTGCAAATCACCCAGCTCGCTCAATAGCGTGGGCAGCTCGCGCGATTGAGCGGCCCGCTCACCAAGCTGTCGTGAAAACTGCTTCAGTGGCTTGCGGATTTCACTGGGCAGCGGCAGCTCAAGCAGTTGCGAAGCCAGTCGATCAAGCGCCTCGGTCAACTGCTGGAGGCGCTCCTGATTACTGCGCTCGGTGTCGAGTACGGCGCGTTCGAGTCGCGGGACAAGGGCACCCAGACGATCATCCTGCACGTCGTCACGTAGCACGTCACGCAGCTCGCGCATGCAACGTTCGACGGCAGGATCTGCGCCGTCTACGGCAAAACTGCTGCGAACCAGGCTACGACGCAGCAGATCCAGTCGCGTATTCCAGCGCCCTTCAAGTTGCTCCTGTTGTTCCAACTGCTGCAGATATTTGTCTTTCCAGCGTTGCGCGTCGTCGCTCATCAGGTCCTATCCATAGGTACAGGCAATGCGTCAGCACCGTGCAGTGCGTCTGGCAAGCGGATTTCCACCGCTACCGGCAAGTGGTCAGAAGTCGCCTGAGCCAGTACATCAACACGCTCAAGGGTCAGACTGGGACTCAGCAGGATGTGATCCAGGCAGCGTTGCGGACGCCAGCTGGGAAACGTCGCTTCGATTTGCGGCGCTTGCAGGCCAAGATCACGTAGCGGTGAGTGCTCCAGCAGGTCGCTGGCATGGGTGTTCATGTCGCCCATCAGAATCTGATGGCGGTAGCCGCCGATCAAGTCGCGGATATAGGCCAGCTGGCGAGTGCGCGCGCCGCCGCCTAAGGCCAGGTGCATCACCACGACAACCAGGGCGTCTTCACCCTGACCAAACCGAAGCAGAATCGCACCGCGTCCGGACGGTCCCGGCAATGGATGGTCTTCCAGCCCCTGCGGCTCCAGTCGACTCAGCACGCCATTACTGTGCTGAGCGAAGCGCCCCAGGTTACGGTTGAGCTGCTGGTACCAATAGGGAAAAGCGCCGAGTTGTGCAAGATGTTCGACTTGGTTGACATACCCTGACCGCAGGCTGCCTCCGTCCGCTTCCTGCAGCGCCACAAGATCATAGTTGCTAAGCAATTCGCCGATGCGCTGCAGATTCCGCGCGCGCCCAGTGTGTGGCAACAGATGCTGCCAGCTGCGGGTGAGGTAATGATGATAACGCTCGGTGCTGATGCCGACCTGAATGTTGAAACTCAGCAGACGCAATCGGCCGTCGCAGGGCAGACCACTGGGATCCAGGCAAAGCGGATTGACTCGCGCCTGGCCCGGGCCGGCCAAGCGCGGTGAACTCCAGCGACGAAGCATCTGTGCTTACCGGGCCGCGCGTTCTTTTTCGATCAGAAAGTCAGCAACATCCAATGCCCGCTCCGGGCCGCCGGCGGAACCTATGTCGAAGCGGTACTTGCCGTTCACGATCATTACCGGAACGCCAGTGATTTGATAAGCCATTGCCAGCTTCTTCGCCTGCTCGGCACGGCTCTTCACGCCAAAGGAGTTATAAGCCTTGAGGAAAGCTTGCTTGTCGACACCCTGCTCCTCAAGGAGCTCAGCCATCTTTTCCGGCGTGTCGAGTTTGTTACCGTCGCGATGATAGGCATTGAATACGGCGTCATGCACCTTCTGCTCGACGCCCATAGACTCTAGCGCGAGGAACATCTGACCATGCGTATTCCAGACGCCACCAAACATCGCCGGGATGCGTTTGAAATCGACGTCGTCGGGCAGTTGCTCGATCCATGGATTGATCACCGGCTCGAACTGGTAGCAGTGCGGGCAGCCATACCAGAACAGCTCGACCACCTCGATCTTGTCAGGCTCGGCAACCGGTACCGGATTCTTCAGCTCGACATATTCTTTTCCAGCCTGGAACTCTGCCGCACTGGCTGAAAAGCCAAACAGGCTGGCGGTAACGAGAAGGGCACTAAGAACGAGTTTACGCATGGTGACTCCCTTGGTAATGAACGGCTGACCGATAGCGCCACAGGCTGCAGCAATTCATCCATGCTCGCCAGCGCTTTCCGACGCTTTTCAATATCTTGACAATCATTATAGCGAGGGCAAAAACGAAAAAAGGCGTCCAGGCTTAAGCCCTGAACGCCTTTTGCAAGCTGATCGATTTAACGATCAGTGCAGACCCTGAATATAGCTCGACAGGGCCTGGATGTCCTTGTTGCTCAACTTCGACGCGATGGTGCGCATGATGGCCGCATCGCCATCGTTTGTCCGATCTCCCTCACGGAAGTCAGTGAGCTGCTTGGCCGTATAGGCCGCGTGCTGACCACCCAAACGTGGGAAACGCGCCAGGTTGTTGCCTACGCCGTCCGGTGCATGGCAACCGGAGCAAGCCGGCATGCCCTGTTCCAGCTTACCACCGCGGAAAAGCTGTTCACCCTGAGCGACCAGAGCCGGATCGGCAGTACCGATGGTCATCTTCTGGCTGGCGAAATAGGCAGCCATGTCCTGAAGATCCTGTTCGCTGTAAGGATCAAGAATACCGGTCATTTCCAGTACCTTCCGGCCAACGCCCGGCTCGGCTGTGGGGCTGCTGCCCGCCTTGATATCCTGCAACTGCTTGAACAGATAGTTCGGGCCCTGGCCTGCGAGTTTCGGGAAGTTCGGTGCGGCACTGTTTCCGTCCGCACCGTGGCAAGCACCACAGACGGCAACCTTTTCTTTTCCTGCTTCTGCATTTCCAGCCGCGTGGGCGATACCGGTGATGCCAAGGGTCAACAGCAGACTCACGAGTACTTTGTTCATCAGCTCATCCAACTACGGCTAAGGGTTTAAAGAAATCTTATTCGGCAGTCCGACCGCTTAGGGCCATGGCGACGCTCGTTATAAACAGGGTGACGTCTGACCTGGCGCTAGAGCAACGCTTCACTCGCTTCCGATCGATCGCCATAAGCGACCGACAGAGCGGCTAGCCGGCTCGTTTTTAGACCAAAGCGCACACAAAATCTGCGGCATTATATACTGGCGTTCCTGAAACGGAAATGAACCATTGCCGCACCCCCGCGCGCACTCACCGGAAAGCCCATGCTCCCAAAAAACCCGATTCTAGGCCTCTGCCAGCAAGCCACGTTTATGACCAGTGCCGCCAAGGTCGATCAATGCCCGGCTGACGAAGGCCTGGAAGTCGCTTTCGCCGGTCGCTCGAATGCAGGCAAGTCCAGTGCGCTGAACACGCTCACCCACGCCAGCCTGGCCCGCACGTCGAAGACGCCAGGACGCACCCAGCTGCTTAACTTTTTCAGCCTCGACGAGCACCACCGGTTGGTCGATCTCCCCGGCTACGGCTATGCAAAAGTGCCGATTCCTCTGAAGCAACATTGGCAACGTCACTTGGAGGCCTACCTGAGCAGCCGCGAGAGTCTTGCGGGCGTGTTTTTGATGATGGACATCCGTCATCCGCTGACCGAATTCGACCGGATGATGCTCGACTGGTCCAACGCCAGCGAGATGCCGCTGCATATTCTGCTGACCAAGTCGGACAAGCTTGCCTTTGGTGCGGCTAAGAACGCGCTGCTGGCCATTCAGCGGGATATTCGCAAAGGCTGGGGAGACGGTGTGAGCGTCCAGCTATTCTCGGCACCGAAACGCCAGGGTGTGGAAGAAGCACAGCTGGTGCTGGCGCAGCTGTTGGGAATGATCGGCGAAGAAGACGATGATGCGCCCGACGAGCCTTCACAAGAAGGCTGACCTATCGGGAGATGCCGCCCAGTCTGATTCAAAAATCAAACCGGGCGGAGCGGCACTACTCGCGATAATCCTCAACCGGTACGCAGGCGCAGAACAGGTTGCGGTCACCAAATACGTTGTCAACCCGATTCACCGCTGGCCAGTACTTATGCGCCTGGGTATGTGAGCTGGGCGTAACGCCTTCGGCAATACTGTAAGGGCGGTCCCAAAGATTGGTGACATCGGCCAATGTATGGGGAGCGCGTACCAGCGGATTGTCCTCGGCAGGCCAACCGCCGTCCTGCACCTTGGCTATCTCCGCACGAATGCTCAGCATCGCTTCGACGAAACGATCCAGCTCGGCTTTCGACTCGCTCTCGGTCGGCTCGATCATCAGGGTGCCAGGGACCGGAAAGGACATGGTCGGCGCATGGAAACCATAGTCGATCAGTCGCTTGGCGACGTCCTCCTCCGTAATACCGGTCTGAGCCTTCAAGGGTCGTAGATCGATGATGCACTCATGCGCTACACGGCCGTTACGACCGCTGTAGAGGACCGGGAAGGCTTCACCGAGACGCATCGCGAGGTAGTTGGCGCTGAGGATTGCAACCTCAGTGGCATCCCGGAGCTGCGGGCCCATCATGGCGATGTACATCCAGCTGATCGGCAGGATGCTGGCGCTCCCCCAGGGCGCTGCGCTGACCGCGCCATTCTCGGGGTTCGGACCTTGCAGTTCGATAACCGGATGGTTGGCAACGAATGGCTGCAGATGCGCCTTGATGCCGATCGGGCCCATGCCCGGACCGCCACCGCCATGCGGAATGCAGAAGGTCTTGTGCAGGTTCATGTGCGAGACATCGGCACCGATGTCAGCCGGCCGCGCCAAGCCGACCTGGGCGTTGAGATTGGCGCCATCCATATAGACTTGGCCGCCATGGGCGTGGATGGTTTCGCAGATCTCGCGGACGCCTTCTTCATAGACGCCGTGAGTCGATGGGTAGGTGATCATCAGGCACGACAGCTTGTCACCTGCCTCGGCGGCCTTGCGCTTGAGGTCCTCCAGGTCCACATTGCCGGCCTTGTCGCATTCGACGATAACCACGCGCATGCTGACCATCTGTGCCGACGCCGGATTGGTGCCGTGCGCCGAGGACGGAATCAGGCAGATATCACGCTGCCCTTCGCCGCGGCTCTCGTGATACTTACGAATGGCCACCAGCCCAGCGTACTCGCCCTGCGCGCCGGAGTTGGGCTGCATGGAGATCGCGTCGAAGCCGGTGATCGTGCAAAGCCAGGCTTCCAGCTCGTCGATCATCAGCTTGTAACCCTGAGCTTGCTCCTGCGGAGCGAACGGATGCAGGTTGGCAAACTCTGGCCAGGTGATCGGAATCATCTCGCTGGTGGCGTTCAGCTTCATGGTGCAGGAACCGAGCGGGATCATCGCCTGGTTCAACGCCAGATCCTTGTTTTCCAGCTGTTTGAGGTAGCGCAGCATCTCGGTTTCGCTGTGGTGGGTATTGAACACCGGGTGCGCCAGATAGCCGCTGCTGCGCTGCAGCTCAGCCGGAATACCGCTGACGATCTCGCCGCCATCCAACTCTGCGACGCTCAGCCCATGATCTGCGCCCAGGAAGACCGTTAGTAGCTTCTCGACGGTCTGCTCGTTGCAGGTCTCGTCCAGGCTGACGCCCAGCTTGCCGCGCCCAAGGATGCGCAGGTTGATCCGAGCGGCACGTGCGCTTTCGAGTATCGCGGTCTGTGCGCCACCGACTTCCAGAGTCAGCGTGTCGAAGAAGTGCTGATTGAGACGCTTGATGCCGCGTTGCTCCAACGCACCGGCCAGAATCGACGTCAGCCGATGGGTGCGCTGAGCGATACGCTTGAGCCCTTCAGGGCCGTGGTAGACCGCGAAGCAACTGGCAATGTTGGCCAACAGCACCTGGGCGGTACAGATGTTCGAGTTAGCCTTTTCGCGACGGATATGTTGTTCGCGGGTTTGCAGTGCCATGCGCAGCGCCGCGTTGCCGCGGGCGTCCTTGGACACGCCGATGATGCGGCCAGGCATGGCGCGCTTGAAGGCGTCGCGGGTGGCGAAATAGGCGGCGTGCGGACCGCCATAGCCCATCGGGACGCCGAAGCGCTGGGTCGAACCGAGCACTACATCTGCGCCAAGCTCGCCAGGCGGTGTCAGCAGCAGCAGGCTGAGCAGGTCCGCTGCGACGCAGGCCAGCGCTTGCTTGGCATGCAGCGCTTCGATCGCCGGACGCAGATCGCGAATTTCGCCGTGAGTGTCGGGGTACTGCAGCAGTGCGCCGAAGACGTCCTGAGCCGAGATATCCTCAAGCGCACCGACCACCAGTTCAAAACCAAAGGCCTCGGCACGCGTTTGCACCACTGAAAGCGTCTGCGGATGACAATTCTCATCGACGAAGAAGCAGTTGCTTTTGCTCTTGGCCATGCGCCGCGCCAGGGTCATGGCCTCGGCTGCAGCGGTTGCTTCGTCGAGTAGCGAGGCGTTGGCAAGGTCGAGCCCGGTGAGATCGATGGTCAGCTGCTGGAAATTCAGCAGCGCTTCAAGGCGACCCTGCGCGATCTCCGGCTGATAAGGCGTGTAAGCGGTATACCAGCCCGGATTTTCCAGCACATTGCGCAGGATGACGGGCGGCGTGATGGTGCCGTGGTAACCCATGCCGATCAGGCTGGTCCAGAGCTGATTCTGTTCCGCATAGCCCCGCAGGCGCGCCAATGCTTCCTGCTCGTCCAGCGCAGCCGGCAGTGCCAGGTCGCCTTGCAGACGAATCGCCGGTGGCACGGTCTGCTTGATCAACTCTTCGCGGCTGGACAAGCCGAGCGCTTCGAGCATGGCCTGCTGTTCAGCCTCATCAGGGCCGAGATGACGACGCAGAAAGGCGTCAGATTGCTGGAGCTGGGAAAGGCGCGGCACTTGAGACATCACTGCTTCTCTCGAAAAAGGAAAGCCCCGATATGCCGGACTGCTGTGAAAAGCGACTACGCTCGGTTTTCACGCGCCTGCACTGCGGGGCTTTTGAGTTGGGAAGGCTTAGGCTTCGGCGTCGCAGGAGGCCTTGTAGCCCTCTGCATCGAGCAGCTTCTCCAGTTGCGAAGCGTCGCTCGGCTGAAGCCGGAAGAACCAGCTGCCATAGGGCTCGCTGTTGACAGCTTCCGGCGAGTCGGTGAGTTGCTCGTTGATCGCGACCACCTCTCCGGAGAGGGGTGCATAGATGTCCGACGCAGCCTTCACTGACTCCACCACACCGGCCTGCTGCGCGGCAGTCAGTTGCTGGCCGATTTCTGGCAGTTCCACATACACCACGTCGCCCAACGCTTCCTGGGCATGATCGGAGATACCGACGCTCACACTACCGTCGGCTTCGAGACGGGCCCACTCGTGGCTGGCGGCGTAACGCAGATCGCTGGGGATATCGCTCATTCGTAGGTCCTCAATAAAACTGTCGGTTGCGGGCACGAAGCAGGCTTTGCGGCCCGTTGCAAAATTGCAGTCGGCCGAATTTACACCAGTACTTTGCCGTGACGCACGAAAGTCGGCTGCACCACGCGCACGGGATACCACTTACCACGAATTTCCACTTCGGCACGATCGCCTGAACCGGCAGGAACACGCGCTAGCGCGATGGCCTTGCCAAGCGTAGGCGAAAAACTGCCGCTGGTAATCTCGCCCTCACCAATACCATTGACCCGAACGATCTGATGGGCACGCAGAACGCCGCGCTCTTCGAGCACCAGCCCTACCAGTTTCGGCAGATCGCTTTGCGCCTTCTGAGTCTCCAGCGCGGAGCGCCCTATAAAGTCACGCTCCGTCGGCTTCCAGGCTACGGTCCAGGCCATGTTGGCCTGCAGCGGCGAGACGTCCTCGGTCATATCCTGTCCGTATAGATTCAGCCCAGCCTCCAGTCGCAGCGTGTCACGGGCGCCCAGTCCGATCGGTGGAATGCCGGCCCCGACCAACTCGCTTAGAAAGTCCGGCGCCTGGTCGGCCGGCAGGATGATTTCCAAGCCGTCCTCGCCGGTGTAGCCCGTGCGACCGATGAACCAATCGCCGGCGGCGCGACCATGAAATGGCTTGAGTTCGTGAATCAATGCAGCGCGGGCCTGGTTAACCAATTCGGAGGTCCTTGCCCGTGCGTGGGGCCCCTGGACAGCCAACATCGCCAGCTCTGGACGCTCGGTCACCTCCACGGCAAAGCCCTCGGCCTGCGCCTGCATCCAGGCCAGGTCCTTGTCGCGGGTGCTGGCGTTGACGACCAGGCGATATCCCCAACCGGTGAGATAAACGATCAAGTCGTCGATCACGCCGCCGCGCTCGTTGAGCATCGCTGAATAGAGTGCTTTGCCCTCTTGCCCAAGGCGGCCCACATCGTTGGCCAGCAGACGCTGAAGGTAGGCCTTAGCATCCGCCCCCGCGACATCGACGACCGTCATGTGGGAGACGTCGAAGACTCCACAATCACGTCGCACCTGATGATGTTCTTCAACCTGGGAGCCGTAATGCAGCGGCATGTCCCAGCCGCCGAAGTCGACCATTTTGGCGCCAAGTGCAAGATGCTGATCGTAGAGGGGAGTACGCTGACCCATGGGTTTCTCCTTCCGGGCAGGTCGCCAAAGCGGCGTGGGTAGAGCTTATTAGAGCCGAGCAGCCGGCCCGACGTATTTTGAATGGCGCGCATTGTAGCCCCAAGGCCGTGACAGGTCACGGTGAGGTGATGGAGCGCTCAACCGACTCGCCCGGCAGAGCGCCGAATCAACAGGATGACCGGCAACAGCCCCACCAGCACCAGCGTCAGCGCAGGCAGGGCAGCACGCGCCCACTCGCCTTCGCTGGTCATCTCGAAGATCCTCACCGACAGCGTGTCCCAGCCGAACGGCCTCATCAGCAGCGTGGCGGGCATTTCCTTGAGCACATCGACGAATACCAACAATGCGGCACTTAGCGTGCCGGGCAACAACAACGGCAGGTAGACCCGAAAGAACAGCGCCGGGCCGCCGACACCAAGGCTGCGTGACGCCTGCGGCAAAGAGGGCCGGATGCGGGCCAGCGCGCTTTCCAGCGGACCGAAGGCTACCGCCATGAAACGAATGAGGTAGGCCAGCAGCAAAGCACCGAGACTGCCCAATAAGATCGGCTTCTCCGCGCCACCGAGCCAGCCGGACAGCGGCACCACCAGCTCGCGGTCCAGGTAGCTGAAGGCGAGCATGATCGACACCGCCAGCACCGACCCCGGCAACGCGTAACCCAGATTCGCCAGCCCCACTGCCATTTTTATCGGTCGCAGCGGTGCCTGGCGTCGAGCAAAGGCCAGCAACAGCGCAACAGTCACCGTGATCAACGCCGCCAGGCCGCCCAGATAGAGGGTATGCAGGATCAAACCGGTGTAGCGCTCATCGAGATCGAAGCGTCCGCGCTGCCAGAGCCAGACCAGCAACTGCAGCACGGGTATGACGAAGGCGCACAGAAACACTAGGCCACACCAACTGCTGGCGGCCAGAGCCTTGAAACCGCGAAGGCGATAGAGCACCGCCGAGCGCGCCCGATCATTCGCCGGCCGGGCCGCACCCCGCGCGCGCCGCTCACCGTAGAGCACCAGCATTACCGCCAACAACAACAAACTGGCCAATTGAGTCGCGCTGGTGAGGCTGAAAAACCCGTACCAGGTTTTGTAGATCGCCGTGGTGAAGGTATCGAAGTTGAATACCGCAACGGCACCGAAATCGGCCAATGTTTCCATCAAGGCCAGCGCCAAGCCAGCACCGATAGCCGGCCGCGCCATCGGCAGCGCGACACTCCAGAAGGCCTTCCACGGGGACTTGCCGAGGACGCGCGCCGCCTCCATCAGCCCCTTGCCCTGAGCAATGAAGGCTGAGCGGGCAAGCAGATAGACATAAGGGTAGAAGACCAGCACCAGCACGGTGATGACACCGCCAGTGGAACGGACCCGCGGAAAGCGCACGCCACTGCCAAACCACTCCCGAGCCAACGTCTGCACCGGTCCGGCGAAATCGAGCAGGCCAATGAAGACGAAAGCCAGCACATAAGCGGGAATGGCAAAAGGCAGCATCAGCGCCCAATCCAGCCAGCGCCGCCCTGGAAACTCGCATAACGAAGTCAACCAGGCCAGGCTGACCCCCAGCACGGTCACACCCACCGAAACACCTAGAACCAGCGTTAACGTATTGCCCAGCAAACGCGGCATCTGGGTCTGCCAGAGATGCGACCAGATGCCCGTATCGATGTCGCTCCAACTGAACAGCAGGACGCTCAGCGGCAGTAATACCAACGCGGCAATTGCGAAAGTGATGGGATACCAGCGGCGCTCGACGGGGTGGGACACGCAAGCCTCAACAGCAAAAAAGACGACGCCCCCGGCGTGCGGGGGCGTCGATTATAGCCGTAGCTGCAAACTGCAACCCAGCACTCAGATGTGAACCGAGCCTGGCTGGCTGTCTAGGCGGCCAGCCGATAGGCGGCTTATCGCCAACCAGCACGGTCCATCAGCATGATCGCTTCGGCCTGACGCTTTCCGGCCACTTCGACCGGGATGGTGTCCGCCTTGAAATCGCCCCAGGCAGAAACCTCAGCCGAGGACTTCACCTCGGGGTTTGCCGGAAATTCCATGTTGATGTCGGCGAAAATGTTTTGCGCTTCGGGGGTAGTCATCCATTCGACCAGCTTGCGTGCAGCCTCCGGATGCGGCGCGTGCTTAGTCAAGCCGATACCCGACAGGTTGACATGCACACCGCGACCGCCCTGGTTCGGCCAGAAAAGCTTGGCTTTCAGATCCGGGTTTTGCGCATGCAGGCGGCCATAGTAGTAGGTGTTGACGATACCTACATCACACTGACCGGCGTCGACCGCCTGAATCAACGCGGTATCGTCGGCGAATACATCTGTGGCCAGGTTGTTCACCCAGCCCTTGACGATTTCTTCGGTTTTATCAGCGCCATGAGTTTCGATCAGCGTGGCGGTCAGCGATTGGTTATAGACCTTCTTGCTGGTCCGCAGGCACAGACGGCCTTCCCAGCTCTTGTCGGCCAGGGCTTCGTAGGTGGTCAGCTCGCCCTCTTCGACCCGCTCAGGCGAATAGACGATGGTCCGCGCTCGCAGCGACAAACCCGTCCAGCCATCAGTAGACGAACGGTACTGCGCGGGGATGTTGTCGTTCACGATCGCCGAGTTCATCGGCTGCAGGATACCCATCTGCTCGGCCTGCCAGAGGTTGCCGCCGTCCACCGTCAGGAGCAGATCCGCCGGTGTGTTTTCGCCTTCAGCCTTGATGCGGGCCATCAGCGGCGCTTCCTTGTCCGTGATGAACTTGACGTTGACGCCCGTCTTGGCGGTGTAGGCATCGAACACCGGCTTGATCAGCTCATCGATCCGCGAAGAGTAAACCACCACTTCGTCGGCAGCCTGTACAGCACTCGACAGCGCGGTGAGCGCGAGAACGGCGAGTAAACCTTTGCTTGCCTGCATGGATCAGCCTCTTAGAAATTGTTCGAGAGACTGAATAGTATTGAATGTCATTTACTTTCTCAACGCGACAATTCGCGCGTCCCGACGACGGTGGACGTTATCAACCGATCAGAGCCGGGCCAGGTCTGGCATATCACCGCTCAAGCCCAGCGCCTGGCGAACAAACAGTGCTTTTGCTGCCGGTAGCGCCTGAACACCTTTCAGGCCCGCATTGCGCAACCAGCGCAGCGGCAGCGGATCGGCCTGGAACAAACGTTCGAACCCCTCCATCGCCGCCATCATGGTCAGGTTATGTGGCATCCGGCGCCGCTCGAAACGCCCCAATACGCGCGGATCACCCAGCGGCGCGCCTCGCGCGACAGCGGCCTGCAACTCCTCTGCAAGCACCGCTGCGTCGAGCAACCCAAGGTTAACGCCCTGGCCGGCCAACGGATGAATGGTATGTGCCGCATCGCCAATCAATGCCAAACCAGGCTGCACGTAGCGCTTGGCATGGCGTTGACGCAGCGGGATGCATAAGCGCGGATCGGCCTCGACTATGTCACCCAAGCGATATTCGAAGGCACGCCCAAGCGCCTGACAGAACGCAACGTTGTCCAGCATCATCAGCCGTTGCGCCTCCGCCTCGGTGACAGACCAGACGATGGAGCACCAGTGTGCGTCGCCGTCCCGCTGCAACGGCAGGAACGCCAACGGCCCTTCGTCGGTGAACCGCTGCCAGGCGGCCTGCTCGTTCGGCTTGGCACAACGCACGCTGGTAACTATGGCGTGATGCAGATAATCCCATTCACGGGTTTCAAAGCCGGCCAGCTGGCGGACCGTAGAATTGGCGCCGTCGGCCGCCACTACAAGGCTGGCGCTCAGCTGTTGCCCGTCAGCCAGTGTCAGAGTCCACCCGTCCTCGTTTTGCTGCAGCTGCTCAAGACGTGCATCGCCCTTGAGCGCTACCGAACCACGGCTCTTCAACGCGTCCAGCAGAGCATCCTGCACGACCCGATTCTCGACAATATGGCCAAGCACATCGGCGTGCACCGCGGCGGCGGAGAAATCAATCTGACCGGTGCCAGAGCCATCCCACACATGCATGCCCAGATAAGGACTGGCGCGTCGACTGACAATCCCCTCCCAGGCACCCACGCGCTGGAGAATCCGCTGACTGGCAGCCGACAGGGCACTGACGCGAGGCTCGAAGGGGTCCGACGCTTTGAACGGATGCACGCCCAGCGGTCCGCCGTCGACCAGCATGATGGAAAGGCCGGAGTCCTGCAGGGCCAAAGCCAGGGTGCTGCCAACCATTCCGGCGCCAACGATGATGAGGTCCGCTTGCATTACTGCTCTCTCCTGCCCGTCTAGCCTGCATACAGTCGGTCCGCTCGCGCGCCAACGCGTCTTCGAGCATCCTACCTCTGGGTTCAGCCGCAGCGGCTGGTCGAAATACTGCTGGTCCGACGTGTCGGTACTTGCTAACGCAGCATACTCAACTCAGTCCTAACGCTCGCGCACGCCCATCCCCATCGCCTGTCGTGCAAACCAGGCTTTGGCGGGTGGCAGCAAATCCAACCCCAGCAATCCGAGAGTTCGCCCGGCGACCGATAGGCGCCCCGACTCACCGAACAGCTGGGTCAGTTGATCGGAAAAACCTACCGTGAGTCGCTGATCCGAACGCTGCTGCTGATGGTAGCCCTGCAGTACGCTCAGGTCGCCCAGCGGAGCCGAACTGCGCAACAGCGCGACCGCTAGCGCCTCGGTGTCCCGCAGGGATAGGTTGTAACCCTGCCCGGCAATCGGGTGCAAGCTGTGTGCAGCATTGCCCAGCACGACCAGATTGGAGCGCACCTGTTCTTGCGCCTCGATCAGCACAAGCGGATAAAGGTGCCGCGCGCCGACCTGTTGGAACCCCCCAAGCCGATAGCCGAACGCCTGCTGCAGCTCCTCGAGAAATTCCGCTTCAGGAATCGAGGCAAGACGCGCGGCATCCCGCTCGGGGCGGGTCCAGACCAGAGCGCAACGGTTATCAGGCAGCGGCAGCAGCGCCATCGGCCCTTCATCGGTGAAACGCTCGAATGCGCGACCGCCGTGTGGGCTGCCGGGCGTTAAATTAGCGATCAGCGCCGTCTGCCCATAAGGAGACTGTTTGACCTCGATACCGAGGTGCTCGCGCAACCCCGAGCGTCCACCGTCGGCCAGTACAGCGAGATCGCAGCCGAGCGTTTGACCGTCAGTCAGCGTTAGCCGATAGCCGCCCGGCACCGCTCGCATGTGTTCGACTTCGGCAGGGCAGCGGCGGGTCACCACATCGTCATCGAGTGCTTGCCAGAGGCAGTGACCGATCCAGGCATTCTCCACGACGTAACCCAGCGCTGGCACTTGCTGGCTGGCGGCATCGAGCCGAGTGACGCCTGCCCGCCCGCGGTCTGAGACATGAATATCGGTAATCGGCTCTGCGCGCTCGGCGATTTGATCCCACACGCCCAAACGCTGGTAAATAAGCCGTGTTCCGTAGGACAACGCCGTAGAACGTGCGTCGTAGCTCGGCTGATAGTCGTGGCCCGGCTCGAATGGCTCAATCAGCTCGATTGTCCAGCCGCGTTCTTTCGCCTCACGCTGAAGTGCCAACGCCAAACTGGCGCCAACCAGCCCACCCCCTACGATCGCCAGCGCAGCCATCTACGCAACCTCGGCGGAAACCGCCATCAGTGCCTCGATATCGGCAACCGTCTTAGGCACGCCGTTCGTGAGAATCTCACAACCATGGCGAGTCACCACCACATCATCTTCGATGCGTACGCCGATGCCGCGCCACTTCTTCGCCACGTCCATGTTATCCACGGCGACATAAATCCCCGGCTCGACGGTCATCGCCATCCCCGGCTCAAGCACACGCCATTCGCCGCCGACTTTGTAATCCCCAACATCATGCACATCCATACCCAGCCAGTGGCCGGCGCGATGCATGTAAAAAGGTTTGTAGGCTTCATCGGCAATCAACTCGCCGACATCGCCATTGAGCAGTCCCAGTTCCACTAGCCCGGCGGTGATGACTCGCACGGTCGCCTCGTGTGCCTCGTTCCAGTGCTTACCAGGCGCAATGTGCTTGAACGCCTCTTCGTTGGCAGCCAGCACCAGTTCGTAAATGGCTTTTTGCTCGGGCGAGAAACGGCCGTTGACCGGAAACGTTCGGGTGATGTCACTGGCGTAGCAGTCAATTTCACAACCGGCGTCGATCAACACCAGATCGCCGTCCTTCAGCAGCGCATCGTTCTCGCGGTAGTGCAGGATGCAGGCATTCTTTCCAGCCGCGACTATTGACCCATAAGCGGGCATCTTCGCCCCGCCCTTGCGAAACTCATAATCGAGCTCAGCTTCCAGGTGGTATTCATAGAGTCCCGCACGGCTGGCCTGCATGGCTCGAATATGGGCACGCGCAGAGATCTCTGCCGCCTGCATCATCACCTTCATCTCGTTCGCCGACTTGTACAGCCGCAAGTCGTGCAGCAGGTGATCGAGCGCAACAAACTCGTTCGGCGGCTGCGCACCCTGTCGAGCCTTGGAGCGGATGGTGTTGATCCACTCCATCAACCGGTGGTCGAACTCCTGATTGCTGCCGATGGCGTAGTAGACGCGAGAGCGGCCCTCGATCAGACCGGGAAGAATGTCGTCGATATCCCCGATAGGAAACGCGTCATCCGCGCCATACTCCGTGATCGCGCCGTCCTGCCCCGCGCGCAGGCCATCCCACAACTCGCGAGCCGGATCGCGCTCGCGACAGAACAGCACATACTCACCGTGCTCCCGGCCTGGGATCAGCGCAATCACAGCCTCAGGCTCGGGGAACCCGGAGAGATACTGAAAATCACTGTCCTGACGGTAAATATGCTCGACGTCACGGTTGCGTATATACATCGGCGCTGCCGGCAGGATGGCAATGCTGTTGGGCTCCATCTCCGCCATCAGCGCCTTGCGCCGGCGAACGTATTCGGTTCTCGGAATGCGGATCATGGACAGGCGGTCCTCAATGCAGGGAGGGCTTGGGTGTCGGCGGTACGGGTTTTGCGCACTCGGTGAATAAGAGCAAGGGCGCAACGCGCAGGTATTCCATGACTTCCATGTAGTCGCTTTCGCCGTCCTCGGACTCGTCCAGCGAATCCTGAATCTGGGCGATGGCCGCCAAGTCCTGTAAAACTTCGACGGCCTCGCCACTCAGCGCACGGTCACCGGCAACCAGCCCGAAGCCGGCCAGAAAGCTCTGGCACCACTGCCCCAGTGCGAGCGCGCGCTCGGCAAGCGGTGCATCATCGGAGGGCAGCAGCAGGACAATGGCAATGTCATCGCCGGCGAGTTCGCCTTTGACCATTTCCTGCAGTCCGATGAGTGCTTGGCGCACCGGCTCGTCAGGTTCGGCACCCAGCAGCTCGACAGCATCGATCAGCCAGGCTTCGGCATCGAAGCCAGCGCCGGCGCAGCTGCGCCCGAGCAACAGGCCATGCAGCTCGGCGGGTGTGACGGGTTGGGCACTACTGGCCAACAATGTAGCGAAAGCAGCGTAAGGCGAGTTCTGAATGGGCATTGGCAGCTAGGCGCGCAGAGGCGCTAATGTCTAGAATGAAGGCCTTGTATCCTAGCATCGGCACACGAGCCAAGACCATCGAAGCCGGCCCACCCAGCGCTCGCGCCATTGACCCGGGAATCCCATGGAAGACGCCGACCTGCAATTGCTGACTGCCAAGCTGGAGCAGCTGATTAAGCGCACCGAGCAACTCAAGGCGCAGAATCGTCTCCTGCGCCAGAGTGAGCAGGCGTGGCGCGAGGAGCGCGCTCATCTGATTGAAAAGAACGAAATGGCCCGCGTGAAGGTCGAATCAATGATTTCGCGCCTGAAAGCTCTGGAGCAGGACTCATGACCCAGCCGAACACCGTTACCGTGCACATCATGGACAAGGAATATTGCATTTCTTGCCCGCCCGAAGAGCGTAGCAATCTCGAAGGCGCCGCCCATTATCTGGACCGCAAGATGCGCGAGATTCGCAGCAGTGGCAAAGTCATTGGTGCCGATCGCGTTGCCGTCATGGCAGCGCTGAACATCACTCATGAACTGCTTCACAAGCATGACCGCCTGGACGCCGAAGCCAACAGTGCTCGCGAGCATGTTCGCTCTTTGCTGGAAAGAGTCGACAGCGCTTTAGCCGCCGATCCAAACCCTACCGGCAACTGATGAACGGGAGCCAGATTGCGTTATAATCCCGCCCACTCCCTGGCATGTTCGCCAGTCTGCGATGACCCTCTCCCGATAAGCAACACCATGGAGGCTACACGTAGTGCCGGTGTGCATGTCCGCCTGACGGAAAGCCTTAAGGTACTCTGTAGTCGCCACCTTGAACTCTCGGGTTCAAGGGCCTACGCGGGCAGCGGCATGCTGGGGAGCCTCATCCCATGATCGTAGCCAAAGGCCTTTCTCGCCCAGCGATACGACGTCAGCTGCGCCAGGCGCGCCGCCAACTGTCTCCGACCCAGCAACGGCTGGCGGCACGAGACCTCTACCGTCAACTTGCCCAGCACCCGGTGTTTCGTCGCGCTCGCCATATCGCCTTTTATCTGCCCAACGACGGCGAGATCGACCCTCGCCCGTTAATGCTTGAAGCGCAGCGTCGCGGCAAGGCGACCTATCTGCCAGTGCTCAACGCCTGGCCGCGGACACGCATGGTGTTTCAACGGCTCATGCCGAACGAGCGCCTGAGGCCGAATCGCTTTGGCATTGCAGAACCCGCGTTTCGCCCGAACCGGCAAAGGCGCATCTGGACACTCGATCTGGTACTGATGCCTTTGGTGGGGTTTGACGAGGACGGTGGGCGCTTGGGCATGGGCGGCGGCTTTTACGACCGAAGCCTGGCATATCGCGGCAGGCGCAAAAATGGTCACAAACCGACACTTCTTGGGCTCGCGCATGAGTGCCAGAAGGTGGACCGACTACCGCTAGAACCCTGGGATGTGAGCCTGCAGGCTACCGTGACGGACCTGAGTTGGTACGGGGGATGAGGCGGGGCGGGTGACGCGGAGAGTGTCGCTAGCCGCATCCATGCGGCGGACTCGATCAGCGCTGAAGCTGCTGAGAGTGACTGATCGGAACCATCGAAGACGAATCTCCTGATTGCTCCCAAAGGCCCTGCGTATAGCCGGTAGTAACGACACCGAGGCCAAAGATCAGCACCAATATCCAAAGAATATCTGGCTTGCGTTTCATAGTTTTCGCCTCCCCCTGCCAGGCGAATAGTTTCATTCGAGTCAGTATCGTTTTAGTTTTTCAGACTCGACAATGCCAACCTCAAGCGCGGCATTCTCCGCTATGCACCGATGCCGCGCAAACAGGCGTTGCGACCGGTTGTCGGGGAGTTTCGCTTGAGAACCCAAGATGCAGATAGCAGCGAGCAAAGACCATGCCGTACTGGCTCATGAAGTCCGAACCCGACGAGTTTTCAATCGCAAACCTACAGCAACTAGAAACCGGTCGTTGGGACGGTGTGCGCAATTATCAAGCGCGCAACTTCCTACGAAATATGATCGAGGGGGACCTGTTCTTCTTCTATCACTATAGCTGCGCAGTACCGTGTATCGCCGGCATCGGAAAATTCACCCGCAGCGCTTATCAGGACCCAACTGCACTGGATCCCGACTGCCCGTATTACGATTCGAAGGCAACTACGTCCAA
>JAKUTK010000027.1:0-25617 GCA_022448005.1 Pseudomonas sp.
GACTCTCAGGGCGTGCCGGAGTGTGGCGGTGTGGGAGAAATGCAATGAAAGCGCAGCGCGGCGTCGCGCTCATCACGGTACTGCTGGTGGTCGCCATCGTCACGGTGATCTGCGCTGGGATGATTGCGCGTCAGCAGTTGTCGATCCGGGGCACCGGCAACCAGCTGCAGGCGCGCCAAGCCTGGCACTACGCACTGGGTGGCGAGGCGCTGGCGCAAACCCTGCTACGCCGCGATCTGCAGCTGTCTGGCGAAGGCACTGGGCAACCGGCAGTGGACCATCTGCTCGAAGCCTGGGCCCTGCCGCAACCTGCGTACGACCTCGATGAAGGTCAGGGCCAGGTTCAGATCCGGATCGAAGACCTGGCCGGGCGCTTCAACCTCAACAGCTTGGTTCAGGAACAACAGCCGAATGCCGCGGCGCTGGCGCAATTTCGGCGTTTGCTGCTGCGCTTGCAGATCACCGAGCCCTATGCGGAGCGCCTGGTCGACTGGCTCGACAGTGATCAACAGCCCAGCGGCGAGCAGGGCGCGGAGGACAATGCCTATCTATTGCTCGACCCGCCGTACCGCACGGCGGGCAATCGGCTGGAAGATCTTTCCGAGTTGCGCCTGCTGCTCGGCATGCGCGACGAAGACTTTCAGCGTCTGGCACCCTATGTGGCTGCGCTGCCTGCCGACACCCCGTTGAACGTCAACACCGCCAGCGCCATTGTGTTGTCTAGCCTTGCAGAAAGCCTCAGCCCGAGTGCCGCCGAGTCGCTGGTCAAGGCACGGCAGGCCGCTCCTTTTCGCGACACGGCCACTTTCATGGCGCAACCGGCGCTGAGTGGTGTCCAACTGCAAGGCACCAACATCGCGGTAACCAGTCAACTCTTTCAGGCCACCAGTGAGGTGCGCCTGGCTGACCGACGCCTGGCGCTGGTGAGCCGCTTGCGGCGCGAGGAGGGTGGGGACATCCGCGTACTGCAGCGCAACCTGGGGCAGCCGTCACGACTGCCCCGAACAACCAATGATGGAGATCGATAGCCGATGGACTGCCTGTTTCTGCCCGCTGACTGCGGCCCCCGGATCGACCGCGACACCCGCGTCTACTGGCTGCCGGGCGAAGGCGACGATGGCTGGATGCCGCTGGCGAAGGTCATCGAACGAGCGTCGGCGGCGGTGACGCTGGTGCTGCCGGCCGAGGTGTGCAGCGCGTTCGCAGTCAACCTGCCGACGCGCAAGGCGCGCTGGGTCAATCAGGCACTGGCCTATGCCGTTGAAGAGCTGCTCGCCGAAAACGTCGATGACCTGCACCTGACCCATGGCGACGCGCTCGAAGACGGGCGGCGTCGGGTCATCGCCATCCGCCGACAACTGCTGGCCGACTGGCTGCAGGATCTCAAGACGCTGGGCCTGACCATCGTCGCGATCCATGTCGATGCCGACTTGCTGCCACGTGACGGCACCCAGCTGCTGTTCATCGAAGACCGTGCACTGCTCGGTGGCAGCCCGGAAGCCCGGCTGGCCTTCGAGAGTGCGCAGTGGCCGCACCTGGCTGGGCAGTGCCCTGCGCCGCATCACGGGCATGGCACGCTGGAAGCAGCGCCCTCGCCGCTGGACGACTACCAGCAGCTGGACGAGCCCTATCGTTTCCTGGCCTCGGGTCGCGCGGCTGCGCTCAATCTGGCGCAGGGTGACTTCGCCATTCAGGCAGCGGGTAGTGGGCTGGGCCAATGGAAACCGGTGATGATCGTGCTGGCGCTGGTGTTGGCCGTGCAGCTGGTGTTCAACCTGGTTCAGGCCTGGACGCTGGAAAGCCAGGCCGAGCGCTATGCCGAGGCAAGTCGGGCGCTCTACACCGAGCTGTTTCCCGAGGACCGACGCATCGTCAATCTGCGTGCTCAGTTTGACGAACATATAGGCCAGAACGCCGGTGCTTCGGCAGAGTTCATGCGCTTGCTGAATGAAGTGGCGCTGGCACTGGCCGAGGGTATTCCGGTGTCGATCGGGCAGCTTGATTTCAACCAGGCCCGAGGTGATCTCGCGCTGCAGGTGCGCGCCAGCGATTTCGCCGCGCTCGAGCAGCTGCGACAGCGCCTGGGGCAAACCGGAGAGAGCGTCCAACTGGGTTCGGCCAGTCGTGACGGCGACGCTGTCAGCGCGCGTGTGGTAATCGGAGGCCGAGGATGAATCTGAGACAACAGATGCGCGTGCGCCTCACCGAGTCGCCCCTGTGGCTGCGCTGGCAGCGCCTGCAAGCCCGCGAGCGCCTGTCGCTAACTTTGCTGGGTGCCTTTCTGCTGGTGGTGCTGTTCTACCTGTTGCTTTGGGCGCCCGCTCAGCAGCGCGTGCGCGATGCGCAGGCGTATTTCCAGCAGGAGCGAGAACTGCATGCCTATCTCGAGCAGAACACCGAGTTGGCGCGAAAGATGTCACGCAGCAACCCGGTTTCGCTGGCACCGGATCAGTTGCAGGGACTGGTAACGCAGAGTGCGCAGCAGAGCGGCCTGACCATCGAGAGCTTCGATTTCGGCAATGATGGCAGCCTGCAGGTCACGCTGCCGGGGGCATCCTATGGGACGCTGTTGCGCTGGTTCGACGAGCTTCAAGCTGCGGGTGCGAGCCTCGCCGAGGTCAGCATCAGTCAGGTCGGAGAGGGGCTGGTGGATGCACGCGTAAGTTTCCGTGCAGAGGGCTAGACCGATGCACAACGGAAGCGGGCAGGGCTCGGTTGCCAGCAGCGCCGCTTAGGCACTGCTGACCAAGGTTCACGGCGCCGGATGAATCTGCATCGCCAAGGCGCGTAGCGCGGCTTCGGCGTCGAGCACCTTGTTGACCACGTCGTTTGCCTTTTCACGGCTCAGCCCGAGGCGATCGAACAGTTCCTGCGGAACCTCGCTGTAGGGACCGGACCCGATGCCGCGGTTACGCAACAGCTGAACTGCCAGGCAGACCAGGTTGGCATGCCCGGCGTGCCCGCCCTGATAGTGCGGGTCATGCTGAAAGCGCAGCGCTGTCGACAACTCGTCAGGCATCCCCCAGTAGCGCATCAGCCAGGCACCGATCTGCTCACGGGTAATGCCCAGCAGGTGCTGTTCGATCACGCTGTGGCCGAGATGCGGGTTGACCTCCAGGTGTCGACAGATCAGCGAGAAATGCGGCGGAAAGACGTGCGCAAGCACCAGATAACCGAAGTTATGCAGCAACCCGGCCAGATAGCTGATGCCTGCCTCGGGTCGTTGAGTCCGCGGAATCGCGCGATTCAGCCCTTCGATGACCGCCGCAGTATAGATCGACTGTTGCCAGTAGGGCGTGGCTTGCTGCGGCTGGTCCTTGGGCAGGCTCAGGCTCTTGCCCAGTGCCAGGCCGAGCGCCAGGTTGATCACCAGGTCAAAACCGAGCACCCGCACGATGGCATCTTCCACCGAGCGGATCTTGCCGGGCGCGGCGTAGTAGGGCGAAGCGGCCCAGCTGACCACCTGTGCGGCCAGCGCCGGGTCTGTCTCGACCACGCCGGTGATGTCATCCACCGTGGCCTCAGGGTCTACTCGCAGCTTGATGATCTTCTGTGCGGTTTGCGCCAGCGGGGGAATCTCGATGGTTTCTTCCAGCCGCTTCTGAATGCGTCGGGCAGTGAAGCTTTGCACCGCCTTGGTAATTTCCTCGCGGTCCTCTTCCGGACGGTCGAGGTTGGGCTGGATGGTGCTCAACGGAACGGCGAATTGGCCGGCGCTGGCTTTGCTGAGCAGCTGTTTGAAATCGTGGCTGGTCATTTCCAGCAGCAGGCCGGGATGCCCGCTGTCGATGCACAGCACAGGTTGTTGCAGCAACCGCTCTTCATACAGGCAGGGTGAACTGGTCAGCGGCGGCAGGCCTGGCAGGACCTGCAGGCTGTGCTTGGAAAGCATGCGGGTCAACCGATCCGGCTTGACCGCCAGCAGCTGACGACCGGTGAGCTCCCCCACGCGGGAAAGGTCAAGAAGATGGTCGCGCGGGAAAAGCACCAGCAACGCACCGATGGCATCGTCGACCAGCACTGCTTGTATGCGCTGTGCGGGGTCCAGCTCAGGGCTGTCGTCGCGAGTACGGTAGGGCAGCGCCAGCTTGTCCAGAAGCTGGACGATAAGCGCGGGTGGCGTAACTGTAGTTGTTGTGTCGACAGCCGAGTTCATGAGCATGATCCGTCTTATTCCCATGCGGCGCAGTATAGCCTCATGCTTAGTGCGGTTAGGGTTTACCGACGAGCGTTAAACTTGACCGTATTGCTGGCCATGACGCAGCCAGCGCTCTAGCAAGGGGCTTACATGCTGGGGCCAGCGTTCCAACAAAGCGTGCGCTGCATCGCGCACGGCAGGCAGCAGATCGGCATCACGCATCAGGTCGGCGACCTTGAACTGCAGCAGGCCGGTCTGACGGGTGCCGAGCATTTCGCCCGGGCCGCGCAATTCCAGATCCTTTTCCGCAATGATGAAGCCGTCGCAGGTCTCGCGCATGATCGCCAGACGTTCACGGCCGATCTGCGACAGTGGCGGGTGATAGAGCAGCACGCAATGGCTGGCCGCGCTACCACGACCGACCCGCCCGCGCAGCTGGTGCAGCTGGGCGAGTCCAAGGCGCTCCGGATTTTCGATGATCATCAGGCTTGAGTTGGGCACGTCGACGCCCACTTCGATCACGGTGGTAGCGACCAGCAGCTGCAAGCGCCCTTCCTTGAACTCGGCCATCACCGCTGCTTTTTCGGCCGGCTTCATGCGACCGTGGATCAGCCCGACGTTCAGATTGCCGAGCGCGGCGGACAGGTCTTCAAAAGTGGTTTCCGCCGCCTGACAGGTCAGCTCCTCGGACTCCTCGATCAGGGTGCAGACCCAATAGGCCTGGCGGCCTTTATTGCAGGCCGAGCGCACCCGCTCGACGACTTCCAGCCGGCGGCTGTCCGCCACTAGCACGGTGTTGACCGGCGTGCGACCGGGCGGCAGCTCGTCCAAGATCGAGGTGTCCAGATCGGCATAGGCGCTCATCGCCAGCGTCCGCGGAATGGGCGTCGCGGTCATGATCAGCTGGTGCGGGCAGAGCCGTCCTTCGACGCCCTTGCGCCGCAGCGCCAGCCGCTGCTGCACGCCGAAACGGTGTTGCTCGTCGATGATCACCAGCGCCAGGCGGCGAAACTGCACCTCCTCCTGAAACAGCGCGTGGGTGCCGACTACCATCGGGCAACCGGCGGCGATGCGCTCCAGCGCCGCGGCACGGGCCTTGCCCTTGAGTTTGCCGGCCAGCCAGGCGACTTCGATGCCGAGCGGCTCAAGCCATTTGCAGAAGGTGATGAAGTGCTGCTCGGCGAGAATTTCCGTCGGCGCCATCAAGGCGACCTGATAGCCCGCCTCAAGCGCTTGCAAGGCGGCGAGGGCCGCTACCACCGTCTTGCCGGCACCGACGTCACCCTGTACCAGGCGCAACATGGGCTGGTCCTGAGCGAGGTCGTAGGCGATCTCGGCACCGACCCGCTGCTGTGCGCCGGTGGGTTGGAAACCCAGGTTTTGCAGGTAACGCTGCGGCAGGTCGCGGGCAGCCGGCAAGGGCGGCGCGTGCTGAGCGCGGCTGCTTTCGCGCAGGCGTTGCATCGAAAGCTGGTGCGTCAGCAATTCCTCGAACGCCAGACGGTGCTGCGCCCAGTGGCGGCCTTCGGCAAGTTCTTCCAGATCGGCATCCGGCGGGGGGCGGTGCAGGTAGCGAATCGCCTCGTCCAGTTTGGCCAGGCGGTAATCACGGGTCAGCTCTTCGGGCAACCAATCGGGCAGGCTGTGCGGACCGAGCCGAGCCAGGGCCTGCGCGGTGAGTTGGCGCAGGCGCTGCTGGGTCAGGCCTTCGGTGGTCGGGTAGATCGGCGTCAACGTCTGCTCGACTGCTACGGGCTCGCTGTCCGTGAGCGCACGGTATTCAGGATGGTAGATCTCCAGCCCCGACGCACCTGGGCGGGCCTCGCCATAGCAGCGCACCTGGGTGCCACGCTTGAGGGCTTCCTTTTGCGCCTGGCTGAAATGATAGAAGCGCAGGCTGAGGCTACCGCTGCCATCGTGCAGGCGCACCAGCAGACTACGGCGCCTGCCCATCACCACATCGGCGCCGGTGACGGTGCCTTCGACTACGGCATCCTGTCCGGGCCGCAGCGCGCCGATGGGTACGATGCGGGTACGGTCCTGGTAGCGCAGTGGCAGGTGGAACAGCAGGTCCTGCAGGGTTTCCAGGCCGACCTTGGCGAGCTTTTCGGCCAGGGCTGCGCCGACGCCCTTGATTGCAGTCACCGGGACTGCCGCCAGCTCGCTCATCGCGTCAGGCTTTGTCGGCAGGCGGTTTCGCCACCGAGCACAGGCGGATCGAATCGGCCAGCACCTCAATCGCCCGTGGGCGTGGGAAGCTGGCGCGCCAGGCGATGGCCACCGTGCGGAACGGCACCGGCGGCGTCAGCGGGCGGATGTCCAGCACGCCAGGGGAGTAGTGGTGGCTGTCGACCGCCGACAACGGCAGGATCGACACGCCCAGCCCGGAAGCGACCATGTGGCGGATGGTTTCCAGCGACGAGGATTCCACCGTGGTGTGGCTCGGTGCCTCGCCCTTGCGCGTGGTCGGGCAGGCTTCGAGCACCTGATCGCGGAAGCAATGACCTTCACCCAGCAGCAGCAGGCTCTTGTCGTTGAGCATCTCGCTGTCGATGGTTTCCTTCTTCGTCCACGGATGCCCGGCAGGCATCAGCACATAGAAGGGCTCGTCATACAGCGGCAGGGTCAGCACATCAGCTTCCTGGAACGGTAGCGCGATGATGATCGCGTCCAGCTCGCCGGTGCGCAGCTTGTCGCGCAGGATATGGGTGAAGTTCTCTTCGATGTACAGCGGCATGTCCGGCGCCACGCGGTGCAGCTGCGGGATCAGGTGCGGAAACATGTAAGGGCCGACGGTATAGATGGCGCCAACCTTGAGCGGCGCGGCCAACTGATTCTTGCCGGCCTGAGCCAGCTCGCGAATGCTCTGCGCCTGCTCCAGCACCTTCTGCGCCTGGGTGACGATGCCTTCGCCGACTGGCGTCAGTCTAACCGCGCTTTTGGTCCGCTCGAAAATCAGGACGCCAAGCTCGTCTTCGAGCTTCTTCACGCCCACCGACAAGGTGGGCTGGCTGACGTGGCAACGTTCGGCAGCACGGCCGAAGTGGGATTCCTGGGCGAGCGTGACGATGTAGCGCAGTTCGGTCAGAGTCATAGGGTTATTCCATCAGAGTGCGGGCTAGCATAGCCTTTGCTCGTGTTCGAACCAACTGGCCAGCAGCCGTTCCCTTATTAAGTGATCAGCGTGAATCCTGCTGACAGCAGTACACTCATGAAAGGCGGGCCGAATCGATGGTCCGCATCGGTTATGGAGCAACCGCCATGGCAACTCGACCCTCTGTAATGATCGCCGGCTGCGGCGATGTCGGTATTCGCCTCGGCCTGCAGCTGAGCCGCGCGGGCTGGACGGTGTACGGTCTGCGTCGTCAGGCGGCGAGCCTGCCGGTACCGATCCTGCCGGTCCGTGGTGACCTCGCTTCGAGTGAGGTGCCGCGTGGCTGGCCCAACGGCAAGCTGGACTACCTGGTGTATGCCGCCTCGGCCAACCAGCACGACGAGCCCGGTTATCGGCAGGCCTACGTCGAGGGTCTGCGCCATGCGCTTGGCTGGCTGGAGCAGCGGGGCCAGCGGCCGAAGCGCGTTTTCTTTGTTTCCAGCACCGGTGTCTATGCGCAGAACGGCGGCGAGTGGATCGATGAGACTTCGGCCACCGAGCCCACCGGTTACACCGGCCAGGTCATGCTCGAAGCGGAACAGCTGGCGCTGGAATGCGGCTATCCGGCGACGCGGGTGCGCATGGCCGGGCTGTATGACCCGGTGCGACCGTGGATGCAGAACCAGGTGCGCTCGGGTCTGCGGGTCGAGCGCGATCCGCCGCAATACAGCAACCGCATTCATCGTGACGATGCGGCCGCATTGCTCGCCTGTCTGCTGCAGACCGATCTGGCCGGTGGCGATCTGGAGGATTGCTACCTCGGCGTGGATGACGACCCGGCTCCCCTTCACGAAGTGGTCGACTGGTTGCGCGAGCGGCTGGGTGTCACCCAATGGTCCGAACAGACGATGACCCGTCGCGCCGGCAGCAAACGCTGCAGCAACGCCCGCGCCCGTGCGCTTGGGTGGGTGCCGCAATATTCCAGCTATCGCAACGGCTACGCCTCCATTCGCCCCGGCAAGGGCTGATCGATAGCAGCACTGGGCATGATGGCGCGGCGATAAGCCCGCGCCGAGCAGCGTCATACCCCTTTGGTGCGCGAACATGCTCGCTTCTGCAGCCAAGGCCAACCGCACCACACCCGCTTACCGTAGGAGCGAGCTTGCTCGCGAAGGCCCCAGCGCCGGGCTTTGGCGGGCGGGGCACAGGTGATCGAGCAGCGGGACTAGGGCCATTGCTGCAGCACCGGCATGTTCAGACGCATGACAGCCCGTCGGCAACCTCCGCGTTTCGGCGCCATCTTTCGCAACTCTGCCGTCATCGTGCTTACTAAAAATCTGATAGCACGCACGCCGTATACCCTGCCGCATGGCAGCAGTCGGGTCAGGAGCAGCTGCCGCATCGCGGCGAAATCATCAGGAAGAACCACCACGGCGGCGTTTTCGAACACCGAAGCAGGAGATTTTTCCAATGAGAGCCCTTCGCTGGCACGGCAAGCACGATATTCGCTGCGACAACCACGTACCCGACCCGTCGATTGAAGACCCCCGCGACGCCATCATCAAGGTGTCGTCCTGCGCCATCTGCGGCTCCGACCTGCACCTCTATGACGGCTTCATGCCCGGCATGCAGCACGGCGACATCATGGGCCACGAGTTCATGGGCGAGGTGATGGAGGTTGGCTCGGCGAACAAGAAGCTCAAGGTCGGCGACCGCGTGGTGGTGCCCTTCACCATCGTCTGTGGCGAGTGCGACCAGTGCCGGCGCGGCAATTTCTCGGTGTGCGAGCGCACCAACCGCAACAAGGACGTGGCCGACAAGGTGTTCGGCCATACCACCGCGGGGCTGTACGGATACACCCACCTCACCGGTGGCTATGCCGGCGGCCAGGCCGAATTCGTCCGCGTACCCTATGCCGATGTCGGCCCCGTCGTGGTGCCCGACGGCATGACCGACGAGCAGGTGCTATTCCTCGGCGACATTCTGCCCACTGGCTGGCAGGCTGCGGCTCAGTGTGACATTCAGCCCACCGACACCGTGGCCGTCTGGGGCGCCGGGCCGGTTGGCCAGTTCGCCATCCGCAGCGCGATCATGATGGGCGCCGAACAGGTCATCAGCATCGACAACGTGCCCGAGCGGCTGTCGATGGCCCGTGCCGGTGGCGCCATCACCATCAATTTCGACGAAGAAAGCGTGCTCGAGCGGCTCAAGGAGCTGACCCGCGGCAAAGGGCCAGAGAAATGCATCGATTCGGTGGGCATGGAGGCACACGCCGCGCGCTCCATCGACTCGATGTACGACCGCGCCAAGCAGGCGCTGATGATGGAGAGTGACCGGCCGCACGTGCTGCGCGAAATGATCTATGTCTGCCGCCCGGCCGGCATTCTCTCCATTCCTGGCGTCTACGGCGGCCTGATCGACAAGATCCCGTTTGGCGCGGCGATGAACAAGGGCCTGACCTTCCGCATGGGGCAGACCCACGTCAACCGCTGGACCGATGATCTGCTCAAGCGCATTCAGGAAGGCCAGATCGACCCCTCGTTCGTCATTACCCACAGCGTCAGCCTCGAGCAGGGTCCGGAGATGTACAAGACCTTCCGCGACAAGCATGACGGCTGCATCAAGGTCGTTCTCAAACCCTGAGCCAGACCCTGTGAAAACGGCTGCGCTCGGCCACTTGTTTTGGTGGTCATCGCTCGCGGTGTTTTCACAGGGCCCGAGAGTGCCGCGCTCGCCATCTGAGGCGGCTACTGAGGAGGAATTTTCATGAGCGTTCCCCATCGTGTCACCCGTACCAACCACTCCGCCCGTACGCTGGCGCGTGGCCTTGGCTGGTTCAGCATCGGGCTGGGTTTGGCCGAAGTGCTAATGCCGGGCAAGCTGGCCCGTTTTCTCGGCGTGCCCGACAACGAGGGCCTGATCCGCGCCTGCGGTGCGCGGGAGATCGCCACCGGCGTCGGTCTGTTGCTGACCGACGATCCCAAGCCGTGGATCTATGGCCGCATCGGCGGCGATGCACTGGATCTTGTCGGCCTTGGCTTGAGCATTGAAAACGGTACCGAGCAGGTCAACGCGGCGATTGCCGCTGGCGCTGTGGCTGGCATTACCGCGCTGGATATTTCCTGTGCCAAAGCACTGGCAAGCGAAAGTCAGCTGGTCACTGAGTGGGATTACAGCGACCGCAGCGGCTTCCCGCAAGGCGCCGATGCCATGCGCGGCCGTGTCGAAGCAGAGTTTGCGGCCGGGCGGGCGGAGCCGAACGGGTATCCGGTGTCGACGTTGTTGCATTAGATCAGGGCTAGGCTGTCGCCAACTGGGCGAGGTCGGGTGTGGGGTGGACGTTTCGCTCATCACCGTTGAAGCGAAACGTTCAACCCATGCCTCTTCGCCTGTCGTGTAGCGATCCGCCTCCAGTCATGCGGTAAGCCATTTTTTGCTAAGGTCTGCTACCCCGCCCTATACCCCCACCCTCCGGCGGTCACCACCCGATGAGAGTCCATGTCCGCCGTCGTTAACGTCGTCCTGCCGGTTTTTGCGCTGATCTTCCTCGGTTTTATCTGCCGTCGCACTGGCCGCATGGGGCCGACGGGCGCCTCCGAGCTCAATCGTTTCGTGGTCTGGCTGGGGTTGCCGGCGCTGCTGTTCAGCGTGGTCGCCAATTCCACCTGGGAACAGCTCTGGCAGCCGGGCTTTATCACGGCGTTCTCGGTGGGCTGCCTTGGCGTATTCGGCTTTACGCTCGGTTATCGACTGTTGCAAAAGCAGCCGCTGGCCGATGCCAGTCTCGATGCACTTGGGGCGTCCTATGCGAACACCGGCTACATCGGCATTCCGCTGTGCATGCTGGTGCTGGGTGACGAGGCGCTGCAGCCGGCCATGGTCGCCTCGATCATCGTGGTGTGCGTGCTGTTTGCCATTGCTCTAGCGTGCGTTGAGACCGGGTTGCACGCCGGGCAGGGCTTCAGCCGGACGCTGCGCAAGGTCAGCGTTGCACTGCTGCGTAACCCGCTGGTGGTGGCGCCGATGCTGGGTGGGTTATGGGCGGCGAGCGGGTTGGCCCTGCCGGTGCCGGTGGCAACACTGCTGAAGTTGCTGGGTGCGGCGGCGGCGCCCTGTGCGCTGGTTTCGCTGGGATTGTTCCTCGCGCAGCCGCAGCCCGGCGGCAAGGTCAGCGGGGTATGGCCGCTGGTCACGCTGAAGCTGGTGGTACAGCCGCTGATCACCTGGTTCCTGGCTTTTCAGGTCTTCGAGCTGCCGACGCTATGGGCCTATTCGGCGCTGTTGCTCAGTGCGTTGCCCACCGGCACCGGGCCTTACATGCTCGCCGAATTCTATGGGCGCGAAGCGTCGCGGGTATCGCGTGTGGTCCTGCTATCGACGCTCGGCTCGCTGATCACCCTATCGGCCTGCCTGGTGCTGCTGCCGGTGTAGGGTGGAAAACCGCGAAGCGTTTTCCGCGCGGTGTCTGCACAGGTGCCACAGGCCGCTTCAAGCAGCCGGACGGGTCACTTCCAGCACCACCGCAGCGATGCGGTCGCACTCGGTATAGGCGCCGTCGAGCAGCTCCTCACCAAAGACGTCGGGGTCGACTTCGCGGTATCGCCATTCCAGCCCATGGCCTTCGAGGCGTTGCTCGATCTCGCGGCGGAACGGGTCCTGATTGCCCTTCATCGCCACACCGGTATAGAGCAGCAAGGTGCCGCATGGCGCGAGGCGCTGCAGCGCACCGTCGAAAATCGCCAGGGACAGCCCGGCACCCAGGGGGCCGCCGCCATGGCGGTAGGCGCGCTCGTCCGGATCGACCAGATAAGGCGGGTTGGCCAGGATGAGGTCGAATTCGCCCTCGATGTCATTGAGCAGATCGCTGTGGCGTGCCTTGAGGTTGTCGGCCCCGGCGAGCGCCGCGTTGGTGCGGGTCATGCGCAGCGCGGCCGGGTTGATGTCGACCGCCAGGACTTCTGCCTGGGGGCGCGCCAGGGCCGTGAGAATCGCCCCTGCACCCGAGCCGCAACCGATGTCCACCGCGCGCCCGATCTGCCCTTTGTGGTTGTTCAAGTGGGCCAGGATCGCATTGGCGAACCGATAGGTATCCGGGCCGAAGAACACCGCATCCGCTGCGTCGGTGGGGTAGGCCGAGTGCACGAACAGCTGGCCGTCGAGGCTCGACATTCGCACGCGGCTGCGCCAGCGGGAATCGCAGGGTGCAAGCACGCCGGCTTGATCCATCAGGCTGAAGATGGCGGGTGGCAGCAGCTCATGCTGGAAGGGTCGGCTCCAGCCAAACACGCCTTCCAGGTCGTTCGCCAACTGATTTTCCACCCGAGCATTGACCCGTTCATGGGTCAGTGGCGTGGGGGTGATGAAGTGGTAACCGCGCTCGCGCAGCGCCTGAGCCAGGTGCAGCAGCGCGCGGTCCTGGGCAGTTTCCGTGGTCATGTGAGATCCCTGGCGAATTCGCCTCAGTTGAACAATCCAGTAAAGATGCGGGTGGCCAGCAACCCTGCCGCGCTGTGATGGCGGGTCGGCGCCAGCAATGGCAACAGGTGACGCATGCGCGCCTCGCGTGTCGGCAGCTGTGTCAGTTGTTGTTCGAGCAGCAAGGTTTCCTGATCGAAGTCGCTGACCGGCGTGTCCTGCTGCACCAGTGCCGGCTTCGCCGGCCGCTCGGCTGTCATTCGCCGGCGGCTGTTGAACGGCACCTGCCGTTGCGCCAACGACGGGTGCGGTTTGCCGCGGGTAGCCGGCTGCTCAGCGAGCCAGTCGCCGGCAATCCAATCGTGGATCAATTGCTGCTCGTGACCACTGAAAACCCCGAACATCGGCCCCTGTTCTCCGGTAATCAGCTGCCAGAAGCGGCTGTTTTGCGGATCTTCGTGGCGCTTGATCCAGCTGCGGCGTTGCAGCGTCTCGATGAATTGCGGGATCAGCTCGGGCTCGGCAAGCCACTGGTTCACGGTACGGCCGTCGAAGCGGCAGTAACCGGAGTGCACGAACTGCCCAACGCCGGTCTTCTTTTCCAGCACCCGCATCACTTCCTGCTCGGGATCAAAGCCGCCGATCACCGAAAGCGTGCTCGCACCGAGATCGTTGAGGCGATAGCCGTTGATGACGCGGCGATAGAACTCGTCGCCGTCGCCCACCTGGGGCCAGGCGGCGAGCAGGCCCTGAATGGCTTTCTTCGCATGGCCGTTGTCGGCGTTGTCGACCGTCACATGCAGGGTGAAGTAATAGGGATCGATGCCCAGCTCGGTGAGCTCGTACGAACTGATCAAGAGATGCAGGGGAAGCTGCTCGTAGCCTAGATTGAAGCCGATCACCTCGGGCAGGAACTGCTCGGCGTGCTCGGCCAGTGCCAGCTGGATCGCCCCCTGAACAAAGTTGTCATCGTCCAGGTTCTGCCAGTCGTCGCAGCCCTGGCTGGCGAGCAGCTTGCGGTACAGCACCACGTGATTCTTTTCCGGCTGGCCTTCGCCCAGCTCTTCCAGGTAGGTCTGGATCAGCGAGGTGAAGCGCGCGTCGTCCCAGCGTTGCAGCAGGCCATAGAGCCAAGCACCGTCGACCAGCTTGGTTGGCGCCACGCCACGCAGAAAGTGCAGGGCATGGGCCTTGCTGGTGAAATAGCGGCGTGGCCCGCCGGCGCGACGTTCGTCGAGGTAGGCCTGGTACTGACCGCCGATTTTGGCGGTATGCGCGTCCAGCCAGTCCCCAAGCCCGGCCGGATCTGGCGGCAGGTCGCAGGACAGCGCGGATGCGGCGTCCAGCTGGGCATTGAGGTAGTCAGCGGCGCGGTTGCGCACGGCGGTATCGTCGGGAGCGTCGAGCAGGGCAAAGTAAAGCGCCCTGGAAGGCGCTGCCACCTCGCATGTCACGGGCGTGGTGTCGACGGGCAGGCTTCGAGTCAGTTGCATAGATTCACACGGCGGCAGTGGGGAAATCCCCAGATGATTTTTTGGCCGTCATCAGCCCGGATTAGTTCAGCGTGTCTGCCGAATGGCCGGTCTTCTCGACAACACTGCATGCAACTTCTGCGATCCCGCGTCTTCCTACCCTATGGGGATGCCGAGCGGTGTCCGAATGTGCAACCAGACGGAGGTCCCATGAATCAATCCGAACGCGGCAAGGAAAATCTGGAAACGATCAACGATCGCAACGATGAGCGTGTCGACCAGGCGAGCAGAACCAGCAATGGCGAAGCCGCCGGAGGCGATCGCGACGACGTTCCAGGCGGTGCCTACAACGTCCCGCCGGGCATGGCTGACGATGTCAGTGAGGACGAGGCGCTGAAGCGAGACAAGCAGGACCGCCCCGAGCGCTGAGCAACGGCGGAGCGGAGGTTTGGCCCCGCTCCGCTAGCTGAAAAAATAGATGGATAGTCCTTAATTTCTGCCGTGTTTCGGTCGCTTGCAGGCTGTAGGTACACCGCATGCCGTCATGCCGTCATGCCGTCGTGCCGGGGAGCACGCTCTCTGCTGCAGTGCTGCGGAATAAAGGACTGCCAGAGCCTCGCCATGCGCCAACACAGCCGACTCACCTTTCGCCATCTCAGCCGTATTCAAGTCACCAACCGCCTCAGCGGCGACCCCATGGGCTACGTGGCCGACCTGTCGATGGGCGGGCTGCGCCTGGTCGCGAAGCAACCCATGGGCGTGAACGGCTGCTACGAAATGTGCCTGCTTGTGCCACCGTAGGCGATCGAACCCGTGAAGTGCAGGTCGTGGTGCTGTGCCAGTGGGTACGCAAGGATTCCCGCCGTGACAGTTTCGAAATGGGCTTCTCCCTGGACCGGCCGAGTGATGAATACACCCGGCTGATTGGTGAGCTGATGCCCAGGCGGCGCGACTAGCGATTCACCATTTTTGCCGGCAGCGCGATCACCAGCAGCGAGCCGAGCACCAGACACGCCGCGAAAAACCAGAGTGCCGCACCGCTTTCCCCGGTGAGGTCGAGCGTAACGCCGATCAGCGTATTGCTGACCAGTCCGGCGATGTTCGCCAGTGAGCAGGCCAGGGCAAAGCCGGTTGCTGCTGCGGTGCCGGTGAGAAAGGTGGCCGGCAGGCTGAAAAATACCGGAACCGCGCCAATGATCGCCGCCTGCGCGATGGAGAACAGCAGCACCGTTGCCATCACGTTGTCGGTGAAGGCGGTACTGGTGGCCATGGCTGCGGCGCCGATCCAGAACGGCAGGATGATGTGCCAGCGCCGCTCGCGGAAGCGGTCGGAACTGGCGCCGAGCACCAGCATGCCAATCACCGCGGCAATGCTGGGCACTGCAGTCAGCAGGCCGATCTCTGAAACATCACTGACACCGGCATTGCGGATAAAGGTCGGCATCCAGAAGCCCAGCGCATAGGCGCTCAGCAGGATTGCGAAATCGATGCCACCGAGCATCCACACCTTGAGGTTGAAGAAGCCCTGACGAAAAGTTTCGCCGCTGGCCGGGCTCTGCGCCTCGTCGACGGCCAGATCGCGCAGCACCTGACCCTGCTCGGTGATGTCCAGCCAGCCGGCGCGCTTCGGGCCGTCGGGCAGCAGGCGCAGCGCAAGCAGTCCGAGCAGTACGCTGGGAATCCCCTCCAGCAGGAACAGCCATTGCCAGCCGCGCAGGCCCTGGACCTGATCGAAGGCACCGAGAATCCAGCCGGACAAGGGCGCGCCGATCACGCTCGACAGCGGCAGGCCGATCATGAACAGCGCGATGATGCGCCCACGGCGGTAGGTGGGAAACCACAGCGTCAGGTAATAGAGCACACCCGGCAGAAAGCCCGCCTCGGCGATACCCAAGAGAAAACGCACCACATAAAACTGGTTAGGCGTGGTGACCGTCATGGTGCAGGCCGACAGCACGCCCCAGGTGATCATGATCCGCGCGATCCAGACCCGCGCGCCGACGCGCTTGAGGATCAGATTGCTAGGCACTTCGAAGAGGATGTAGCCGACGAAGAACAGCCCCGCCCCGAGGCCGAACGCCGCTTCGCTGAGCTGCAGTTGCTCGGCCATCTGCAACTTGGCGAAGCCGACATTGATGCGGTCCAGGTACGCCGCCAGGTAGCAGAAGCAGAGAAACGGGATCAGCCGCCAGGCGATCTTTCGGTAAAGACGCGGGTCATTCGGCTCGCCACTAGGGGCATGAGCGTCTGGCGCGGGCGCCTGAGGCATCGGTTATCTCCGTGTTGGTAAGGTGTCGAAGCAAGCCCGGCATGTTAATGGAGCCGGGCTTTCGAGTCAGAACCTCTGACCCAAGGCGCGCGGCGGAATGTTCCTCGTCGATGCAGCCTTGATGACCGGCGGGCGGCTAGCGCTACTGAGCACCGCCCAATGCGAAGTGTTCGAAGCGCAGCGTCTGAATGGCCCTCCTAGAGGCACAGGCCGCCAATCCGATGGCTGGTGTTCTGTCTTCGTGCCAGCCGCAGTGCGCCGAACTCGGGTCCCTCTGTTCCTGTCGCACCTCTTCGACCGGTGCTCTTCGGTGCGCCTGAAATTGTCCGGCAACTCGCCACCCAACGGAGACAGGCATGACTTCACAATGGATCGACATTCCCGCGCAAGACGGCAAGACCTTCAAAGGCTACCTGGCGCTGCCACCGGCCGGTCACGGCCCCGGCATCGTGCTGATTCAGGAAATCTTCGGTGTGAACGAACACATCCAGTCGGTTGCCGACCAGTACGCGTCCGACGGCTACGTCGTAGTAGCCCCGGACCTGTTCTGGCGCAGCGAACCGGGTGTCCAGCTCGGTTATGGCGAGGAGGACTGGGAGCAGGCCTTCTCGCTGATGCAGGCGCTGGATTTCGATCTGGCGATCGACGATCTACGGCGCAGCGTCGAGCTGCTGCGCGGGCGGGATGACTGCAACGGCCGCGTGGCGTCGGTGGGTTATTGCATGGGCGGCGTGCTGTCGTTCTTGAGCGCGGCCAACGCGGGCGTCGATGCAGCGGTCTGCTACTACCCGGCAGCATCGAGAAGCGCCTGGATCAGGCCGAACGGATTACTTGCCCGACGCTGTTCCACTTCGCCGAAGAAGACGACCACATCGACAGCGACGCCGTCGCCGCCGTACAGGAAAAGATGGCGGAGGTCGGTCAGGCGCAGATCGAGACCTACCCGGGCGTCGACCATGGATTCAACTGCTGGGCGCGGCCAGCCTACAACCAGAACGCAGCCGCCCTGGCCCATGGGCGGAGCCTGGTGTTCCTGGCAGACAATCTCTGATCGATTCTATGCCCGGCTGCTTACGGCCCGGTGCGATCGATGAATTTCACATCCGAAGGCCGCCCCATCGGCAGCGTTTGCACGGTATCGCCCAGCTTGCCGCTGTCGGGGTCGCGCGCCAGTACCACCAGTGCATCGCTCTTCTGATTGGCAATGAGCATGAACTGGCCGCTCGGATCGATGGCGAACTCCCGCGGCTCGCGGCCTTCACTGTCGCGATGCTGGATCTCGCGCAGGGTGTCGTTCTCCTCGATGGCATAGACCATGATGCGGTTCTTCTCGGCGCGGTCACTGACGTAGAGAAAGCGACCGTCCGGCGAGGGGTGGATGGCGCCGGGCGAATGCAGGCTGACATCGCCGCCGGCCGCCAGATCCACCAGCTGACGCTGCACCAGGCTGCCGTCGACATGGTCGAAGCGCGCCACCTGAGCGCTCAGCTCCAGGGTCGCGTAGGCCTGGCTGCCGTCCGGGCTGAACACCAGATGACGCGGTCCGCTGCCGTCCGGCAGGCTGATGAAAGCCGGATCGGCCGGGGACAGCGGGCGCTCGGCGTTGGTCGGGTTGTAGCGATAGACGAAGATCTTGTCGGCGCCCAGATCGCTGACGAACAGGGTCTTGCCATTCGGCGACATCACCGCCGAATGCACGTGAGCCGATTGCTGGCGCTCCGGGTGCACTTCGCTGGCCTTGTGCGTGGCGATCTGGGTGACCGGCAAAAGCGTCCCATCCTTGGCCAGCGGCACCACCGCGAGGCTGCCACCCGGGTTTGCTCGCGAGCCGTAGTTGGAGACGAACAGGTAGCGCCCGTCACGGCTCTGGCTCAGGTGGGTGGGTTCGTCGCCCAGGGTGATCTGCTGCTCCAGAACCGATAACTTGCCGCTGGTCGGCGCCAGAATGAAAGCGCTCACACGTCCCACCGGGTCAGGGTGTCCCGGTCCGTTCTCGTTCACCGCATAGACCCGGTTGCGGTTCAGGTCCAGGGTCAGCCAGGACGGGTTGTGGGTCCGTACGACCTGTAGCGGTTGTGGTTCGATCAGGCCGGTTTCG
This sequence comes from Pseudomonas sp., assembly GCA_022448005.1. GTDB lineage: Bacteria > Pseudomonadota > Gammaproteobacteria > Pseudomonadales > Pseudomonadaceae > Stutzerimonas. The sequence goes on from JAKUTK010000027.1 coordinate 18,487, forward strand.
GCATCGAACTGCATGCGGTAGATCCCTTCGCTGTTGCCTTCACTGGTGTAGCTACCGATCAATACTTGATACATGGGTGCTGCTGCTCCCGAGGTGCTGAATGCCAAGAGGGCGGCGGCAATGCCGAGGCGTTGCCGCCGCAGTAGGCCGCGCAATGGACTGCGCATGGGCTGCTCCCGTCATGTCGATGGGGCGTGCGCCCCTGATCTGGATTGGAGCGCGGAAGCGGAAAAAGTTTTCCCGACATTGTCGATTTCTCCCATCGCCGGTCGACCAGAGAAAACAGCAATCGTCCTCGGGGCTGCCGCGATGCGCTATCTGTGCCTGGTCTACCTGAATGAAGACGCCCTGGCGGCACTGCCGGAAGCTATTTACGCCGAGCTCGATGCCGAATGCCGCGATTACCACGCGCAGCTGCGGCGCAGCGGCGAACTGATCGTCGGCGAAGCCCTGCAACCGGTGGTCAGCACCACCACCTTGCGGCGACAGGGCGACAGCCTGCTGCTGCGCGACGGGCCGGTGTGCAACAGCCGCGAGCAGCCCGCCGCCATCTATCTGTTCGAGACCCAGGACCTCAATGATGCGATCCGTCTGGCCGCGCGCCTGCCGGCGGCACGGCTAGGCAGCGTCGAGGTGCGTGCGCTGGGGGCACGGGCGCCGCCTTGATACGCCGCGAGTGTGATTGAGCCGAATCATCAACCAAGAGGACAGCGAGATGAACAGCCCCAGCCAAACGCAGGACGAAACCCGGATTCGCCAACTCACCGAAACCTTCGAAAAGGCCACTGTACGCAAGGATCTGGACACCATCATGGCGCAGTACGCCGCAGACGTACGGGCCTTCGATGCGGTCGGTCCGCTGCAATTCAAGGGCGCCGATGCGTACCGCCAGCACTGGCAGAACTGCTTTGATTTTTGCCAGGGCGAGGGCTATTTCGAAATCAGTGAGCTCGAAATCAACGTCAGCGGAGACCTGGCCTATAGTCATTTTCTGAGCCATTGCGGCGGCACCGATGAAAAAGGCGACATGCAGTCCGGATGGATGCGCGGCAGCCGTTGCTGGCGTCGGCAGGACGGCGACTGGAAGGTCGTCCATGAGCATTTCTCGATGCCATTCGACATGGCCAGTGGGCAGGTCAGCTTCGGCATTGAACCCGAACCTCGGGCTGGCATCGCCAGCTGATCGACCCCTTCGTCCCGTCGCTGCCCGAGCGGCAGCCGGCGGGCGCTACCGGAGAAGGACATGAAATACCTGTGCCTGATCTATTACGACGAGCAGCGTGTGGATTCAATGACTGACGAGCAGTGGGCGGCGCTGGTCGAGCAATGCGTTGCCAACAGTGAGCGGCTGAAGGAAAGCGGCCAGTTCCTGGCCGGCGAGCCGCTGCAATCAGTGCGTACTGCCAAAACCGTACGGGTTCGTGAGGGCGCGGTGTCGGTCGTCGACGGCCCGTTCGCCGAAACCCGCGAGCAACTGGCAGGCTTCTATCTGATCGAAGCGCAGGATCTGGATGAAGCGCTGCACCTGGCGGCGAAGATCCCACCCGCGCAGCTGGGCAGCATTGAAGTTCGCCCGTTGCGCCAGTTACCTGATCGTTGATCGATGCCTGAGCGGGGCAGGCCGCCCTCGACCGAGCACATCGGTGCTGGGCCGACGCTGGCCGAAATCGACACCCTGTACCGCACGCAATCGCGGCGGGTGTTGGCGACGCTGATTCGCCTGTTGGGCGATTTCGAGCTGGCCGAGGAAGCCCTGCATGACGCCTTTATCGCGGCGGTGCAGCAGTGGCCGCGTGACGGTCTGCCTTCCAATCCTCGTGCCTGGCTGGTCTCGGCTGGTCGCTTCAAGGCCATCGACGGGCTGCGCCGGCGGGCACGTTTCGATGCATCCCTGAGCCTGCTCGCCGATCAGCTGGACAGCCACAACGAGCTCGAATGGGAGCGTGAAGACCTCGAAGACGACCGCCTGCGGCTGATCTTCACCTGCTGCCACCCGGCGTTACCGGCCGATGCGCAGGTGGCGCTGACGCTGCGCGAAGTCTGCGATCTCAAGACCGAGGAGATTGCCCGAGCCTTTCTTGCCTCACCCAGCACCATTGCCCAACGCATCGTCCGCGCCAAGCAGAAGATTCGCGACGCAGGCATTCCCTACCGAGTACCCACACGCGAAGAGCTGCCGGCTCGGCTGGATAACGTGAAGCGGGTGATCTACCTGGTTTTCAATGAAGGCTATTCCGCCTCCCGCGGTAGCGAGCTGACCCGTGCCGACCTCAGCGCCGAGGCCATCCGCCTCGGGCGTCTGCTGCTTGAGCTGTTGCCCGATCCTGAGCTGATGGGGTTGCTGGCCCTGATGCTGCTGCATGACTCCCGCCGCGCCGCGCGTACCGATGAGGCGGGCGAGCTGGGGCGCCTCGATGAGCAGGACCGCAGCCGCTGGAATCAGGCGCAGATTGTTGAAGGCGCCGCGCTGGTAGAGCGGGCGCTCGCCTCCAGGCGCTTCGGCCCTTACACCGTGCAGGCCGCCATCGTTGCCGTGCATGCCGAGGCGCACAGTGCTGCGCAGACTGATTGGGCGCAAATCGTCGGGCTTTACGACCTGTTGCTGCGCATCAGCCCATCGCCGGTCATCGAACTCAACCGCGCGGTAGCCCTGGCGATGCGTGACGGGGCCGAGGCCGGGCTGGCTGCCATCGACGCATTACTGGCCCGCGGCGAACTGCGCGATTACCACCTGCTGCACTCGGCACGCGCTGACTTCTGCCGTCGACTGGGCCGCCTGGACGAAGCCCGCGAGGCCTACCAAACCGCGTTGGCCTTGGCCCAGCTGGAGCCGGAAAAGCGCTTCTTGCAGCAGCGGCTCAATGAGTTGGATACCGGGCCGCGTGAGGCTTGAAGCCGATCGCGAGCAAGCTCGCTCCTACAGGTTGACGTTCCCGAGGAAGTGGTAGGTATCTCCATGAATTCGCGGGTATCGCCACGATCAATCGCCCTGTACCGACACTCCCACGCATTCGCTATGCAGGGTCCCGGGGGCGGGATCAGCTGTCGTGGCTACCCGCCGGCAGGTAGTCGCTTCGGCTCAGCCCGTGGCGTTGCATCTTTTCGTTGAGGGTGCGGCGGGGCAACTGCAGTTGCGCCATGACTTCGCTGATGTTGCCTTTGTGCTGTTGCAGGGCGCTGTGCAGGCACTGGGCTTCGAAGGCTTCCATCTGGTCGGCCAGTGAGGTGCCGGCGACGGCGACGGCGGCTGGGGCCGTGGCGGGTGCAGGCGGGGTCAGGCCCAGGGCATGGCGTTCGGCGGCGTTGATCAGTTCGCGGACGTTTCCCGGCCAGTCGTGGCTGAGCAGCTGCGCCAGTTCGGCCGGGCTGGCCGGCAGCGGATCGCGGCCGTGGCGTTGCGCGGCCTGGGTGGCGAAGTGATCGAACAACAGCGGGATGTCCTCGCGTCGGTCTCGCAGCGGCGGGATGTGCAGTTCGGCGACGTTCAGGCGGTACAGCAGGTCCTCACGGAAGCGCCCGCCGCGTACCTCTTCCAGCAAATCCGGTTTGGCTGCGCTGATCACCCGCAGGTCGACCTCGATACTGCGGTTCGAGCCCAGCCGCTCCAGGGTCTTTTCCTGCAACACGCGCAGCAGTTTGACCTGCTGAGCCAGCGGCATGCTCTCGATCTCGTCGAGAAACAGGGTGCCGCCGTGGGCATGTTCGATGCGGCCGATGCGTTTGCCCTGGGCGCCGGTGAACGCGCCGCTCTCATGGCCGAACAGCTCGCTTTCGAAGATGGTTTCCGGTATCGCCGCACAGTTGAGTGCAACGAAAGGGTTGCGCGCGCGCGGGCTGAAATCATGCAGGCAGCGCGCGACCTGCTCCTTGCCGCTGCCGGTGTCGCCGCGAATCAAGACGTTGACGTCCGTGCCGGCCAGTTCCAGCACCTGACGGCGAAGGTTCTCCATTGTCCGCGAGACGCCCAGCAGCATCGATTCGATGCGGCCTTTGCGGGTGAACTGCTCGCGCAGCTGACGGTTTTCGCAGACCAGCCGGCGCTTGTCCTGGGCGCGGCGCACGCTGTCGAGCAGGCGTTCCGGGGTGAAGGGTTTCTCGATGAAATCGTAGGCGCCCTGGCGTAGCGCCTGCACCGCCATCGGCACATCGCCATGGCCGGTCACCATGATCACTGGCAGCTCCGGGTCCAGCGCCACCAGCTTTTCCAGCAGGCCGAGGCCGTCCAGGTCCGGCATCCGCACGTCGCTGATCAGCACGCCGGGAAAGCCCCGGTCGACGATAGCCAGCGCTTCGTGGGCACGGGCGCAGGTTTGCACGCTGAAGCCGGACAGCTCCAGCCACTGCTGCACTGCCTGGCGGATTGCCGCTTCGTCATCGATGAAAATCACCTGACCGCTCATCTGTCACTCCTCCTGCGAGTGGCCAGTCTACTCGGCGCCGGGCGATTCGGCCGCTGGCATATGCAGTTCGAACACCGCGCCTTGCGCATCGTTGTGCACGCTGAGGCTGCCGCCAAGGTCGCGCACGATGCCGTAGGAAACGGCAAGCCCGAGGCCGAGCCCCTGGCCAACCGGCTTGGTGGTAAAAAAGGGCTCGAACACCTGATCCAGATGTTCCTCGGCGATGCCGCCACCGCTGTCGGCAACGCTCAGCGTCCAGCCGTCGCCCTCTGGCTGGCAGAGGATGCGCAGCGCTTTGGCCTCGACGTTCCACATGGCGTCCAGGGCGTTGGTCAGCAGGTTGATCAGCACCTGCTCCAGGCGAATCGCATCGCCACTGACCCAGGCCTGGGGCGGCACCTGACACACCACCGCAACCCCTTCGCTGCGAATGCGCGGGGCGAGCAGCTGCAGCGCCTGGTCCAAGACCTCGGCCAGGCTCAAACGCTGGCGCAGCCCGGCGGGGCTCTTGCGGGCGAAGGTTTTCAGGTGACTGGTCAGCGCCGCCATGCGCTCGAGGAGGCCTTCAACCTGGCCGATGCCTTCGCGCACGGCGTCGGTGCGGCCGCTGTCGAGCAACAGCCGCTGACTGGCCAGCTGCATGCGCAGGGCGGTCAGGGGCTGGTTGATCTCGTGGGCGAGGGCGGCAGACATCTGCCCCAGCGCGGCCATGCGCGCGGCATGCACCAGTTCATCCTGCGCGGTGTTCAGCTCGCGGGTGCGCTCTTCTACCAGACGCTCCAGCTCGTTGCGGCTGCGTCGCTCCACGCGCAGGGTCTTGCGCCGCTGGGCCAGGTACAAGAGCAGGAACGCGAGCGTCATCCAGACGCCGGCCGCGGCCAGGCGGTAGCTGCGGACGTTGGCGGCTACCAGCTGCGGCTCCTGCAGCAGATGCAGGGTCCAGTCTTCCTCGGGCAGTTCCAGACGTTGCCAGAGGTAGTCGCGGTGGCCATCAGGGCCGTCGACTAGGCGCCGCTCGCTGTTCTCGTCGATCTGCTGCAGGTTCTGGCTCGTCAACGGCTGCAGATTCTGTTCGGCGTAGCGGCGGACCGCGACGAGGCGGTCGCGCACGGCGTCGCTGAGCGGGCGCAGGTAGCGAAAACGCCAGGCCGGACGGTTGGTCAGGATGACGATGTCCAGTGAGTCGGAGATCAGCAGGATGCCGGACTGCCCGACCCATTCCCGCTGCATGTCTTCGAGTTCGAGCTTGACCACCAGCACGCCGATTACCTCGCCGTCGGCATTCTTGACCGAGCTGGAGAGGAAATAGCCGGGGATGCCGGTGGTCACGCCGACCGCGAAGTAACGACCCGAGTCGTTCGCTACTGCATCAATGAAATAGGGCCGGAAGGCGTAGTTGTTGCCGACGAAACTGCTCCAGTCGCGCCAGTTGCTCGCCGCCAGGGTTTCGCCATGGCGATCGAGCAGGTAGAGCACCGAGGAGCCGGCAGCCTGGTTCTGCTCTTCCAACCGATGGTTGAGCTGCTCGCGCAGGGCCTGATCGCCGGGGTTGTTCAGCAATGTCTGGATATCGCTGTCGAGCGCCAGCAGCGCCGGGACCGAACGGAAGCGCTGCACCTGGATATGAATCGCCTGGGCGTAGAGTTCGAGCTGGCCGGCGGCTTCCTGGCTGCGCTCGGTCCAGGCGCGTTGCTCGGCGATGCGCCCGGCCCAGTACATGCTCAGCAACAGGCCGGCCAGAATCAGCGAGATGATGAGGGCGACGCGGTAGCGGCTGGACAGGGCAATCATGATCGGCTCGCGATAGTGGAATCGCATGGTAAAGCAGGCCGCGCGTCGGATTCCAAGACGTGTACATCTTTCGACTAATGTACAAGTACGGCTGGATGGTGGCACTTTAGCGCCATTGCCGCCCGAAACAATGGGCCGGCCAGCAGGGAGGCCAGGTTACAACGAGATCAGCTCGACCAACCCTTGTCGTCTCGAGGCGCCCATGCTGAAGAAAATTCCTACTGATGCGGTGCGTTTAGGCATGTATCTCCATGCCATCGAAGGCAGCTGGCTGGCGCATCCGTTCTGGAAAAACAAGTTCATCATCGATGACCCTGAAGACCTTCAGCGCCTGCGCCAGAGCGGGCTGACGGGCGTCTGGATCAACATCAGCAAGGGCGTCGACGTGGCCGACCAGGCGGTTGTGCTGTCAACGCCGGCTTCTATTCCTCCGCCTGAAGACCCACGCGCTCCAGCCGTTGCGCGGTGCAGTGCGCGCGACGAACTACAGCGTGCCGCTCGCGTGCTCAGTCGCTCAAAGAAGGCGATCACTGAGCTGTTCAACGAGGCGCGACTGGGCAATGCCATCAGTGTCGAGAGTTGTCTGCCGCTGGTCGCGGATATCAGCGACTCGTTGGCGCGCAACAGCTCCGCACTGATCGGCCTGGCGCGGCTCAAGCACAAGGACGAGTACACCTACCTGCACTCGGTCGCCGTTTGTGCCTGATGGTCTCCCTGGCCCGGCAGCTGGGCCTCGACGAGGATGCCGTGAGCGAGGCCGGGCTGGCCGGGCTGCTGCACGACGTCGGCAAGATGGTCATGCCGACAGCGGTACTCAACAAACCAGGCGCGCTGACAGATGCCGAGTTCGCCGTCATGCGCAGCCATCCCGAGCGGGGGCATGCGCTGCTCCTCGCGGCGGGGTCTCTGCCGGCCTAGTAGCTGGACTTCTGCATGCATC
>JAKUTK010000027.1:25627-61702 GCA_022448005.1 Pseudomonas sp.
TTCGATGGCAGCGGCTACCCGTTCCGGCTGGCCGGCGAGAACATCAGCCTGTTCGCGCGGATGGGTGCGGTGTGTGATGTGTATGACGCCATCACATCCAACCGCCCCTATAAGAAAGCCTGGAACCCGGCCGAATCGCTGGCCCGCATGGCGCAGTGGACCGGCCACTTCGATACCCAGATATTTCATGCCTTCGTGCGCTCGGTGGGTATCTATCCGCTCGGTTCCCTGGTGCGCCTGGAGTCTGGCCGGCTCGGCGTGGTGATCGATCAGCACCCGGAAAAGCTCACCGAACCGCTGGTGCGGGTATTCTTTTCGGCCAAAGCCAAGATGCCAATTCAGCAGCTGGACCTGGACCTATCGCGTCGCAACGCCAACGACCGCATCGTCGGGCGCGAGGATCCGGCGCAGTGGGGCTTCAACAATCTCGACGACTTCTGGCGGTAGGCCTGACGCCTGTCTGGGCGAGCACAAACCGGCGTCTCGGCCGCGCCGGCGGCGCCTGGGCTGCCCCTTTGGGTCGCGCCATGGGGCTTGCTGCGCTATCATGCGCGGCCTGTTTCAAGCGGCTTCGAGCGATCTGAGCCCTAAATCGAGTCTGTCTCTTCGCATGATCCGGCTGCCCACTCCGCCTTAGCGCCTTTCGTCACCCAGCGCGACCACCTCGTCATGCAGGCGGTCGGTAGCCTGCGCGTCGCATTTCATGCACGCAATTGCACCCTGTTCAAATCCAGAAACTAGCCTTGTATCAACCGCGTGCCGCTCCGGCCTGCCGGTGATGCCTTTGCTCCGGAATTCACCATGCTTCATTCGCTCAAACAAAACTGGTTCTGCAACATCCGCGGCGACGTGCTCGCCGGCCTCGTCGTTGCCCTGGCGCTGATTCCAGAGGCGATTGCCTTCTCCATCATCGCCGGAGTCGACCCGCGCGTCGGCCTCTACGCCTCCTTCTGTATTGCCGTGGTGATCGCCTTCGTCGGAGGCCGACCGGGGATGATTTCCGCCGCCACCGGCGCCATGGCGCTGCTGATGGTGACGCTGGTGCGCGAGCACGGCCTGCAATACCTGCTGGCGGCGACGCTGCTTTGCGGCCTGTTGCAGATTGGCGCCGGCTATCTGCGCCTTGGTTCGCTGATGCGCTTCGTCTCTCGCTCGGTGGTCACCGGCTTCGTCAACGCGCTGGCGATCCTGATCTTTATGGCCCAGCTTCCGGAACTGACAGGTGTCACCTGGCACGTCTATGCCATGACCGCGGCGGGGCTGGGCATCATCTACCTCTTCCCCTATGTGCCGAAGATCGGCCGGGTCATCCCGTCGCCGCTGGTCTGCATCCTGTCTCTGACCGCCGTCGCCATGTACCTGGGGCTGGATATCCGCACTGTCGCCGATATGGGCGAGCTGCCTGACACCTTGCCGATCTTCCTCTGGCCGCAAGTGCCGCTGAATTTCGAGACCCTGGCGATCATCTTTCCTTACTCCGCAGCCCTGGCTGTGGTCGGTCTGCTGGAGTCGCTGATGACGGCGACCATCGTCGATGACCTGACCGATACCGGCAGCGACAAGAACCGCGAGTGCAAAGGCCAGGGTGTCGCCAACATTGTGTCCGGCATGTTCGGCGGCATGGCCGGTTGCGCGATGATCGGCCAATCGGTGATCAACGTGAAGTCCGGGGGCCGCACGCGGTTGTCGACGCTGATTGCCGGTGTCGTGCTCTTGCTGATGGTGGTGTTTCTCAGTGACTGGGTCGGCCAGATCCCCATGGCCGCGCTGGTTGCGGTGATGATCATGGTTTCCATCGGCACCTTCAGCTGGGATTCGCTGCGTAATCTCAAGCGCTATCCGCTGTCGACCAACATCGTCATGGTGGTCACCGTAGTGGTGGTGGTCTTCACCCACAACCTGGCGTTCGGCGTGCTGGCCGGTGTGCTGCTGGCGGCGCTGTTCTTTGCTAACAAGGTCGGCCATTACCTGCATATTGGCTCGGAGCTGGACGCCGAGGGCAACCGCCGCACCTACCGTGTGGTGGGGCAGGTGTTCTTCAGCTCCTCGGACAAGTTCACCGGCGCCTTCGATTTCAAGGAAGCGCTGTCGAAGGTGACAATCGACCTCACCCATGCGCACTTCTGGGACATTACCGCGGTCGCCGCGCTTGATAAGGTTGTGGTCAAGCTCCGCCGTGAGGGCACCGAGGTCGAGGTGCTGGGGTTGAACGAAGCCAGCGCAACCATCGTCGACCGCTTCGGTGTGCACGACAAACCCGAAGCCATCGACGATCTGATGAGCCACTGACCAGGAGCACAACAATGAACAACGTATTGGCCTGCATCGACGGTTCCCTCCAGGCTGCGGCCGTCTGCGATTGCGCCGCCTGGGCCAGTCTGCAGCTGGATGCACCGCTGACTCTGTTGCATGTCCTCGACCAGCAGCAGTACCCGGCCGCCGGCAACCTCAGCGGCATCATCGGCCTCGGTAGCCGCGAATACCTGCTCGAAGAACTCGCCGCACTGGATGAGAAGCGCAGCAAGCTGGCGCTCGAAGAAGGCCGGATGATGCTCGACTCTGCAAAGCAGCGCGTCCTGACTGCCGGGGTGGTGCAGCCGGAGGTGCGGCAACGGCACGGCGATTTGGTGGAAAGCCTGCGCGAGCTGGAATCCGACACCCGGCTGCTGGTGATCGGCAAGCAGGGCGAGGACAGCGGCACCGACCTGCAGCTGATTGGCAGCCAGTTGGAAAGCGTGATTCGCACCCTGCACCGGCCGATCCTGGTCACCCCGGCCAGCTTTGCCGTGCCGACAAGCGTCATGCTCGCGTTTGACGGCAGCGCCACTTCCCGCAAAGGTGTGGAAATGCTGGCCTCCAGTCCGCTGTTCAAAGGCATACCGATCCATCTGGTGATGGTCGGCGAGGACACCGGTGACAACCGCGCGCTGCTCGATGCGGCCCGCGATGCCCTGTCGGCGGCAGGCTTCGAGGTACAGATCGCAATTCGTGGCGGCGAAGTCGAACCCACCCTGCATGCCTACCAGGCCGAGCACGGTATCGGCCTGCTGGTGATGGGCGCTTACGGGCACTCGCGGATTCGTCAGTTCCTCGTCGGCAGCACCACCACCAGCATGATTCGCTCGACCACCACGCCGCTCCTGCTGTTGCGCTGAGCCCGTGCCAGCCTGGCGCATCGGCGCCAGGCTGCGGTGCTACTGATAGAGATCCGCGCGCGTCCAGGGCAGCTCGTGGGAACCGTCGGGCAGCGGCTTGCTGGCGAGAATCTGGTGCAGGTTGATCCAGTTGCGGCGGAAGCCATAGGCGCATCCTGCCAGGTACACCCGCCAGATGCGCAGAGCCCGCTCGGGTACCAACTGCCGCGCCTCTTCCAGCCTGGCCTCCAGCCGTTCGCTCCACAGCTGCAGGGTGCGCGCATAATGCAGCCGCAGGCTCTCCACATCGACGATTTCTAGACCCGATTCGCTGATGCAGGCACCTATCTCTACCAGATGCGGCAACTCGCCGTGAGGAAAGACGTAGCGGTCGATGAATTCGCCCGCGCCATGGGCGACCGGCCGGCCATCGGTATGCCGCGAAGTGATGCCATGGTTGAGGACCAGACCGCCCGGGCGCACCACCGCGGCCAGCTGGCGGCAATACAACGGCAGGTTCGCGTGGCCGACATGTTCGAACATCCCGACGCTGACCACCTTGTCGAACTGGCCGTCCGTGGGCAGATCGCGGTAATCCAACAGCTCAAGCTGGACGCGGCCCTCGAGCCCCTCGGCCGCCACGCGCTCGCGCCCGAGCCTGAGCTGTTCAGCGCTGAGCGTAATGCCAAACACCTGCGCTCCGTATTCCCGCGCCGCAAACCGCGCCAGACCACCCCAGCCACAGCCTACATCCAGCAGCCGATCGCCGGGCTGCAGGCGCAACTTGCGACACAGGTGCCGGAGCTTGGCCTGCTGCGCCTGATCGAGGTCTTCGCTGCCCGTCTCGAAATAGCCGCAGGAGTAGACCATGTCGCGGTCGAGCCAGAGCTGATAGAAGGCGTTGGACAGGTCGTAGTGATAGGAAATCGCTTCGGCGTCAGTGGCCTTGTCATGGGCTTCACGCACCGGCGGCTGCGAATGTGCGTCGCCCAATGCCTGACTGATCTCGTCACCGATGCGGATCACCTCTTCAAGCGGCCCGTGCAGATCCAGCTTTCCCTCGACATAAGCGCCGCCTAACAGCGCCAGACTGGGATGAGCCAGGCGAGGTATCAGCCCTGGGTCGCGAATCTCCAGCGTCACACTGGGCGCGGGCCCCATGTCGATTTCCTTGCCGTCCCATAGCCTGAGGCGCAAAGGCAATTCCAAGTCTCGAAGGGCTGGCAGCAATGTGGTCAACATGCGCATCCTCCTCTTCCAAGCATTCCGAATAAGGTAGACGAAGGAGCGAGACCTGCAGCCGTCCGTTCGATTGTTTTTTGCTATGTAACCATGGGAGAAAGGCTATTCATCAGAATCGCGACGCGGGATCTTTGCAGGCATAGCCCTGGGGCCGTTGTGCCTGGAGCGAAAGCTCTGCGTCGCTCTTGCCGCTTACCTCCTCGCACCCGTCTGGCATACGAAGGTGACCGCGATGAAATTTGATTGGCATAAGGACCGGATAACCGATGAAACACCGGTAACCGACACCTATCGAAACACGCAGAACGTACGAAGATTCCTGGTCGGGGCGTGCGGGCCCGGCTTCAGGTTTGACCGTGACTTCATGGCCTGGGTGAAAGATGGGAAAGCCAAAACCATGGGACAGGTTGCTGGCGAATGGCTAAGACGGCATCAGCCTTGACTCGACGCGCTACCGATCCATAGCGCCGCTTCGGACGGCAAGGCCTGGTCATGACCGTCGATATTTTCCAGGTACGACCGCCTCATGCTTGATTCTGCCAGCCGCCTTGCGTCGCGCTTTCGTCGGCTTGGCGAGACTGACTACTATCGTGATTTCAGCCCCTTCAGGAGATTTTTCGATGCACCAGGCCACCGCTCAGCTGTTGCAACGCTACTACGACGCCTTCAATGCGGGTGACATGGTCACCTTCCTGTCGCTTCTCACCGGTGACGTTATCCATGACATCAATCAGAGCGGGCGAGAAGTGGGTAAGCCGGCCTTTGAACAGTTCATGCAGCGCATGAACCGCAACTACCGGGAGAAGATTGTGGATCTTTCGATCACCACGAACGAAGCGGGTGACCGGGCGGCCGTCGAGTTCACCGTACTGGGCGAATACGTGGCGACCGATGAAGGGCTGCCGGAAGCGAACGGCCAGACTTACCGGCTCCCGGCGGGGGCATTCTTCGCCATTCGGGATGGGCAGGTGGCGCGAGTGACCAACTACTACAACCTTGAAGACTGGGTTGCTCAAGTGTCCGCGTGATGGCCCGGCTGATCTTCCAGCGCTTATCCGGCGCCACGCTTCATCGGTATATTCCTGAACTGGCCCGGTTGCGCATGCGTGTATTCCGAGACTTTCCGTACCTGTACGACGGCGATCCGGAATACGAGGCGCGCTATCTGCAAACCTATGTCGAGGCGCCGCACAGCGTGATCGTGCTGGCGTTCGATGGCGACCGGGTGGTTGGCGCTTCGACGGGGCTGCCGCTGGTTCATGAAACGGAGGAGGTCCAGCAGCCTTTCCGCGAAGCGGGTTATGCCGTTGAGACGATCTTCTATTGTGGCGAATCCGTATTGCTGCCTGACTACCGAGGGCAGGGTGCCGGTGTGGCGTTCTTCGAACACCGTGAAGACCATGCGCGCGAGACTGGCGGCATGAAGCATTCATGCTTCTGTGCGGTGGAGCGGCCTGTTACGCACCCAGCTCGGCCTGCCGGTTACCAGCCACTGGATGAGTTCTGGCAGCACCGTGGGTACGAAAGGCACCCGGAGCTGGCCACGCAGTTCAGCTGGAAAGACCTCGGCGATTCACACGAGTCGCTCAAACCCATGACCTTCTGGATGAAGCCCTTGCCATGAGTGCGTTTACCCTGGCGACAGCCCAATATGACATCGGCTTTTTTCCTCATTGGGATGACTTCGCGGCCAAGCTGGAACGCTGGGTCGCCAGTGCCGTACAGCAAGATGCCAAGCTGCTGGTATTTCCCGAATACGGCAGTATGGAACTGGCTTCGCTCTTCGGCCAAGCGGTGTACAGCGATTTGCAGCAGCAGCTCCAGGCGATGCAGACCTTGCTGCCGAAGTGGCGCGACCTGCACCAGGCGCTGGCCCGTCGCAACGATGTCCTGATCCTGGCCAGCTCATTCCCGACGGAATTGCAGGCCGGCCATGTCGTGAACCGGGCGACCCTGTTCGGGCCAGAAGGAATCCTGGGTCATCAGGACAAGCTCATCATGACGCGTTTCGAGAACGAGCAATGGGGCATTCGTGCTGGTGAACGCATTGGCGTCATTGATACCGAACTCGGCCGTATCGGCATCCTGATCTGCTATGACTCGGAATTCCCGTTGATTGCCCGTCAGCAGGTTACGGCCGGTGCCGAGCTACTGCTGGTTCCGAGTTGCACCGATACCCAGGCCGGTTTTCATCGGGTGCGTATCGGTTGCCAGGCGCGGGCGCTGGAAAACCAGTGTTATGTGGTCCAGTCGCCTACCACCGGCCTTGCGCCTTGGTCCGAAGCGGTTGATATCAATACGGGCCGCGCCAGCGTTTATACGCCGGTGGATTATGGTTTTCCGGATAACGGCATCCTGGTCGAAGGCGCGGATGATGAGGCGAACTGGGTGTTTGCGACCCTCGACCTGCGTGAGCTTGCTCGGATACGCGCAGAGGGTCAGGTGTTCAACCACCGAGACTGGCCAAAGCAGTTGGCGTTGAAGGGGCCGGAGCAGGCCGCTACCTCCTGACAGCCATTGCAATGCTGACGCGCAGAAGCGGGGCGGCTGCCCACAGGTACCGGGTTGCAGCCCAGGTATAGGCTGCAGGTGGTGGGTGTCGGATCTGTCGTGCCGGCACGAACAGACGCTCAGGCGCCTTGCTCCGCGTTCTCTCTCTTACTCTTCCCCATGCTTGACGCTGGACGTCGAGATAAAAAAAGGCCACCTGTAGGTGGCCAAAAAAAACTGATCTACAACCTGCTATCCCGCATCGGACGTCTCTGCCCAGTCTCGGACCTCGTCCGACATCCGTTTGAGTCGCAGCACGGCCAGGCGAGCAATCGGCTTCAGGGCGCTGCCGTCGTTCTCGGCGTAGTCGATGATCTGTTCCTTCATCCGACGCGCCCAGAATTTCTTCAGGTGCAGCGCGATCTGTTCGGCCGCCGCCGCATCGTCCTGATGATGCCGGTTATTCACGGTGATCTGATTCAACATCTTGATCAGCGTATCCATTTCATTCATTCGAGGCATCCTCCTGTCCGGTGCCATCGCCCATGAAGCGGGCACTCATTTGAGTGCCACTTCTGCAGTCTCGGCATTTTCCAGGTAACGCAGCTGCTTCTGATCGAAGTCCTGGAAGCGCTGCTGCCAGTCTGAGGGCTGCGTTACCTTCTCGACCTGAACGGCCGTCACCTTGTACTCGGGGCAGTTGGTCGCCCAGTCCGAGTTATCGGTGGTGATGACGTTCGCACCGCTGCCTGGGTGGTGGAAGGTGGTGTACACCACGCCGGGAGCCATGCGATCGCTGACCAGGCAACGCAGCACCGTATGCCCGACCCGGCTGCGAATACCCAGCCAGTCGCCATCTTTCAGGCCGCGGTCCTCGGCGTCGTTCGGGTGGATTTCCAGCACGTCTTCATCGTGCCAGGCGCTGTTGGCGGTGCGACGGGTCTGAGCGCCCACGTTGTACTGACTCAGGATGCGCCCGGTGGTGAGCAACAGCGGGTAGCGGCGGTTGACGCGCTCTTCGGTGGCCACGTACTCGGTAATGGCGAAGTTGCCCTTGCCGATCGGGAAGTCCACACCATGCATGGTCGGCGTGCCCATCGGGTAGTCGTCGTTGCAGGGCCACTGGATGCTGCCCAGCACTTCGAGTTTGCTGTAGTTGACGCCGGTAAAGGTCGGTGCCAGCTGAGCGATCTCGTCCATGATCTCGGACGGATGGCTGTAGTTCATGGGGTATCCCAGCGCATTGGAAAGCGCCTGGGTGACTTCCCAGTCCTCCAGTCCCGCAACCGGCGGCATGACGCGACGTACCCGGTTGATGCGTCGTTCCGCGTTGGTGAAGGTCCCGTTCTTCTCGAGGAAGGTCGCACCGGGCAGCAGCACGTGGGCGTACTTGGCGGTCTCGTTGAGGAAAATGTCCTGAACGATCAGGCAATCCAACGCCGACAGCGCCGCCTCGACGTGCTGGGTGTTCGGGTCGGACTGAGCGATGTCCTCGCCCTGCACATAGAGCGCCTTGAAGGTGCCTGCCACGGCGGCATCGAACATGTTGGGAATACGCAGGCCCGGCTCGTCATCGAGCGTGGTGTTCCAGGCGCTCTCGAAGCGTTGACGCACTTCCGGATCGGCAACGTGCTGGTAGCCCGGCAGCTCATGGGGGAAAGAGCCCATGTCGCAGGAACCCTGCACGTTGTTCTGACCGCGCAAGGGGTTCACACCCACGCCTTCACGGCCGATGTTGCCGGTCGCCATCGCCAGGTTGGCGATGCTCATGACGGTGGTGGAGCCCTGGCTGTGCTCGGTCACGCCCAAGCCGTAGTAGATGGCGCCATTGCCGGCCATCGCGTAGGTGCGGGCTGCCTGGCGAACCAGTCCAGCCGGCACGCCGGTTTCCGCTTCGGAGACTTCCGGCGCATGGCGGGCCTCACTGATGAAGTCGCGCCATTTCTGGTAGGCGTTGGTTTCACAACGGCTTTCGATGAATGCCTTGTCTTCCAACCCTTCGGTGACGACTACATGTGCCAGTGCGTTGACCAGCGCGACGTTGGTGCCCGGCTTGAGCGACAGGTGCAGACCCTTTTCCGCGTGCGGCGTTTTGAGCAGGTCGATACGCCGTGGGTCCGCGACGATCAGGGTGGCGCCCTGGCGTAGGCGGCGCTTCATTTGTGAGGCAAAGACCGGGTGCGCGTCCGTTGGGTTCGCGCCGATCACCAGAATGACGTCGGACTTCATGACCGAGTCGAAGGTCTGGGTGCCGGCGGACTCGCCCAGGGTGGCCTTGAGGCCATAGCCTGTCGGCGAGTGGCAGACACGGGCGCAAGTGTCGGTGTTGTTGTTGCCGAAGGCGGCGCGAATCAGTTTCTGAACGAGATAGGTTTCTTCGTTGGTGCAGCGCGAGGAGGTGATGCCGCCGACGCTGTCCCGGCCGTAGGTCGCCTGGGTTTCACGCAGACGACGCGCGGCAAAGGTCAGCGCCTCGTCCCAGGAAACGGCACGCCACGGCTGATCGATCGAATCACGGATCATCGGCTCGCGGATGCGATCCTTGTGGGTCGCGTAACCAAAGGCGAAGCGTCCTTTGACGCAGGAATGGCCGTGGTTCGCGTCGCCACCCTTGTAAGGCACCATGCGGATCAGCTTGTCGCCTTTCATCTGTGCTTCGAACGAGCAGCCCACGCCACAGTAGGCACAGGTGGTGACTACGCTGTGCTCGGGCACGCCTTCTTCGATGACGCTCTTTTCCATCAGGGTTGCGGTCGGGCACGCCTGGACGCACGCCCCGCAGGATACGCATTCCGACTCCATGAACGGCTGATTCTGACTGGCCGATACGGTCGAGTCGAAGCCCCTGCCGTCGATGGTCAGGGCAAACGTGCCCTGAACTTCAGCGCAGGCACGCACACAACGCGAGCAGACGATGCACTTGCTCGGATCGAAGCTGAAATAGGGGTTGGAGTTGTCGATCTCGGCATGCAGATGGTTGGCTCCCTCGAACCCGTAGCGCACTTCGCGCAGGCCGACGGCGCCTGCCATGTCCTGCAGCTCGCAATCGCCGTTGGCTGGGCAGGTCAGGCAGTCCAGCGGGTGGTCGGAGATGTACAGCTCCATGATGTTGCGACGCAGCTTGGCCAGCTTGCCGTTCTGCGTGGTGACCGACATGCCTTCGCTGACCGGCGTGGTGCATGAAGCGGGATAGCCGCGGCGCCCTTCGATTTCTACCGCGCAGATCCGGCAGGAGCCGAAAGCTTCCAGGTTGTCGGTCGCGCACAGCTTGGGCACCGTGATGCCTGCCAGGGCGGCAGCGCGCATGACCGAGGTGCCTTCCGGCACGCTGATCTGAATGCCGTCGATCATCAGGCTGACGGTAACCTCGGACGTCCGCGCCGGAGTGCCCAGGTCACGGTCGAACAGGGCCGGGTCGAAGCTGTTGACCTGGCCTTTCAGATATTGCTTGGGATCGAAATGGTTCAGCATGCTATGCCTCCCGCCACCAGGGCGTGTCGAGGTGTCAGGTCATCAGGGAAATGCTTCATCACGCTCTGCACCGGGAACGGCGTCATGCCGCCCATGGCGCAGAGCGAACCATCGACCATGGTCTCGCACAGATCCGACAGCAGTTCGAGGTTCATCTCGGCATTTTCACCAGCACGGATCCGGTCGATGACTTCAACGCCGCGAACGGCGCCGATCCGGCACGGCGTGCATTTACCACAGGATTCGACAGTGCAGAACTCCATGGCGAAACGGGCCTGCTCGCCCATGTCGACGGTGTCATCGAACATCACGACGCCGCCATGCCCGACCACTCCACCGAAAGCGGCGAAGGCTTCGTAGTCAAGCGGGTTGTCCCATTGGCTTTCCGGCAGGTAGGCACCGAGTGGGCCGCCCACCTGAACGGCTTTGAGCGGACGGCCACTGCGCGTACCGCCACCGAAGTCTTCCATGAGCGTTTTCAGGCTGGTACCGAACGCCAGTTCGATCAAGCCGCCACGCTTCACGTTACCCGCCAGCTGCACGGCCAGCGTGCCGCGCGAACGGCCCATGCCGTAATCGGCGTAGGCTTGGCCACCCTGATCCATGATGTAGGGCACAGCGGCGAAGGACAGTACGTTGTTGACCACGGTCGGGCGACTGAACAGCCCCACGATGGCCGGCAGCGGTGGCTTGGCGCGCACCAGGCCGCGGCGACCTTCAAGGCTTTCGAGCAGCGAGGTTTCTTCGCCGCAGATGTAGGCACCGGCGCCGAGGCGGACTTCCAGGTTGAACCCCTTGCCGGAGCCCAGCAGGTCATCGCCCAGGTAGCCGGCCTCGACTGCACGGCGTATGGCCTCGTCAAGAATCGCCTTGGCCTGCGGATATTCCGACCGCAGGTAAATGAATCCGCGGTCAGCGCCTACGGCCAGACCGGCAATGGTCATGCCTTCGATCAGCAGGTAAGGGTCGCATTCCATCACCAGGCGGTCGGCGAAGGTCCCCGAGTCCCCTTCGTCTGCGTTGCAGACGATGTACTTCTGACCCTCGGGCTCGTTGAGCACGGTCTGCCACTTGATGCCGGTCGGGAAGGCGGCGCCGCCGCGGCCACGCAGGCCGGACGCCTTGACTTCGTCGACGATGGACTGGCCGTCACGGGAGAGCGCTGCCTTGAGACCGTTGAATCCACGCAATGCCGTGTAATCGTCGATCGACAGCGGGTCCGTGATACCGATACGTGAAAAGGTCAGCCGCTGCTGACGCTTGAGATAGTCGATCTCTTCGGTAAGACCGAGCGCCAGGGCATGGTCCTGCCGGCCTTCGAACAAACCGGCCTCGACGAGGCTTTCTACCGCTTCAGGCGTTACCGGCCCGTAGGCGACCCGACCATGTGGCGTATCGATCTCGACCATCGGCTCCAGCCAGAACAGGCCGCGCGAGCCGTTACGTACAACGCGCACGTCTTGCGAGCGGGCTGCGGCGGCGCGCTCGATACGCTGGGCAACCTTGTCGGCACCCAGCGAACGGGCCGTGGTATCACAGGGTACATAAACGGTAATAGTCACCACTTCACCTCCACCGCAACAGTCTTCAGCTCATCGGCCAGTTCATCGAAACGCTCTGGCGTCACGCGGCCATGGACGTCGTTGTTGATCTGCACGGCGGGACCGCAGGCGCAATTGCCCAAGCAGTAAACGGGCTCCAGCGTAATTTCGCGATCCTGGGTGGTCTGGTGATAATCCACCTTCAACGAGGCTTTGACGTGCGCTTCCAACTGACGGCTGCCCACGGCCTGGCAGGCCTCGGCGCGGCAAATCTGGATCACGTTGCGCCCTGCAGGCTGGGTGCGAAAGTGATGATAGAAGCTGATGATGCCGTGTACGTCGGCCCGAGTGCAGCTCAGGGAGTCGGCAATAAGCGGAACCGCGCTGTCCGGAATGTGGCCGAAGCGGTCCTGAATGGCGTGAAGGGTCGGCAGCATGGCGCCGGGCATCGACTTATGGTCGTCGATCACTTGCTGGATCAGGGCCGGCGTCCAGGCACCGGTAGCTGACGAGATGGTAGTGGACATGACCTGGTTGCCTCATCAGGTAGTCGAACGTGCCGGTCAGGGTCAGGCAACCGACAGCTTGTGTTCGAGCAGATATGAATAATTATTCTTAATTGGGTTAAGCTTTAATCAGGTGAACAGCAAACTAACATACCCATTTGACCCAAAAAATATGAACGAAAATGCTTAACTCGAGGTTGCATATCACGCCCACCTGGTTGTTCAGGAATGGCAACGGCGAATTGCTGGATCCGATCATCTTTGCCTTGCTCGAAGGTATCCATGACACCGGCAAGCTGACCCAGGCGGCTCACAAGGCGGATATCTCGTACCGTCATGCGTGGAATCTGCTTACCCGTGGCGAGCAATTTTTCGGCATGCCCATGGTGTTGATGCGCAAGGGGCACGGCACGCGGTTATCGCAGCTGGGAGAACAGTTGCTGTGGTCGGAACAACGCCTGCGCGCGCGGCTGGAGCCTCAGCTCGACAGCATGGCCTCCGAGTTGAGCCACCAGCTTCAGCAGTTGCTTGAGGGCGCGCATCCGGTGCTGCGGCTGCATGCGAGTCACGGATACGCGGTCGCCCTCCTGGCTGATCTGCCTGGAGAGCTGAACCTTCGCTATTGCAATCCGCAGGAAGCGCTCAGTGCCCTGAACCGGGGAGACTGCGACCTTGCCAGCTTTCATCTCCCCACGTTCCCTCCGCTGGCCAAGCGAGTCTTAGCCGTTTATCAAGCACTACTCGCCGGCCAGGACCTTCGCGTCATTCGCTTCGTGACGCGGCGGCAGGGCTTGATCTTGCGCGCCGCTACGCGCAAGCACGTGCATGGACTGGCTGATCTGACCCGTCCTGAGATTCGCTTCATCAATCGCGACGAGCATTCCGGCACCCGTGTCCTGTTCAACCTGCTGCTCGAAGAGCACCAGATCGATAAAGCCCAGATCGCCAATGGTGCCCAGGAAGAATTCACCCACACCGCCGTGGCCGCTTACGTGGCAGCGGGCATGGCCGATGTCGGCTTCGGTGTCGAGGCGGCAGCCGCGCAGTTCGGGCTGGAGTTCATCAGCCTGGCGACCGAACACTACCTGCTGGTCTGCCACGAAACGCAGCTACGCCAGCACAACGTGCGCCAGTTGCTACAGGCCATGACATCGGACGAGTTTCTGGCAGACATCGACAAGCTGGCCGGCTATGCGCCTGATAAGTGCGGCGAGATCTGCACCTTTGACGAACTTTTGAAAGACAGCAGCGGTTAGCCGGAGAAGCCAACCGCTGCGCGCAGTGCGATCTCACCTTCCGTCGGCCGCCGGTCAGATTTTTGAAGTTCGACAAATGATGTGGCGTTGCTGGTTCAGCGTCAGCGCTAGCGTCGGAGCCGGCCGAGTCGATGCGCCACTGATACGAACACGGAAAGGCAGGGATGGCGGAAGGCAGTGGGAGTCGAACCCACCCAGGGACGGCTGCCGCCCCCAACCGGGTTTGAAGCCCGGCCGCACCACCGGGTGCGATTGCCTTCCTCCTTGATCTACAAAGAGTTTTTCTAGCTTAGCGGATGCTCCGACACGCGAGTGTCGAAGAAGTGTCGAAATTCCTTAGCGGGACCGAAAGCCAGCACGTCTTGCAGATGATCAGGCGCCAGGTGAGCGTAGCGCATAGTCATGGCCAATGACGAATGCCCCAGGATCTTCTGCAGGGTGAGGATGTTGCCTCCATTCGCGATGAAGTGTGACGCGAAGGTATGCCGTAGAACATGCGACTTCTGGCCTGCTGGCAGATTGAGGCCAGCACGAGCAACGGCCTCGTCAAATCGATCACGGCAATTGCTAAAGGCGCCATGTTCTCGAAGATGAGCACGAATGCGGTCCGCCAACTTCGGATCGATGGGCACGACACGCCGCCGCTTTGACTTGGTGTTCACGAACTGGAGCGCTCCGTCTGCTACCCGGCTCACTGTCAGTCCCTGAGCCTCGCCCCATCGGCAACCTGTAACAAGGCAGATCATCGCAATCAGCTCGACGTGTGGATGCCTCATGTTCCGCATCACACCGAATAGCTGATCGATCTGGCTGGTGTCGAGGTAGGACAATTCGCGCTCTTGCACTCGGATCGCACGGAGTAGGGCAAGCGGGTTCTCGTAGTCGATTTCACCGAGACGGCGTAGCTCATTGAACATAGCCCGCAGGTAGGACAGTTCGTTGTTCAAGGTCTTAGGGCTGATGCCGGAATTGATGCGTTTGGCGCGGTACTCAGCGAAGTCGGTTGCTGTGAGGGTTATGGCGATAGGATTTTTGAGCCGTTCAACCATCCGATCCATGATGACGCGACGTCCCGCATAGTCTGAGAGCGACCCACCGTGCAAGCGACCCCAGCAATCCACCAGTTCGGCCAGCCGACGACGATCTGTCGGTTTCGGTGACCATTTCGGGCTTTCGATTAGCTTTGATCGGCATGTCGCCTCGAACCGTTGGGCTTCGCCCTTGGTCTTGAACGTTTTGCGGAACCGCTTGCCCTTGATCGGCTCTACATCGACCCGCCAGCGTCCGTCAGGCAGTGCAATGATTGCCATCAGACAGCACGCCCCCATCGCACGTGGCGCTCCTGCAATAGGTTCTTGATGTGGATGTACAGATCACGCTCCGTCATGTCTTTGGATGCGTAGTGATCGCGGATAACTGGCCAGCATTCCCACTCGCGCAACCGCTCAAACGCCTTTTTTGCGCCCACCCGCTCCCTTGCTAGCAGGCTTACGAAGTTTCCCAAGAACAGTTCCACGTTCTTGCCGGAGAAGCCTCGAGAGGTTTTGTAGTAGCGCTTGTATTCCGTCTCATCGACCAGGGAGTCCACAGGTAGATCGACGCGGGCGTCTTCTCGCAGCAGCGTCCAGATCGGCTCGAAATAGCCAGGGCGGGCAAGCAACTTGAATTGGCTCAGACCGTAGCGCCATAGCCCTTCCAGATGGGCCGAGAAGGTGTCGAAGGAGTCCGTGTCTATGGCTTGGCCGGTCTTCACGTCCACCGAGCCGCTGGCGAACTGCTGGATGACCGAATGGTGGTAACGCAGCTCGACGCGCCATACGTCCTGGGCTGGGTTGTAGTTCTCCGGGTCTGTCGCATCGAAGGAATCGCGGCGGCGCCAGACGCTTTCCCAGTAGTCGAGCTTGTCATGAGCGCGTGCCTGAAGGGTTTTGTTGTAGATCCCGAGCTGTACGCCACCGGCAGAGCCAAACAGAAAGGATTGGCCTTTGCCATAGGTCGCCGCTTCCATGGTCCACTGGATCTCTTTGATGCCCGAGATATCGCGGTTGGCACGTGCGCGACAGTGCATGCGGGCCGTCAGGTCAGCCGGAGGCGTCCAGCCTTGCAGATCCAGGGCAAGGTGAACGGCACACTGGTTGCGTTCGCGATTGGTCATCACAGCTGCTGCGTAGTAATCCATCCGCTCTTGCAGGCGCTCAGGCGACAGCGCGTCGATCGCGTGCGGTGATACCTCGATTTTCAGGTGCGGGCCGATCTGCTCCAGCTTCGCGTTGAAGTTCTTGATGAGCAGAATGAATCCCAGGTCAGCGTTCTGCAGCTTGTACTGGTAGCCCGAATCACGGCCAACACGACCGGAATGCCAGATCTCACCGGCAAACTGGACCATTGCACCCGGTTTCTCAAACAGCGCCATGATCTCGGGGCGGATCAGGCCACGGTAGAGCTGGCGGACTGTATCGACGCCGCAACGCAGCAACCGAATTTTCGACAGATCGGTGATCGCAGCAGTACCAGGATCAACGAACAACCGTCCGCGTTTGGTCGGGTTGCCCGTTATATGGTCCAGTCTTGCTTGGTCTTTAACGCTCATTCTTGAATCCCCAACAATGTCCACTAACGGACGGTTTCAACTGGTTTTATCTGACGTGCTACAGGGACGTCAGCGCGCGCAGCACGCCGGCTCGTACCTCGCCGTGCGTGCCAAGGACGCGCTGACGGTCTTCACCACAGGAATTGCCCCTTCTCGTACGGCACGCGAGTGAAACGGGCCCTCTGGGTTTCGTTCTGGTCCTGGCGCGGTTGTGCTGCCAGCTGCGGAGCCGGTAGCTGGTTGTTTCGGTTCTGGTCCTGCATCGAGCCTCGGTCGGGCTTGGTCGGGTCGAAGTAGCCGTTCTGCACGACCGTCATGCAGAACTCGAACGACACCTCCAGCAACGTGCCTTGCTGGGTGTTGCAGCGGCAGCCGGTCAGCCCATCATCCGTATCGCCGATGCTCATTCGCCGTCGGTTGCGACTTATGAGGTCCCGGTCGGTCGTGGCGATGCAGACGGGCTTGGGGAAGGATTGCGGGGTGTTCAGCTGGTCATAGATCGGTGCTGAGCCGGGCACATCCTGAATCCGAGGCACACGCGACCCGAGGTACTGTTCGAGCGTTTGCGGCTGCTCTGCACCTTGCCCGCCGATGGGGTTGATGAAGGAGCCGACGACGCTTTTCGCCTGATCAACCATGCTTGCGGATTCAATCGGCGCGCCGATCTGGTCTGCTGCATCGGGCGCGGTCTTCTCTTGCTCATAGCGGGCATAAGCGCGATACACGAGAAACCCCGCCCCGATGATCACCGCCGCGGCCAACAGGAACTTGGTCGGCACCTTGGTCTGGAAGTGATGTTTGGCGTTCGTGCTGGTGTAGGCGCCGAAGTACTTCTTATCCAGGCGCAACGACTTCTTGTCCGCATCCTTGAAGCTGGATTTCACCTCAACTTTTTCCACCACCACTTCCGATTCGAAGCGCAGCAGTTGAGACGATTTAAAGACGCGCCAGTAGTGGATATGCGAGTTGCACAGGCGGCGCAGGTGTACGTCGAGGTAGCGCGGGTCTTGGGTGACCAGATGCACTTCGTGGCCCTGGTGGCGCATGGTCTCGAAGCGGGTGATGTGTTCCGGTGGCCGCGCTCTTGGATCGCGTGAGCCAAACCAGCCTTGGGCCTCGTCGACCACGATGATCGCGTCGGCCGGCAGCTCGTACCACTTCTCAGGGTCATCAAACACGAACCAGCTCGCCTTGAGCTGTTCGGGTTTGAGGCCGTTGATGTTGTGGTAATAGACGACGCGCCCTTGGGCATGGGCGCTCTGGTCGACTTCGCGGATGGTGTTGAGGGTCTTGCCGTGCCCCGGCTTACCCGTGCGGATAATGAGCATGGCATCAGGCCGTGAAGGTGGTGACGTTGCCGAGCTTGGTGCGGCGATCGGCAAGCTTGTCGATGCCGGTCAGCACCATCCGAGTAGTGATGGCGGCGAAGTACATGTTCAGCGCGACATCGATCTTTGCCAGCCCCAAGACCATTTGAATCGACTGGGCGACGTTGCCCATGTTGGCGAGCATGTAGTCCTTCGCCTGGCCAATCACGAAGTTGATACCTAAGTAGCTGACCATGCCGATGCCAAGCACCCGGAGGACCATCATTACCAGCGGTTTGACGATCATTACGGCGAGTACAGCGAGGTAGTAGAAATGCATCAGGCACCTCCAAAGGCGCGGCCCACGTAGACGGCGCAGAACATTGCGGTGAAGGCCACGATCAGCCAGGACATGTCCGTGGCCGCCTGGCACAGGGGTTCGTACTTGATTTGCAGGGTGCGGCCACCGTTGGAACGGAGGCTCATGCTCTCGGGCGAGGGGCAACCGGCAGGCAGGAAGCGACCGGCGCTGTTGATGAAGCTGGGCGCGTTGACCTCGGCTTCTTTCAGCTCGAACTGTTCGCCCTGGAATAGCCCTTCGATATCGCTCTTCTTCTTATCGAAATCGGCCTGTTCTTCGGCGTGGCAACGCAGCTCTTTTTGCTGCTTGAGGATGGCGCACTGGACGGCATCGCCTTCGCAGGTAAGCGCAGCGGTGCAGACTTCACCGCCCACCGATGAAGTGGGTTCTTCTTCCTCGGGATCGCCTTCATCCCCCGAGCCGTTGCCATCCCCATCGCCGCTTCCATCGCCATCACCCGAGCCATCACCATCGCCGTCTCCACTGCCGTCACCGGAACCATCCCCCGAGCCATCACCGGAACCGCCACCACCGCCCGAGCCGCCACCACCAGAACCATCGCCGGGATCAGTGGGATCAGTGGGATCGGTTGGATCTGTTGGGTCGGTCGGGTCCGTGGGATCTGTAGGATCGGTGGGATCAGGCGGCAATGAGCAGAAGGTGCCATTCCAGACATAGCCGGTCGGGCAGTTGTTGTCGGGATCTGGTGGCGGTGTGTCGTCAGGATCCTGCGTATCGCCTTGAGTTGGATTGCCGGGGGCCTGATAAGGCGACTCACCGCCCGTGCATTGCAGCCCCGCGCTTTTGTAGGTGTAAACACCAAACACACCGGCAGGCGAACCGCTTTTATAGGCGTAGACGTTCGAAGGGGCGGTAAAGGAAAAAGCGTAAGCGCAGGAGTTAGCGCAGATGGATCCAGGCGGGTCGATGGTCGGCTGACCGACTGCCGACTTCATCAGATGTTCATGCGTGGTTTCCGCGCCGTTCAGGTGCTCGCACGGGTTCGGCTCAGGATCAGGAGGGCCGGGCACACACCCACCCGTCGATGGGTCATATACGTTGCCCGCCCCGCATGAATCACCACCGCGATAAATTATATAGGTGCTGACGTTCGTGTCTGATGGCTGCGATGCATTTCGGCAACGCGCTTCGGATTCACTAACAAACGTAACGACGTTCGTCATATGGGTGTCCATAGGACGCCAGGAGGGAATGGCAAAACCTCTTTTATAGTGCTGGCAGACAGCTTCGGGGCTTGGGAACTGCTCGTTGTAACCGTTTCGAAACCAGTAATAGTCAGCTGAAAAAGCCGTGCTGGATGCAGCTGAAAAGAGAAGCCCAACCAGCAAGCTGCGCAAGAACAAAACAAGCTTCCGGTTCATCTCTACACCCGCCCAAAAAACACGAGATAGAACGCCAGGGTGGTCAGGATCAGGACGTACAGTTGGTAGCTCATTGGCGTTCCCTCGGAAGTGAAAAACCCCGCCGGAGCGGGGTTTGTTTGCTTCGGCACGTGCGGTGCGCAACCCCGGCTTACAGGGCGCGGCGCATGTACTTGAACGCCATCGCGGCGATGATCACGGCGAAGACGGCCCAGCCGATGGTGCCGACATCGGTGCCAGCCTCATCGAGTGCGCCGGTCGCTTCCGGGGGAACGGCTGCGTAGACGGTGCCAGCCAGGGTGGAGAGCGCGGCAGCAGCGCCAACGCCGATTTTCTTGATGAAGTGCTTGTTCAGTTGCATGGGTGATACCTCACTGTTTCAGGACTTTTTTGAGGACCAGAAAACCGAACACGGTGGCAAAGAGCACGATGGCTTCTGCCTGGAGTTCGGAGACCTGTTCCCAGGACAGTGCAGCGCCGTAGAGGCTCTGCATTTCCTCGACCGTGAGGGCAACCAGCGACCCGGAGCAGACGGGCGTACCGTCAGCGCCTTGCAGCCAGTCACCGTCACAGGCGAGGAAATTCATGCACCGGCCTCGATGAGATCGGCGGCTTGTTCGAGGGGTTCGCAGTCGGGGCAGACGGCGAAATGAGGCGGCAACCGCAGATCGGGCAGCAGATCGCTTTGCGGTGCAGGTAGGCTCATGAGCTTGCCCATGTCGTTGCCGCAGCAGTCGCAGATAACGCGGTCACCCATCAGCATGGTCCGCCCCTCCCCTTAGTTGGCTTTGGCCGGGTCGGCTGGCTTGGCCGGGTTCGGCTGGGCAGCGGCACGGGATGGTTCGGTGGTGTTGCGTGGCTTCACGGCTTCGAGTTGCAGGGCTAGGTTCTTGCCCTTGTTCTGGCCACCACGGGCAATCTCGAAGTGGATGCGCACCAGTTGCAGCGGCTCGAAGTGGGCACCGGCTGCGAAGATTTCATCGGCTACTTCGTCCGCTGCTGCCATGCCGATGATGGAAAGGCCGTGTTCGGTCTTGCCGTCTGGTTCGTCGCCGTAGAAGACCTTGATGTACTTCTGGCCCGCTTCACCGTCGAAGCGTTGAGTGCCGAGAAATGCAACTTCCATAGTCGAACGTGCCATCTGTTTTTCCTCTCTCTAGTTGCGCTTAATTGCGCTGCTTTGCTTTCTGCAGGCCGAGCGATCCCAAGCAGGCGAACTTTCAAAAATCGCCACTGCTGGTTTGTTACTTGGCCTACTGGTTAAAACTTCGCGTTGCGGTTGCCTGTTAGTTGGTTAACACCAAGGGCTTTGCCCTTGTCATCCCACTCTTGCCGCCGAGGGCTCGGGAGCGCGGGGCGGAGAAGCTGCCCCACACTCACGAGCGAAGGCTTTTCTGTTTGTGCAGGGTCAAGGGTGCGCTCCGCCCGTGCTTCCGTTCGCCGGATCGGTGAAGCGTGATCCGACGAGCCGGGAGCGCGGCCCTGGACCTGTTCAGCCTCGGTGTCGGTTGTTGCCGCGGGAACGCTGTCGGGCTTGGTTCCGTCGCGGTGCTCGCTGATCTTCATCGCCAACCAGGGGAAGCCGAAGATCACCACCGCGAGCAATGCGATGGGCAGATAGACACGCCAGAAGAAGTCAGCGTGTGGGTCTTGATTAGCCACGGCTTAGGCCTCCAGCTCGAACGGTTCGTGGATCGGCACGTAGGGCGTGGGTTTGCCGGTATCGAACACAACGCTCCAATACTTCGGCGGTCGGGCGGGTGGCGTGTGTTTCTCGCAGGTAGAGGCCGGTATCACCGCCCATTCCGAGGCGAGGACTGTCCAGACACCAGCGATCTTGCCCATCCTTATTGTGCGAATCGGCTGCACAGACGCGGGGCGGCATTGGGCGCAGGGTGTGGACCGGGAGCGAACGGGTTTCGCCACTTCGCGACCGGACCAGCAGACAGAGCAGCCGCAGTCCTCGGGGTGCGGCAGGCGCATATAGGTCGACAAGCTCATACGTCATCCCCTCGGCTGGCTTTCCGTAGGCGGCGCGGATCATGTGTCCCACTCCTTTTCCATGAGCTGCTTGGTCAAGAGCACCACGTTGACCATCACGTATTTGCCGACCTTGTGAGACGGGATGTAGCCGTTGCGAATCCAGCCCCACACCACGTCGTGTTCGTCTGCCATGCGTATCCAGTCCGCGAACTGACGCCACGGCATCACTGGCGGCGCGTTGTGTAGGTCTATCGGCGGTAGGTTTCCTTCCATGTCCTTGGCCTTTGTTGCACTATGTTGGTCTTTATTAGCAGAGCTAATGCTTGCGTAACATTTACTCTTGCGTAAAAGTTACACCTCTTTTGGCCATGCGTAAATGTTACGCATCATGAATTGTTTCTATATGGATTCAGTCCGAGATAGAGCGCTTCGATTGATACGGGTTATCGGTCCGAAGCGGCTGAGCGAGAAGGGCGGCAAGAACTACGACCGCTGGCGAAACATCAGCAGCGAAAAAATACGTATTGGGACGGAAGAGATCGGCATCCTTGCAGACTCCTTTCCGGAGTACGCGCTTTGGCTCGTCAGTGGTCGGGTCGAGCCGGAACATGGGCACCGAAGCCCCGAATACGACGAGGCCAACCGAAACTTGCCCAGTCAAAGCGCGGGATAGCGATCACAACGGAAGTGACTAGGCGCTGGTACGCCCGAAGGACAGGGAAGGGAAGGGAATGAAAGCTAATAGGGACGACATGCCAGAGTATCTACGCCCCAGAAAAAAAGCCGGTCCGTGGCGCTTTTTAGCGTTGCTCGGAATAGGCTCCGCAATTTTCTGGGTGCTGTCGGTGATGTTCGGCAAGCAAATTGTCATTGACATCGATCAGATTAAGAACGCAATCAGGTTCACGGACAAGCCCGTATTCATATCCGAGCCTGAACCCTTGCAGGCGCCACTCTATACAGAGCGGCAAGGCAACGCCCATCGCAAAGCGGCTGCGCTTGCTGAGATGCTTGAAAGATCTTCTGAGGAACAACCGGCTGTCCGGCAAACGTCCTTCAACGCTCAGAACTATCAGCCAACCGGCGCGATTAACACTATGCCGGCCCCAAAGCCGACGCTATACGCGTCGACTGCAAAAGCGCAGCGGGTGCAGCACAAGCCAGTATTACAGACCGGCTATTGGACCTGGACGGGCGCAGATAGGAAGAAGACTCGACACAAGATCCAATGGCAAACAATAAACGGCTGGATTGAATACCACACCGTCTGCCAGAACGAGCGACGTGGATCACTCGAATATCGAGATTGCCGGAAAGCTGCCAAACAATACTTCGTACATCGCTGCCGAACCGAGAAGCGTAAGGCCTTCTGTGCCGCTGAGAATAATTACAATCCGCTATGAGTTTGCGGTGTCAGGGTATCCCGTAAGCTTAGGAAGAGATGATGATTGTTAATCCCCAAGGAAAAAGCTTCTTTCTAGGTTACTTAATTTCGAAAGTTAATGAGAACCGTTTTTTCTTAGAGATGGTAGTCGATGGGTGCGATGACGGCGAAAGAAACTATCGAAAAGGATTAACCTCAAATGAGGCGCCATACAATCAAGTCGTATATGGATTCTCGGCGCTGGGTAACACAATTCAGTCGATAAAAGATTGCTCTAATGAAATGCTGCTTAGCAAGATTACGTGGGGAGACATAAAAAATCTTAAGTGCGGTAGGTTTATGTATGGCGCGCGAAATGCCATGACCCACGATGGAAACCCAGTAGTCAATTGCTGCATTAATGGTAAGTGTTATGCGGGTCTGGACATTGAGCGTATTTACGATGGCAAAATAATCAAAATAGAAAGGCCGAGCGAAGATATAAAGCATGTTTGCTTATCTTTCGTAAAGGAGTTTAGTAATCTGCTCCTAAAGCGTTTTTCAGATGCTTTTAAAGAGGTAAAAATTCGGGGAGAATTGAATATCGATATGATCGAGCAAGCCCTACACCACCCTATGTCGCGGGGGCTCGACAGTATAGTTTTAGACCAATTAAAAGCCGAGCTATTAGCACAGAAAGACGTGATCGAAGAAAAGGTTGGTCAGACAAAAATGGATGAGTTGATTAAAATCCTTCATTCTCTAAAGGGCTACTGCGAAGACCGGTTGACAGCATAGCTAGTATTGTGGGGTTTTATGCGCTAGCTGCTACCAGCTTCCATGCCCTTATTTCTGGTATTAAATAGTTGGCTTGTACTTTAATCGGAGTGCTGGATGGATCTTTCGGCTTTATCATGGTTTGGAATCCGCGCTGTCTCACTCAATTGTCCACGTTTTTTTCAACTGAGTTCCCATAGCTATCAATACCTACACTTGAAGTGCGCTATATAATGAGCTTTAGAGGTGACTCAATTTGAAGAAGTATATTGAGCTGATTGCATCCTTATTCGCAGTATTGCTATTTTTTGCTGCAGTTATCCCATATCTCGTTAATTTTGGGGAAGGTTTAAGCAAAAGTAATGAGGTTTGGGGGCAGTTCGGTGACTATCTGGGTGGAAGTTTAAACCCAGTATTCGGTTTTTTGACGTTGCTAGTTGTTTTATATAACACCCGGATACAGAGGGATGAGATAGAAAATAACAAGCATATGATGCTGGAACATACCGCAATGCTTAGTAAACAGTTGGAGCTTACTGAGCAAAAGGCGATAGAGGAATTCACCTTTCAACTTCTAGAAGAGGCGCGTACTGATGAGGCCGTGCAAAAAGCAAGGGCTAAGGAAGCTGAAACTCTAATAGGTATTTTCATACTTCATATGGCAAGAGATGGTCAATATGAACAGCTGATCGATAAGTATGATGAAAGAGCCGAATTAGCTAATATACATTTTAAAAAGTTTGTCGGTATCGAGTTTGGTGAGTTTAGCCACATTGTGTATCCAAAGATTTTAGCTTTAGTTGCCTGTGTGAATAAACTGCCAAGCCAAAATAGAATTTTTATGACGAACCTAATTAAGTCTAGATTCGGGATGGCCGTAGTGGCAGCTGCAGTTCAATTGTCTGTGGCTAATGAACGAGAAAAAGAATACAGCGAATTCAAGAAGCTCAGCCCGATCCTTCATGGTGCTGGTGATTACTTGATATTTTCTGAGAGAGTTTGCAAAGATCTATGTGATTGGCTTACACCAGAAGAAATACGATATAACACAACGAAATCACGCGCTATATTGGCTAACCAGTTTATGAGCCGACAACCGACGCCGGACTAAGACTAGCGACATAGGATCTTAGATTTAGTGTCGAAAAAGTGTCGAAATTAAAGACCAGCATAGGCCTACGTTGTCCGAGATATAAAAGTCACGCCCAGTACTAGCCAACATAGACCATCAATTGTCAAAGCGACGACAGGATTTGAAGCCCGGCCGCACCACCGGGTGCGATTGCCTTCCAAGATGACGTTGACCTGTTGGTCACAAAACGTGCGACAGCCTAACTGACCTCATCCTCTGAGGCCAAGGCGCTGTCTCGTCGCACCTTGCGTTCGTTGCCGAAGCGGCGGGTGAAGCCGATTCGGTCAAAATGTTCGAGCAGCTGGATGCTGCGTTTGCGGCCGAGCTGGATCTGGTCGCGGAAGGCTGCGGCGCGGATGACGCCGCTCTGACGTTCCATCTCCAGAACCTGGCTGGCCAGCAGGCGGATGGTCTGCTCGGGATAGAAGAGGTCTTTCACTACCTGTTGCAGCGCGCCAAGGCGAGCCAGCTTGCGCAACAGCTGGCGGACCTGCTCTTCCTCGACGTCCAGCTCACGGGCGATGTGGCGCACCCAGGGTGGGTTGAAGGGGCTGGCGGCAAGCAGGGGCCAGAGCCGGGCTTTCAGCGCCTCTTCCTCGTCGGTCAGGCGTACCCGGTGACCAGGCAGGTGCAGCCAGGGGCCACTGGCTTCGATCTTGCCATCGGCCAGTGCCTGCTCCAGCAAGGCGATGAAGATAGGGCGCTCCAGTAACGGCAGAGCGTATCGGCGCAGGCGGTCGCGATCCGGGCCGAGCTCGTCCGGCTGGCTGTCATGAAAGCGCTGCAGGGCGGCCACCAGGCTCTTGCCGAGGTAGTCCCAGGTGCCGCGTTCGAACAGTCTCGGGCCGAGCCGCGTGGTGATCTCCAGCGCTTCGTCTGGAAGCAGCCAGGTTTTCCGGGGCCGGTTGAACTGCCGTTCCAGCAAGGCCGGATCGAGGCCGTTGAGGGCACTGGGCAGCAGCCCTGGCAACACATTTTCCAATGTATCTCCGGCGAGCGCTCGCAGCACCGCTAGGCGTGCCTGACGATGACGGTTGCGGGGCGGCGCAAAAGGGTCGAGTACGCGGCCGCCGCCGAGGGTGCGCTGCGCGGACTGGTCGCGCAGGACCACACGGTCGCCATGCACCGCATGGGCGGGCGCATTGAGCAGCAGCTGCGCGTGCACGTGGCCACCGGGCGCCAGGCATTCGCCTTCGAGCAGGGCGATGCGGCCGGTGACATCCTGGGCGCCGAGGTGGATGTGCACCGGCGTCCAGTGGCGCAATTCGCGGGCTTCGCTGGCTAACAGCGTGAATTCGATATCGATGCGCTGGGTGCCATCCTGCAGCTCGGGCGTTACCAGCCAATCGCCGCGGCTGATATCACCGACTGAAAGCCGCTCGCCGCTGAGATTGAGGGCGACGCGCTGGCCCGCCTGAGCCGCCTGGGCTGTCTGGTTCTGCGCATGCAGCCCGCGGACGCGAACCTTGCGGCCGGACGGCCCCAGGCTCAGTTCGTCCCCCACCTGGGTTCGGCCAGCGATGGCGGTACCGGTTACGACCACGCCTGCGCCGGTCACGCTAAATGCCCGGTCAATGGACAGGCGAAAATGTCCGTCTTCACGGCGCGCCTGCACTTCGGTCGCCTGTTCGAGCAAGCGGGCGCGAAGCGCGTCGATGCCTTCGCCGGACACGCTGGACACGGGAAAAATCGGCGCACCGGACAGCGGCCCAGCTTCCAGCAGGGCTTCTACCTGCCGCTGGACTTCGGCGATGCGCGATGGCTCGACCCGGTCGATTTTCGTCAGCGCCACCAGCGCCCGGCGAATCCCAAGCAGCTCGACGATGGCCAGGTGCTCGCGGGTCTGCGGCATTACGCCGTCGTCTGCGGCGACGACCAGCAGCACGCAGTCGATACCGCCGGCGCCGGCGAGCATGTTGTGCACGAAGCGTTCATGACCGGGGACGTCGATGAAGCCGGTCAGGTCGGGCTCACCCAGCGAGGCGTAGAGGTAGCCGAGGTCGATGGTGATGCCGCGCAAGCGTTCTTCCTGACGGCGGTCGCCGGCCTGCCCGGTCAATGCCTGGAGCAGGGCGGTTTTGCCGTGGTCGATGTGCCCCGCGGTGCCGATGATCATGACGCCAGCGCCTGCTTCAGGTGCGGAAGCTGGGCGAGAAACGCCGGCTCATCGTCCAGCTGACGCAGGTCGAGCCAGAGCGCGTCGTCAGCGACCCGGCCCAGGATCGGGATAGGCAATTCGCGCAGCGCCTCTTCCAACAAGCGCAGGCTGCGACCGCGCAGGCGCCGGGGCTGCTGTGGGCGAATGCACAAGGCCGCGCTGGGCAGGCGCGCCACCGGTTGTGCACCGCTGCCGATCATGCCGAGGGCGTCTTCGACTACGACCTGCCACGGCTCGCCCAGGGCGCCGGCCAGCGCGGGTGCCAGGCGTTCGGCCTGGATGCGGATATCCGCTTGCGGACGGCTGAGCAGGCGCAGGCTGGTGAGGCGTTCGCCGAGGCGGTCCGGATCGCGATAGAGGTTGAGCACCGCTTCCAGCGCGGCGAGGGTCAGCTTGTCCACCCGCAGGGCGCGCTTGAGTGGATTCTTCTTGATCTTATCGATCAGCTCGCGGCGACCGACGATCAACCCTGCCTGTGGGCCGCCGAGCAGCTTGTCGCCGCTGAAAGTGACGATGTCGGCGCCGTCGCGCAGAGCCTCCTGCACGGTGGGTTCGTTGGGCAGGCCCCAGCGCGAGAGGTCGACCAGACTGCCGCTGCCGAGGTCTTCGAGCAACGGCAAGCCGTGCGCATGGGCAATCTGCGCCAGCTCGGCGGTGGCTACGCTGGCGGTGAAGCCTTGCACGCTGTAGTTGCTGGTGTGCACGCGCATCAAAAGGCCGCTGCGCGGGTTGATCGCGGCTTCGTAATCCTTGGCGTGGGTGCGGTTGGTGGTGCCCACTTCGTGCAGCTTCACGCCGGCGCGGGCCATGATGTCGGGGATGCGGAAAGCGCCGCCAATCTCGATCAGTTCGCCACGGGAGATGATGCCTTCCTTACGGGCGCCAAGGCTGTTAAGCGCCAGCAGTACGGCAGCGGCATTGTTATTCACCACGGTGACGGCCTCGGCGCCGGTCAGCTCGCGAATCAGCCCTTCGATGAGGTCATCGCGATCGCCGCGCTTGCCGGTGGCCAGGTCGAACTCCAGATTCAGTGGATAGCGCGCCGCCAGGGTGATCGCCTCAATGGCCTCATCCGGCAACAGGGCGCGCCCCAGATTAGTGTGCAGCACCGTGCCAGTCAGATTGAACACGCGGCGCACGCGGCTGCGGTGTTGGTTGGCGAGACGTTCACCGGCGCGGCCAGCAAGCACTGCTTCGGACAGCTCCAGCGCGGCCAGCTGACCGTGGCGAGCCGGCTCCCGCAGCTCGTCAAGCAGGTCGCGCAGGGTGCCGAGCAGGGCGTTGCGGCCGTAACGCTGGTACAGCGGTGCACAGGCGGGAGCGCGCAGCAATGTGTCGACAGAGGGCAGGCGAATACTGCTCATGACTGCAGCAGCCGACCCATAGGTGATGAATCCAGTCCGCCGCGGGACACCGCAGGGACTTTCCCGGACCTTGTTGCGCTGATGCCTGGCACGCAGGACCTCTCGGCTGTTGTTAATAGGCGAACAGGATAGACGTCCACATTTCGGCAGGGTTCAGCGGGATGACGGCGCGAACGTAGGTGCAACCGAACCCCTCGGCCCGATGGGCTGCCTATGGACGATTGGGGGCGGAGCGGTCCGACGCCAAGCGGCTGTCTCTCGGTAGCCACGAGCGCGCGCTTTATGGCTGCCGGAAAAACAAAAAACCCGCCGGGCGGCGGGGTTCGGTCATCAGGCGACCCCGTACAGGACGGGGCCGCTTTCAGAGGGCTCAGGCGTTCTGGCGAATACCGGCCACCAGCCAAGGCTGGTTCTCGCCCTGGGCACGCTCCATGCGCCAGCTTTCGCTGAACGGTTCGCCCTGGTCGAAGCGTGAGTTCTTCGACACGCCGACGAAGGTGAGCGTGGCAACGGTCTTGTCGGCCTGGTCGTCTACGCCGTCCAGCTGAATCTGCAGGTCGTCGACATAGGTGGACTGGTAAGCATCGCCGATCTCGGCACGCTCACGCTTGAGGAACTCGAACAGTTGCGGCGTGACGAACTCGCTGATCTTGTCCATCTCGTTGGCATCCCAATGCTGCTGCAGCGAGAGGAAGTGTTCGCGAGCGGCCGCCACGAAGTTCTGCTCGTTGAACCAGGCCGGGGCGTTGATCACCGGTGCGGCGGCCGCTGGAGCGGCGCTGCCACCAAAGATTGATTGCTGGGCGGGCATTTCACGCTGCATCGGCGCGTTTCCATGTCCGTGCCCGGCCATGGCCGGTTGCTGCTGGCGACGGCGCGCGGCAAGGAAGCGGAACAGCAGGAAGGCGATGCCGCCGAAGATCAGGATGTCCATGAACTGGATGCCTTCGAAGCCATCACCCATGAACATGGATGCCAGCAGGCCACCGGCGGCGAGGCCGGCCAGCGGGCCCAACCAGCGCGAGGCGCCACTGGCGGCGGCGGGCGTTTGGCGACCTGCCTGGTTCGGTGCGGCCTGGGTCTGTTGCGGCGCCTGGCGCGTTTGATGGCTGGGCGCCGAGCCGAAGCTCTTACCACCGCCGAAGCGCTTGGCATGAACGTCGAGGCTGAGGGTCAGGCCGATACACAGCGCCATGAAAATGCTGAGCACACGTTGCATTTGGTATTCCTGGATTGGACGAAGATACGAAGCGGATGGTGCACGCCTCAGTGCGGGCGCGCCAGTTGCAGAGTGTTTCGGGCTTTTGCTCCGCTGCGCTTACCGGGTCAGGCAAGCACAGCGGCTGATCTGACTCAGCGCCAGTTGTACAGTTCTTTCTCGGAGATCTCTTGCATCGGCTTGACCTGCGCCTGGAACGCCTTCATCGACGCCCAGATACGGCCGTTCAGCTCGCTTTGTGCGGCCAGTTCGCCTAGAACGACATCAGACTGCTCACGCATGGCGCTCAATACTTCGTCAGGGAAGCGCTTGAGTTGCGCGCCTTGTTGCTTGAGCTGATCGAGTGCCATTGCGTTGTTATAGACATAGTCGTCGATCATGTCGCGGCTGGCGGCGCCGGCGGCCTCGGTGAGGATAGCGCGCAGGTCGTCCGGCAGGCTGTCGAGGGCCTTCTGGTTGACCAGCAGCTCGAGCACGGCCTGAGGCTCCTGCCAGCCGGGGTAGTAGTAGTACTTGGCAGCCTTGTGCAGACCAAAGGCCAGGTCGTTGTACGGGCTGACCCAGTCGGTGGCGTCAATGGCGCCGGTCTGCAGCGCGGTAAACACTTCGCCGCCGGGCATGTTGACGGTGGTCGCGCCGAGACGGGTCAGCACTTCGCCGCCCAGGCCGGGGGTCCGGATCTTCAGGCCCTGCAGGTCCTGCAGTGAATTGATTTCCTTGTTGAACCAGCCGCCCATCTGCATGCCGGTGTTGCCCACTACCATCGGCTTCACACCGTAGGGCGCATAGGCTTCGTCCCAGAATTCCTGGCCGCCGCCGCGGGTCAGCCAGGCGTTCATCTCGCTGGTCGACAGACCGAACGGCACCGAGGTGAAGAACTGCGCGGTCGGCACCTTGCCCTTCCAGTAGTAGGCCGCGCCATGGCCGAGTTCGGCGGTGCCGCGGGAAACGGCGTCGAACACTTCCAGGGCGGGGACCAGCTCACCGGCGGCGTAGACTTTGATGGTCAGGCGGCCATCACTCATGGCCTCGACCCGATCGGCCAGACGCTGGGCGGCAGTACCCAGACCCGGGTAGTTCTTCGGCCAGGCGGTGACCATCTTCCAGTTATAAGTCTCGGGCGCTTCGCTGGCGGCAGCCTTGGGCTCGGCGGTCGGTTCGACTTTCTTTTCGTCGTTGCAGCCTGCAAGGCTGAGGGAGGCAAGCAGGGCAGCGGCGGCACCAAACAAGTGACGGCGTTTCATGAATGGCTATTTCCTTTGGCGAATTTTATTAGTATCGGTACAGGTTGACGTAAACGTCATAGCGCTTCCAGTTTGGCATAACTGAGCATCAACCACTTGCTTCCTTCGTCTTCGAAATTCACCTGCACCCGGGCCTGCGCCCCGGAGCCTTCGAAGTTGAGGATGGTGCCCTCGCCGAACAGCGAATGACGCACGCGCTGACCAAGGTTGAACGGGGTATCCGGCACATTGGCGCCATCGAACAGCGAGCCGCCACTCATGCCGCGGGTGTTGAAGCTGCGGCTGACGGTATTGCTCAAGCGCACTTCGCTGATCAGCGCCGGCGGCAGTTCCCGGATGAAGCGCGAGATCTTGTTGTAGGTCTCGCTGCCGTACAACCGACGGGTTTCGGCGTAGGTGA
The DNA here is from genome assembly GCA_022448005.1 of Pseudomonas sp. Lineage (GTDB taxonomy): Bacteria > Pseudomonadota > Gammaproteobacteria > Pseudomonadales > Pseudomonadaceae > Stutzerimonas. The sequence goes on from JAKUTK010000027.1 coordinate 56,548, forward strand.
CGATCAGCTGCTGCATGGCGCGGGTGATGCCGACATAGGCCAGGCGGCGTTCTTCCTCGAGGCGGCCGGGTTCTTCCAGGCTCATCTTGTGCGGGAACAGGCCTTCTTCCATGCCGACCAGGAACACCAGCGGAAACTCCAGGCCCTTGGCGCTGTGCAAGGTCATCAGCTGCACGCTGTCTTCGTGGTCGCCTGCCTGCTGCTCGCCGGCCTCCAGCGAGGCGTGATCGAGGAAGGCGGCGAGCGGGGTCTGCTCGTCTTCCTGATCTTCGCTGTAATTGTCGAAAGCACGCGCAGCGGAGACCAGTTCTTCGAGGTTCTCCACCCGTGCCTGAGCCTTCTCGCCTTTTTCGTCACGATGGTAGGCCAGCAGTCCGGACTGCTCGATGACCAGCTGCGCCATGTTGTGCAGCTGCATGCCCTCTACTTTCAGGGCGAGGCCGTCGATCAACTCGACAAAGCCGTTCAGCGCGCTGGCGGCTCGGCCCGACACCACCTTGGTGCCGACCGCCTGGTGCAGCGCGGCCCACATCGAAGTTTCCTGCTGGCGCGCCAGCTGGCGCAGGGCTTCGACGGTTTTCTCGCCGATTCCGCGTGCCGGGACGTTTATTACCCGTTCCAGTGCCGCGTCGTTGTCCCGCGCCTGGATCAGGCGCAGGTAGGCCATGGCGTTCTTGATCTCGGCACGTTCGAAGAAGCGCTGGCCACCGTAGATCCGGTAGGGAATGCGTTCGCGCAGCAGGGCTTCTTCGAGGACCCGCGACTGGGCGTTGGAGCGATAGAGGATGGCGATCTCGCTGCGGCTCATGCCGTCGCGGATGGCTTTCTCGATGCTTTCGACCACGTAGCGCGCTTCGTCGTGTTCATTGAAGGCGGCATAGAGGCTGATCGGCTCGCCCTCGCAGCCTTCGGTCCACAGTTCCTTACCGAGGCGGCCCTGGTTGTTGGCGATCAGGGCGTTGGCGGCCTTGAGGATGCAAGCGGTGGAGCGGTAGTTCTGCTCGAGGCGGATGGTTACGGCGTCCTGGAAGTCTTCGCTGAACTGGTGCAGGTTCTCCACCCGTGCGCCGCGCCAGCCGTAGATCGACTGGTCGTCGTCGCCCACCACCATCAGGCTGTCGCCGCCCTTGGCCAGCAGGCGCAGCCAGGCGTACTGCACGGCGTTGGTGTCCTGGAACTCGTCCACCAGGATGTGCCGGAAGCGGCGCTGGTAGTGATCCAGCAGGCCTGGGTTATCGCGCCAGAGGTCCAGCGCGCGCAGCAATAACTCGGAAAAGTCGATGACCCCGGCGCGGGCACAGGCTTCTTCATAGGCCTGGTAGATGCTCAGCATGGTCGCCAGGAACAGGTCGCCGCTGGGCTGGATGTTTTTGGGCCGCAGGCCTTCGTCCTTCTGTCCGTTGATCCACCACTGGGCCTGGCGAGCCGGCCAGCGCTGCTCGTCGAGGCCGAGCTCGCGGATCACACGCTTGACCAGGCGCTGCTGGTCGTCCGAATCGAGGATCTGGAAGTTCTGCGCCAGCTTCGCTTCCTGCCAGTGCGCGCGCAGCAGGCGGTGGGCCAGGCCGTGGAAGGTCCCGACCCACATGCCTTGCGGGTTGACCTTCATCAGCTGCTCGATGCGCTGGCGCATCTCGGCGGCGGCTTTGTTGGTAAAGGTTACTGAAAGAATCGAGTGCAAAGATGCGCGCTCGACCTGGTGCAGCCAGGCGATACGGTGCACCAGCACGCGGGTCTTGCCCGAGCCGGCACCGGCGAGGACCAATTGACGACCCAGCGGCGCGGCTACGGCCTGGCGCTGGGCATCGTTGAGGGAGTTCAGGAGAAGAGAGAGATCGTCATGCATGGGCGCCATTCTAGCCGGAAAGTCGACTGACCCGCTCGTGCAACGGATGGGGTGCTAGAGGGCCAACGGCAGAGTGCGGGCTTGTCTGTTGCAGCCGAGACAGCGCCATGCGCCGGGCCGGCCCTGGATCACAGAGCCTGTAAATATCCAGCTGATCCATACCTGCGTATCGTCAATATGGTCTTTGGTCGGACAGACGATGACCGGGCGCTAGCATCGTGCCATTATCGGGGCGTACCTCAAGGCACGCTTAATGCTCCAGACATCCATTACAAGAACAGCCCGATGATCGATTCCGCACAAGCTAATCCGTCGGCGTCAATGGCCATGGAGGACCACGCCGCTTTCAATCTTGCAGAGAGCGACCAGCGGGCCGAGCGCACGCGGCTGCTCTATGAGGGCTCACGACTCGCGCTGCTGCTGATGATCATCACCAGCCTGGTGTTTCCCGTCGTGCTCTGGGCGGAAGGGCCGAAGCTGCAAACGGCGATCTGGTCGGGTGTGACTTTTGCGCTCGCCCTGCTGCGGCTGCAGCAGACGCGCCGCTTTGCCAAAGCCAGCGCAGAGGAGCAGCAGCATCCTCGCTGGTATCGAACCTTTCTACTAGCCAGTGTCGCCAGTGCGGTGACGCTGGACTACGCCATCATCGAGCTGGCGCTGGACGGGCCGTTTTTACAGCAGACGATACTGCTCGGCTCGCTTGCCTCGGTGTTCTTTGCCGGGTGCGTGGCCTGCGGTGTGTCGCTTCGGGCGTTCGGTGCGTTTGCGGTCCCTGGCCTTCTTCCTGCATCAGTCGTACTGCTTGGCAGCGGTGAGCCCCAACTGCAGGGGTGGGGGGTAATGGCGGCGATCGTGTTGCTGACGCTGAGCATGATTGCCTGGCAAATGAACCGAGTGGTTACGGCCAGCCTGGCCCAGCGTCTGCACAATCAGTTGCTGATCCGGCGGCTGGAAAACATGCGCGGGCAAGCCATCGAACTGAACGGCGAACTGGGCCGGGAAATCGAGCAACGCCGTCATGCCGAGGGCCGGCTACGGGAGGCTTTCGATGGGCTGGAGCGGCGCGTGATCGAGCGCACTGCCGCACTGCGCGAAAGCGAGGCACGCCTGAGCCTGGCGCTGGAAGCCAGCGAGCTGGGCATGTGGGATTGGGACATGGCCAATGGCGAGGTCCTCCATTCGAGAATGGACGTGGTTTTTGGTGTAGGCCTGAGTGACCGACTGCTGCTGGTCGACCAGCAGCGTCCTGAGGTGCATCCGGAAGATGGCCCGCGTGTCCGGCAGGACATGATCGATCACTTGAAGGGCAAGACCGACAGCTATGCCGTGCAATACCGGGCGATGCTGAGCGACGGTAGCTTCGTATGGATCGAAGACCGTGGTCGCGTCACCGAGCGCGATGCCAGTGGCCGTGCCTTGCGCATGATCGGAACCCGGCGAGACATCAGCGAGAGCCATCGTCAGGCCGAGCAATTGCGGTTGGCCGCGACGGTGTTCGAGGCGGCGGGTGAGGGCATGGCGATCATGGACCCCGAGTTCAATCTGCTGGCGGTTAATCAGGCTTGCTGCGACCTGTCCGGTTTCAGCCGAGCCGAACTGATCGGCAGAAGCGTCGCCCTGCTGGCCAGCTCCGAGGACAGTCGCCAGCAATATGCGGCGATTCGCGAAAGCCTGGCGCAGCACGGCAGCTGGCAAGGCGAGCTGATCGAAACCCGCAAAAACGGCGAGGTATACCCGCAATGGGCGCAGATGCGCGTGGTGCACGATCGGCAAGGCAACGTTTGCAACGTCGTCGCATTTGTTTCCGACCTCAGCGTCAGGCGTCAGGTCGAGGAGCGTCTGCGTTACCTGACCCACTTCGACGAACTCACCGGGCTGGCCAATCGCAGCCTGCTCAAGGAGCGTCTGCACAGTGCCTGCGAGCGTAGCCGTTGCAGCAATCGCGGGCTGGCGGTTTTGTATATCGATTTGGACCGTTTCAAAACGCTTAATGAAAGCCTTGGGCACGAGGCGGCTGATCAGCTGTTGCGTGAGGTCTCCCGCCGTCTGTCCCACACACTGTCAGACGCCGACACCATTGCCCGTTTGTCCGGTGACGAGTTCGTGGTGGTACTCGAAGGGTACGGCAGCCTTGCCAGCCTGGCGCACAGCGGCAGCCGTCTGCTGTCGCGCATCAGCAAACCCATTCAGATCGACGATCAGGAGCTGGTCATCAGCGCGTCCATCGGCGTCAGTCTGATGCCAGATAACTCGCGCGAGGCGACCTCGCTGCTGTTGCAGGCGAACATGGCCATGCAACATGCCAAACATCTCGGCGGCAACACCCTGCAGTTCTTCACCGAGCGCTTGCAGGTGTCGAGCCTTGAAAACCTCAAGCTGGAGAACCAACTGCGTCGCGCACTCGAAGAAGGCCAGCTGGAGGTCTTCTATCAACCGCGACTGAACGTGGCTGAAGACAGCCTGGATGCGGCCGAAGCACTGGTGCGCTGGCGGCATCCGCAGAAAGGCCTGATTGCGCCGGGGTTTTTCATTCCGCTGGCCGAGGAAACCGGGTTGATCATTCCGCTCGGCGAGTTCGTGCTGCGCGAGGCCTGCCGGCAGGCGCGCCAGTGGCAACTCGACGGGCTGGCCGCGATTCGGGTTTCGGTGAACTTGTCGGTCAAGCAATTGCGCCAGGGCAATTTCGTCAGCCTGGTACGCCAGGTGCTGGAGGAGACCGGGCTGCCTGCCGACCGGCTCGAGCTGGAACTGACCGAAAGCCAGCTGCTCGATGACATCGACAATGCCATCAACATTAGCCGCCAATTGCGCGCGCTGGGCGTGAAACTGGCCATCGACGACTTCGGTACCGGCTATTCCTCGCTCAGCTACCTCAAGCGCTTCCCGGTGGACTACGTGAAGATCGACCGTTCATTTATTTCCGAACTGGATCAGGTCGGCGAGGATTCGGCCATCGTTCGAGCCATCATCGCCATGGTCCACAGCCTGGAGCTTAAGGTTGTCGCCGAGGGTGTCGAAACCCAGGCGCAGGCGGATTTCCTCAAGACTCACGGCTGTGACGAGATGCAGGGTTACCTGATCAGCCGGCCAGTGCCGGCCCAAGAGTTCGTCAAGTTGCTTGGCTAAAGCCTGAAGACGTCCGCCGATTCGTAGGAGCGAGCTTGCTCGCGAACATGGGTTATGAGAGGCGCAATCTTGTAGATACTCTGTTGGGGTTCAAGCATTCTTCAGGTGTTTTTGGCTGAAAAGCTTGGAGGAGTCGAAGGGCACCCCGAGTTTGAGGCAGGCCCAGAGTCCCGTCAGGTACTT
>JAKUTK010000028.1 GCA_022448005.1 Pseudomonas sp.
AAAGCCGCTGCTGGCCGCCTGTTCGGCGTAGCCGGTCATGAACAAGACGCGCAGGGTGGGCCGCAGCTGGCGTGCGATGTCGGCCAGCTGACGGCCGTTCATGCCGGGCAGACCGACATCGGAAATGAGCAGGTCCAGCGGTTCGCCGCTGACCAGGATGGCCACCGCCGCGTTGGCCTCGGCCGCTTCCAGGGCGCGGTAGCCGAGCATGTCCAGCACGTCCATGACCAGCATGCGCACCGCGGCATCGTCCTCCACCACCAGCACCCGTTCGCCCTGCAGCGCTTTCGGCACCTGCTCGGCAGGGGCGTCAGGAACGGCTTGAGTTTGAAGATCGCAGTGTGCCGGCAGGAAGAGGGTGACCTCGGTGCCTTGGCCCGGCTCGCTGCGGATCTGCACATGGCCGCCGGCCTGGCGGGCGAAGCCGTAGATCATCGATAGGCCGAGCCCGGTGCCCTGGCCGATGGGTTTGGTGGTGAAGAATGGCTCGAACGCAGCCGCCAGGACCTTCGGCGTCATGCCGCAGCCACTGTCGATCACGCTGAGGCTGACGTAGTGCCCGGGGGCCATATCACCGATTTCACCGGGCTGCTGCAACATCACGTTAGCCGTGGCGATATACAGGCTGCCGCCGTCGGGCATGGCGTCACGGGCGTTGATGACCAGGTTGAGCAGTGCGCTTTCTAGCTGGTTGTCGTCGCTGTGTGCTGGCCACAGGTCCGGCTGCAGCTGAGCGTCGACCAGGATGTGGCTGCCCAGTGTGCGCACCATCAGGTCGTGCATGGACTCGACCAGCGTATTGATGTCGACCCGCTTGAGATTCAACGGCTGGCGACGGGCAAAGGCCAGCAGCCGGTGGGTGAGCGCCGCCGCGCGGTTGGCCGAGGTGACCGCTGCATCGATGAAACGCTGGGTTTCGGCGTGTCGGCCGGTCTGGTTATAGCGCTGTATAAGGTCCAGCCCACCGATGATGCCGGTGAGCATGTTGTTGAAGTCGTGAGCGATGCCGCCGGTGAGCTGGCCCACCGCTTCCATCTTCTGCGCCTGGCGCAGCGCTTCCTGCGCCTGCTCACGACTGGCCATTTCCTTGAGCAGGCGCTCGTAGACTTCCGCCAGCGCCTCGGTGCGCTCCTGTACCCGACTTTCCAGCGTCTCGTTGAGCTCACGCAGCGCCTGTTCTGCTTCCCAGCGCTCGGTGACGTCCTGAGCCAGCACGAAAAAGCCCTGTACCTCACCCTGGTCGTCTTGGCGCGGCAGGTATTGGACCTGGGTTTGGCGTGGTTTGCCGTCGCGGTGCGAGCTGTAGGCTTCGAAGCTCAGTTCCTGGCCGGCCAGTGCCGCCTTGATGTGAGCCTCGCGAATGGCATAGGCCTCTTCACCGATGACCTCGCGAACGCTTTTGCCGTATAGCGACTCGGGGCTTAAGCCATACCAGCTTTCATAGTGGCTGTTGTTGAAACGAAAGCGCTCGTCTCGATCAACGTAGCCGATAAGCACCGGCAAGGCATCGTTGATCATCTTGATTTCAGCGTTCCGGCGGCGCAGGGCCTCCTCTTCGCTGGGCCGAAGGCAGAGCAGCTGCCCAACAATCCGTTGCCCGTCGCGGATGGGGCTGACGGCGATATCGAAGCCGACATTGCTGCTCGGCGACTGGCTGCTGTCGCCAGGGTGATAGTTGCGCAAGGTGCAGGTCCGGGTGCGCTCAGCAAGCGGGCTCGCATGATGCAGGCCCGGCCAGTTGCTGCCCCAGGATGTCGCAACTGGCGCTCCGAGCGCCCCCGGATGGTGGTCTCCGATGGCAGCGGCATGCGCATCGTTGTACAGCTGCAGGCTGGCTTCGCCCCACAGGATGCACATTGGCAGCGGCGCCTCGAGCACGGTGTCGAGCAGTACGCGCAGAACGGTCGGCCATTGCTCGACCGGGCCCAGCACCGTTGTGCTCCAGTCGTGCCGGCGGATCTGCCGGCCTATTTCGCTGCGTTCGGAAGGCCAGAATTCTGCGTCTACAGCCATAGTTCTTCCATTCTGGTGAGCCGGGGTTCTACCCGCATCGCACCTAAGCCCCGTTCATTTGCACGCTGGACGTCAGTCACCTGGATCATCCGCTGCCATCTCTTAAGAGGCGGATACACCTGGGTCTGAGTTAAGCACGCCCGCATCTTTCAGTCAGGCCGAGAAGCCCTGCAGGCTGCGGATCAGCTCGAGATAATCGTCCACAGCGGTGAATTCTTCGGTGTCCTTCCTGCCTCGGCGACTGTCCGGTTCGCTGATGGCCAGCAGGCGAGCGATGCCGTACGCCCGCGCGCTGCGCAGTACGGGCAGGCTGTCGTCGATGAATAGCGCGGTTGCCGGATCGAAATCCAGATCCGTTTTCAGGGCATGCCAGAACTGGGCTTGCTCCTTGGGGAAGCCATAGTCGTGTGAACTGATCAGACGATTGAACCAGGGTGCCAGTTCGATACGTTCGAGCTTCAGCGACAACGAGTCGCGGTGGGCATTGGTGATCAACACCACGCGCTTGCCCGCATCGCGCAGAGCCGCGAGAAATTCGTCGGCAGCCGGACGCAGGGCGATCAGGTCGGCGATCTCGCGCTTCATTTCACGAATCGGCAGGTTCAGTTCGCGGGTCCAGAAGTCCAGGCAGTACCAGGTGAGCCTGCCCTCATGTTCGTTGAACAGCGGGGCCAGCTCCAGTTCGGCCATGGCGCGGCTGATGCCATGCCGTTCGGCATAGCGCTGCGGCAGCAGGTCGAGCCAGAAATGGTTGTCGAAATGCAGATCCAGCAAGGTGCCGTCCATGTCCAGCAGGACGGTGTCGATCTCGGACCAGGGCAGTGAAGCAATCATGAAGGGCTCTTGTTCGGCGGTTGGCAGCAATGGTGCGACAGCGGTCGGCTCGATGCAAAGCGTTCGCGGCGATCACAAAAAGCCGGGTTATGATTGGCCTTCGCGTTCCAAGGATATCCCCATGCGCCAGAAACCTACCGTACTTGCCCGTGAGATCGTCGCCAGCAGCCGCCTGTTCCGTGTCGAGGAGCTGCAGCTGCGGTTTTCCAACGGCGTGGAGCGTACCTACGAACGGCTGGTCGGCAAGGGAACCGGCTATGGCGCAGTGATGATCGTCGCGCTGGAAGCCGACGGCCGGGCGCTGCTGGTGGAGGAATACTGCGGCGGTACCGATACCTACGAACTGTCGCTGCCCAAGGGGTTGATCGAGCCGGGCGAAGACGTGCTCGACGCAGCCAACCGGGAATTGAAAGAGGAGGCCGGCTTCGGCGCGCGCAGCCTGGAACTGCTCACCGAACTGTCGCTGTCTCCGGGCTACATGAGCCAGAAGATTCAGGTGGTGCTGGCGCGCGACCTCTACCCCGAGCAGCTGCCGGGGGACGAGCCGGAGCCGATGCGTGTCGATCGGGTGGATCTGCGTGAATTGTCCAGCCTGATCCAGAACCCGCAATTCAGCGAAGGGCGCGCCCTCGCGGCGCTCTACCTGGCGCGTGACCTGCTCAGCCAGCGTGGAGAGTTCGATCAATGAGCCATCCTTACCTGGCCCCCGTCATTGATCTGGTCCGCGCTGCGGGCGAGGCCATCCTGCCGCACTGGCGCAACGATGTGCAGGTGCATGAGAAGGCCGATGCATCGCCCGTGACCGCCGCTGACATGGCGGCTCATCATCTGCTGGCCGATGGCCTCCGGGCGCTCGATGCGGCTATCCCGGTATTGTCCGAGGAAGACTGCGCGCTGGGCCTTGCCGAGCGTGCCGGATGGACGCGATGGTGGCTGGTCGATCCGCTGGACGGCACCAAGGAATTCATCGCCGGTAGCGAAGAATTCACCGTGAATGTCGCGTTGATCGAGCAGGGGCGGGTGCTGTTCGGAGTGGTCGGGGTTCCGGCCAATGGCCGCTGCTATTACGGCGGAGCTGGATTTGGCGCCTGGCGTGCCGAAGCCGATGGCGCGGCTCAGCCCCTGCGGGTGCGGCAACAAGCGGTGGATGGTTTTACCGTTGTTGCGAGCCGGCGCCACTCGAGCCCGGCGCAGGAACGCTTGCTCGATGGCTTGCGGCAGCGTTTTGGCGAGCTGGCATTGGCCAGTGTCGGCAGTTCGTTGAAGTTCTGCCTGTTGGCCGAAGGAGCCGCCGACTGTTACCCACGGCTGGCACCGACTTCACAGTGGGACACGGCGGCTGCCCAAGGCGTGCTGGAGGGCGCCGGTGGCGAGGTGCTGGATATTGCTGGTGCAGCGCTGTCCTACGAAGCGCGGGAGGATTTCCTCAATCCTTCATTCCTGGCGCTACCGCGTGACGTTGAATGGCGGGCCGAGCTGATCCAGCTGGCTAACCGCTGACGCCGAGGCGCCCGGGACGGCGTTATTCGCGCGGCGACTCGGTCGCGCATAAGGCCATGCTAGGATTCTTGCGGTGAACAAGCCGAGCGCTTGAGTCGGAACGCTGGAGCTGCGCTGTGTCGAAAACCCCCACCGGGATACGCCAATGGATCTGGCGTGCCTTCGTTCAGACAACATTGATCCCGCTGGTGTTGGTCGAGGTCGTGCTGATCGCGGCCTACCTGTTGACCAACAGCGCCATCCGCGATGCGCAGATCGAGCACCTGCGTGAAACGGCGCTTTCCGAATTGCAGACAGCCGTGGCGCGAGAGTCGCGGGTGATCAGCCAGCAGCTGCAGGAAGTGGCGAACGCGACCACCCTGTTTCGTAATTTCTCCCGTCGTGCGTTGGAAGACGACAGCCCCGTGACGCCGTTGCCGCTTGAGCTCAATCCCGATGGGGTGCGGTATAGCCCCCTAGACCTGGGCGGCGCCGCCAGCTTCTACTCTGGGCTGACGCCGCCGGAGCGCCACGATCTGCAGAAGGTAGCCAAGCTACAGCGGCTCGACCCGCTGATGAAGGAACTGCACGCCAGCAACCCGCTGATCGCCAGCCTCTATTTCAACAGCTGGGACGGCTACAACCATATCTACCCCTGGTTCGATACGGCTCAGCAGTATGCGCCGGATGTGCACATCCCCAGCTACAACTTCTATTACCTGGCCAACGCCTGGCACAACCCCGCGCGCAAAGTGGTGTGGACCGACGTCTACCTCGATCCTGCCGGGCAGGGCTGGATGATGTCGGCCGTGGCGCCGGTTTACCGAGGGGACATGCTCGAAGGCGTCAGCGGTATCGACATCACTGTCAGCGGGCTCCTGAATCAGATCAGTAACCTGCGAGTGCCCTGGGACGGCTATGCCATGCTGGTCAGCCGCGACCTGAGCATCATGGCCCTGCCGGAGTCGGGCGAGCGGGAGTTCGAGCTCAACGAGCTGACCGATCACTATTACAACGACGCGGTGCGCCGGGAAACGCTCAAACCTGAAGATTTCCGCCTGGATCGCCGCGGCCAGACCCGCGAGCTGGCAAAGGCGGTCGCTACGCAGAGCGAGGGGGTCATGAGTCTGGAGCTGAAGGGCGAACAACGGCTGGTCGCCTGGACGACAGTGCCGCAAACCGGCTGGCACCTGATGGCGGTGGTCGACGAAAGCGCCGTCTTCAGCCAGACCAATGCCTTGGCCAGTCGCTTTCAACAGATCGGCTATCTGCTGATTGCCGGGTTGGTACTGTTCTACCTGCTGTTTTTTGCCTTCATGTGGCTGCGCGCGCGTCAGCTCAGTCAGGCGTTGCTGAAGCCGATCGCGGGCATCTCGCAGATGATGGGGCAGATCGGCCTCGGTCGGTGGCGGCCGGAGCCCGTCTCGTCAGAGATCCGCGAACTGGATGATCTGGCGCAGCACACCCGCGGCATCGGCGCTCAGCTTGAGGACAGCGAGGCGCAGCGTACCCAGGCGCAGGAACGTCTCGAGCTGGTGCTTGAAAGCGCCACTGAAAGCCTCTGGGAAAACGACATGCGCCGCGGCGTGATTCAGCTTCGCGGGCGGTTGCCAGCGCGCTTCGGGTTGTCTTCGGCACAGCTGAGCAAGGCTCAGTTTCTGCAGCGTATCCATCCGCTCGACGTCGCCCAGGTACAGGCCGAACTCGACCGCATGCACGAAGGTCAGGCGCTGCGCTATGAGAGCGAGTACCGCTTCGCTGATGCGCTGGGTGAATATCACTGGCTGCTCAGCCGCGGCCGCGTGCTGGAGCGCGACCCGCAAACAGGCGAAGCGACCCTGGTGGCTGGTACGCATGTGGATATCGATGCCATCAAGCGGGTCGAGGACGATTTGCGCCAGGCCATCCAGCAGGCACATGCGGCCAACGAGGCCAAGACTCATCTGATCTCCAGCATCAGCCATGAGCTGCGTACGCCGCTCAACGCCATCCTTGGGTTCGCCCAGCTGATGCGCATGGACTGCTCGCCGGATGCGCAGCCGGAAGCTGCTGAGTATCTCGATGAGATCCTGTTGGCCAGCCGGCACCTGAACCAGTTGCTTGGCGACATTCTTGACTGGTCGAGTCTGCAGGCCGAGCGGCCGCAGCTGACGCTCAAAACCGTCGAAGTCACCGCTTTGATGCATGAGTGCGCCGAGCTGGTGGCGCTTGATGTTCAGCGCCACGGCCTGCGCTTGGAATTCGATTTGCCGCCCGGACCAGTCGAGGTGCAGGGCGAGCCGCGTCGGTTACGTCAGGTGCTGCTCAATCTGCTGTCCAACGCCATCAAGTACAACAAGCCAGACGGGAAGATTGTGCTGCGCATCGAGACGGTCGCCGGTCAGGCAAGGGTGGTGGTCGAAGACACGGGACTTGGCATCGACGAGAGTTTGCAGGCGCAGCTGTTCGAGCCGTTTCGCCGGCTTGGCCGCGAGAGTTCGAACATCCAGGGCGCGGGCATCGGCCTTTCGCTGTGCCTGGAGTACGCCAAGCTGATGGGCGGCAGTATCGGGGTGAAGAGCTCGCCTGGGATCGGCAGTCGCTTCTGGATCGCCCTGCCATTGGCTGGTGCGCAGAGCGCCCGGCCGCTTCGCCAGCGGCCCCGGATCGTCTATGTCGAAGATGATCCGGCCAGCCAGCTGCTGGTGCGCAAGGCCCTGGCCGATCTGGCTGAGGTCAGCGTAATCGGCAATGGGCGGATGGCCTTGGAACACTTGCTGGTTGATCCGCCGGCGTTGCTGCTGCTGGACTTCAACCTGCCGGAGCTCGATGGCGAGCAGCTGTTGCGTTTGCTACGTCAGTCCCCGGCCACCCAATGGTTGCCGGTGATCATGCTGAGTGCGGTGAGCGAGAAGAAGGCCGGGCTCGACTGCCAGGGCTGGCTGAGCAAGCCGCTGGACCTCGACGCGCTGCGTCGGCGGGTCCAGGACTGTCTTCAGGAACTCGATCTCAACCCGGGTTGAGCCCCGCAGCTCAGTCGCTGCGCTCACCGCAGAGGTCGAGGGCGAACCAGTGCTCGACTTCGGTCTGCGGCAGGCCGGCGCCGAGCAGCGCGAATAACTTGCCCAGCGCCGCCTCCCGCGTCATGCCGCCGCCTGACATCAGCCCACTGGCAGCCAGTTTGCTGCCGGCGGCATAGATGCTGAATTCGACGTGCCCCTGCGGACACTGGCTGATCGCGGCCAGTACAACGCCGCGCTGATGAGCGTCCTGCAGCGCCTTCAACAGATCAGCATCATCCGCGGGCCCAGTGCCGCTGCCATAGCACTCGATCACCACACCCTTTACGCCACTGGACAGCAAGGCGTGCACTTGGGCTGCTTGAATGCCCGGGTAGAGCGGCAGCACCGCGAGGTTCACCTGCTGACGGGACTGGCGGTAGTCGAGTGTTGCGGGAATAGCGGGTGCGCGCTGGCCCTGACGCAGCCGTGGCAGCTCGCCGAAGGCATCGAGGCTGGCTGTTCCGAGCTTGCTGACTCGAGCACCGTGCATCAGTTTGCCGGCGAAGTAGAGATGCACGCCTGGCTCGACGCCGGCGTGCAGCGCCTGCATCGCACCGAACAGGTTGTCCCAGGCGTCACTACCGGGCGCGCCGGCCGGCAACATCGCGCCCGTCAGCACCACCGGCACCGGGAGGCCCAGCAGCAGAAAGCTCAGGGCCGCCGCGCTGTAGGCGAGGGTATCGGTGCCATGCAGGACCAGCACGGCGTTGCATTTTTCCTGCGCGACACCGGCTCGGATCGCCTCGACCATTGCCAGCCAGTGAGTCTGGTTCATGTTGGCGCTGTCGATGACGGGCAGCAGTTCGCGGAACTGCCAGTCTGGCAAGGTCAGCTCGGGTTGTTGGTCCTGCTGGTCGCGCAGTCGGCTGGCGAAGCCGGAAGCAGGCATCAGCCCTTCGGCGCTCTGCTGCATGCCGATGGTGCCGCCGGTGTACAGCACCAGGGTGTTTCTGGAAGCCGGCATAGGGGTCTCCTAATGAAAACAGGGGCCAGCGGCCCCTGTTCAAACGACGCGGAGCAACTTAACGCTGATGTGCCTGACGGGTTGCCGTGGCGGTGTTGACCGTCGATTCACTGCCGACTTTGACTGGCCAGACGCTCGGGTCCAGATCCAGATCGGCGAAGTTCTTCGGGTCGAATACTGGCGACTCGACACCTGCCTTGCGTTGGCTATCGTAATCGCGCATCAGGCGCAGGCCTACCTTGAACAGCAGCGCCAGGGCAATCAAGTTGCAAATTGCCAGCAGGCCCATGGTGACGTCGGCAAAGCCGAATACCGTGCCCAGGTCCTGAACCGAGCCCCACATCACCAGCCCGATGACCATGACGCGGTAAACCAGGACCGGCCAGCGCTTGCCGGTAAAGAAGCCCAGTGCGTTCTCGCCGAGGTAGTAGTTGTAGATCAGTGTGGTGAACACGAACAGCAGCAGCGCGACGCTGATGAACACCCGGCCCCACTCGCCAACAACGGCGGCGACGGCCGTTTGTGTCAGCACCACACCGGCCATTTCACCGCCCGGCTCGAACACGCCGGAGAGAATGATGATCAGCGCGGTGCAGCTGCACAGCACGATGGTGTCGATGAACACGCTCAGCGACTGCACGATGCCCTGCGCCACCGGGTGCTTGACTTCTGCAACTGCCGCCACGTTCGGCGCACTGCCCAGGCCCGCTTCGTTGGAAAACAGGCCACGCTTGACGCCCATGATGATGGCTGCGCCGATGCCGCCGGCGAAAGCGGGTTCCAGACCGAAGGCACTGCGGAAGATGGTGCCGAATGCCTCAGGAATGGCGCTGGCATTGCTGCCGATGACAAAGATCGCCATGGCGATGTAAGAAAACGCCATGATCGGCACCAGCACGTCGGCGAACTTGGCGATGCGCTTGATACCACCAAAGATGATCAGGCCGATTACCACCATCAGCACGATGCCGCTGACGAAGGTCGGCACGCCGAAGGTATCGTTCATCGAGCTGGCAACGGTGTAGGACTGCACGGCATTGAAACCGAAGCCGAAGGTCACCAGCAGCAGCAGCGATACCACGATGCCCAGCCAGCGCTGACCGAGGCCGTGTTGGATGTAGAACGCTGGGCCGCCGCGATAGCCTCCGTCGGTCTCGCGGCGCTTGTACAGCTGGGCCAGGGAGCACTCGAAATAGCTGGTGGCCATGCCAACCAGCGCGACGATCCACATCCAGAAAATCGCACCGGGTCCGCCAAGCATGATGGCGACCGAGACACCCGCAATATTGCCGGCGCCGACGCGACCGGCGACGCTGAGCATCAGCGCCTGGAATGAACTGAGTTGGCCCGGCTGCCGTTTGAAGGCCTCGCCGAAGATCTGAAACATGCTGCCGAAGTAGCGGAACTGGACGAAGCGCGAGGCGATGGTGAAGTACAGGCCTAGGCCAATCAGCATCACGATGAGCAGCTTGCTCCAGATGAGATCATTGAGAAGATCGAGCATGACGGAGGGGTCTCTCTTGTTGTTTTGACAAATGTTGAAACACAGGGCCGGAATGGTTGGCCAGACTCGATGGTCATGCAATTACGCGGATCGCGGCGATCTGGCGCGAGTTGATGCTAAAATCGCGCCGCTCGCATCACAGGGATCGACCATGCAAGACCACCTCGGCGCCAATCTCAAGCTGCTCTGCAGCCATTACCGCTCGATCGCCGAGGTCTGTCGCAAGCTGACGATCAACCGCGCTCAGTTCAATAAATACCTGAATGGCCAGAGCCGCCCCACCGCTCACAACCTCAAGCGCATCTGTGATTTCTTCGGGGTCGAAGGCTACGAGCTGAGCCTGCCCAGCGACCAATTCACCCAGCTGATCGGCATGCGCAGCCATGACCAGGAACGCATCGCCGCCAGCGACCCACTGCTCGAGCTGTTCCAGCCGATGCGCGACAACGCCAACAGCCTGTCGCGTTACTGCGGCTACTACTTCGAATACGCCAACTGCATGTCCGTGCCGGGGCAGATCCTGCTGTCGCTGGTGCATTTGCGCGAGGATCGCGGCAGCTACGTGTTCGAGCGACAGGAACGCCAGGAGCAGTCGCGCCCCGACAACCCCAAGCAGGAGGACTGGGTCGTGCGCTGCCGCTACCTGGGTGCGGCGTTCTATCTCCAGGACCGTTTGTTTCTCATCGACTACGAGTCGCTGACGGGAAATGAAATGAGCCAGACCATCCTCATTCCCAGCTTCAAAAGTCGCATCAGCCGTCTCAACGGTCTGAAGACTGGCGTTTCCAGCGGTGACCGCCGCACCCCGGCCTGCACCCGGGTGGTCTGGGAATACCTGGGCCGTGAGATCAACCGGGTCAATGCCTATCGGCAGGTGATGCTCTATGGCCTGGATGATCCGCGCATCGACCCAGAAATCCGCGAGCGACTGGCGGCGGTATCGTTGCGCGACGGGCTGTTCGAAATCGAGTAGCGACGCATAGCCCTCTTCCGATCAGGGCATTGCGTATGACGTCGAGCGTCCAAGCAGGGCCAACGGCGCGTTGCTCCCCGCTGGCCGTCGATAGCTTTCAGCAGAGTTCGGGGTGTTTGGCGCAGGTGCCGTAGCCCTCGGTCTTCATCTCATCCAATGCTGCTTGCAGGCGCTGAACAACCTCATCGGGCGTTTCTTTATTTAGCGCTAGATAAAGGTTGGAGGTCTTGAATGCCAGCGCTGTATTGAGACCGCTGACGCCTTCCTGCTTGGCGTAGTAGCGCCAGACTGGATCGGCGGTCGCCCAAAGGTCGATCTTGCCGCTGAGTAGCTTCTGTATGTTTTCCTGATCGCGAAACGAAGTGACTGGGGTGAGGCCCTGCGCTTCGATACGCTGGCTCACGGCGCTGCCCTTGTAGGCACCCACTTTGTAGGATTTGGCCTCGTCCAGGCTGCTTAACTTTAATGTGGAGCCTGGTTTGGAAAGCAGCACGCTCTCATATTGACCTATGGGACCGACCCACTTGAATAGCTCGCGGCGTTCATCGGTCATGGATGTGGCAAATAGACCGTGGTTGGGCAACTCCAGGGTTGCTTGATAGATGCGACTCCAGGGGAAGCGCAGCGTCATCGAGTAGGCGATGTCGGCACGTTTGAACATCTCGCGAACGACGTCAGCGCTGGCACCTTGAATATGTTCCTCACGTGCGAAATTCCTGCCATCGTCGGCCATGGCGAAGGGTGGGAAATTCTGAGTTTGAACCGCTACTTCATAGCCTTGCGGAAGTTCAGCAATGGCGAGCGGCGCGTCGACGAGCGTGCTGAACAACAGGGTAATGGCGAGTAGTTTGCGCATGAGGCCTTCATAATGTCGGCGGAGTTTACGCAAGGGCTGGAAATGGCAGCTTGTGGCGCATCACGCTTTGGCTCGTGCATCTGGCGCCGCCTCGGCCGAAACGGCGCCGTTGCCTCTCAGTTAAAACGATGAGAGAGCTATAGCGCCGCCGGCTTGTCGAAGTGGGTTACGCCTTCAGCGGCACCAGCCGCGGCGCGATCATGTTTTCCGGGCGCAGGATGTCGTCGAGCGTGGCGTCGTCGAGCAGTTGTTCCTCGCGCACCAGTTCCAACACGCCGCGGCCGCTGAGCAGTGCCTGGCCGGCGATGCGGGTGGCGTTCTCGTAGCCGATGTAGGGATTGAGTGCGGTGATCAGTCCGATGGAGCTTTCCATCAACTGACGGCAGCGATCCTCGTTGGCGGTGATGCCAATGATGCAATGCTCGCGCAGCATGTCCATGGCGCGTTGCAGCAGGCGGATCGAGTCGAAAAGCTTGAAGGCAATCAGCGGCTCCATGACGTTGAGCTGCAGCTGTCCGGCTTCGGCCGCCATGGTCAGGGCCAGATCGTTGCCGATCACTTCGAACGCAACCTGATTGACCGCCTCGGGAATCACCGGGTTGACCTTGCCCGGCATGATCGAGCTGCCCGGCTGGCGCGGCGGCAGGTTGATCTCGTTGATGCCGGTACGCGGGCCGCTGGAGAGCAGGCGCAGGTCGTTACAAATCTTCGACAGCTTCACCGCCAGCCGCTTGAGCATGCTGGAGAAGGTGACGAAGGCGCCCATGTCCGAGGTGGCTTCGATCAGGTCGGCAGCAGGTTTCAGCGGGTGGCCGCTGATTGTGGCCAGGCGCTGCACCGCCAGGTTCTGGTAGTTCGGGTCGGCGTTGATCCCGGTGCCGATGGCGGTGCCGCCGAGGTTGACCTCGACCAGCAGCTGCGGCGCGATCAGGCGCAGGTGCTCAAGGTCCTCGCCGAGGGTGGTGGCAAACGCTCGGAATTCCTGGCCGAGGGTCATGGGCACTGCGTCCTGCAGCTGGGTGCGGCCCATCTTGAGGATGTGCGCAAATTCCCCCGACTTGCCGGCGAAGGCTTGTACCAGGCTGTCGAGGCTGGCCAGCAGGGTGTCATGCCCCAGCAGCAGGCCGAGGCGGATGGCGGTCGGGTAGGCGTCGTTGGTCGACTGTGCCATGTTGACGTCGTTGTTCGGGTGCAGGTGGCGATACTCGCCCTTGGTGTGGCCCATGTATTCCAGGGCCAGATTGGCGATCACCTCATTGGCGTTCATGTTGGTCGAGGTGCCGGCGCCGCCCTGAATCATGTCGACGACGAACTGCTCGTGGTGCTCGCCGCGGATCAGGTGCGCGCAGGCCTGACTGATCGCCGTGTGCTTGGCGCCGCTGAGATGGCCGAGTTCTCGGTTGGCGTCCGCCGCCGCCTGCTTGACCATGGCCAGCGCCACCACCAGTTTTGGAAAGTGCGATAGCGGCACGCCGGACAGGTGGAAGTTGCGCACAGCGCGCAGGGTCTGGATGCCGTAGTAGGCGTCAGCAGGTACTTCGAGGGAGCCAAGCAGGTCTTTTTCAAGGCGGAACGATGCAGCGGAGGACATGAGAATTCTCATCCGAGAGAAAAGCGGAAATTGCCGCGAAGGCCGCTACCATAGGATCTCAGCGGCTTTTTCGGCTAATGCCGTTAAGCGCTGGGTCATGCATGATCGGCATAGCGGTGGTGTGACGTCATTCGGCTGAGAAACGTTATTGCTGCCCATCAGCACCCTATTGATTGCTTCGGGAGTCGGCATGAACATCGAAACCAAGTGGCTGGAGGATCTGGTCGCTCTGGCCGCGACTCGAAGTTTTTCCAAGGCAGCGGAGCGTCGCTTCGTCACCCAGCCGGCGTTCAGTCGGCGCATCCGCAGCCTGGAAAACTGCCTTGGATTGACCTTGGTGAACCGCGCCAAGACGCCGGTCGAGCTGACCGAGGCGGGCCAGCTGTTTCTCGTCACCGCGCGCAACATGATCGATCAGATCGGCGAGGTGGTGCATTACCTGCACAACCTCGAGGGGCAGCGCGGCGAAGTGCTGCAGATCGCCGCCGCGCATTCATTGGCGCTGGGCTTCTTTCCCGAATGGCTGGCGCGTCTGCGTCAGGATGGGGTGCCGGTGAACAGCCGTCTGGTCGCAACCAATGTCGGCGAGGCGGTCCATTCGCTACGCGAGGGCACCTGCGACCTGATCCTCGCCTACTACGATCCGGATGCTGCGCTGCAGATGGATCCTGAGCTGTTCCCGTCCCTGTCGCTGGGCCGCACTGAAATCGTGCCGGTGTGCGCGGTCGATGCCGCTGGCGAGCCCCTGTTCGATCCAGACAGCGGGCAGAGCGTCCCGCTGCTGGCCTACAGCGCTGGCGCCTCGCTCGGCCGCTCGGTCAATTTGCTGTTACGTCAGCGCGGACTGCGCTCCTCGACGGTGTACGAAACGGCGATGGCCGACAGCCTGAAAAGCATGGCGATGCAGCGACTCGGCCTGGCCTGGGTGCCGCGACTGAGCGTGACGGCCGAGCTGGAGCGCGGCGAACTGGTGGTTTGCGGCGGCGAGCACTGGCGCGTGCCGCTGGAGATCCGCTTGTACCGCTGCGCGTTGGTGCGCAAGGCACCGGTGCGGTTGCTCTGGCGCAAGCTGGAAGGCGGTGCAGGGCGGATATAAGACCGACTGAGCCATTGGTCGGAGGCAGGCGATCTTTTCGAGCGTGGTGATATCATGGAGCCACTATTCTATTGCGATTGTCTCGCCCACCGGAGCTATTGTGCCCCCAACCCCTCACATTGGTCTGCGCCGCTGGATATGGCGCGCCTTCATACGAAGTGCCTTGATCCCCCTGGTGCTGGTGGAGGCCGGGCTTATCGCAGTCTATCTGCTGAGCAACCAGGCCGTGCGCGACGCACAGATCAACTACCTGCGCGAGACGGCGTTGCACGATTTGCAGGCTTCGGCGGGGCAGGAAGCCCGGGTGGTCGATGAACAGCTCCGTCATATCGGTGCATTGACCGACTTCTACCGCGACATGACAGAACAAACCCTGGCGGGAACCGCGGCCGTGGCTCCAGTGCCTCTGGCCCTGACCGAAGATGGGGTGCGTTATACGCCAGACGACAACGGTGGCGCGGCAGTTTTCTATTCCAATGTCATCGCACCGGAGCAGCAGGATCTGGATAAGGTTGCACGGCTTACAGCGCTGGATTCGTTCATGCAGGGGTTGCAAAAAACCAACCCCCTCGTCGCTAGCATCTACTTCAACAGCCATGACAGCCTTAACCACATCTATCCCTGGTTCCTGACGCCCGACCAGTATCCGCACGACATGGTCATACCCGACTACAACTTCTACTACCTCGCAGACGCCACTCATAATCCCGAACGCAAGGTCGTATGGACCGATGTCTACCTCGATCCGGCCGGCCATGGCTGGATGATGTCGGCCATTGCTCCGGTCTACCGCGGCGATTTCCTGGAAGGCGTTGCCGGCCTCGATGTGACGGTAGGCGGCATTCTCGACCATATCGGCGAGCTGCAGGTGCCGTGGAATGGCTATGCAGTGCTGGTGAGCAATGACCTGACCATCATGGCGTTGCCCTCGCGTGGCGAAGGCGACTTCGGCCTGAACGAGTTGACCACCCATTCCTATGAAGAGGCAATTCGCCGGGAAACCCTGAAACCCGAGGACTTCAACCTTGGCCGGCGCGAGGCGACGCAACAGCTGGCGCAAGCCATCACCGACGCGCCTGATGGCGTGCAGACGGTGTTTCTTGGCGGGCGTTCCCAACTGGTGGCCTGGACGACCATCGAACAAACGGGCTGGCGCCTGCTTACAGTGGTCGACGAAGAGGCCGTCTTCGAGAAGACCAACGAGTTGGCCAGTGAATACCGCACCTTGGGTTACTGGCTGATCGTCGGACTGGTGGTGTTCTACTTCGTGTTCTTCGGCTTCATGTGGCGACGCGCGCGTCAGTTGAGTCAGCGTTTGCTCACCCCAATAGCCGGAATCTCCCGGATGATGACCGAGATCGGTGCCGGCCGCTGGAGGCCGGAACCGACCGATTCGCGTATCCGTGAACTGGACGAGATGGCCAGCCATACCGCGGCGATCGGCGAACAGCTCGAGCGCAGCGAAAGCGATCGCGAGCGTGCCCAGTCGCGTCTTCAGCTGGTGCTGGAAAGCGCAACCGAAAGTATCTGGGAACGCAGTGCAGACAGCACCATTCAAGTGCGGGGTCGCTTCTCCAAGCGCTTCAGCATGCCGACCACCATGCAGGAAGCGGCGTTCATCGATCGCGTGCATCCGGACGATCGCGCGGCCATTCAGACGGCGCTCGAGCGCGTGGCCGCGGGCGCCCAGGACTACTCCGTCGAGTTTCGCTTCGCTGACGGCAACGGCCGATATGCGTGGTTGCTTAGCCGTGGCAAGGTGCTCGAGCGAGACCCCGAAAGCGGCATGGTGCGCGTCATGGCCGGTACGCATGTGGACATCGATGCGCTCAAGCGCGTCGAAGCCGACTTACGCGCTTCTTCACTCGAAGCGCAGGCGGCGAGCGAAGCCAAAACGCGGTTCATTTCCAGCATGAGCCATGAGCTGCGCACGCCGCTCAATGCCATTCTCGGTTTCGCGCAGCTGATGAAGCTTGAGCGGGTAGCTAGTGAGGCAGAGTCGGGCGATATCGAGTATCTGGATGAAATTCTGCTTGCCAGCCAGCACCTGAGCCATCTGGTAGAGGACATCCTGGACTGGTCCAACGTCCAGGCGGACGACCGCCAGCGGGAGCTCAAGCCCTTGGCGGTGCGCGAACTACTCCAGGAATGCGCGGATATGGTGAGCGCCGAGGTCCAGCAGCGTGATCTGCGTCTGAATCTCGATCTCCCAGGCGAGTCGCTGCAGATTGCCGCAGACCGGCGGCGGTTGCGCCAGGTGATTCTCAACCTGCTATCCAACGCCATGAAGTACAACAAGGTGGGAGGCGACATCACCCTGACCTATCAGGTAGCGGCTGGCCATGTTCGGCTGATCGTCGAGGACACCGGAATAGGCATCCCGGCCGAAAAGCAGGACCAGGTTTTCGAGCCCTTTCAGCGTCTGGGTCGTGAAAATACGGCGATTCTCGGCACAGGCATCGGCCTTTCGCTCTGCAAAGAGTTCGCGGCTCACCAAAATGGCGTGATGGGGTTGCACAGCGAAGAGGGTATCGGCAGCAGCTTCTGGATCGAGTTGCCAGTGTTGGACGTTGCGTTGGCTCCGGCTTCGGATGCCGCGGCCAAGCCGGTCGCCGCAAGGGCCGCACCGGGTTGCGCGACGGTGCTCTATGTCGAGGACAATCCGGCCAGCCAGTTTTTAGTGCGCAAGGCGCTCGAGCCTATGTGCTCGATCGAGATTGAGGGAGATGGGCGGGTGGCGCTTGAGCGTATTCTGGCTAACCCGCCAGAATTGTTACTGCTCGACCTTAACCTGCCTGGCCTGAGCGGCGATGAAGTGCTGCGGCAGCTGCGCCAACACAGTCAGACCCGAGATGTACCGGTTGTAGTGCTCAGCGCAGCCGTTTATGAGGACGCCGGGCGGCTAAGCGGCCTAGAGTACCAGGCACTCATGGTTAAGCCGATAGACATAGATGAGCTGCGGCAACTGGTTGCCGAAATCCTGAACGAAGGTGAAAACCATGCTCCCTGACGCCCTGCGCTTCGCCCGTATCGTTGCTGTGGATGACCAGCCGGCCAATTTGCGCCTTATCCAGACGAGTCTTCGGGCTTTCGGTGCACGCGAGGTCGAAGTATTCACCGACTCAGCCGCCGCGTTGCAATGGTTACAGGGCAACCCGTGGGATCTGCTGTTGCTGGACCTCGACATGCCGACGCCCAACGGTTTCGACATCCTGCGGGAATTGCAATCGCGCGATCGCTGCTGCCAGCCGATCATCATCGTGACTGCCATGACCGATGCAGAAAACCGAAGGCGCGGCCTGGAGTTAGGCGCTAATGATTACCTGAGCAAGCCGCTGGATCTCGCCGAACTGCTCCTGCGTGTTCGCAATACACTGCAATTGGGCATGGCCAGCCAGGCACTGGCACGCGAACGGGACGATTTGGAGCGTACCGTCAAGGCGCGCACCCGGGAGCTGGAAGACAGTTTTCACGCCGTGATCCGGGGGCTCTCTCGGGCCGCTGAATACAAGGACAACGAGACAGGCAACCACATCCTGCGCATCGGCGAGACGGCAGCGCTCATGGCCTCCGCCCTTGGCTGCGCTCCTCGGTGGGTGGAGCTGCTGCGCCTGGCCGCGCCGATGCACGACGTCGGCAAGATCGGCATTCCGGACAGCATTTTACTCAAGCCCGGGCCGCTGACGGCTGCTGAGCGAGAGCTGATGAACCGGCACGCACGAATCGGCCATGACATTCTGCGTGACCAGACCCGTTCGCCTCTGCTCGATATGGCTGCTGAGGTCGCCCTCAACCATCATGAACGCTGGGATGGCGGCGGCTATCCCAACAGCTTGCAGGGTGAGGCTATACCTCTGTCGGCGCGTATCGTGACCCTTTGCGATGTCTATGACGCGTTGCGTTCAAAACGCCCCTACAAGGAGGCCTGGCCAGTCGAGCGCGCCAGGGCGCACATCCAGGAGCAGGCAGGCAAGCAGTTTGATCCTAAGCTGGTCGCGCTGCTCGAATCTCTTTATGACGAGATCGAGGCATTACGTGAGGGGCTGACGGACCCGTCGATGGCTGGCGAAGGTGCGTGCGCCGCCAGCCAGCAACCTGTCCTGTCAAATCGCTAGCTCGTCAATACGATCCTTCCCTCGATGGTGCCGGCGCGCATCTGGTCGAAGATCTGGTTGATGTCGTCAAGTTTGCCGCTGTGGATGGTCGCCTTGACCAGGCCTTCGGCGGCGAAATCCAGGGCTTCCTGCAGATCCGCGCGGGTGCCGACGATGGAGCCGGTGATGGTGATCGCCTTGAGCACCACGTCGAAGATCGGCGTCGGGAAGTCGCCTGGCGGCAGTCCGACCAGCGCCACGGTGCCGTGCCGCCGCGCCATGCCGATGGCCTGACCAAAGGCGCTGTTGGATACTGCCGTGACCAGCACGCCATGGGCGCCACCGATGTCGCGCTGGATCACCTCGACCGGATCTTCCGTGCGGGCGTTGATGGTGAGACTGGCGCCGAGTTTTTTCGCCAGTTCCAGCTTGGCGTCGTCGACGTCGACCGCCGCCACGTGCAGGCCCATGGCCTTGGCGTACTGCACCGCAACATGCCCCAGCCCGCCGACACCGGAAATCACCACCCACTGGCCCGGTCGTGCATTGGTGACTTTAAGGCCCTTGTAGACCGTCACGCCCGCACAGAGGATGGGCGCGATTTCGTCGAAGGCCACCTCTTTGGGTAGTAGCCCTACGTAGTTCGGGTCGGCGAGAACGTACTCGGCGTAACCGCCATTGACCGAGTAACCGGTGTTCTGCTGTTCGGTACACAGTGTTTCCCAGCCGGTCAGGCAGTGCTCACAGCAGCCGCAGGCACTGTACAACCAGGGCACGCCAACACGGTCGCCTTCCTTGACCCGGCTGACGCCGCTGCCGACTGCTGCCACGTAGCCAACGCCCTCATGCCCGGGAATGAACGGTAGGGGCGGGCGCACAGGCCAGTCGCCCTCGACCGCGTGCAGGTCGGTGTGGCAGACGCCACAGGCCTCGATCTTCACTAGGATCTGCCCCGGGCCGGGTAAGGGAACCTTTACTTCTTCGATGCGCAGCGGTTCACCGTAGGCGTGGGCCACGGCGGCTTTCATGGTCTGGTTCATGGCTGTCTCCTTGCGATCGGAACGCCGAGTCTGCGCCCGGTCTGATGACGGGGCCATTGACCTCCGGCAAGCCAACAAACTTTTTCCGGCGGTTTCAGATGACCGGTCGCAGGTGCCGGGGGCTGGGGCCTGCGTTATACTGCGCGGCCTTTGGTCGGGCCGGTTCCGACCCTGTTCCTGCACGGCCGCGCTGTTTTCAGCGCGGCCGTTGTTCCTGATGCGCCTAGGCGCCGAAGAGAGGCACGACGATGACCGCACTGGTAGGCGTGATCATGGGCTCCAAGTCCGATTGGTCCACCTTGAGCCACACCGCAGACATGCTGGAAAAGCTCGGCATTCCGCACGAAGTCACCGTGGTGTCTGCGCACCGCACGCCCGACCTGCTGTTCCAGTACGCCGAACAGGCTGAATCCCGCGGTTTGCGCGTGATCATCGCGGGCGCCGGTGGCGCCGCGCACCTGCCGGGCATGTGTGCCGCCAAGACGCATCTACCGGTGCTCGGCGTACCGGTACAGTCCTCGATGCTTTCCGGTGTCGACTCGCTGCTGTCGATTGTGCAGATGCCAGCCGGCGTACCGGTCGCCACGCTGGCCATCGGCAAAGCGGGCGCGATCAATGCCGCGTTGCTGTCAGCCAGCATCCTCGGCCACGAATTTCCTGAGTACCACGCCGCGCTGAAGGCATTCCGCGACGAGCAGACCCAGACCGTGCTCGATAACCCGGACCCGAGGGACGCGTAAATGAAAATTGGCGTGATCGGTGGCGGCCAGTTGGGCCGCATGCTCGCCCTGGCAGGCACCCCGCTGGGCATGAACTTCGCGTTTCTCGACCCGGCCCCGGACGCCTGTGCCGCGGCACTCGGTGAGCATCTGCGTGCGGACTATAACGATCAGGATCACTTGCGTCAGTTGGCCGACGAAGTCGATCTGGTGACCTTCGAGTTCGAGAGCGTGCCGGCTGAAACCGTCGCCTTCCTGTCGCAGTTCGTGCCGGTTTACCCAAGTGCCGAGGCGTTGCGTATCGCCCGTGATCGCTGGTTCGAAAAGTCCATGTTCAAGAACCTCGGGATCCCCACGCCGGCGTTTGCCGACATACAGTGCCAGGCCGACCTCGACGCCGCGGCTGCCAACATCGGCCTGCCGGCCGTGCTCAAGACCCGCACCCTGGGTTATGACGGCAAAGGCCAGAAGGTCCTTCGCAAACAATCCGACGTCACCGACGCCTTCGCCGAACTGGGCAGCGTGCCGTGCATCCTCGAAGGCTTCGTGCCATTTACCGGGGAAGTGTCGCTGATTGCGGTGCGCGGGCGTGACGGCGAGACCTGCTTTTACCCGCTGGTCCACAACACCCATGAAAATGGCATCCTGCGGCTGTCGGTGGCGAGCACCACTCATCCGCTGCAGGCGCTGGCCGAGGATTATGCCGGGCGCGTGCTGAAGGAGCTGGATTACGTCGGCGTGCTGGCCTTCGAGTTCTTCGAGGTCGACGGTGGGCTCAAGGCCAACGAGATTGCGCCGCGTGTGCACAACTCTGGTCACTGGACCATCGAAGGCGCCGAGTGCAGCCAGTTCGAAAACCACCTGCGCGCGGTAAGTGGCTTGCCGCTCGGCTCTACGGCCAAGGTCGGCGAGAGCGCTATGCTGAACTTCATCGGTGAAGTGCCGGCCGTGGCCAAAGTGATCGCGGTCGAGGACTGCCATCTGCATCATTACGGCAAGGCGTTCAAGGTCGGACGCAAGGTCGGTCATGCCACGCTGCGCTGTCCGGACCGCTCCACGTTGGACCGGCAGATCACTGCCGTCGAGTCGCTGATCGCCCGCGACTGACCGTCCGGCCGTCTGGCTTGTTGCTTTGCGCGGCGAACTGGCTGACTCGCCTCAGGTCCGAGAATACGTAACGCCTATTTTCGGACTTGAGGAGATTGCCCATGGGCATCATCGGAACCATCATCATCGGCCTGATCGTAGGCCTCATCGCACGCTTCCTGAAGCCCGGCAACGACAGCATGGGTTGGATCATGACCATCCTGCTGGGTATCGGCGGTTCGCTGCTGGCTACGTACGGCGGTCAGGCGCTCGGTCTGTATGAAGCCGGCGAAGGTGCGGGCTTTATCGGCGCGGTCGTCGGTGCGATTATCCTGCTGGTCATCTACGGCATGGTCACCAGCCGTAAACATTGATTCGCCGGGGCCGTGCCCGGCGGCCCCGTTCCCTCAGCTTTCGGTTGTCATGCGTCCCTTAATTCTGTCCATTCTGCTGTGTTGCGCTTCCGTCATTCATGCCGCCCCGGCGGAGCTCGACTGGCTTGAGCTGATGCCTGCTGAGGATCGTCAGGCGCTGGAAGACATGCCGGAAATCGAGCATGACTCGCCAGAGAACGATGGGTTCAGCGATCAAGGCGCTCTCAAGCAGGGTGCTGGTCTGCCTGCGGTGATGTATTCCGCCAAGACCGTGCCGGCGCTCAACGGCAAACAGATTCGCCTGGGTGGCTATCCGGTACCGCTGGAAACCGATAGCCAAGGCCGCAGCACCGAGTTCTTTCTGGTGCCTTATCCGGGCGCCTGCATCCATGTCCCACCGCCACCACCCAATCAGATCGTGATGGTCCGCTATCCTGCCGGGATCATGCTGGACGATATTTATGCTCCGCTCTGGGTCGACGGCACGTTGCAGATCGAACCCGTCAGCAATGACCTGGCCGACGCGGCCTACGCGATCTCGGCCGCCGAGGTAAAGCTGGTAGACGAAAGCGATCTTTAGCCGATGAAGCGACCGTTGTCTCCTTCACAGTACAAGGCTTTCGCTGAGCTGGCGAAGCAGATCGAGGGCATCGATGAGGCGGTATACCAGGCTTTCGATAGGGATCCGCTGGAACCGATCATCGGTCTAGGGCCGGCCGACACCCCCCTTGCGTTCTTTGGGCGTGATCCGGGGCGTGAGGAAGTGCGCTACGGTGAGCCCTTCATCGGTGGCGGTGGGCAGCTGGTGCGGCGCGGGCTTTATCGGCATCTCCACAGCGCAGACATGCCGGATTTCGAGGCCAGCCGCTGCGTGGGTGAAGGGTTTTTCTGGATCAACACGGTGCCCTACAAACCGCTCGGTAACCGCGCCTGGTCGATGGCCGTAAAGCGTCGTTTTCATCCATTGATGCGCCAGTTGTTGATCGACAACTGGCAGGGCCGCGACATCGTCACGCTCGGACGTGAAGCGTTTCTCTGGTTTGGTCTGGATCAGCCACGCGAAGTGCGCCAGCAGCTAGAGGCGTTTTGGCAGCGAGACGACCGTTTCACCGCGTATTTCGATCTGGGACTGACGACGGGGAGGGGCAGGGGGGGGGCTTTTCGCCTGCATCCGCTGCCACACCCATCACCGCGCAACCTGATCTGGTTCAAGCGGTTTCCTGAGTTGCTGCAGGTACGTCTGCAGCAGTTGCTTGGCTGACACCTTCAGCCCTCGGTGCTGTGGCGTTGCACGAAGCGGCGATCGAGATGATCCTTCAAGCGGCCGAGCACTTGGCCTTCGGCCGCGACCCCACCCCAACTCAGCAGTGCCCCATGCTGGCCATCAGAGAGCAGCGCGAGGCTGTGCGACTGGGGGTGATAGTGGCGCAGTGGTTGGCCAATCGAGGCTCTTGTGAGATTGGTAGCCAGCACACTCGCCTGGCGCACTGCATGGACGCCGTTGTGAACGGCGCCCGGCAGGCTGGCGCAATCGCCGCTGGCGAACACGTGGGGATGCGAGCGACTCTGCAGCGATGCGGATATCTCGATGAAGCCACGCCGGTCCACGCGCAGGCCCGATTCGCGCAGCCAGCCGAGCGGGCTGGGGCCTGTGGCGACGATCAGGCGTCGTCCGCGCCAGCGCACCTGCCCCTCGCCGACGAGTGTGCTGCCATGTACGGTCTGGATCGGGGTGTGCTCATGGACCTGCACCTTGGCTTCCTGCAGATGCCGCAGTGCCAGCCGCCTGAGGCGAGGCGGGTGGCCGGCAAGCAGGTCGTCTGCGCAGAACAGATCGATCGCCGGCACCCGCCCGGCCATGGCCAAGGCCAGTTCCACACCCGCTGCACCGCCCCCGACTATGCCCACAGGCTCGGGAATCTCCTGCCACTGTTGCCAGCGGCGAATGAAGTCGGCGAACGGCTTGACCGAGAGCAACTCCATGCCGTCATCGGTCTGTTCCGGCATCCAGGGCAGTGAGCCCAGGTTCAATGACAGCCAGGTACTGCGCAGCGTCTCGCCGGTAGCCAGGAGCAGCTCTGGTGTTTCGGGAAGCAGGGCCACCAAAGTGCCCTGGATGAATTCAACCTCGGCTGCGGCGCACAGTTTGGGCAGCGCAACGCGGCAGTCGCGCGTCTGGTAATGCTCGGCGATCAGTCCTGGCATCATCCCGGAATACCAGGCGTGCGGCTCGGCCGAGACCAGCCCGATCCGGCCCGCCGGACGGTCACGGCTGGCCCATTGGCGCAGGACCCCAAGGTGGCTGTGCCCCCCGCCGGCGAGCAAGACATCGAAGTCGGCGTTCATAGCGTTTCAGCACATGGCTGACGCGGGGGTGGCGCGAACTGGCCGGGACCCGTCTTTGGCGGCGTGGCTTCCATGGCAAAAGTCCTCCAGAGCATTGCAAATGGCCGCAGGCTTGCCTCAGCCCCAGTCGTCGACCGGCTGGGGATGGTGCTCGCTTACAGTATAGATTCAATGCGTCTGGTTGCCCGGATTCTGGCTAACGGCAGGCTTCCGGAGGGCTCAGACGGTTGCAACGCTGATCGAGACGCTAAGGGTATGGCGTGCGCTGGGTTCGAGCTCGACCGCATCGTCCATGACGTTCGCCGTTTCGATGCACAGCATGCGTTGCCAGGCATCGTCGGCGAACTGCGAGAGCCGTTGCGCCTTGGCGATCCAGGGATTCCACAGAACGGCAGAGCGTGAGCCTTGCGTCTCGAGCATGATCCGTCGCTTTAGGCCCAGGTCGAGCAGGCTCAGCCTCGAAGGCAGATCGAGATAGATGCGGTCGGTCTCGCCGTCGAATGCCAGGTCACCCTGTTGCTGCCGCTGCTGCCAATCTTCCAGGGTTTCGATATAGGGGCATCCGTCCAGGCCCTCGACCGTCACCTGGTGGATGTCGCTAACGGAGAAGTAGCTGTGCAAGGCCTGGGACAACGCGATTGTCGTGTCACCGCGGTTGTGGCTGGTCAGCGACAGGTGCAGGCCCTTACTGTCCAGGCAGACCTGCAGGCTCAGCTCGACGGCATGCGGCCAGCCGGGCAGTTCAGGGTTGGCGTTGCAGGTAAACAGCAGCGTGACGCTGTCGGGGTTGCTGTCGCTTCGGGCCATCGTCCAGTCGATATTGCGCACCAGCCCATGTGCCGGCGCGGGCTGACTGCTCTGGTAGCTGTGCTGAACCGATTGCGGGTTGCGCGCCAGATCGCCAAACCAGGGCCAGCAGATCGGCACGCCGCCCCGCACTGACTGACCGGACTGAAAGGCGGCTTCCTCGCTGAGCCAGATGACTGGTGGTGCATCGCCCTGACGATAGCTGAGTACTTGGGCACCTTGCTCGGCGACGACCGCTTCTGCGTCGCCGTATCGAATCCGCCAGCAGGCGAGTTGGTCCTTTTCGATGCGCTGAATGTCGACGGGCATGGGCAGTCTCGTTGGCAATGGGGAGAGTTAAGACCCTGCTGGCGGCCAGGGATTCCGCAGGCTGGCAGGCGTGACGACTGGAGGGCAATGCTGCCGAACGGCCCGCGGCGCAAAGCGACCACGGGCCCGTCAGATCTGTACTGTCAGCGCCCTTGGCAGGCGTCGACGCGCAGCCAGCGTTCCAGCAGCTTGAAGCCCTGCATCAGCACGAAGGCGATGATCAGGTAGATCAACCCTGCGGTAAGGAACATTTCCTCGTGCATGTAGGTGCGCGCGGCGATCTTGCGCGCCATGCCGGTGAGTTCCAGCAGGGTGATGGTGCTCGCCAGCGCGCTGGCCTTGAGCATCAGGATCACTTCGTTGCTATAGGCGGGCAAGCCGATGCGGGTGGCGCGCGGCAGGATGACATGGCGCAGGGCCTGATAGCGGGACATGCCCAGCGCGCGAGCCGCCTCGACTTCACCGGCCGGCACGTTCTGAATCGCGCCGCGCAGGATTTCGGCGATGTAGGCGGCGGTGTGCAGGGTCATGGTGATGATTGCGCACCAGTAAGGGTCGCGCAGGAACGGCCACATCCAGCTCTCGCGGACGGCCTCGAACTGCGCCATCCCGTAGTAGACGAGAAACAGCTGCACCAGCAGCGGCGTGCCACGGAAAAAGAAGATGTAGCCGTAAGGCAGTGCACGCACTGCAAGCAGGCGCGAGGACCGGGCGATGCCCAACGGCAGCGCAAGAATCAATCCGGCCACTACCGAAACACCGACCAGCTGCAGTGTCAGCCAGGCGCCTTCAAGAAAGTCCGGCAGCCACTTGATGAACAGTTCCCAGCTCATGCGGCGCTCCTGGCAAAGCCGCGACCGGCACGTCGTTCAAGAAAATACATGCCCGTCATAACGATCACGGTCAGGCCCAGGTAGATCAGGGCAGCGACGACGAAGAAGGTGAAGGGCTCTTTGCTGGCGGTGACGGCAATCTGCGAGCTGCGCATGATTTCTTCCAGGCCGATGACCGAGACCAGCGCGGTGTCCTTCATCAGGATCATGAACAGGTTGCCCAGCCCGGGCAGGGCCAGGCGCCACATCTGTGGCAGGATCAGTCGCAGGAAAATCCGCCGTTTGCCCAGACCCAGTGCCAGACCGGCTTCGCGATGGCCTTTGGGAATGGCCAGCAGCGCGCCGCGGAAGACTTCGGTGGCATAGGCGCCGAAACACAGGCCGAGAGCGATGGTACCGGCCGCAAAGGGGCTCAGAGCCAGATTCTCGATGCCGAAGATCTCGCCGATGCCGCGCACCAGGCCGATGGTGCCGAAGTAGATCAGCAGTACCCAGAGCAGCTCGGGTACGCCGCGAACGATGGTCGAATAGGTGCCGCCCACCCAGCGCAGGGTGGCGTATGGCGATGTCTTGGCAAGTGCACCGAGCAGGCCCAGCACCAGGCCCAGGGCCAGGGATGCAAGAGCCAGCTGAATGGTCATCCAGGTACCGGCGATCAGCGCCGGACCGAATCCATGAAGGTCGGGAATCATATGGGCTCAAACACCAAAGCCCGACCTACCTATACGGCGGCCGGGCTTTGATTCAGACGGATCAGTAGATGTTGAAAGGGAAGTACTTGGCGTTGATCTTCTCGTAAGTACCGTCGGCTCGGATTTCAGCCAGCGCCTTGTTCAGCTTTTCGCGCAGCTCATCGTTGCCCTTGCGCACGGCGATGGCAATCTTGTCGTTGTCGAACACCGGCTCACCCTTGAACTCGAAGGCCTTGCCGGCATCGCTCTTCAGCCATTCCCACTGCACGAACGAGTCGGCGAGGATGCCGTCGACGCGGCCGGAGGCCAGATCGAGGTAGGCGTTTTCCTGGGTGTCGTAGAGCTTGATGTCGACCACGTCGTCCATGTTGTCTTCGAGCCAGGTGCCAGCGATGGTAGCCCGCTGGGCACCGATGGTCTTGCCGTCCAGGTAGCTTTCGTCAGTCTTGAAGTCGACCGACTTGGGCGCTACGAACTGCAGCTTGTTGGTGTAGTAGTGGTCCGTGAAGTCGACTGCTTGCTTGCGTTCCTCGGTGACCGACATCGAAGCGGCGAGGAAATCGAACTTGCCGGCGTTCAGCGCGGGGATGATGCCGTCCCAATCGGAGGTCACCACTTCGCACTCCACTTCCATCTTCGCGCACAGGGCGTGGGCGATGTCGAGGTCGAAGCCGACCACTTGGCCGCTGGCATCGATCAGGTTGAAGGGGGGATAGGCGCCCTCGGTACCGATGCGCAGCTTGTCAGCGGCGAAGGCGTTGGCGCCGAGCATCAGGGTGGCGGCGGCAGTCAGCAGAATCTTCTTATAGCTTTTCATGCGATGTGTTGCTCCATTAGCGATGGCTGGACATGAACTGTTTACAGCGTGCCGATTGGGGGTTGTCGAACACCTGCTCCGGCGTTCCTTGCTCTTCGACCAGGCCCTGGTGGAGGAAGACGACCTCACTGGAAACCTGCTTGGCGAAGTTCATTTCATGGGTGACCAGCAGCATGGTACGACCCTCATCGGCCAGCGACCGGATCACTGTAAGCACTTCTTGTACCATTTCTGGGTCGAGTGCCGAAGTGGGCTCGTCGAACAGGATCACCTGTGGCTGCATCGCCAGGGTCCGGGCAATCGCCGCTCGTTGCTGCTGACCACCGGAGAGCTGGTTCGGGTAGACGTGACGCTTGTCGGCGATGCCCACCTTGGCCAGCAGTGCCTCGGCCGTTTCGGTGGCTTCGGCCTTGCTCTGGCCCAGCACTCGGCGCGGCGCCTCGATGATGTTGTCGAGCACGCTCATGTGCGGCCAGAGATTGAAGTTCTGGAATACGAAGCCCAGCTTGCTGCGCATCTGGTTGATCTGCTTGGCGTCCGCGGCGACCAGGTCGCCATCTTTAGCGCGTTTGAGGCGCAGCTGCTCGCCGGCGACGATGATCTCGCCCTCGTTGGGGTTTTCCAACAGGTTGATGCAGCGCAGAAATGTGGATTTTCCGGACCCTGAAGAGCCGAGGATGGAAATCACGTCACCATCGCGAGCGGTCAGCGAGATGCCTTTGAGAACTTCCAGATCGCCGTAGCGCTTGTGCAGATTGCGGATTTCCAGTGCGGGTATGGCCTCGGCCATTGAGCTTCCTCTTCTCGGAACAGGGGCTGTTCCTGCTC
This sequence comes from Pseudomonas sp., assembly GCA_022448005.1. Taxonomy (GTDB): domain Bacteria; phylum Pseudomonadota; class Gammaproteobacteria; order Pseudomonadales; family Pseudomonadaceae; genus Stutzerimonas. Next base: position 28,297 of record JAKUTK010000028.1, read on the forward strand.
CGTTTCTATGTAATTGCGCTCCGGCCAACTGCTCGCCATCCTGGCGAGGCGCAAACCTAGCATGGGAGGGGGCACGCGCCAAGCGCGGCGCGGCTGCGAGTGTTGTGACCGGCTGGTCACTTTGTCTGCCGCGGCCAATGTGCCTTTACTTGTATAGATGAAATTGACCTCGCTTGCCCGACACAGCCTCAGACCCGGATAAGAACCGCCGGCCGAACCCTGGCTGCGGGGCCGACCGGGTGTCGGTGCGAGCGTGGTTAGGACGGCTCGCTCTTGGGCAGATCGGGGTCGCCGGTGAGCATCTCGTCATGCTCGCCCATTTTCCACGGCAGGCTGCCGGGCGAGATGTGCAGGAAGTGCAGGTACTTCTCGAACTGGTCGAGGATGTCGCTGATGATGTCGGCCTGGTCATAACCATAGATGTCGTAGTGCTGACCACCGCGGCGTAGGAAGACCTCGGCTCGGAAGTACTGCTCATCCGTATCCGGCCCCTCGGACAGGGCGAACGCTGGCATGGCATACCCGACAGCGCGGATCTCATAGACGAAATCTACCTGGTCCTCTTTGATCACTTCCAGATAGACCCGCGAATTGGCCTCGTCCGAGTGCACTTCGGCCGTCCACTCCTGGCCGCCAAGCTCACGCTGTACGCGGCGCATGGCCTTGAGTACGGTGCTGCCCATGAACGCGTCGACCTGCTCTCGATCAGGAAAACTGACCAGGCCGGCCAGGCGCTTCTTCCACAGGCCGGGGCCGGCATTGCTCGCCAGTCGGCTGCTCTGCATATGGTTCTGCAGACTGGTTTCATGGTGCCCTTCGATCACCAGCGCGCGCCACATGCCCAGCGCGGCAATCATCATGATGATGGCGAAGGGTAGGGCACTGGCAATGGTCATGGTTTGCAGCGCGCTGAGCCCGCCCGCCAGCAACAGCGCGGAGGCGACTACGCCCTCGATGCTGGCCCAGAATACCCGCTGCCACACCGGCGTATGGCTAGCGCCACCGGCTGCCAGGGAGTCGATCACCAGCGAGCCGGAGTCGGAGGACGTTACAAAGAAGGTGATGATCAGCACCACCGCCAGAAAGGAGGCGATGGAGGTCATCGGCAGCAGCTCGAACAATTTGAACAGGGCGATGGCGTTGTCCGCCTGCACGTCGGATATCAGCGAGGTGTAACCCTCGACCATGATCAGATGCAGCGCGGTATCGCCGAATACCGAGAACCAGAGAAAGGTGAAGATGGTCGGCACGAACATCACGCCGAAGACGAACTGGCGAATGGTCCGGCCGCGACTGATCTTGGCGATGAAGAGACCGACGAAGGGCGACCAGGCGATGGTCCAGCCAAAGATGAACAGCGTCCAGTTGCCGATCCAGTCGCTGCGGCTGTAGGCCTGAAGGTTAAAGGTCCGTTCGATGATGTTGTTCAGGTAGCTGCCGGTGTTCTGCAGGAAGGTCTCGAGGATAAAGATGCTCGGCCCGACCAGGAATACAAACACCATCAGCCCGATCGCCAGGACCATGTTCAGCAGCGACAGGTTCTTAACGCCCTTGTCCAGGCCAGCGACCACCGAGCAGATCGCCAGACCGGTGATGATCGCGATAGCGATGATCTGGACGTTGATGCTGATCGGTATCGAGGGCCAGAGATAGTTGACGCCCGCGTTGATCTGGGTGACCGACAATCCGAGTGTCGTGGCGATGCCGAACAGGGTGCCGAGAATCGCAAAGACATCCACAACATGACCGATCGGGCCGTAGATGCGCTCGCCGATGATCGGGTAGAGCGCCGAGCGCATGGACAGCGGCAAGCCGTGGCGGAACGAGAAATACGCCAGGACCAGCCCGGTCAGTCCATAAATCGCCCAGATATGAAAGCCCCAATGGAAGAAGGCGATCTGCATCGCCTGCTTGGCGGAATCAACCGTTTCCGCCGCGCCCGCTGGTGGCGACGCATAGTGCAATACCGGCTCGGCGACGCCGAAAAATAGCAGCGCGATGCCGTAACCTGCGGAGAACAGCATCGCAAACCAGGCCGGAAAACTGTACTGCGGCTCGGCGTGGTCCGGGCCCAGCTTGATGCTGCCCCAGGGCGTCATCGCGATGCCGACGATGAACACCAGAAAGAACGCCACCGACAGCATGTAGAACCAGCCGAAATTGGTGGTGATGAAGGCCAGCGTAGAGCTGAACACCTCGCCGGCCAGATCCGGGTTGCTCATCGTGCCGATGACCAGAAGCAACGTGACGACCACGGCGGGGATGAAGACGGGGAAAAGAATGATGGCCTTGGGTAGTTTTTTGTCTGCTTCCATAGGGATGCTGGCCTCTGGTTGGCGGGTGTAACGGAAAACGCTCTAAGGCTTCCGAAGCGAAACTGCTATCCAAAGGGTAGACGGCGATTTGACCCGGATTACTCACCAGATAAGCCACTGTGAGGAATAATCTCTGCGCAGGCACCCGAACGGCACTTATCGCTCAGCGAAAGGGGCGGGAACTGAATAGATCTGGGATGCGGTCTCTCGGGACGTCTGGCGTTGCACGCCTACTAAAAGTCTTCGGTCATGCACGAAGAGTGCCCGGCTGTCACATCGTTGCTTGTCATGCTTGCTTCGGTGTGCGCCGTTCGGCAAGCGGCTGGGTGGTGCGGATAGCAGCAACCCATGGACAGGTCAGTCGATGGCCAGGACCGCCTGATGCGCGGCGGCCACGACACGGTTCCTACCTGCAGTTTTCGCTGCGTAGAGCGCCGTATCGACCCGGTTGTAAAGGGCATCGAAGTCGTCGTCCTTCTCAAGCTGACCTACGCCGATACTGATGGTCACCTTGACTTCGACACCGTCAGACCATACGGCCATTTCGGCGATTGCACTGCGAAGCCGCTCTGCAACCTCCATCGCGTCGGCTTCGTTGGCCCTGGGAAGCAACGCCGCAAACTCCTCTCCACCCATACGGGCGAAGATGTCACCGGTACGAAGTGTTTCCTGGCAAAGGGTCACTACATTGCACAGGGTGGCATCACCAGCTGGGTGACCGAAGTGATCGTTGATGCGTTTGAAGTGGTCGAGATCGATTAGTAGCAGGGACAGAGATTGCTGGTAACGCCTTGCGTTGCTCCGCTCGGCATCGAAGGCTGTCATGAAATAGCCTCGGCTCTTGGCGCCAGTCAATGCGTCCGATGTGGCCAATCGCTGGAGCTCCAAGGTGTCTCGTTCTTCGGTGAGCTCGCTGCTCACCCAGCGGCCGATCAGGCGGGCAAATTCCAGGTTTGTTGAGCCAAAGCGGTGTCCAGCCACTGAAAGAAAGCTAAGTGCTCCATGTATCTGGCCTGCGACGAACACCGGAACGGTGGCAAAAGCCGCTATTCGTTTTTCACCTAGCGGGGTGGCGAACTTATGGCCTGTGCTGTGCGAGCCTTCGATTGCCGCATCGTCTACTTGGCTGGTAAGCACCGACGAGAGGATGCTCGTGAGCTCGGTATCGGCTCCGTTCAGCTCCTTTCCGTCGGCGGCAACGCACAGATGTGGCGACCATTGCCCACCGACCAGGTGGGAGAACACGGCACATTCCACCGCTAACTGACGGCAGCCAAGCGCCATGACTGCTTCCAGCTTTTTCGCGCTTGACGAAGGTTGCGCGGCTATATCACTCAGCCCTCGCAGACTTTCGTTTAACTGCAGCAGCTCGGCTCTGGATCGCTGTTGTAACTGCTGTGCCCTCGCCAGTAACCCTCCACCGCTTAGCAGCAGCAACGTGAGCAGGCCGGCCCAGATCCGGTAGCGAAACCAGCGTGCTTGGTGTGTTGCATACAGGCTGGCGTTGTCCATGGCGATCAGCACCGTGGCGGGAAAGCCATCGACGTGGCGGTAGGTGAAGAGCTTGTCGCGCCCATCGATCAGGCTGGTTGCCTGGTAACTGTCATGTGGCGCCGCGGAGGACTGGAGAAACGGCATGGTGTCCGGCAGCGCCATGCCGAACGCACTGGCGTCGACTTTGCGATCACTTCCTCGTGCGCGCACTACGCCATCGGCACCAACCAGTAGGATCGACCCATTGCGCCCGATGTCCACCGAGCCGAAGAACCTGGCGAAGTAGTCCGGGCTGAGCGATATGACCATCACACCCCTGAACGTGCCGTCTTTCCTGACGGCGCGGGTCATCTGGATGCTGTAGCGCCCCGAAACCCGCCCGAGTACCGGTTTGCTGATGTGCAGGCTGTCGCCTGTCGTTTTGAGATGAACCTGATAATGCTCCCGATCGCTCAGGTTTACAGGCGTCGTCACTTTTTCCAGGTTTGAGTATTGGAGGATGCCGCCGGCATCAATGAAGCCGATCTGGACGACTAGGCCGTGCTCGAATGCGTCCTGGATGACCCTGGCCTGCGCATCGAATCCGGCCTGATTCCTGATCCACTCATGGCGCAGGAGTTTCAATGCAACATCAATGTCCCTGAACGTACGAACCACATGCTCTTCAAAGGCGCGAGTCAGATTGCCTGTTGCCTTCTCGGTGTCGTGACGAATCAGCTCACGGTTGCGCGCTTCCTCGAGGGAAAGTACCAGCCACATCAGTGCCACCAGCAACCCGGCGGTGACCAGGATGGTTATTGGATTGGATGTGAATTTGCCGAGGCGGGCGAGGTAGGGCATTGGTACTGCCGAAAAGCGATGGAGCAAAAAATGGTATCGCTGCAGCCGGATGCCGCCAATTATCCTTTCAGCCCTGACGGATGATCCGAAAGAGCAATCAAGCAGAGCCCTTCAGGCTGCTTGGGCTCGTTGCAGCCTACTCCGTCAGCGCGACTTAGCGGCGCTTAAATACCTGCTAGCTCTTCTCGATGGCCTCATGAACAGTTAGACCGCCATGCTCTTGATGCGCGATTGCCTGCTATAAAACGCCTGAATAGCCCACACAACACCTATGAACAGCATCCCCGTGCCAGCCGCTTCGGCAGTAGACGGCCAGCGCTGTGTGATGAGCAGACCCAGTGCCGTCGCATAGAGGGTTTCACTGGCGATCAACTGACCGCTGAGCGCAAGAGGTAGCCGACGAGTTGCGACTGACCATGCCCAGGCAGCGGCAAGTGTGGCGCCTAGGCCTTGAACCATTCCGCTGATGATCAGCGCCTGGGTGCCGGCCAACTCGCCTGGCTGGATAGCGAAGTTGGACAGCTCCAGGTAGAGCCCAACCGGGATAAAGACCAGCATTTCAACGGCACAGCTGAAAATCAGCATGGCTGACCACAGCATCGGTGACATCTTTGGACGTTGGGCCAAGGCGCTTTCATTGAACAGGCCGAACCCGGTCCAAAAGGCAATCGCCACCAGTGATGCAAGTAGCCCTAACACTATTGAGCCTGTTGGGCGGTCCACCATCGCCCCGCTCGCGTTGAACACGCTGTAGTTGACCAATCCAATGCCCAGGGCTGCCATCACCAGCGGGCCGGCAATTGCGCGCCAGGGAATGCTGGAGCTTCGCAAGTTAGCAGTGATGGCGAGCACTATCGGGACGGAGCCCATCATGACCGGAGGAATCACCGGACCTGCAGCCAATACCGCCGTCGTGATCAGAAAGAAGAAGCCGATATAGCCCAGGAAGCCCAACAGCGCTGCCCATGCCCAGTCGTTCAGCCGTAATTGCCGAACTTCGCGGCGGTAGACGAACAGCACTATCGCGCTACCCACGCCGGCAAAGGCGTAGCTCACCACGGCCAGATCGAAAACGCTGTAATCGCCAACCAGTTGCGGAAACATAAAGAGCAGTGACCAGGAAAACGTCGCAGCAATTGCTGCCAGCAGGCCGAGTGTCATGCGCTCTGCTCCTGTGATTCTTGTTGCTGGATCCAGCCTTGAGCCATCCTTCGAGCTGTATCGAATACCGGCGCGTCCTGGCTCATTGAGCCGCTGACAAAACTACCCTCCAGCAAGATAAACAGGCCTTCAGCCGCTGTATCAGCGTCTCGTACACCTGCGCTCGCGGCCAATGCTGAGAGATTCTCGCGAATCCCCTGCTTATGCCGACTGACCGCCAGGCGCACCGGATGGTCCGGCTGCGGAAATTCAGCCGCACTGTTGACAAACAAGCACCCGCGCCCGCTGTCTCGCAGAAGAAAGCGCTCATAGAGGTCGAAAAAAGCAAGCATGCTGCTGACCGGGTCGGGCTGCTTCGCCAGCGTGCGCGCTACCTCTTCGCGCCAGCGCCGGTCGCGCTCATCAAGACAGGCCACTATCAAGGAATCTTTGGACGGGAAGTGGCTATAGAGCGTCATCTTGGTAACGCCGGCCAAAGAGGCGATGGCCGTTACCCCAGTGATATGCACACCGTGCGATAGGAACAGTCTCAGCGCCGAATCAATCAAGCGCATTCTGGTTTTGTCCATGGTGCAGGTCTCAGCGTGGTGACAGCTGAAACTATACTGACCGGTAAGGTTGTGGTTTGCCCAAATACGACCTGGGTTCTGGCTGTTACGACAAGGAAGAGAAGCGGTGACCAGGCGGCGGCGAAGAGCCTCATCCCGCTGTGCCTGGTCGTTGGCCGTGAGACGGGGCGCACTGTCAGTGCCGGGGCGCTCAGGTTCATCGCGAAACTCGTGCAGCTCAGGCGAAGCGGGCGGGCGGTTCTTGTGCGTTTGCTCGCGCGATTCCCATGTGGTGGTGGTTATTCGGTCTTGTGCAATGACCACAGGCCGCGCCGGAACTCCCGCGCGACCGCCTCCATGTCGAGCAGCCTGCGGTCGTCCAGGTGACCGCGATACGCCCTGGCGGCGCCCGCCCTGACCATTTCCGAATTGACATCGATCTTGCCAACACTGACTTGTGCCAGGGTCCGCCCCAGGTCATCGCGGCCCTTGACCTTGAGCGTCACGTTCTTGCCGAAGATGTGGCTGGAAAGCGCTTGCCGGGCCTGGATGCCATAGGGCTGATTGAGCGCCGGGGTATCGATTTCCGCCAGCCGAACCCTGAGCCGGTCGCCCACGTTGGTCCGGCAGCTGAAGGTATTGCCATCGGCAATGCCGATTACCCAGCAGTCGAACGATTCGGCAGAGGCAGGCATGGCAGTGATAAGCAGAGCGGCAAGCAGATAGCGCAGCATGAGAGCATCCATGCGGTTCGGGGTGGGCGAGGGTAACAGGCTGGTCGAGGCCCTAATCGGCGCCAGGTCTCAGATGGTCCGTCCGCGTTGGCGAAATGGCGGCCGGTCACGCAGGGCGGGAAATACGCCGAGCAGCCGCCTGATTGTATGGTGTGCGCAACGCTTAGAAGGCGGCTTCGAGCTGGTATCGGCGCAGGATTTTCGGCACCGTGCCATCGGCTATTGCCGCATCCAACGCCTGCTCGAAGGCTTCGAACTGTGCTGCGCTCACGGTCTTGCGCGAGAGACCGATGCCATAGCTGATCGGACCCATCTCGCCGGCCTCACGCACTCCGGCAAGGCGCTCTTCCTCGATCAGGTGCCAGGCGACATCCTGATTGAGCACCGCCAGACCGTCCACGCCGAATCGTCCGGACTGTAGCATGCGCAAAAGCCGGCGATTGTTGGTAGTCAGGTGCAGGCGTATGTCAGGCACCGACTTGAGGCGCTCGGACAACACATAAGAGGTGCCGGACGGGCCATAAACGCCAATCAGCCGTCCCACCACATCAGTTGGCTGATTGAAGACGAAGCTGCTCTTGGCCTGGGCGAAAACACTGTAGCGAGAAGTGACCAGCATCCGGCTGATGTGAAACATCTGCTCGCGCTGCGGTGAAGGTGTCAGTGTGAATATTCCGTCCGCCAGTCCCTGCTCGGCAAGGCGGAATGCGCGCTGCCAGGGGTACAACTCAATCGTGCACTGGTGCTGCAAGCGTGCGCAGATCGCATGGACCACCTCCACAAAAGGGCCGGCTGCGGCAACGCCTTTGGTTTCGCTGACCGGAGCGTCAGCCGGATACGTGAACGGGGGGAAGTCCTCGGTCACGAAGCGCCACTGCGCCGCGCTGGCCGGGGCGGCGCTCGACAACAGCCAGATCAGCAGAATCAACAGAATCCTGTGCACCATTCGGCTCCTTGCGCTGTGGGGCATTCCCTGGCAGTTAGACCCGGCCGGACTATCTCAGCACAGCCACTCCCGCCGTTAGCATCAGCCTAGCTCAGAAGAAGTCGTAGCGATGAGGTGATAAGGCCTGGCGGGGTGTGCGTGGGTTTGCGGCGATTCGTCCAGATGTACCTTCTTCGGCCGCCTGAACTAGGCTTGTCAGTCCGCAGGCAGCGCAGGGCAATATCACGTGATATTCGCTACCGGGCGCTGTTCCCTTGCGCACCATCATAAAGATGCTTCTGGAAGCCGAAAAACAGACTCTTGATCAGCTCCGGCCTACCTAGGTCTGCAACTGCATCGTTAATCGCGTTCCTGTAACGAAGCTTCAGCAAAGGGGAGAGCTTTTCCGGCCCCAATTCCTCCACTCCCTCCTTCACGTACTGCGACAGTACAAAGTCAAGAAAGGCTTCTTGCTTGTCTGTGAATTGCCCATGCAGCGTGCTGCGAGCTCTGCTGGCGCGCTCCTCTCGGGTCTGCGGTTCGTTGGAGAAGGCGACGTACGTCAGCACGTCGAACAGATCACTATGCTCGGCGTCGATGATTCGCTGCATTTCGTGCAAGACGTCGTTGCTGAAGCCGCGTTCAGCCAGGCCTTGCAGGAGGGAGCTGCGAGTATCCGGGGCGCTCCATAGCCCGCGTAACTCGTCCTCATCGTTGAAAAAGTCCGGCAGATTGCCGAACAGGCTTTCCAGGAACTGCGCAGCAGACATCGGTTTGCCATCGGCGCCGAGGTACATTGTCGCCATCATGCTCTTGATGCGGCGCACCGAACCGTTGCTAAGTCGGACCTCGATTACGTCCGGGCGCGGATCGCGCGGCGGCTTTGGCGGCCTGGGTTCGCGTTCATAGCCGCCTCGCTCCTCGCCAGTGCCGACGCCTCCGGTCTCGGCAGGCTCTATCGGTTCGCCATCCCACTCGGGGTCACTGAAGAGGTGATGAGCCTTCACGAAGTCATAGATGGTGAAGTACTCCTTGCCATCGAATAAACGCGTACCACGACCGATGATCTGCTTGAACTCAATCATGTTGGTCACCGGCCGCATCAGCACGATATTGCGGACGTTGCGCGCATCTACACTGGTGGAGAGCTTCTGCGAGGTCGTGAGAACGGTCGGTATGGTCTTCTCGTTATCCTGAAAATGCCGCAGGTGTTCTTCCCCCCGCGCACCATCATCGGCGGTCACTCGCACACAGTAGTCCGGTTCGCTGCTGCGCTTCCTCTGGTTGATCAGGTCACGGACTTCCAACGCATGCTGTTGGGTGGCGCAGAACACCAGCGTCTTCTCGTTCGGCGCGATTTGCTCCATGAACAAGTTGACCCGATAGGCTTCCCGCTCCGGGATCCTGATGACTCGATTGAAGTCTGCCTCGAGATAGCGCCGTCCGGCCTCTACCTCGCCTTGGACGATTATTCCGTCGCCTGGCACATGCACATACTCATCAAGCGTTGTAGCGATCTGCTTGACCTTGAACGGCGTGAGGAAGCCGTCGTTGATGCCCTCCTTTAGCGAATACACATACACCGGCTCGCCGAAGTAGGCATAGGTGTCGACATTGTCCTTGCGCTTGGGCGTGGCGGTCAGGCCCAGTTGAACTGCCGGTGCGAAGTACTCAAGGATGCCGCGCCAGTTGCCCTCGTCGTTGGCGCCGCCACGGTGGCATTCATCGATGATGATGAAATCGAAGAAATCCGCCGGGTACTCGCCAAAGTACGGCGTGCCGTTCGGCCCGCTCATGAATGTCTGGAAAATAGTGAAAAAGATGCTGCCGTTCTTCGGCACCTTGCCCTTTTTGCGAATTTCCTCCGGGGCGATGCGCACCAGCGCGTCTTCGGGGAAGGCCGAAAACGAGTTGTAAGCCTGATCCGCGAGAATGTTGCGGTCCGCCAGGAACAAAATGCGTGGCTGACGCTGGGCGTCGCGCTTGAGGTTCCAGCGACTTTTGAACAGCTTCCAGGCCAGCTGAAAGGCGATAAATGTCTTGCCTGTGCCGGTCGCCAGCGTCAGCAGAATTCGCGACTGCTGCGCTGCGATTGCTTCCAGCACCCGCTTGATCGCAATGTCCTGATAGTAGCGCGCACCCCAGGTGCCTCCCTTGTCTTCGAACGGAATGGCGGCGAAGCGCTCGCGCCATTCGTTGTGCTCGGCAAAGGTCAGGTTCCACAGTTCTTCCGGCGTGGGGAAGCTGAGCAAGTCGCCTTCGGCACCGGTGAGCATGTCGATAGCGTAGATACGCTGGCCATTAGTTGCGTAGGTGAAGCGGATTGCCAGCTTCTTTGCATAGCTTTTGGCCTGGCCTGCACCCTCGGTGTAGTGCTTGTCCCAGGCTTTCGCCTCGATCACGGCCAACTGAGTGTTGCGGTATACCAATACGTAATCGGCGATCTCCGCCTTGCCGCGTTGCCCCGCACCTTGGATGCGGCCATGAGTGATTTGAAACTCGCGTTGTACGCGGCTGCCATCGACCACGCCCCAGCCGGCTTCACGCAAGGCCGGGTCGATATGTTCGGCGCGGGTTTCAGCTTCGTTCACGGCAATATCCTTTTGGCATCATGCCCGGAGCATAACCCTCGGCGGCGTGGGTTTAGAAGGCGGAATCAACCCGCGAGCATGTTCATGATCAGGCGAATCAGCGTGTCTTTCTGCGCCGGGTCTGACTCCGCTACGAGCAAAGCGAGGGCGGCAAGGCCGATATCGTTGATCACTGGCTGGTTGGTAGCGTCCAGCAAGCGCCCATTGCGGTTGAGAAAGTCCACGAACAGAAACGCCCCGCTGCGCTTGTTGCCGTCGGCGAACGGGTGATTCTTGATCACGAAGTACAGCAGATGCGCAGCCTTGGCCTCCACGCTGGGGTAGGCCGGCTCGCCGAAAACCGTCTGATCCAGATTGCCCAGCAGGCCGGCCAGCCCGTCGCCGCGTTCCAGAGCGAATAGCTCGGTGGCTTCGCCGCGAGCCATCAACTCGGCTTTCAGGCGAGCCAGCGCCTGGCGGGCTTCGTCCAGCGTAGGCAGCGCGCCGCCGGCGATAGTGGGCGGGTCAGTCAGCAGGCCTTCGTCATACCGTTGAAGCAAGAGGAAGGTCTGCGCATAACGGGTAACGATGTCCACCAGCCCTCGGCCGGTATCGCTGAGTAACTCGGGGCTTTGCGCCGCTTTTCTCACCAGCTGCAGTGCGGCTTCCAGCTCCAGGGCATTGGCCTCGAAGCGTTGGCGATTGAGGGTATATCCCTGGGTAAGGTGCTCGCGCAGCAAGCGTGTGGCCCATTGACGGAACGACACGGCACGTTTGGAGCTGACCCGATAGCCCACCGAGATAATGGCGTCGAGGTTGTAGTGTTTGAGCTGCCGCTGGACCTGTCGCTTGCCTTCGGTTCGAACTGCTAAGAAATCCTTAGTAGTTGCGCCTTCAGCCAACTCTTCCTCTCGAAAGATGTTCTTCAGGTGCATCAGCACGTTCTCGGGCGTGGTTTCGAACAACTCCGCCATCTGTCGCTGAGTCATCCATACCGTATCGCGCCCGGCATCCAGCCGAACCTCGACCGGCTGGCCAGCCTCCTGAAAGATCACCAGTTCTTGATGAGCGGTATCCATGTGTGCTCCGTGAGTTGATGCAGTTATAGCTGGCCGCTGAAGGCCTGGTGTAGCAGGGATTGCTTCAGTTCGTCGAGGGCAACGAGTTTTTTTTGGTAGATGGATTCGAGGCGTTGGGTTTCGGCTGACAAAGCTTCAATCTTAGCTACAGTCTTTCGAATCTCAGTCAAGGGCGGTAACGGTAGTTCGAATCGAGCCAGCGCTTCGCCAGTGAAGTGCTGAATGCCCGCACCGTTGAAGTGCGTCTTCAATTCTCCGCTTTTATCTTGGCTGTACAGGTAATACAGAAACCACTTGTTATGCTCGGGCTCATCGAAGCGAACCCGATGAAGCGCTTTCTGAAAGTGTATTGGATAGTCCTCGTTCCAGATTGCTGCTCTGCCAGGGTAACCCCCTTCACAAATCAGAACGTCACCCTTTATGGCGGTGTACTTCCCCGACTCCTCTGGGAGGAACGGCATTTGGAGAACATCCGATAAATCGAAGACAAACCAGCGGACATTTAAGTTACGCAGATAGGGCCGGAGCACTCCTTTGTTTTTTGCTTTGTCCAACATCTTCCCAAGGGAGTGCTTTGCAATGTCCCTGATCTTTTTAACTTGCCATTCTTCACCTTGTTGAGAAAAAACTAAATGCAAATGGCTTTCAAAAAGTGCACGGACGTTTATCAAATTTTTTTCAGCGTTGGCCCGGGCCTTAGCGAAGTTTCCGAAGGCTTCGTCGAGAATGGAAACAATCCGCTGTTGTACAGCAATAGGTGGAATGGGAATTTCATAAGTTTGTAGAAACTCCTTTGAAACGCGCTTATGACCTACCGCTCCAGTCATGAATGTAGCGCCTTGCTCGCGGAATGTAGGCTGCAACAAGAAATAATAGAGATATTCTGATTTGAGCTCCGCGTGCGGGCGGACTACAAAATATTCACTGGAGCCAAAGCCAATTCCGTTTACCAGTTCGCGTGCAATGCCTAGCTTGCCGTTTTCAAAACAGGGCGTGATCTTGGCGAGCAAAACATCACCGTCTGCAAAGTAGGTATAGCTTCCAGCTACCTCCGAAAATATGCGCGTACGGCTTGGGTTGAGGTACTTCAAATCTATGCCGAGGTCCTCCATAGGGGCGAAGGAGACCACGTCAGTCTCTGCAAGTTTTGCTCTTGCTTCAGACTTGGGTGGCCTAAACGTGCAGACCTCGCTGAGTCGCTTGGTCACCCAGCTCGCCTTCACAGCAGCCCCCTGATCTTTGCCAGAAGATCCGTAGTTTCCGCATCCAGCAAAATAATCTCATCCATGATTATCTGCGGGCTGCGATAAGTTACGTCTTCGGCGCTATGTGGGTTTTTCACTGACAGGTCATGGCTCGCCGAATCGATGCTGGCTACACCGACACTCCAACTCTTCGGCGAATCGGCAAAAGTCTTTTGCAACTCGATAAATTCGGCCAGATCGACATCATTTAGCGGGTTGGTCTTGCCCATATTGCGGCCGGGGTCGAGCTGGTAGTACCAGACCTTGCGCGTCGGCGCGCCCTTGGTAAAGAACAGCACCACGGTCTTGACGCCTGCGCCCTGAAAGGTGCCGCTCGGGCAGTCGAGCACGGTATGCAGGTTGCAGCTTTCCAGCAGCAATTTGCGCAAGCTGACCGAGGCGTTGTCGCTGTTGCTGAGGAAGGTGTTCTTGATGACCACCGCGCCGTGCCCGCCGGCCTTGAGGATCTTGATGAAGTGCTGGAGAAACAGGAAAGCGGTTTCACCGGTCTTGATCGGGAAGTTCTGCTGGACCTCTTTGCGTTCCTTGCCGCCAAACGGCGGGTTGGCCAGCACGATGTCGAAGCGATCCTTGTCCTGAATGTCGCTGAGGTTTTCCGTCAGGGTGTTGGTGTGGATGATGTTCGGCGCTTCGATGCCATGCAGGATCATGTTCATAATGGCGACGACGTAGGCGAGGCTCTTTTTCTCCTTGCCGTAGAAGGTGTGCTTTTGCAGGGTTTCCTGCTGGCGTGTGGTCAGGTTCGGCTGGCTGCCGATCCGACCGCGCCGTCGTAAATGCTTTGGCCGATTTGCGGAGCGACCACCTTGATCATGGCGCGGATCAGCGGGCGCGGGGTGTAGTACTCACCGCCGTTGCGCCCGGCGTTGCCCATGTTTCTGATCTTGACTTCGTAAAGGTGCGAGAGCTCGTGTTTCTCGGTCTGCGAGCCGAAGCGCAGACCATCGACGATTTCCAGCACTTCGCGCAGGTTGTAGCCGCTCTGGATGCGGTTCTTCAGCTCGCCGAATATCTCGCCGATCTTGTACTGGATGGTGTCCGGACCTTCGGCCTTCTGCTTGAAGCCATGCAGGTAGGGAAACAGCTTGGTATTGACGAAATCCTTGAGGTCATCGCCGGTCAGGGCGTTGTTATGGTCGATCTGGCCATTCGCGGTCTTCGGCGCCGCCCAGCGCTCCCAACGGTATTCAGGGTCAAGGATGTACAGGTAATACCTGCCCTCAAGCTCGGCCTCAAGCGCTTTTTCCTGCTCCAGCGCGTCGAGGTATTTGAGAAAAAGCAGCCAGGAGGTTTGCTCGGTGTAGTCGAGCTCGCTGGTACAGCCGGCATCCTTGTGCAGGATGTCGTCGATGTTCTTGAAGGCCTGTTCAAACATGGCGGGCAGCTATTCCGTGAAGTGCCGGCTGGATCATAGCGGGCCGCTGGCACAAATCGCAGGCAATAAAAAACCCCAAGGAGGTTAATTTCGCTTGGGGTTCTCGGTATTAGTGGTGCCCAGGGACGGAATCGAACCGCCGACACGGGGATTTTCAATCCCCTGCTCTACCGACTGAGCTACCTGGGCAACGGGGCGCTATTAGACGGATTTGGGGTTTGCCTGTCAAGCGTGGCTTTGAAAATATTTAGCTAGAACGGGCATTTAGCGATCTATGCGGGCGGTTTGGTCTATAGGCGCGGTAGCAAACCTTGGCGCTGGCTCTTGCTGCGCCAAGGTTGCGAATGCCTTACTCGCTCGGTGGCACGTAGCCTTCGGCCTGGGCGTATTCTTCGCCTGAGAGATATTTGCCCATCTCGGTCTGCAGGAATTTGCGGTCCTCGGCGTTCATCATGTTCAGCCTGCGCTCGTTGATCAGCATGGTCTGGTGCTTCTGCCAATCGTCCCAGGCTTTCTTCGAGACGTTGTTGTAGATGTCTTCACCCTTGGCGCCGGGATAAGGCGGGCGCTCCAGGCCGGGCAGTTCTTCTTTGTACTTGCGGCAGTTCACGGTGCGGGTCATGACATCTCTCCTGCGTTCAATTCGGCGGCGGCGCGCTTGAGCAGCGTCTTCACCGGGGCGGCGAGCCCCAGTCGCGGCGGGGTGGCGAGGTTATACCAGAGCCAGTCCGGCTCGGCCACGGCGCCGACTTCTGACTTGACTCTGATCAGCCAGGGCTCGATGGCCAATTGAAAATGACTGAAGGTATGGGTCAGGGTGGGGAGCTCGCGGCGCTGCTGCAATTGCAAGGCGTGACGTGCAGCGAGTGGGTCGAGTGCGGTTAGATCGTCCAGCTCCGGCAGGCTCCAGAGTCCGCCCCAAAGTCCCGTAGGAGGGCGGCGATAGAGCAGTATGGCGCCCTCATGGTTGGCCAGCAGCGGCATCAGGGTGCGCTTGCGCGGTAATGTCTTGCGCGGCTTGGGCGTCGGAAATTCGGTTTCGCGGCCCATCAGGTGGGCGCGGCAGCCGCTCTTCAGCGGGCAGAGCAGGCAGCTGGGTTTGCTGCGCGTGCAGAGTGTCGCGCCCAGGTCCATCATCGCCTGGGTGTAATGATTGACTCGAGTTTGTGGGGTCAGCCGCTCGGCCACGTCCCATAGCTGCCGGGCGACCTTTGGCTCGCCGGGATAGCCCTCCAGTGCGGCAAAGCGGGCCAGTACGCGCTTGACGTTGCCGTCCAGAATCGGTGCCCGCAGGCCCATGCTCAGACTGGCAATGGCGCCGGCAGTGGACCGTCCAATGCCCGGCAGCTCGGCCAGCTGTTCCACGTCTTGCGGAAACTCACCGCTGTGCTCGGCAACAACCAGTTTGGCGGTCTTGTGCAGGTTTCGTGCACGGCTGTAGTAACCCAACCCCGTCCACAGATGCAGTACTTCGTCCTCTGGCGCGCTGGCCAGGGCTTCGACGGTGGGAAGCGCTGTCATGAAACGGTCGAAATAGCCGAGCACGGTGCTGACCTGCGTCTGCTGCAGCATGATCTCCGATACCCACACACGGTAGGGCGTGATGCCTTGCTGCCAGGGCAGATCCTTGCGGCCGTGGCGGTCGTACCAGTCGAGAACGGCGACGCCGAACTGCGCGTCGCTTAGCGCTTGCTGGATCATCGATTGAACAGGCCTTTGAGTGCGTCTTTCAATTCAGGACTGACCTTGTCGCCCAGTTTCTCTTCGATGGTCTCGTTGAGCTTGTCTCCGGCGAGCCGAGCGGCGATTTTGCCGAGGCGGTCGTTGTCGAAGCGACAGGCCTTGGCGCCCAGTTCGAGCGGGCCGCGGCAGCGCAACGGCCATTCGATACCGACATACCGTTCATTGACCGCACAGGCTGGGTCGGGCATGTCGCCCTTGTCGCCCTCGATGACGATGCCGATGCGGTAGTCCATGCCGAGCACGCGCAGATCCACATCGCCGTTGCCGTTCACCGTGAGGCCGGGAATGCTGACTTTCAGGTCCGGGTTGCTGGCGACCCCGTTGCGCAAGGTGAGGTTGCCCTTCAGCTCGCGGAATGGCGTGTCCTTGCCGCGCGGCTCGCTGCTCAATGGCTTGCGGTTGAGGGTGGCAATGGCGCGACAAAGCTGCTGCTCGAGGTTGGCGTCGACAAGGATGCCGTTGTCGATGATGAAGCCGATCTTGCCGTTGAGGTTGTCGATCCAGGCTTGTTGGCTGTTGCCCTGGGTACTGATGTCGCTGTCCAGGTTGATCAGACCCTTGATCACCACTTGTTCGCCCTGGCTTTGCAGCAGGCCTTCGATGGGGACGCGGGCTAGGCGGGTCTGGGCGGTAAGCAATGGCACCTGCGGTCGGACATCGAGGCTGGCTGAGGCTTCAACGCGGCCGTTGTAGAGTCCACCGCGCAACTGCTCCAGCGACAGCAGCCCGCCCACCGTGCGCGCTTTGAGCACAAAGTTGTCGACCAGCAGATTCATCGCAGTGAGGTTGTCGATGCTCAGGTTGATGCGCGTATCCAGATTGCGCAGTGAGCCAACCGGCAAAGCGGTCGCGCTGCTCCAGGCCTGCTGGCTTGGTTTGTCTGGCAGCGGCGTGGTGCCACTGCCGATGACTGCCGCTTGGGTAACTTTGACCTCGCTTTGACGTGCAGCACCGGCAGGGTCTTCCTTTTCTGGCGGAGGCAGATAGCGGTCGAGATTCAGCTGGTCGCCGCTCAGGTCGACTCGCAATGATTGCTTGGCAAAATCGCTGACCGCGATCTGGCCGGTGAAGGTGCTGCCGTCCAGCTTCAGATTGATCTCTTCGAAGGTCAGGCTGGTCGGGGTGCCGGCAAGGCGGGTGACCAGCTCGGCTTTGCCCAGCGTGGTGTTGTCGGCCATGGCCGGGAGCTGTTGGCCGATGCTCTCGAGGAATTCGCGCAGGTTGAATTCCGCAATTGACAGTGCCCCGCTGATCTTCGGTTGGTTCTGCACGTCGCGCGCTTTCAGCTCGCCAAGACCGCGGAGCTGGTTGGCGGTGAACTTAAGGCTGGTCCACTCGGCGATATCGGCAGCCAGGTCGGCCAGCAGCTGGCCCTGGGCGCTGAAGGAGATGGTCTTGCCCTGCAATGGTTCGCCAGAGGCCTCGCCGCTCAAGCGCAGATCCTCCAGCTGATAGCGCTGCAGTTTTGTGTCGAAGCGCAACGCGCCCTGCAATTCGGTGCGCGCGCGCATGACCGGCTTGTTGCTGCCAAAAAAGGCGTTGAGCTTGATCGGAATCGAAGTGGCTTCGCGAATGGCGCCCGTGGTCAGTTCGATGCCCTCAGCGCTGAACTGCTGTCCGCTCTGTGCGTCATGGTAGGTCACCCGCGCATCGCTGATGGTCAGGCTGTCGATATCCAGTTGCAGTGGGCGCTTGGCGTTATCGGTCGTCTGCTCGTCATCCCCGGGCTCGGCCGGTTCTGCGGGTGGCGTTGCGTCTGACGGCGTTTCGCTGCTGGCCGGGCGGCCCACGCCTTCCCAGTTACCACGCCCCTTCTCGTCGCGGTTAAGTGTCAGGTTCAGCCCATTGAGGGTGATGTCGCTCATCTCTACTTCGCGACTCAGCAACGGCAGTACCCGGACCGACAGCCCCAGCATGCGCAGATCGGCGAAGGGCTGTTCGGGTGTCTGCACGCTGGCCAGGGTGGTGTCGTGCAGTTCGAGGCCGAGCCACGGGAACAGGCTCCAGCCGATATCGCCGGCGATGTTCAGTTCGAGTCCGGCTTTGTCACGAGCGAGTGCGCGGATTTCGTCTTTATAGTCGTTAGGGTCGAACAGGTGGGTCAGGGCGAAGCCCAATGCGACGATGAGGAGCAGCAACCCGAGGATTACCAGGCCCAGGATCTTGCCGAGCGCTTTCATGGACAGGTCCTTTGTGTTTGGCATTTCAAAAGCAGCGAGTATAACGCCGGGCGCCATGGCTGTTTGCCGTGGCTGGCGTTGGAGTGGCTAGCGGCGCCTGGGTTCCTATGCGCGCCGGTGGCATTGGCACGCACCGTGTCGGTTGCGGCTTCGCGACGAAACGCTGATTGATCGCTAGATGGAATCCAGCGGCAAATGTGCCCGTGCGGCCAATGCTTGAGCTTCTAGGTGATCTGCCGGTGCCGCCAGATGCAACTCCTTTCCGGCTTCCCGAGCTAGGCGCTGGCTCTCTTCGAGGATCCGCCTGCCCACGCCGCGACGGCGCGTGATCGCGCGCACGCACAGATGCGAGAGGCACCAGTGGGACCCGTCGCGCTGCAGCAGGGCGGCGCCGAGCAGGCGGCCGTTAAAGCGACCGGCGATAAGGCTGCGATCGGCCAGTCCCGCCTCGATCAATGCTGCCGCGTCTGCGTGGGGCGCCAGTAGCCAGCTCGGTGCATCGGCAAAAATTTTCACCAGATCGGTGCGGTCTTGCTGGCTGGGCTCGGTTACGGCTTCAACTGATACGGGCATGGTGACCTGCGGTGCTGATTTGGATGTCCGCAGCATAACCGTGCCGGCTTACCGGCGCACGACAGCTGCCGGCGACTGGCTGTAGCAGCCGAGCCGCTGGGCGCGTATCGACGAGGGTAGGTTTGGGCCTATAATGCGGCTCATTTTTCGCCCCACGATCAGCGGAGCTGTTGATGTCCGAACGTACGGCTTGCGTAGAGCGCAACACCCTGGAAACCCAGGTCAAGGCCACCATCAACCTGGACGGCACCGGCAAGAGCCGCTTTGCCATCGGCGTGCCGTTTCTCGAGCATATGCTCGATCAGATCGCCCGCCACGGCTTGATCGATCTGGACATCGAATGCCAGGGCGATCTGCACATTGATGACCACCACACCGTCGAAGACGTTGGCATCACCCTCGGTCAGGCCTTCGCCAAAGCCGTTGGCGACAAGAAAGGCATGACCCGCTACGGGCATTCCTACGTGCCGCTGGATGAAGCGCTGTCGCGCGTGGTGATCGACTTTTCCGGGCGTCCGGGTCTGCAGATGCATGTCCCCTACACCCGCGCCAGCGTGGGCGGCTTCGATGTCGATCTGTTTCAGGAATTCTTCCAGGGCTTCGTTAACCACGCCTTGGTGACCCTGCACATCGACAACCTGCGCGGGCACAACACCCACCACCAGATCGAGACCGTGTTCAAGGCCTTCGGCCGCGCGCTGCGCATGGCGGTGACGCTGGATGAGCGCATGGCCGGGCAGATGCCGTCGACCAAAGGTTGCCTGTAATGCAGACCGTCGCAGTCATCGATTACGGCATGGGCAACCTGCATTCGGTCGCCAAGGCGCTCGAGCATGTGGGTGCCGGTCGGGTGCTGATTACCAGCGATGCCCAAGTCATTCGCGAAGCCGATCGCGTGGTGTTTCCCGGCGTCGGCGCGATTCGCGATTGCATGGCTGAAATCCGCCGGCTGGGCTTCGACGAGCTGGTTCGTGAAGTCAGCGTCGATCGGCCGTTCCTCGGTATCTGCGTGGGTATGCAGGCACTGATGGAGCGCAGCGAAGAGAACGGCGGCGTCGATTGCATTGGCCTGTTTCCCGGTCAGGTGCGTTTCTTCGGCAAGGATATGGAAGAGGACGGCGAGCGCCTCAAGGTGCCGCACATGGGCTGGAACCAGGTCGAGCAGGCTGTCAGCCATCCGCTCTGGCACAATATTCCCGCCGATGGCCGCTTCTATTTCGTGCACAGCTACTACATCGAGGCCGGTAATCCGCGCCAGGTGGTTGGCCGTGGCCATTACGGCAAGGATTTCGCCGCCGCGCTGGCCGACGGCTCGCGCTTTGCCGTGCAGTTTCACCCCGAGAAGAGCCACACCCACGGTTTGCAGCTGCTGCAAAACTTCGCCGCCTGGGATGGCCGCTGGTAATGACTCGGGCGAAGCTCAAGGCGCCGGTCTTGGCACTGGATTCAGCTCAGGAACAGGCCGCACAGCAGATCATCAAGCGCTTTCTGGAAGACCGCTTCGAGTTGGAACTGGGTTCATTCGAGGCGCAAGAAGTGCTCGATCTGTTCGCTCGCGAGATCGCTCCGCTGTACTACAACAAGGCGATTTTCGACGTGCAGACACACCTGAAGGAGCGCTTCGAAAGCATCGAAAGCGACCTGTGGGCGCTCGAGAAAAACTAGCGGCAGCGGCAGGCTTCTGCTGACGTTGCCAGAAATAGATACGCAGGCATGTTCGCCCCTATCGGCTTGCAGCCTGCCGCTCGTTTGACGAAGGAAAAAGCATGCTGATCATTCCCGCCATCGATCTCAAGGACGGCGCCTGTGTGCGTCTGCGTCAGGGCCTGATGGACGACGCCACGGTGTTCTCCGACGACCCGGTTGCCATGGCCGCCAAATGGGTCGAGGCCGGCTGCCGTCGCCTACACCTGGTCGATCTCAACGGCGCCTTCGAAGGCCAGCCGGTCAATGGTGAAGTGGTCACCGCAATCGCCAAGCGCTATCCAGACCTGCCGATCCAGATCGGTGGCGGCATCCGCTCGCTGGAAACCATCGAACACTACGTTCGCGCTGGCGTCAGCTACGTGATCATCGGCACCAAGGCAGTCAAGCAGCCGGAATTCGTCGGCGAAGCCTGCCGCGCCTTTCCGGGCAAGGTGATCGTCGGCCTGGATGCGAAAGACGGCTTTGTCGCCACCGACGGCTGGGCTGAGGTCAGCAGTGTTCAGGCTGTCGACTTGGCGCGTCGCTTCGAGGCCGATGGCGTCTCGGCCATCGTCTACACGGACATCGCTAAGGACGGCATGATGCAGGGCTGCAACGTCGAAGCCACTGTGGCGCTGGCCAATGCCAGCCGCATTCCGGTGATCGCCTCTGGCGGCATTCATAACATTGGTGACATCCAGAAGCTGCTCGACACCAACACGCGTGGGATTGTCGGCGCAATCACCGGTCGTGCGATCTATGAGGGCACGCTCGATGTCGCCGAGGCGCAGGCGCTCTGCGATCTGAAGTACAAGGACGAATAAGCCGTAGGGCGGACAACACTTCGCTTGTCCGCCGTGCATCCGGTGACCCGGTGGACAACGCTGCGCGGTTGTCCACCCTACGAGAGAGATCGACCATGGCCTTGGCCAAACGCATCATCCCCTGCCTCGACGTGGACAACGGCCGCGTAGTCAAGGGCGTCCAGTTTGAAAACATCCGCGATGCCGGTGATCCAGTGGAAATCGCCCGTCGCTACGACGAACAGGGCGCCGACGAGATCACCTTCCTCGATATCACTGCCAGCGTCGACAACCGCGACACCACGCTGCATACGGTCGAGCGCATGGCCAGCCAGGTGTTCATTCCGCTGACCGTCGGCGGCGGTGTGCGCTCGGTGCAGGATATTCGCAACCTGCTCAACGCTGGCGCCGACAAGGTTTCGATCAACACCGCTGCGGTGTTCACGCCGGAGTTCGTCGGTGAAGCGGCTGATCGGTTCGGCTCGCAGTGCATTGTCGTTGCCATTGATGCCAAGCGGGTTTCCAAGCCGGGTGAAACCCCGCGTTGGGAAATCTTTACTCACGGTGGGCGCAAGCCGACCGGGCTCGACGCTGTGCTGTGGGCGCAGAAGATGGAAGCGCTGGGCGCTGGCGAAATTCTGCTGACCAGCATGGACCAGGACGGCGTCAAGAGCGGCTACGACCTGGGCGTGACTCGGGCGATCAGCGAAGCGGTGCATATTCCGGTGATCGCCTCTGGTGGTGTCGGCAATCTGCAGCATCTGGCGGATGGGGTTCTGCAAGGCAAGGCCGATGCGGTGCTGGCCGCAAGCATCTTCCATTTCGGCGAGTACACCGTGCCGGAAGCCAAGGCCTATATGGCCAGCTGCGGCATCGTGATGCGCTGATCCGGCGCGTCGCGGACTGCTCAGAGCTGCACTTAAAATCTTACAAGGACACAGCCGCCACATATCGCGGCTGCCGCATCAAGGAGCCACGCCATGTTCAAGAACACGCTGTTGACGCTGGCCGTCAGCCTGTCGCTGATCACTTCTGCTGCGCGGTCCGCGCCGGAACCAATCAACCTGCTCACCGAGAACTTCCCGCCCTACAACATGGCGGTCGATGGCAAGAACTTCGCACGTGACGAAAACATCACGGGTATTGCCGCCGACATCGTTCGCGAAATGTTCCAGCGTGCCGGTGTGGAGTACACGCTGACGCTGCGTTTCCCCTGGGAGCGCATTTACAAGATGGCTCTGGAAATGCCGGGGTACGGCGTCTTCGTCACTGCCCGGTTGCCGGAGCGGGAAGAGCTCTTCAAGTGGGTGGGGCCGATCGGCCCGGACGACTGGGTGCTGTTGGCCCGGGGCGACAGCACGATCGAGGTCAGCAATCTCGAGCAGGCCAGCCAGTACCGCATCGGTGCCTACAAGGGTGATGCGATTGCAGAACACCTTGCGGCGCAAGGCTTGGAGCCTTCGCTGGTCCTGCGTGATCAAACCAACGTCGATAAACTCCAGGGCGGCGCGATCGACCTCTGGGCCACCGGTGATCCTGCTGGGCGCTACCTGGCCAAACAGCAAGGCGTAAACGGCCTAAAGCGGGTGCTCAAGTTCGACAGTGCAGAACTCTACCTGGCACTCAACAAAGGCGTCCCTGATGAAACCGTAGCCAGGCTGCAGGGCGCCCTGGAGCAGATGCGCGCTGACGGCACGCTAGACGCTATCCAAGGTCGCTATCTGTAAGCGGTCTTTGTGGCCGCCTCTCAGCGTGTTCCGAATCGTAGCGTTGTAGCGCCACAGCGCCCCGTTTCGGAACGCTATGCTGAGTCTCCTCAGCTTGCTACGAGGAGTCTCCATCCGTTTCGCCCGTCGCGCAGCTGTAGGGCTTTGGGGTGATAGCAATATGATCATCAAGTTTGTGTGGTTCGTCCCATTTCGGCCATAGCCCCGCTACGCCTGGTTCGCAAGTTGCTAAATATTAGAGGTTCGACACACACATGGGCTCTGCTAGGCAGTTGTCAGCGCTGTGTCGCCTGCGGATATTTTGCATACGGGGGAGGGTGCGATGAAACGAATTCTGGTGGCCGGGCTGTTGCTGCTGATGGCCGTCTCGGCCAGGGCAGCGCTGCCTGAAGACTACAAGATGGTGCTACTGACCGAAAATTTCCCGCCGTTCAACATGGCAGCGGACGGCAAGAACTACGCAGCAGACCACAACATAAGCGGGATCAATGCCGAGATCGTGCGCGAGATGTTCAAGCGTGCCGAGATTGATTACAGCCTGACGCTGCGTTTCCCCTGGGAGCGCATCTACAACCAGGTCCTGGAGCATCCCGATCAGGGGCTGTTCTCTACTACCTACACGCCCGAGCGTGAGCCGTTGTTCAAATGGGTCGGCCCGCTGGCCAGTACCGGCTGGGTACTGCTGGCCCCGGCTGGCAGCCCAATGCGGCTAAGCTCGCTTGAACAGGCTAAGCAGTATCAGATCGGCGCCTACAAGAACGACGCGGTTAGCCAGCACTTGGAAAGCAAGGGTTTCGAGCCGATCAACTCACTGCGCGACCAAGAAAATATCGGCAAGCTGATTAAGGGGCAGATAGATCTGTGGGCGACAACCGACCCGGTCGGGCCCTACCTGGCCAAGCAGGAAGGCGTAAGCGGACTGACCACGGTATTGCGCTTTAACGATGCCCAGCTGTTCCTTGCGCTGAACAAGCAGACGCCAGATGAAGTCGTTACGCGATTGCAGAAAGCGCTGAACGAGATGAAGAGCGACGGCGCTATCGACGCCATCATGCGCCGTTATCTCTGATCTGACTTATCGATACAGGCCGTTCGCGCCATGGGCGACCATGGCGCGGTTGCCACGGGTGGCGATCATCTGACCGATATCTACCCAATCGATGCCCTGCGCTTCCAGCCTAGGTAGCTCGCGCTCCAACAGGGCGAGCGTTGTCGGGTGCGGATGGCCGATCACCACTACTGAACCTTGCTTGCGGGCCAGTTGTATGGCGGCGCGAAACTGCGCGGCAACGGCTTCGGGACTGGGGTCGTCATCGAGAAAAATGTCACGCGACAGGCTCGCCAAGCCAATGCGTTGCGCAGTTGCGGCTGCAACCGTAGCTGCATTGGTACGGCTGTCGAGAAAGAACAGGTGGCGCTGTTGCAGCTCGCGCATGAGCCAGGCCATGGGCTGTTGGCGGTCGGTCATCTGGCTGCCCATGTGATTGTTAACGCCGCTGGCATGAGGCACCTTTGCCAGCGCGCGGGTCAGCCGGCCGTCAAGCTCAGCCGTAGGCAGCTGCGGTTGCCAGGCGTACGGGCCGCCAGCGGGGGCCATGGGCAGATGCAACATGACGGTTTTGCCTGCAGCGTTGGCCCGCTCGGCCAGCTCTGTGGCATGTTGAGTATCTGGCAGAATCGCCATGCCCACAGGGCCAGGCAAGGCCAGAACGCGTGCATCGCGGGCCGCATTTCGGCCCAGGTCATCCATGACCAGTGCCAGCTTTGGCATTTGCGAAACGGGTGCGAGATCAACCGCTTTGCCGTTGTTATGAGGCACGATATCCGTTGCGCCAACAGCCGCCAGCGGAACCAATGCCCCCAACAGCAAAGCTAGAACCCTAGGCATCAACTACTGGCCGCGGGTGAGGTTCAACCCCTTGAGCAGGTTCAGCGCCTGGCCGAGCTGGTAGTCGTCATCCTGAGGGCGTGGAGAGTCACTGACAATCGGCGCCGTAGTGGGGCGGTCTTCACCCCCGTTGCCATTGCCAAGATGCCCGGCCAGATCGGCCTCGCGGATGCCTTCCGCCGCTTGTTCGCGCGTCAGTTTGGCACGGGTGACGCGGATGTCCGGCTCGATTCCCTGGGCCTGGATCGAGCGTCCGTTGGGTGTGTAATAGAGCGCAGTGGTGAGCTTCAGGGCTCGGTCGTTATTCAGCGGAAGTACCGTCTGCACCGATCCCTTGCCGAAGCTGTCGGTCCCCATGACCACGCCACGCTTCTGATCCTGCAAGGCGCCAGCCACGATTTCCGAAGCCGAGGCGCTACCACCGTTGATCAGCACAACCAGGGAAACACCTTCGCTGGCATCGGCTGCGTCTGCATTGAAGCGCAGCTCGGAGTTGGCGATGCGACCCTTGGTGTAGACGATCAAGCCATCTGTCAGAAAATGGTCGGAGACTTCCACCGCAGCCTGGAGCACCCCGCCGGGGTTGTTGCGCAGGTCGAGTACCAGCCCGTTGAGCTTCTTGCCATTTTCCTTGCGCAATTTAGCCAATGCCTTGCCGACTTCCTCGCCGGAATTAATCTGGAACTGCGTTACGCGCAGGTAGCCATAGCCGGGCTCTAGCAGCTGACTCTTGACGCTGTTGACCTTGATCACGGCGCGGGTGAGCTTGACCGTAAAGGGCTTGCCGCCCTCGCGGACCAGTGAAAGCGATATGTCACTGCCTGGCTTGCCACGCATCATGCCGACCGCATCCATCATCGACATGCCCTTGGTCGGCTTGCCGTCGATCTTGACGATCAGATCGCCCGCTTCGATGCCGGCCTTGGATGCTGGCGTGTCGTCGATCGGCGATACCACCTTGATGAAGCCGTCTTCGATTCCGACTTCGATCCCCAGGCCGCCGAACTCCCCGCTGGTGCTCTCTTGCAGTTCGGCAAAGGCATCGGGTTCAAGGTAGGCGGAATGGGGATCGAGGTTGCTGAGCATGCCCTTGATAGCATTCTCCAGCAGTGTTTTGTCATCGACCGGCTCCACGTACGCGGCCTTGATCCGGTCCAGTACTTCGGCGAAAGTCCGCAGCTCTTCCAGCGGCAGCGGCGCTTTTTGGGTCGCGGCGTTCAGCTGCAGCGGTTCTGGCGCGATTTCAGGGGGCGATTGCTGCGCCCAGGCGCTACCGTACATTCCCAGCATGACGGTCAGGGCCAGGGTTGTGGGTTGGGCGAAACGGCACAGGTGCAGCATGTCTGACTCCAGTTGTGAGGGGCGCGCTAAGGCCTGATTGGCCTATCCCTGAGCGCGACACCATTGTGCCGGATCGCTCGGGCGACCCTGTTGGCGAATGGCGAAATACAGTGCGGCAGCCTCTTGCCCGCCACTGGTTCCTACGGTGGCGATCGGGTCGCCTGCCTTGACGATGTCTCCTGCATCACGCAGCAGGCTTTGATTGTGCCCATAGAGGCTGAGATAACCGTTGCCGTGATCGAGGATCACCAGCAGGCCGGCGCCACGCAACCAATCGGCGAAGACCACGCGGCCTCCATGCACCGCTCGGACTTGAGTGCCAACGTCGGCGCCAATCAGCACACCGTCCCACTTGGTTCGAGCATCGCCGCCGCGTGGAGTGCCGTAGCGAGCCACCAATCTTCCGTCTACCGGCCAGGGCAGCTTGCCCTTGGCCTTGGCGAAAGGACCACCAAAATTCCCGCCAGCGCTTGAGACAATCGGGCCGGCCGGCGCTGAGGGGGTGCGGCCGGCCTGTTGCTGGCGTGCCTGCTCTTCGCGGGCCTCGGCCAGTGCGCGCTGGCGCGCCTGCTCGGCTTCCCGCGCCTGGCGCGCAAGGGTTTCTTCAATGGTCTTGAGTACGCGCTCCAGCTGCGCCTGCTCCTGCTTGCGTGCTTTAAGCTTCTGGTCGCGACTGGACAGGTCTTTATCGAGTTTGGCCAGCGCCAGTTGGCGCTCCTCACGGACTTCGGCCAGTTGCGCCCGCCGTTGTTTGAGGCCGTCCTGCTGCTCGGCCAGCGTGGCCTGCTGCTTCTCAATACCGGCTTCGACGCCGGCCAGCTGACGCAGCGTTTCATTGAAGCTTTCGAGCTGCTCGAAACGGGCTTTGCTGAGATAGTCGTAGTAGGTCAGGGTGCGGCTGAATTTTTCTGGATTCTGCTGGTTGAGCAGCAGCTTCAGGTATTCCTCACGACCGCTCTGATAAGCCGCGCGTGCTTGTATGCCGATCAGGCGTTGTTGTTCGATACGGGCGCCTTCCAGCGTGGCTTTCTCGTCATTGAGGCGTTCCAGCTCGGCTTCGCTGCGATCGATTTCCTGTTGCAACGAATCGACCTGTTTCTCCAGCTGGCCCATTTCGCTTTCGGTCGTCTGCAGTTGCTTTTGGACCGCGGATTTCTCCTGTTCGATCTGTTTGAGCAGCTTCTGCAATTCCGCGACGTCCTGGCGTGCCGCTTCGATCTGCTTGCGCGCATCCGCGCGCTCGTCAGCGGTGGCCGAGCCAAGCAGACAGAACAGTGCGAACGCGAGAAATATACGGGACATGAGAGGGCGTAACCGAGAGTTCAACGACCACCGTAGTATGCCTAAAAAAGCACGGGCGGGCTGCACGCCATCTGCTACAGATGACGGGGGCGATAACCGGTACGCCTTTGCAGGCGTATCGGTGCTTGTATCGTGGCGTTTAGCAGTTCGAGCGATTCAGCTCAGCTCGACAATTGAGCGTCCGGTCATCTCTGGGGGCACCGGCATGCCCAGCAGCGTCAGCATGGTCGGTGCCACATCGGCAAGCACGCCGCCTTCGCGGATGGTCAGGTTGCGCTTGCCTACATAGATGAAGGGTACCGGCTCGCACGTATGAGCTGTGTGTGCCTGTCCGGTCATGACGTCTTCCATCTGCTCGACGTTGCCGTGGTCGGCGGTAATCAACGCTTCGCCGCCGACCTTGTCCAGCGCTTCAACGATCCGTCCGACACACTTGTCCAGGCATTCCACGGCCTTGACCGCGGCCTCGAACACACCGGTGTGGCCGACCATGTCGCCGTTGGCGTAGTTGACGATGATCACGTCGTAACGCTTGTTCTCGATGGCCTCGACGATGCGATCAGTCACTTCGGGCGCGCTCATTTCAGGCTGCATGTCGTAGGTCGCGACTTTCGGTGAGGGAATCAGGATGCGCTCTTCGCCCGCAAAGGGTTCCTCGCGGCCGCCGGAGAAGAAGAAGGTGACGTGGGCGTACTTCTCTGTCTCGGCGATGCGTAGTTGGGTCTTGCCGTTGTTGGCGAGGTATTCGCCGAGCACGTTGGTCAGACCTTCCGGAGCAAAGGCGCTTGGCGCCGGGATGCTCGCGGCATATTGGGTCAGCATGACGAAGCCAGCCAGCGCTGGCACGCGGGCGCGCTGGAATTCGTTGAAGCCAGGCTCGACAAAGCAGCGGGTCAATTCACGTGCGCGATCGGCTCGGAAGTTCATGAACACCACGGCATCACCGTCCTCGACACGTACCGGTTCGCCAACTGTGGTGGCCTTGACGAACTCGTCGCTCTCACCACGCTCGTAGGCGGCAATCAAGCCGTCAACTGCATAGTCGGCGCGGTGTTCGGCCTTGCCGTCGACGATCAGGCTGTACGCCTGTTCGACCCGGTCCCAGCGGTTGTCGCGATCCATGGCGAAGTAGCGGCCGATCAGGCTCGCGACGCGACCCTTGCCCAGGCGGGTAAAGGTTGCCTGCATCAGTTCGATTGAGTGCTGTGCGCTTTTCGGTGGCGTGTCGCGGCCGTCGAGGAATGCATGCAGGTAGATTTTCTCGGCGCCGCGCTTGGCAGCCAGTTCCGCCATGGCAACCAGATGATCCTGGTGGCTGTGAACGCCGCCGTCGGAAAGCAAGCCGAGGATATGCACTGCTTTGCCTGCACCCGCTGCCTTGTCCACTGCAGTGCAGATGGTCGGGTTCTCGAAGAACTCACCGTCGCGGATGGATTTGGTGACCCGCGTGAAGTCCTGGTACACCACGCGGCCAGCGCCCAAGTTCATGTGGCCCACCTCGGAGTTGCCCATCTGCCCGTCCGGCAGACCCACATCCATACCGCTACCAGAGATCAGTCCGTGGGGTTTGCTGGCCAGCAGACCGTCATAGACGGGCTTGTTGGCGGCGTGGATGGCATTGAATTCAGGGCTGTCGCTGTGTCCGAAGCCATCGAGAATGATCAGTACCAGGGGTTTGGGCGCGGCGGGCATGTGTCTGGCTCCTTGCACGGGGTCGCGAAAAATGGTGGCCAGTCTAGTAGTTGGCCGGTTGGGCGTCACGATTAGCAGGGTTCAGCCTGGAGGGGGGGCTGTGTATACTGGCCCGCATTTTATCCCCCCGGGTACCCTTTAGATGGTCGCTAACCTGATTGAATTTGTCTCTAACCACTATGTTCTTGTCAGCATCTTCTTGGTGCTGCTGGTGCTGCTCGCCATCACCGAAGCACGCAAGGGCGGCAAGAGCCTGAGCAACCGCGAGCTGACCGGCCTGGTCAATCGCGACGAAGGCGTGGTGTTGGACGTGCGCGCGAAGAAGGAGTTCGACGCGGGCCATATCGTCGACTCATTGAACATTCCCCACGAGAAGCTGGTCAGCCGACTGGGCGAGCTGGAAAAGCACAAGGCCAAGACGATTGTGGTTGTCGATGCCATGGGCCAGCACGCCGGAACGGCCTGCCGTGAACTGCAGAAGGCGGGCTTTACTGCTGCGAAGCTGTCCGGAGGGATTTCCAGCTGGCGCGGCGAAAATCTGCCAGTGGTTAAATAACTATGTCCAGAGTCGTCATGTACACCACCGCCTGGTGCCCGTTCTGTATCAGGGCGAAGAGCCTGCTTGATCGCAAGGGCGTCAGCTACGAGGAAATTCCTGTCGACGGTAAGCCTGCGTTGCGCTCGGAAATGGCGGCGAAGGCTGGAAGGACTTCTGTCCCGCAGATATGGATAGGTGACGAGCACGTCGGTGGCTGCGACGAGCTGCACGCGTTGGAGCGGGCAGGCCGCCTGGATGCGATGCTTCAGGCGTGAATCGATAAAAACGGCCTGTCGGTAGCGGATGAGAATTCCGCTACGGGCGGCGCGACTCAAATACGACATGCACAGCGAGAAGGCTTCACATGACTGAACAAGCAAACAACGGTGCCGCCGCAGGTCAGGAAGAGCAGGGCGCGCAGTTTTCCCTGCAGCGGATCTATGTCCGTGACCTCTCTTTCGAAGCCCCGAAAAGTCCGGAAATCTTCCGCCAGGAATGGAATCCGAGCGTTGCGCTGGATCTGAACACCAAGCAGAAATCGCTGGAAGGTGATTTCCATGAGGTCGTCCTGACGCTTTCCGTAACGGTCAAAACCGGAGAGGAAGTGGCCTTCATTGCTGAAGTGCAGCAGGCGGGTATCTTCCTGATCAAGGGCCTCGAAGCGCAGGCCATGAGCCATACGCTTGGCGCGTTCTGCCCGAACATTCTGTTCCCCTACGCTCGGGAAACGCTCGACAGCCTCGTCACGCGCGGCTCCTTCCCTGCGCTGATGTTGGCGCCAGTGAACTTCGACGCGCTCTATGCCCAGGAAATGGCCCGCATGCAGCAGGGCGGTGAGGCTCCAGCTACCGCCCATTGATTCGGCGGCTGTCGCTCGTTGCACACAACGTTGTGCAATGAGCGATTCCTCTTTAGCGAACCTTCACGACCAGCTTGCCCACCGCCTTGCGCTGCCCCAGCGTATTGATTGCATCGGCTGCCTGTTCCAGGGCAAATGTCTGCGACACCAGTGGCTTCAGCTTGCCCTCGGCGTGCCATGCGAATAGCTGCTTGAAGTTGGCCGCGTTGTCGTGTGGCTGCCGTTGGGCAAAGGATCCCCAGAACACACCCACAAGCGAGGCGCCTTTCAGCAGTGGCAGGTTAGCGGGAAGAGAAGGGATATCTCCTGCTGCGAAACCGACCACCAGCATGCGACCATTCCAGGCGATGCTACGAAACGCTTCCTCGAACAGTGCGCCGCCAACCGGGTCGTAGATGACGTCGACGCCCTGGCCAGCAGTAAGCTCTTTCAGCTTTTCCTTGAGGCTGGTTTCGCTGTAGTTGATGAGTTCGTCAGCTCCTGCTTTTTTTGCCACTTCCAACTTCTCGGCAGTCGAGGCGGCGGCAATGACTTTTGCCCCCATTGCCTTGCCGATCTCTACGGCAGCCAGGCCGACCCCGCCGGACGCACCGAGAACCAGCAAGGTTTCGCCCGGCTGCAGGTTGGCGCGCTGCTTCAGTGCATGCATCGAGGTGCCGTAGGTCATGCTAAAAGCCGCGGCGGTCTCGAAATCCATCTCCTGAGGGATCGGCAATACGTTGTGCCCAGGTACCGCGACCTGTTCAGCGAAACTGCCCCAGCCGGTCAGCCCCATGACGCGGTCACCGACCTTCAGGTGCGTAATCTTTTCGCCTACGGCCGCGACCACCCCAGCCGCCTCGCCGCCGGGTGAAAACGGAAATGGTGGCTTGAATTGATACTTGCCCTCGATGATCAGTGTGTCTGGGAAGTTGACGCCCGCTGCGTGCACATCGAGCAGCACGTCGCCCTTCTTGATCTGAGGGCTGTCGCACTCTTCTACGACGAGATTTTCGGCCGGGCCGAATGCTTTGCACAGGACAGCTTTCATCGAGTTTCCTTTTATTGTCGTATCTGGACTGATGGCACTCATGGCCTGGGTTGTGTCCGGTCAGTCTAGAAGGCTGCTCGGTCGACGCAACGAGCATGTTCGGCTCTGATGGCAATTCATAAGGCTGGGCTTGGGTCCGTGCGTATCACTGGGTATGCTGGCGCCAATAGCCCTAGGAGCAGTCCTGTGAAACGCATCATTCTTCTCTGTCTGGCCCTGGGCCTCGCGCTGCCCGTATTCGCCAACTCCCCCGAGCCCGAAGAGGGTGCAGCTTCAAAGACCATTTACTACGGGCTGGTACCCGCATTGGTCGGCAACTATGGTTCCGACGGTAAGCTCAAGTACTACAAGGCAGATATCGCGCTGCGAGTGACCGGTAGCGAAGCCGAGGCCAAGGTCAAGCACCATGAGCCGCTCATTCGGAATCAGCTGGTCATACTGTTTTCCCAGCAAACGGACGCCAGTCTCGGCTCGGTCGAAGCCAAGGAAGCGTTACGTCAGGAAGCGCTCAAACAGGTGCAGGCGGTGTTGACGCAAGAAGAAGGCAAGCCCTTGGTCGACGACCTGCTGTTCAACAATCTGATCATTCAGTAGTCGTGGTTCTAGGGGCGGCTTTCTGAGTCAACGGAGTGAAAGCACGGCCTGCCATTCCGTCTCGGTAACAGGCATGACCGAGAGGCGACTACCTTTCTTGACGAGCGGCATCTGCGAAAGCGCCGGCTGCGCCTTCAGTTGAGGCAGCGTCAACGTCACCGGAAAACGCTCGACGAAGCCTACGTCCACAGCATCCCAGGGGTT
>JAKUTK010000029.1:0-58537 GCA_022448005.1 Pseudomonas sp.
ACGAAAAATGCCCGTATCTCACGATACGGGCATTTTCTCTAACCACCGTTCAGACCGCTAGGTTTTCACACAGTCTGTTTCGGCTGCTTTTTTGTTCCACACCCTTGCGCCAGCTGGCTTAGAAGTGCGCTTTGACCAGCAGACTGGCGGTGTTCTGGTTGGTGCCCCCGACCAGATCGCTGACGAAACCACCGTCTTCGATGCCGTATTTGTCAGACCAGTAGTCGTATTCGATACCGACGTAGAGTTTGCCTGGCTCGCCGTCCAGCGCCTTGCCCAGGTCGTACTTGATCTGCGGGTTGATGTGCAGGTTCTTCGACATGAAGTCACCGCTGCTTTCCGAACCGGCGTCGTTGACCACCCAGTCGATGAATCCGTCGAACAGGATGTCTGACTTGCCGACCGGGAAGGTCATCGCCCAGGTCGGGGTGACCTGCCACTGGCCGGAGGCGCGGCGGGTGGTGCCGTCGGGCTTGCGGTAATACACGTTGATGGCCAGACGATCGAAGCCGGGCACATCGAGGTCGACAGCCGGGCCTAGCAGATAGGTCTGATTGGGACGGCCGGCGCTGCTTTCGCCGCGCTCGTAGGTGGCTGCCAGCAACACGTCCTTGACCGGGCCGAAGCTCACATCCTGGCCGCTCAGTTTGCCGAGCGACAGGCGCGGGCTGAATTCGCCGTAGTAGGTGTGTCCTTCCTCGCCTGACAAGCCGTTGTACCACTTGTTATCGACGAACAGGAACATGTCGCCCCAGCTCCAGCCGCTGGCGTGCTCGAAGGTCACGGTTTGCTGGATCTCGCCGGCGTCGATCTTGAAATCCTTGCCATAGAGATAGCTGAGGCTGTTGTTCTGCCAGTGAAGCATGCCATCGGCAAAGGCCGGGGCGGACAGCAGGCAGCCGGCCATCGCCAGCGACAGTGAAGTGCGCTTGAAGGTCATGTTGATACCCTTTGGTTTTGTTGTTGTGATGAATGCAGGTGAGGTGCCCGGCGCGTAGGCCGGGCGCCGGAGCCGTCAACCCGTAGGCGTCAGCTGGGCCGATGGGTCGGTGGTGGTGGCTTTTGGATGGACCTTCGAGTAATCGGGGATATTCACGGCCAGGGTGTTGGTGCCGACCGTGTCCTCGATCAGGTTGTCCGGATCGTAGTCATCCATCTCTTCCGGCTCGCGCGGAAGAAAGAAGTTGAGCAGGATCGCGCTGAAGGCACCGATGGTGATGGGTGAGCCGAAGATGTTCTTTAGCACGTCGGGCAGGTTGGTCAGCACATCCGGTACGGCGGCTACGCCCAGGCCCAGGCCCAGCGAGATTGCCACGATCAGCATGTTGCGACGGTTGAGGCCGGCTTCGGCGAGGATCTTGATGCCTGCGATCGCGACTGTGCCGAACATGATCAGCGTGGCGCCGCCGAGTACCGGCTTGGGCATCAGCTGCAACACGCCACCGACCACCGGGAACAGCGCCAGCAAGATCAGGATGCCGGCGATATACAGACCCACATGGCGACTGGCGACGCCGGTCAGCTGTATCACGCCGTTGTTCTGGCTGAAGGTGGTCATCGGCAGGCTGTTGAAGGTCGCGGCCAGCAGCGAGCTGCAACCGTCGCCGAGAATGCCGCCCTTGATGCGCTTCATGTACAGCGGGCCCTTGACCGGCTCACGCGAGATCATCGAGTTAGCGGTCAGATCACCGGCTGTCTCCAGCGGCGTAATCAGAAAGATCACCGCGATGGGGATGAAGGCCATCCAATCGAAGGCAAAGCCGAACTTGAACGGTTGCGGCACGCTGACTGCCGGCAAGGCGGCCAGGCTGGAAAAATCCACCATGCCCATCATCCAGGCGGCCGCGTAGCCCACCACCAGCGCCACGATTACCGCCGACAAGCGCAGCAAGGGGAGGCCAAAGCGATTGAGGACGATGATGGTGCCGAGGACCAACCCGGCCAGCGCAAGGTTAGGCAGCGCTCCGGGGTTTTCCGCGCCATAGCCACCGGCAATGTCGGTCATCGAGACCTTGATCAGCGACAGACCCATCAGGCTGATGATGGTGCCGGTGACCACCGGCGTGATGATTCGGCGCAGTTTATCGATATAGCGGCTGACGGCGATTTCGACGAAGGCTGCGCAGAAGCCGACGCCGAACAGCGTGGCTAGGATGTCTTCCGGGCTGCCACCCCGATTCTTGACGATAAAGCCGGCCGCCAGAATCACGCTGAGAAAGCCGAAGCTGGTGCCCTGCAGACAAAGCATGCCGGCGCCGATCGGCCCGATGCGCTTGGCCTGGATAAAGGTGCCGAGGCCCGAGACGAACAGCGCCATGCTCACGAGGTAGGGGACATAGTCGCCCAACCCCAGCACGCTGCCGATGATCAGTGTCGGTGTGATGACGCCGACGAAGCTGGCGAGTACGTGCTGTATCGCGGCGAATGTAGCGGGGATCGGACCCGGGCGATCTTCGAGCTGATAGATCAGGTCCTGGTTGGGAGCGTCACCGCTCCTGGATTCGGTTGCGGTCATGAGTCAAGCCTGCCATTCGTTATTGTTCGGTCATGGGCTTCCGAGGCTGCACGGACCTCGTAGCCTGACCGTCGAAAAGCTGTTCGTTCGGTCAGGTTGGGCTCGACTATACCAACCTGTGAACAGCTGTTGAAACAATTAATTTAACGATTGTGCACAATTGTGCTGGCAGGGCAGTGGTTGCCCGCTGGGTGGGGCTTGATTCAATGTCAGTCAGCGGTTTGGCTGCAGCTCCCGCGCGACGTTCTCGGCCAGGCCGGCACCGGCTTCGCTCATGGTCAGGTAAGTGCGATCCGCGCCGGCCTCCTCGATCTGCTGGGCGATGTCTTCGTACATCGCGTGGGAGACGATCAGCCCATCAAAACCTTTGCCACGCAGCTTGCGGGTAGAAATGATCTTCGCTTCCGCATCGTTCATCGCCAGGATCACCGCCTCGACCTTGTTCATCTCCAGGCTCTCCCAGAACATCTGGTCTTCGGCGTCAGCGAACAGTACGTGGCGGCCTTTCTCGCTGCTCTTTTCTACGGTTACCGGGTCGGAATCGAGACTGATCAATCGCCAGCCCTGATTCTGCAAATGGTCGTAGGCGGCGCGGCCGGTGCGGCCCATACCCATGATCAGGATCTGCGCGTCGCCCAGCGACACCGGCTGTTCGTCTGGGTGGCGTGTGTTGCGCTCCAGAGGAATCAGGCGTCTGGCAAAGCGGTCGTAGAGCGGGTGTGAAATCCGGTTGAGCTGAGCAGAGACAACAAACGACAGGGCCACGGTGATGGCCAGTGGGGTAAGCCATTGCGGCAGCACCACGCTGGCGACAATCAGGCCGAACTCACTGTAGTTGGTCAGGCTTGCAGCGCTGAGAAAGGCACTGCGCGCGCGCAGGCGGAACAGCAGGAACAGGAAAAAGAACAGCGCGCCCTTGAGCGGCAACAGCAGTGCTACTGCGCCGGCAAAGAGCATGGCGTTCATGTCCGGCAGACCACCGATGCCGATCTGCAGAAAGAACCCGACCAGGAAGACTTCCTTGATCGCCCAGAGTGAATTGGACAGCTCGGTGGCGCGCTTGTGTTTGGCCAGCATCGCACCGAAGGCCAGCGCGCCCAGCTCGGAGCTCAGGCCCACATATTCAAAGCCGAGACCGCCGGCGACCAGCGCCAGCATCAGCCCCAGCAACACCATCAGTTCCTCGTGGCCGCTGTGATCGAGCAGGCGGAACAGCAGCGGGCGCAGCAGCGGAAGGCCAAACACCAGCAGCGCCCAGGCTGACGGCACCTTTCCGCTGGCGATGCTCATCACCACCAAAGCGATCAGGTCCTGAATGATCAGGACGCCAATGGCGACACGGCCATGAAAGGCGCGCAGTTCGCGTTTGCCTTCCAGCACTTTCGCGGCCAGTACGGTACTGGAGAACGACAGGGCGATCGCCAGCAACAGACTGTCGCGCCAGCTGGTGTCGAGAAACAGCAGAATCGCCGGCAGTACCACCAGGCTGGATATGCCGAAGTGGAGCAGGCTGCCGCCGATGACTTCGCGGCGCACCAGGTTGCTCAGCTTGAGCTTGAGACCGACCGTGAACAGCAGCAGCAGCACGCCCAGGTGCGCGAGGTGCTCGAGAATCACACTGTCGGTCGGGCCGACCCCGAAATGTTCGCCAAAGGCGGCGAGGGCAAAGCCGGCGGCCAGATAACCAATCAGGGGTGGCAGCCCGATCGAGCGTGTCGCAAGGCCGAGGATGAATGCGAAGGCGATCCAGGTTGCTTCGATCATGGGTCAGACCTTCTCGTTCGGGCGGGCGGGGATAGGGCGGCGGGGCATTTTAACGGTGGTGCGGTGCTTGTCGAGTGTCAGGCGCCTGGAGAATAAAGCAAGGCAGAAAAAATCAGGCCCGCACATGGCGGGCCTGGGGGCTGACACGGAACGGGTTTGTCAGTGATGCGCAGCGCCTGTGAGCGCCTGGCGTTCGGCGCCACCGAGCACGTTGAACAGCAGGTTGAGGGTCACCGCGCTGAGCGTCGCCACCGCGATACCGCTGTGGGTGATCGGCTCCATCCAATGCGGCAGATGCGCAAAGAACTCAGGGCGGACTACCGGCACCATCCCGAGGCCGATGCTCACCGCCACCAGCAGTTGGTTTCGACGGTCACCGATGTCAGCTTCCTGAAGAATCTTGATACCAGTGGCCGCGACCATGCCGAACATGGCGATGCCGGCGCCGCCCAGCACCGCCGCCGGAATCGAAGCCACCATGAATGCAGCCTTGGGCAGCAGGCTCAGGCTGATCAGGAACAGCCCGGCAATGGCCGTGACGTAGCGGCTGCGTACGCCGGTCATCTGCACCAGGCCGATGTTCTGGGCAAAGGAGGAGTGGGTGAAGGTGTTCATGAAACCGGCGAGAAAAGTCGCCCCGGCATCGCACAACAGGCCGCGGCGCAGTTGCTTCGGGTCCACTTCCTGACCGGTGATCTTGCCCAGCGCGAGGAACATGCCGGCGGACTCGACAAAGATGATCACCACCACCAGGCACATCGACAGGATCGGTGCGAGCAGGAACTGCGGCGCACCGAAGTGATTCGGCGTAACCACCTGAAATGCTGGTGCAGCGCTGATGCCGGACAGGTCGACCATGCCCAGACTGCCGGCCAGCACATAGCCCAAGGCCATGCCCACCAGGACTGAAACGTTGACCCAGAAGCCGCGCATGAACTGATTGATCAGCAGGATAACCGCCAGCACAGCTGCCGCCACGCCGAGGTAGGGCAGGGCGCCGAACTGACCGGTGCCGCTGCCACCACCCGCCCAGTTCACCGCCACCGGGAACAGCGAGAGGCCGATGGCGGTGATCACGGTGCCCGTCACCAGCGGCGGAAACAGGCGCACAATCTTGCACACGAACGGCGCGATCAATAGGCCGAAGAAGCCGGCTGCGATGGTCGCGCCGAAAATTCCGGTCATGCCCACGCCGGGCATGCCGGCCATCACTACCATGCTGCTGACCGCCGCGAAGCTGGCGCCCATCATCACCGGCATGCGGATGCCCACCGGCCCGATGCCCATCGATTGCACGACCGTGGCGATGCCCGCTACCAGCAGGTCGGCGTTGATCAGGAAGGCGATCTCCTCACGAGACAGCCCTGCTGCCTGCCCCACGATCAGCGGGACGGCAACCGCGCCGCCATACATCAGCAGCACATGCTGGAAACTCACCAGCAGCATCTGCAGCAAGGGCAGCCGCTTCTCTGTGGCGGGTGCGGTCTCCCGCTCGGTCACATCGTTCATGCAAAAACACCTCGGACGCTTTTGTTATTGGATGGTCGCGGTGGCCCCGCCGAACGAGCGGGGCCGGGTATAGGGTGCTCGGGGTTTCGGCTGTCGCCGTCCGCTGGGCTTGATTTCGGGTTGAGCTGAGGCCTCGCCTGGTGCAGAGCGGCTTGAGCGTTGAAGAGGTGAAAAAAAGCCGCGCTCGAAAGCGCGGCTGGTGAGCGGCGATCAGTCGATCGGCGCGCCCTTGTCGATCCAGGCACCGAGCAAGTCGCGCTCTTCCTGGGTCATGTTGGTCATGTTGCCCAGCGGCATGATCTGGCTGGCCACGGCTTGCGCATGAATCTTCGCAGCCTGCAGGCGGATCTGCTCAGGCGTATCGAACATCACGCCTGCCGGCGCTGCGCTGAACAGCGGGCTGCTCGGCTGCGCGGCGTGGCAAACGGTGCAGCGCTCGTTGATCACCCGATGAACCACGGCAAACTCGCTGTTGCCGGCTTGCGCGGCCGGTGCTGCGGCAGCGGCCTGTTGGGCTTCGAGGCTTTGCTCGCGCGGGCTGGTTGGCACCGCATTGGGCACGCCACCCTGGCGGTTCGGCGCAGTGACGAACGCCAGACAGATCATGCCGACTGCCGCAGCAGGCAGTGTCCAGGCGAAGCGATTGCTGTCATGACGGGTGTTGAAGTAGTGACGCACCAGCACCGCCAGTACCGAGATACCGGCCAGGATCAGCCAGTTGTACTGGCTGCCGTAGGTGCTCGGGAAGTGGTTGCTGATCATGATGAACAGCACCGGCAAGGTGAAGTAGTTGTTGTGGCGCGAGCGCAGCAGGCCCTTGGCGGGCAGCAATGGGTCCGGCGTGCGATTCTGCTCGATGGCAGCGACCAGCGCACGTTGTGCCGGCATGATGATGCGGAACACGTTGCCGACCATGATGGTTCCGATCAGCGCGCCGGTGTGGATGTACGCCGCACGTCCGCTGAAGACCTGCGAATAGGCCCACGCAGCGAAGATCACCAAGACGAACAGGATCAGACCGAGCAGTGCGGGCTTCTTGCCAAGCGGCGAGTCACAGAGCAGGTCATAGACGAACCAGCCGACGATCAGCGAGCCGAAACCGATGGCAATAGCCATGGCCGGCGCCAGATCACTGCCAGGCGCGATCAGGTAGAGCGAAGGGTTGAGGTAGTAGACCACCATCAGCAGGGTCACGCCCGACAGCCAGGTGGTGTAGGCCTCCCACTTGAACCAGTGCAGGTTGTCCGGCATCTGCGGCGGTGCCAACTTGTACTTTTCCAGGTGGTAGATGCCGCCGCCGTGAATCGCCCAGAGATCGCCCGACAGGCCGTCGCGGGGGTTGGCGCGGTTAAGGTTGTTTTCCAGCCAGACGAAATAGAACGACGCACCGATCCAGGCGATGCCGACGATCATGTGTATCCAGCGAACAGTAAGGTTCAGCCATTCGGTCAAATGTGCTTCCACGATAATTACCTCTTGCACGGCTGGCACGCCAACCGTTGTTTCTTCTTATTCGACTCGTCGCAAGTGTTCCGCTTGTTCTGAAGCACGCATGTCTGGTGTCGGCTAGTCCATAGCCGCGCCGGTCATGCCCGCGCTGATCAATCGGTTGCCTGGCCGGAGTCCCGGTGGGGGTCGAGGAGAAGCTGCTCGTCCTCGGTGAAAAAATGCTCGTCGCAGTTGTTGCCAGAACCGCTGCGATCGACCACCAGGAATTCATCCCGCTTTTCGATCGTCAGCACCGGGTGGTGCCAGACGCCGCGGTGGTAATTGACGCCCTGCCTGCCGTTGCTGCGGAAGGCGCGGACGTTACCCGGTACAGGTGCATCGCCAGGTGGCGCGACCACGACCAGAAAGGGGTTGCCGAGCAGCGGAATGAAAGCCTGGCTGCCCTGCGGGTGTCTTTCGAGCATGCGAATGACCAGCGGCATTTCCAGCGCGTCGGCGGCGAAAATGCTGATGATGGCCTGGTCGTCCGGCTGCGCGGTCTCGACCGTCGCCAGCTTGTGATAGCGGCGGGTGGAACCGTTGTTGATCATGAAGTAGTCGCTGCCTTCGGTTTCGATGACATCACCGAAGGGGGCAAAGGCTTCCTTGGTCAGCGGTTCGATCTTGAGTGTGCGCATGCTGTGCTCGTTATCTGGAAAATGTAGGAGCGAGCTTGCTCGCGATCCTCGGTTGCGTCATTCGCGAGCAAGCTCGCTCCTACAGGGT
The DNA here is from genome assembly GCA_022448005.1 of Pseudomonas sp. Lineage (GTDB taxonomy): Bacteria > Pseudomonadota > Gammaproteobacteria > Pseudomonadales > Pseudomonadaceae > Stutzerimonas. The sequence goes on from JAKUTK010000029.1 coordinate 8,003, forward strand.
TATGTCTCTATGTCGGCGGCGGGAATCTGGCCGATGCCGTCTGTAGGGTGGGCCGGGCGGCGCTCCGCTTCAGCCCTCCGCGACGTAGTCATCGACGGTCAGGTAGCAAGCCCGCCCTACAAGTTGCGCCCTTAGCGCGCCGCCTTGCCAAACAACCGCAGCCGGCTCACACCGCCGTCCGGGAAGATGTTCAGGCGCACGTGGGTGATCGGACCAAGCTTGGCGATCTGCTCGCTGAACTCGTGTTCGGCGTGCATTTCCAGCTTCTGGCTCGGCAACAGTTCACGCCAGAACAGGCTCTGGGTCTCGATCTGGCTGTCGGTGCCGCCTTTAACAAAGGCCGCCTGGATGTTGCAGCTGTCCGGGTAATTGCCTTTGAAGTGCAGGGTGTCGACGACGATGCGCTCGATTTCGCCAGGGGTGCCCAGCGCGACGATGACCCAATCGTTGCCCGGCGTGCGGCGGCGGGCGGTTTCCCAGCCGTCGCCCATGTTGATGCCACGACCCGGGTTGAGGATGTTGCTCATGCGACCGAAATGCTCGTCGGAACAGGCCAGTGCGCGGCCGCCGTTGAGCGCCGAGGCCAGGTCGAGCTGCTCGTTGTCGCCAACCGTGCTCCAGTCGCGGTACGGAATGCCGTGCACGCGCAGACGAGCGACACCACCATCCGGGTAGATGTTGAAGCGTAGGTGGCTGACCGGCTTGTCGAACGCGATCTCGTGGTAGTGATGGCTGTTGCCTTGCAGCTCTACCGCAGGAAGGATCTCAGTCCACTGGGTGTTGTCGTCCGGGTCGCCTTCGGCGAGGAAGCAGGCTTCCAGTGAGGCGGACGGCGGGAAGTTGCCGGTGAAGAAGCTGGTGTCGATGTCGACGCCCTTGATCGAGCCGGGCACGCCGAGGCGAATGACCGCGTGGTCGTAGCCTTCGAAGCGCTTGCGGCGCGACTCCCAGCCGTCCATCCACTTGCCGTTGTCATCGAAAACGCCCTCCTTCCATACGGCCGGCGTCGGCTGGAACAGCCGGTTGACGTCGGCGAACCAGTCGTCAGTGACGGAGATGGCCTTGGTGCCCAGGCGGGCGTCGGCCAGGTTGACGTATTTTTCGAAGGGTACGGCGTAGCTTTTCATACGTTGTTCTTCTCTTCGTGTCGTCTGATGGTGCGTGCTTACATCGCCTGCAGACGGAACAGGGCGATCTTGTTGATTTCGGCCAGGGCGCGGGCGAATTCCTGCTCTTGCGAGTTGTGCATGCGTTCCTCGAAAGCGGCGAGGATCTGGTGCCGGTTACTGCCCTTGACCGCCATGATGAAGATGAAGCCGAACTTGGCCTTGTAGGCATCGTTCAGTTCGGTAAAGCGGGCGAACTCTTCAGCCGTGCATTCATGAATCCCGGCACCGGCCTGCTCAGCGGTGCTCGATGCAGTCAACTCGCCGCGTACCGCTGCCTTGCCGGCAAGGTCCGGGTGAGCGTTGATCAATGCCTGCTGGGTGTCATGGTGGGCTGACAACATCGCCTGCGACATGCGGGTGTGCATCACCTCGACGTAGTCCAGCGTCTCGTCCACCCCGGCCTGATAAACAGTGTCGGCAACCCACGGCGAGTGCTCGTAGACATCAGCGAAGGTCGAGATGAAGGCGTCGCGGTCCAGGGTGGACGGCTTGATGGTCTTGAACGGGGTCATAGGCTGCGTTCCTGAGTAAGCGGGTGAGTCGAGTGCCAGTGGCGGGCTATGTCGACACGGCGGGCGAACCATACCTGCTCGTGGCCCTTGGCGTACTCGATGAAGCGCTGCAGCGCGGCAAGACGTGCGGGACGGCCCAGCAAGCGGCAGTGCATGCCAATGGACAGCATCTTTGGCGCGCCTTCACAGCCTTCGGCATAGAGCACGTCGAACGCATCCTTCAGGTAATTGAAGAAGTCGTCACCGGTATTGAAGCCCTGCACCTGGGTGAAACGCATGTCGTTGGTGTCCAGCGTGTAGGGGATCACCAGGTGTGGCTTGTCGGGCGTCGATTCCGGGTCCCAGTAGGGCAGGTCGTCGTCATAAGTATCGGAGTCATAGAGGAAGCCGCCTTCCTCGCGCACCAGCCGGCGAGTGTTCGGCCCGGTGCGGCCGGTGTACCAGCCCAGCGGACGCTCGCCGGTGATGTCGGTAAGGATGCGGATGGCTTCCTGCATGTGCTCGCGCTCTTGCGCTTCATCCATGTACTGGTAGTCGATCCAGCGATAGCCATGGCTGCAGATCTCGTGCCCGTCGGCGGCCATGGCCTTGATCACGTCCGGATGACGCTGCGCCGCCATCGCTACGGCGAAGATCGTGAGCGGAATGTCGTTCTTGCGGAACAGCTTGAGCAGGCGCCATACCCCGGCACGGCTACCGTATTCGTAGAGCGACTCCATGCTCATGTTGCGCACGCCCTGCAGGGGCTGGGCTGACACCATCTCGGACAGGAAGGCTTCGGACTCCTTGTCGCCATGCAGTAAGCAACGCTCGCCGCCTTCTTCGTAGTTGAGCACGAACGACAGGGCGATACGGGCATTGCCCGGCCATTGCGGATGGGGTGGATTCTCGGCATAGCCGATGAGGTCGCGAGGGTAGTCTGCGCTCACTGTTGTTATTCCTTGTTTGATCCGCGGGTTGCCGCTGTAAAGTGCGGGCAACCGTCATGGCTCAATTGTATACAAAACGTTTTGCGGTTTGTAAATGAAAAATCTCGACAAGCTGACCGTCTGAACCTGGGGTCTTGGCATTCACCTCATGGTGTTCATTGCACAGTCGGCCAGCCAGAGCCTTGCCATCCGATGCTGACCAGCAGGAACTGAGCCAAGGTGAGGAATTATAAACTGTGTACAATTTTTGCTGAAACTGTCTTTGTTTTTTCTTGCGGGATGCTATGCTCGGCTCACTCCACCACTCACCCACCAAGAGGAGGCGGGCATTGGCGGCCAATCGCTGATGCTGGAATCTATGGGACGTTTGACTACTCATGTACTGGATGCCGCTCACGGCTGCCCAGGCAGCAATATCCGCATTGAACTCTATCGCGTTGAAGGCGAACGCCTGGAGCTGGTGACCACGCGCCAGACCAACAGCGATGGCCGCTGCGATTCACCTCTGCTGGACGGTGACGACTATCGTTCCGGCGTCTATCAGCTGCAGTTCTCGGCGGGCGACTATTACCGCGGACGCGGCGTAACGCTGCCCGAGCCGGCTTTTCTCGACGTGGTGGTACTGCGCTTCGGCATCAGCGCCGAGCAGGATCATTACCACGTGCCGCTACTGATTTCGCCGTACAGCTACTCGACCTATCGAGGCAGCTGATGGCATCTGCCGTGCCGTTATCGGTACGGCGGTTACCTCTCCCATGCGTGAAACCTTGACTCCCCTGAGTCCCCGGACCCGCCTCTAAGGCGGGTTTTTTTTGAGGTGGGCGTTGGGTGGCGTCTGACCGCTGTTGGGTCAGGCCAGGAGGGTGGCTAGCGCGAAGCTTACCCACCGCTTCATGGAACCCTCACCGACTCATCAAAGAAGCCGCTCCCGCGCCTCCAAACAGCGCAGCGCTGGTTCGGTTGAACCAAACCTGCCCCTTCCCGGTGCGCAGGTAGCGCGCCGCGCCATGCGCCCCCAGCCCGTACGCCAGCTTGCAGCAGAGGTCCAGCACCGCCCAGGTCAGGATCATCACCAGCAGCTGCGGCATGAAGGGCCGATCCGCACTGAGGAATTGCGGCAGGAAGGCCGCAAAGAACAGGATGTCTTTCGGGTTGCTGGCGCCCAGGCCAAACGCGCGCCAGAACAGCTGGTGAAAGCGCGGGCTGACCTCAGCGGTCGCCACACTGGGGGCGTTGGCGGGGCGGCGAGATTCCTGCCAGCTCTGCCAGGCCAGATAGAACAAGTAGAAGGCGCCGATGATTTTCAGAACGCTGAATACCTGCTCGGACGCCAGCAGTAGCGCCCCAAGCCCCAACGCCGAGGCGCAGAGCAGACAGATCGAGGCGCTGACGCCGCCTACGAAGGCCGGCCAGGAACGGCGGAGTCCGTAGTTGAGACTGTTGCTGATCATCAGCAGCGACAGCGGGCCGGGGATCAGGATGACCACCAGCGCCGCGCTCGCAAACAACAACCAGGTTTCCAGGCTCATTTCGGCACTCCTCGGTAGGCAATAAAAAATGTACGTAGCGGGGTGAGCTACCACGCGGCTGTGACGGTGGGGCAAGTTGTATCACCACCACAGTTCTACCAACCGCAATCCGCAGGCATCAAAACGTCAAAAAGCCCCACCGCCGGAACGGTGGGGCCACTGGTTCGCCTGATTAAAGAAAGGCGAACTTGGCGATGAAGATCACGCACAACACGTACAGGCTGATCGAGACCTTGTCGCGTTGTCCGGTCAGCAGCTTGAGCGTTGCATAGGTCAGGAACCCCAGCGCGATGCCATTGGCGATGGAGAAGGTCAGCGGCATCATCACCACGGTGACGATAGCCGGAATGGTGTCGGTGTGATCCTTCCAGTCGATATTGGCCAGACCGCTCATCATCAGCATCGCGACGTAAATCAACGCCCCCGCAGTTGCATAGGCAGGGATCATGCCGGCCAGCGGCGCGAAGAACATCGCGATAAGGAACAGTGCGCCGACGGTCACCGCAGTCAAGCCGGTGCGTCCGCCCGCGGCAACGCCTGAAGCGCTTTCCACATAGCTGGTCACCGGCGGACAGCCTACGAAGGCACCCACGACGCTGGACGTGCTGTCGGCTTTCAGCGCGCGGGAGAGGTTCTGGATCTTGCCGTCCTCATCCACCAGGTGCGCACGGTGCGCGACGCCCATCAGGGTGCCGGCGGTATCGAACATGTTCACGAAGAGGAACGCGAGGATCACGCTGACCATCGCGACATTCAGCGCGCCGGCGATATCCATCGCCAGCCAGGTCGGCGCCAGGCTGGGCGGCATCGACACCACGCCGTTGTACTCGACCAGACCCATTGCCCAGCCGATGCCGGTCACCACCAGCATGCTCAGCAGGATGGCACCGAAGACGTTGCGGTGGCTGAGCACGGCGATCATCAGGAAGCACACCGCCGCGAGCAGGGCAGTGGGCTCGCCGAACGAACCCATGGTCAGCAGGGTGGCCGGGCTGTCGACAACGATGCCTGCGGTCTTGAGGCCAATCAGCCCGAGAAACAACCCGACCCCGGCGCCCATGGCGAAGCGCAGGCTCATTGGAATGCTGTTGAGCAACCATTCGCGCAGGCTGGACAGGCTCATGATCATGAACAGGATGCCGGAGATGAACACCGCGCCAAGGGCGATCTCCCAGCTGTAGCCCATCTCGCCAACCACGGTATAGGTGAAGAACGCGTTGAGGCCCATGCCCGGTGCCAGGCCCACCGGCCAGTTGGCGTACAGGCCCATCAAGAGGCAGCCGAGGGCCGCCCCGATGCAGGTGGCAACGAATGCGGCGCCGTGGTCGATACCCGCATCGGCCATGATGTTCGGGTTGACGAAGATGATGTAAGCCATGGTGACGAAGGTCGTCAGGCCGGCTAGCAACTCTGTCTTGATAGTGGTTCGGTGAGCACTGAGTTTGAAGAATCGGTCGAGCAAGCCGGGGTTTTTCGGCTGCAGGCCGAGGGCCGGCTGTTCCTGCTTGGTGGTTTCCACAAGGTGTTCCTCATCGTTCTTGTTGTCTATCACCTAGAGCAGTGCTCTCGAGGGCAGGTGATGGTGGGGCGCTTTCATTCGGTTTGTTGACCGAAAGGTCAGAAAGGCTTGACGCGATTATGCTTTTGTATACAAGAAATGCAACAGGCATTTCGGTGACTTTGGCGTATTCGCTGTTCCCGCTAAGCAATGTTGAGGTGAAAGAGCACGCAGTAGGGCGTCTTCTCGACATTCTGGAATATTTCTGGATTCACTGATTGTGCACAATAAAAAGCGCTTTATTTCCTTGTTTCGCTGTTGGCGACTCCCAGCTGCGTAACGAAAGGCAGTAAAGTTCGATCTGCCGACAATTCCGACGCGAGTCACCATGAACGAACAGTTGCAGCCTCTGAAAAAGCCGACACGAAGCGGCAAGGCCCGTACCGGGACCCAGGACGACATCGTTTACGCCCACATCTTTGATGCAATCCTTGAACAGCGCCTGGCACCGGGCACCAAGCTCAGCGAAGAGGCGTTGGGCGAGATTTTCGGCGTGAGTCGCACCATCATTCGTCGCGCCTTGTCACGGCTGGCCCATGAAGGCGTGGTGCTGCTGCGGCCCAATCGCGGCGCGGTAGTTGCCAGCCCGAGCGTCGATGAAGCGCGGCAGATCTTCTTTGCCCGGCGCATGGTGGAACGCGCGATTACCGAGCTGGCCGTGCAACATGCCAGCGCTGAGCAGCTGAGCGAGCTACGGCAAATGGTGACCGACGAGCAGGACTGTTTCGCCCGCGGCGATCGCGGCGCTGGAATCCGTCTTTCCGGGGAGTTTCATCTGAAGCTGGCCGAAGCGGCGAAGAACGCGCCGCTGGTGAGCTTCCAACGCAGCCTGGTGTCGCAGACCTCACTGATCATCGCGCAGTACGAAAGCGGCAATCGCTCACATTGCTCGTTCGATGAACACAACGAGCTGATCGACGCCATCGCCGCGCGAGACAGCGAAAAGGCGGTGCGCCTGATGATGCATCACATGGATCACATCGACAGCAAGCTCAACCTCGATGAAGACAGCGCGTCGGATGATCTCCATGCGGTGTTTTCGCACCTGGCCCTGGCCAAGAAAAAGCCGCGTACAGCCCGTTAGGTTCCGTCCAGCTTCAAGTGGAATTGGCTCGGTGCGTCTCTGACGGCCGAGCCGCTGGAGACGCCGCTCTCGCGTCCGCGCTCACCTTTCTATCAGCTCTGCACTGAGCTCCATCTCCTTCGGACAGCGCTTCGCTAAACGTCCCGCCATCCAGCGTTAAGTCAAAAAAGCCCACCAATTTCTGTCTCGTTCGTTTGAGGCTGCACACGGTGCTGGTCGGCCCGCTATCCGTTTTCCAACTCGTACCTAGTGCCGCCTGGCTCGCCGCGCTGCGCCTCAATCTCTAGCGGTGCATATCACCATTGTGCGGGACGATCTCGATGCGCATAATGTTATGTTATAACCAGTACGTTAGGCGCTTCCGCTTGTACGGTCGAACGGTGTGTTGCGGGTGCCGGAATATCCGAGGTGATGATGATTCAATTCCATGGTTTGCAATGGGGCGCGGCCGGGCGAGCGCTGACGCCGCCGCTGGATCTCGCGCTGGAGGCTGGAAGCCTGACGGCTGTGATCGGTAGCAATGGATCAGGAAAGAGCAGTCTGCTCAAGGTGATCGCCGGGCTGGATCGGCCGGTTGCGGGGCGGATCGATATTGGCGTTCCACTTCTGGGTGGGGTGTCTTATTTGCCTCAACAGCAGCATGTCGACCGGCAATTTCCGATTCGCCTGGCTGAACTGGTCAGCGGCGGTTTCTGGCGTAGCCGTCTCGGGCGTGCCGAGCGCCAGACACGTTTGAAACAAACGTTGGCGGATTGGGGCCTATTTAATTTGCAAACCCAGGGCCTGCACGCGTTGTCCGGCGGGGAATTGCAGCGAGCGCTGTTGGCGCGTCTGAGTCTGACTGACGCCCAGGTGCTGTTGCTGGATGAGCCAGAGGCGGCGCTGGATGACGTGGGGCTGCGTTTGCTCTGGCAGCATATTGAGCGCTGGCGGCAGCAGGGAAGGACTCTGGTCCTCGTCAGCCACAACCTTGCAGGTCTTAGCGAAAAGCGCTGCGGCGGCTTGCTGATCGCGCGCAACGGGTGCATCGCCGCGCCCATCCAGCAGTTCATGGCCGACCGTCAACGGCTTGGGCAGGTCGCGTGACGCTCGATGTGTTGTGGTCGCCATTTGCTGAATTCGCCTTCATGCGCCGCGCCCTGTTCGGTGGCGTGGCGCTGGCATGCAGTGCCGGACCACTGAGCGTTTTTCTGATTCTGCGGCGGATGAGCCTGATCGGAGATGCCATCGCCCACGGGATCTTGCCAGGCGCGGCATTGGCGTTCTGGTTGTTTGGTTTGAGTCTGCCGGCGCTGACCCTCGGTGGCCTCGCCGCCGGGCTGGGAATGGCGGGCGCTGCGGCCTGGGTCAGTCGGCGAACTGGCCTACGTGAAGACGCCAGTCTGGCTGCGCTCTATCCCATTTCGCTCGCCAGTGGCGTGTTGCTGCTCGGACTGGCGGGTCGCAAGCTCGATCTGCTGCACCTGTTGTTTGGCTCGGCACTGGCGGTCGACACGACCACACTGGTGGGCATGCTCGGCACGGCTGTGTGCAGCCTGCTGGTACTTGCACTGACTTACCGCGCTCTGGCGCTGGATAGCCTGGATCCGCTGTTTCTGCGTAGCGTCAGCCGCTTCGGGCCGTTGGCACACGCGGCCTTCCTCACGCTGGTCGTGCTCAATCTGGTTATCGGCTTCCAGGCCATCGGCGCGCTGATGGTGGTTGGGCTGATGATGTTGCCTGCCGCTGCGGCGCGCTTCTGGAGCCGACGGTTGCCGGTGCTGCTGCCGCTTGCCGCGCTGATTGGGGCCGTGTGCGTATGGCTGGGGCTGCTGCTCTCCTTTCATGCCAGCCTGCCCAGTGGGCCGTGCATCGTGCTGCTAGCCGGCGCCTTCTATCTGTTTTCGGTCGTGGCTGGGCCTGTTCAAGGCCTGCTGCGCTCGCGCGCTTTTCCCATCACCGTCTGAGGTTTCACCATGCGATACCTGTTTTTTGTGCTCACGCTGTGGCTGCCGCTTTCACTGCATGCCGAGGAAAAGCTCAATGTCGTCACCAGCTTCAGCATTCTCGCTGACCTTGCCCAGCAAGTCGGTGGTGATCGGATTGAACTGACTAACCTGGTTGACGCAGATGCTGATGCGCATGTTTATGCACCTAGCCCGGATGACGCCAAAGCACTGCTGCGGGCCGACCTGATCGTTGCTAACGGTCTCGGTTTCGAACCCTGGCTGGAGCGGCTGCTGGCCAGCAGCGAGCCTGCGGGCAAGCGCATCGATGCGGGCGCGGGCGTCGTTCCGTTGATGCTGGAGGAAGACGGCGAACAGGTACCGGATCCGCATGCGTGGCAGAGCCTGACCAACGTCGAGATCTACGTGCGCAACATCACCAAGGCGCTCGTGCAACTCGACCCGGATCACCGCGAAGGCTATGAAGCGCGACGTGACGCCTACCTGGCCCGGCTGCATGCCTTGCTCAAGAGGGCCGATGCGCAGATCGCGAGCTTGCCGGCCAGTCAGCGCAAGGTCGTCACCAGTCATGATGCGTTCGGCTATCTGGGCCAGGCCTGGCAGCTGGATTTCATCGCGCCGCAGGGGCTTTCTACCCACGACGAACCTTCGGCAGCCGAGGTGGCTGGGTTGATCCGTCAATTACGCAGCGAAGGTGTACGAGCGGTGTTCGTCGAGAACATCCGTGACCCGCGTTTGATCGAGCAAATCGCCGAAGAAGCCGGCGCCAAAGTCGGCGGCACCCTTTACTCCGATGCGCTGGCCAGCGAAGGGCCGGCCAGCACCTATCTCGGCATGTTCGAGCATAACCTCGACACTCTGATGGCAGCGCTGAAGCGGTAGGGCGGATCATGCGATCCACGCGTTGATCGAACTCGGTGCGACGTGGCGGTGGTTGTAGAAAGCGACATCGACCCTACGAATGGCTGCGTGGCTTTCAAGCTTTGAGGTGAATTACAGGTCACCGATCCGCACGCTCATCAAGCCACGAGCGTCCCGGCGGTGGATGTAGAAAGCGACATCCACCCTACGAGCGCCGGCGGTGGCTTCGACCGTAAGGTGGATCACGCTTCATCGATCCACGCGTTAGAGCACGCAAGTTGCGTAGCTGGCGAGACAACTGATCATCGCGTCAGTGATCTACCGTTCACGATGCCTTTTGGTGAACCGAAACCCCGGCGGCGTAGGTTTCCTTCACGGCGCGGTCGTCGCCGAGGATCATCAGGGCGAAGAGTTTTTCCTGCAGCGTCGTGGCCTGGCTTAGGCGGTAGTCGATCAGGGGAGTCGCCTTGTAATCGAGCACCACGAAGTCGGCATCTTTGCCGGGCTGCAGGTTGCCGATCTTGTCGTCCAGATACAGCGCTCGCGCCCCGCCGAGCGTGGCGAGATACAACGCCTTGAACGCATCGAGTTTCTGGCCCTGCAGCTGCAACACCTTGTAAGCCTCGTTGAGGCTCTGCAGTTGCGAGAAGCTGGTGCCGCCGCCGACGTCCGTGCCCAGACCCACCCTCACGCCGTAGCCTTCCACCTTCGCCAGATCGAACAGGCCGCTGCCGAGGAACAGGTTGGACGTGGGGCAGAAGGCCACGGCCGAGCCGGTCTCGCCGAGGCGTTTGCATTCGTCATCACAGAGGTGGATGCCGTGGGCGAAGACCGAGCGCGCGCCGATCAGACCGTGATGGTCGTAGACGTCCAGGTAACCCTTGCGCTCGGGGAACAGCTCCTTGACCCACTCCACCTCCTGCTTGTTCTCGGAAATGTGCGTGTGCATGTAGAGGTCGGGGTATTCGGCAAACAGCTTGCCGGCCAGCGTCAGCTGTTCTGGCGTGCTGGTCGGTGCGAAGCGCGGGGTCACGGCGTAATGCAGGCGGCCTTTGCTATGCCAGCGTTCGATCAGCGCTTTGCTGTCGGCATAGCCGGACTCGGCCGTGTCGGTGAGAAAGTCCGGCGCATTGCGGTCCATCAACACCTTGCCGGCAATCATCCGCAGGTTGAGTTTTTCCGCTGCTTCGAAGAAAGCATCCACCGACTGCTTGTGCACCGTGCCGAACACCAGTGCGGTGGTGGTGCCGTTGCGCAGCAGCTCGCCGAGGAACAGGTCGGCCTGTTGGCGAGCATGCTCCATGTCACTGAAACGCCCTTCGTTGGGGAAGGTGTAGGTTTCCAGCCAGTCCAGCAGCTGGGTGCCGTAGGAGCCGATCACGCCAACTTGCGGATAGTGAATATGGGTGTCGATAAAGCCGGGAGTGATCAGCGCGTCCGGGTACTCGACCACTTCGGTGCCGGCCGACAGCGTTGGTAGCAGGTCGGCAGCGGCGCCGATGCGCACGACCTTACCGTCCTCGACAACCAGCAGGCCGTCTTCGAAATACTCGTGAGATTGCTCGATGCCCACCTCACGCGGGTCGGCAAGGCAGTGGAGCAGGGCGGCACGGTAGGCTTTTGATTGGGGCATGGTGAGTCTCGAAAATCGTGGTGTAAGTGTTCCGGCCCGGAATCAACAGGTAATTCCAGAGGCTTGGGTTCTGTTCGTAGGAACCAGGTTGCTGGCGAAGCTTTAGCTTGAGTCCATTCGCGAGCAAGCTCGCTCCTACAGCAGCGTCGCGCGCCGCGAGCTGATGCCTTGATGCAATTCAACCCGCCTGCGAGCGACGCGATGCAGGGACAAGCATGGGCACCGGCTTTTCACCGTCGACGGTCTTTTCACCGAAGTTGGCGTTGTAGATGGCGATCACTTCGCCAGCGATGGATACAGCAATTTCGACCGGCAGCTTTCCCTTCACTTCGGCGATACCCATCGGGCAGCGCATGCGTTGCACGGTGTCAGGCTGGAAGCCACGGTCGCGCAGACGGTGTTCGAACTTGGCGCGCTTGCTCTTCGAGCCGATCAGCCCGTAGTAGGTGAAATCGTTACGTTCGAGGATGGCCGCGGTCAGCTCCAGGTCGAGTTGGTGGTTGTGGGTCATGACGATGAAGTAGCTGCCGGCGGGCATCTCGGCCACCTCGTCGACCACCTCGTCGTTGACCACTTTCTCCACTCCCGCAGGAATATGGGCCGGGAATTCGCTTTCGCGCGAATCGATCCAGCGCACCTTGCACGGCAGACTGGCAAGTAGCGGCACCAGTGCACGGCCGACGTGGCCGGCACCGAACACCGCAATATGCGCCTGCGGTTGGCCCATGGGTTCGAACAGCAGCACGGTGGCGCCGCCACAGCACTGGCCGAGGCTCGCGCCCAGGGAAAAGCGTTCCAGCCGCGTATCACGCACGCGGTTTTCAAGCATCTCCCGCGCAATCGCCTGTGCCTTGTATTCCAGATGGCCGCCACCGATGGTGTCGTACAGGCGCTCGCGGCTGACCACCATCTTCGAGCCCGCATTGCGTGGCGTCGAGCCGCGCTCTTCGATGATGGTGACCAGCACGCAGGGTTCGCCTTGTTGCTGCAGGTCGGCGAGTGCTTCGATCCAGGCGGTATTGCTCATGGCTCTGTCCTTCGTAGGGTGGAAGACCGCGAAGCGTCTTCCACCGAAAACATCATGTTGCGCCGAAGGTGGACAAGCAAAGCGTGTCCACCCTACGTCAGGCCGGCGTGGTCTCCGTTGTCGCAGGCGCGCCTGCGTGTTGCTTCAACTTGCGCATCTGTTCCACACCCCAGAGCACCCGCTCGGGCGTCGCTGGCGCGTCGATCTTCGGTTGGGCCTTGTAGTCGGCCAAGCTGGCGACGGCATCCTTGATCGCACACCAGACCGAAATGCCGAGCATGAACGGCGGCTCGCCGACGGCCTTGGAATGGAACACCGTGTCTTCGGGGTTCTTGCGGTTTTCCACCAGTTTGACCCGCAGATCCAGCGGCATGTCTGCCACGGCTGGAACTTTGTAGCTGGCTGGGCCGCTGGTCATCAGCTTGCCCTTGTCGTTCCAGACCAGCTCTTCCATGGTCAGCCAGCCCATGCCCTGGACGAAGCCGCCTTCTACCTGGCCGATATCGATGGCTGGGTTCAGCGAGGCGCCGACATCATGCAGGATGTCGCTGCGCAGCATCTTGTACTCGCCGGTCAGGGTGTCGACGATCACTTCCGAGCACGCCGCGCCATAGGCGAAGTAATAGAACGGCCGGCCGCGTGCCTGGCTGCGGTCGTAGTAGATCTTCGGCGTGCGGTAAAAGCCGGTGGACGACAGCGAAACCTGGCCGAAATAGGCCTGCTGGATCAGCTCGTCGAAGGAGACGTACTGGTCACGGATGCGCACCTGGCCGTTCTTGAACTCCACATCCTCTTCAGTGACTTTGAAGTGCCTTGCGGCAAACTCGATCAGGCGCTGCTTGATGGTTTGCGCCGCGTTTTGCGCTGCCTTGCCATTCAGGTCGGTGCCGCTGGAAGCAGCGGTTGGCGAGGTGTTCGGCACCTTGTCGGTATTGGTCGCGGTGATCTGGATGCGGTCGATATCCACCTGGAACACTTCGGCCACGACCTGCGCGACCTTGGTGTTCAGGCCCTGGCCCATCTCGGTACCGCCATGGTTCAGGTGGATGCTGCCATCGGTGTAGACGTGCACCAGCGCGCCGCCCTGGTTGAGGAAGCTGGCGGTAAAGCTGATGCCGAACTTCACTGGGGTCAGTGACAGACCCTTCTTCAGGATCGGGCTCTTGGCATTGAACGCGCGGATCTCTTCGCGGCGCTTCGCGTACTCACTGCTGGCCTCGAGCTCGGCGGTCATTTCCTCGAGCATGTTGTGCTCGACCGTCTGGTAGTAAGGCGTGACGTTGCGCTCGGTCTTGCCGTAGTAGTTGCGCTTGCGCACCTCCAGCGGGTCCTTGCCCAGCTCGCGCGCGACCGTGTCCATGATCTCTTCGATGGCGACCATGCCTTGCGGGCCGCCAAAGCCACGGTAGGCGGTGTTCGACGCCAGGTTGGTCTTGCAGCGATGACCGTTGATGGTGGCGTCGCCCAGGTAGTAGGCGTTGTCGGAGTGGAACATGGCGCGGTCGACGATGGAGCCGGAGAGGTCCGGTGAGTAACCGCAGTTGCCGGCCAGGTCGATCTCGATGCCGTGCAGCAGGCCGTCATCATCGAAGCCGACGTCGTACTCGACATAGAAGGGGTGACGCTTGCCGGTCATGGTCATGTCTTCCATGCGTGGCAGACGCATCTTGGTCGGGCGCCCGGTGAGGTGTGCAATCACGGCGCACATGCACGCGGGGCCTGCGGCCTGGGTCTCCTTGCCGCCGAAGCCGCCGCCCATGCGGCGCATGTCGATGACGATCTTGTTCATCGAGACGTCGAGCACCTCGGAGACCAGCTTCTGCACCTCGGTGGGGTTCTGCGTCGAGGTGTAGACGATCATGCCGCCGTCCTCGGTGGGCATCACCGAAGAGACCTGAGTTTCCAGGTAAAAATGTTCCTGCCCGCCGATGTGCAAGCTGCCTTGCAGGCGACGCGGGGCGCCGGCCAGTGCGCTGGCCGAATCGCCGCGCTTGTGGGTGTGGCTGTCGAGCACGAAGTGCTTCTTGCGCAAGGCATCGACGACGTCGATCACCGGTTCCAGATCTTCGTACTCAATGATCGCGGCCATGGCCGCTTTGCGCGCGGTATCCAGGCTGTCGGCTGCGACGGCAATCACCGGCTGGCCGACATATTCGACCTTGCCGTCGGCCAGCAGCGGATCACCGGGCATGACCGCGCCGATGTCGAGCTGACCCGGTACGTCCTGCGCAGTGATGGCGATCGCAACGCCGGGTACGGCGTAGCAAGGGGCTGTGTCGATGCGCACGATTCGGGCATGGGCGCGGTCGCTCATGCGGGCATAGATGTGCAGCTGATTGGGGAATTCCAGACGGTCGTCGACATAGACCGCTTCGCCGGTGACGTGCTTGGGCGCGCTGTCATGCTTGACGCTGCGGCCGACGCCGGTGACCAGGTCCTGCTTGAACAGGGCGGCGATTTCTTCCTGGGTTTTGGTTGGCTTATGCATAGGAAGTGACCCTCGTCTCGTACGCCGGCGCTTGTTGTTCGTGGAAGCATTTGCGCAACAGGTTCTGTGCGACCAGCAGGCGGTATTCGCGGCTGGCACGGAAGTCGGTCAGTGGCGTGAAGTCCTGTTCCAGCGCTTCACAGGCCCGCTCGATGGTCTCGGCGGTGAACGGCGCGCCGATCAGCGCACGCTCGCAGGCCACTGCGCGTTTCGGAATGGCCGCCATGCCGCCGAAGGCGACGCGGGCATCGTCGATCAGGCCGTCTTCGAGCTTCAGGTCAAAGGCCGCACAGACGGCAGAGATGTCATCGTCCAGGCGCTTGGACACCTTGTACGCGCGGAACACCCGATTGGGCTGAGCGCGCGGCACTATGATCTTTTCGATGAACTCGCCCTGTTCACGGGCGGTGACCTTGTAGTCGATGAAGTAGTCCTGCAGCAGCAGGGTGCGGCTGTTGACGCCCTTGCGCAGCACCACCTCAGCACCCAGCGCGATCAGCAAAGGCGGCGAATCGCCGATGGGCGAGGCATTGCCGATGTTGCCGCCCAGGGTGCCCTGGTTGCGGATCTGCAGAGAGGCGAAGCGATGCAGCAACTCGCCGAAGTCCGGGTATTCGTTGGCCAGCGCTTCGTAGCAGTCGGTCAGCGAAGTGGCTGCACCGATCTCGATGCTGGTGTCTGTCACTTCGACCTTCTTCATCTCAGCGATATGGCCGACGTAGATCATCACTGGCAGTTCGCGGTGGAACTGAGTGACTTCCAGCGCCAGGTCGGTGCCGCCAGCGAGCAGCCGGGCGTCCGGGTTGGCGCTGTAGATCTCCGCCAGATCACCTACCGTCAATGGGGACAGGCAGCGCTTGTCGCCGCTGTTCAGCTCGGCGGTTTCGTGCGGCTCGATGGCTTTGAGCTGAGCGATGGTCTCGGTTTCACGAGCGTCGAACTGGTCCGGCTGCTTGCCGCAACACGCCTGCTCGGCAGCTTCGAGAATCGGACGGTAGCCGGTGCAACGGCAGAGGTTGCCAGCCAGCGCTTCATGGGTGTCCGCCTTGTCGTAACCGTCCGCCGACTTCTGCAGGGCGAACAGGCTCATGACAAATCCGGGCGTGCAGAAACCGCATTGCGAGCCGTGGCAGTCGACCATGGCTTGCTGGACGCTGTGCAGCTCGCCCTGGTGCTTGAGGTCTTCGACGGTGATCAGCTGCTTGCCGTGCAAGGCGGAGACGAAGGTCAGGCAGGAATTGAGCGTGCGGTAGCGCAGGCGATCTCCGTCCAGCTCGCCGACTACAACGGTGCAGGCACCGCAGTCTCCGGACGCGCAGCCTTCTTTGGTGCCGGATTTACCGCGGTATTCGCGCAGGTATTCCAACACGGTGGTATTCGGATCGAGTGTCTGCTCACGGCGCAGTTCTCGATTGAGAAGAAACTGGATCAAGGCGGGCCTCCGGGGCGTTTTTGTTCTGGGCTCTGGCGGTGGAAATTAGCGTTATCTGACTTTTCGGTCAAGAAATTACTGACTCAAAAGTCAATGCGTCCGATGGACCGTTCCTGACTGACCCCGATTGCCACTACAAAGCCGGGCCGAGCATGCCTAGAGTGTGGCTCAGGCTGGCTGCTCCTGCTGCTTGCGACGACAGGCGTGGGATTCGGCGCAGCTGGGAGCGCTATTGGGATGGGCTGCTGCGACCGTCCCTCCCTTATGTCGCATACGCCATCAGGTTCAACCATCACCAAATTGAATGCAAAAAGCTGACCAATGGGACAACTACCGAAGCTGCCTGAGAATCTGGCCTCCTTTAATAACTGTATTGGTCGCCGCCGATCCGGTTAGGCGCACGGATGGGGATATTTGCCAAGGCTTGGTGCGTCGGAGCTTCAGGCCCAAAGAGGATTACAAGATGTTGCAGAGATTCAAAGGCGAGACCTACCTCATCGTCGCGCTGCTGGTAGCAGTGCTGGCGTACGTGTTTGAAGAGAGCCTTCTGCACGGTGGCCGTACAGTTGCGATGATCAGCACGGCGGTGCTTGTGCTGGTCATCGTGTTGGCCTCGGTACGCGTCGCTCACCATGCCGAAGTGCTTGCCGAAAAGGTCGGTGACCCCTACGGAACCATGATTCTCACGCTTTCGGCCGTGCTGGTGGAGGTCGTCATCCTCGGCATCATGATGTCGCACGAGCCTTCACCGACCCTGGTGCGTGACACCATCTACGCAGCGGTAATGCTCGACCTCAATGGCATTCTCGGGCTGGCTGCGCTGATGGGCGGGCTGCGGCATGGCGAGCAACCCTACAACGACGATTCCGCGCGGACCTACAGCGTGATGATCCTCACCGCGATGGGCGTCTCGATGGTCGTTCCTGAGTTCATTCCGCAGGAAGACTGGCGTCTGTACTCGGCCTTTACCATTGGCGCGATGCTGCTGCTGTACGGCGTGTTTCTGCGGATGCAGGTTGGCGCGCACAGTTACTTCTTCAGCTATAGCTACCCGGACAAGAAGCGTCGCCGCAACGAGCACTCGGCAACTACCCAGGCGTCAGGCAGTGCCGGGCCATCGATCGCCATGCTCTGTGTCGGCGTGGTGATCATTGGCGCGCTGGCCGAGGTGATGTCGCAGACGATGAAGGTGAGCCTGGTCGGAACCGGTGCACCGCCTATGCTGGCAGCCCTGTTGGTGGCAGCTATCGCGGCCGCGCCGGAAATTCTGACCGCCTTGCGCGCCGCGTTGGCCAACCGTATGCAGGCAGTGGTCAACATTGCGCTTGGCGCCTCGCTGTCCACGGTGATCCTGACGGTCCCAATCATGGAGGCCATGGCGCTGTATAGTGGCCAGCCATTTCAGATGGCGATGACGCCGGTGCAGACAACCATGGTGTTGATCACCATCATCGTCGCGGCTATCAACCTGAACGACGGCGAAACCAACGCGATCGAGGGCATGACCCACTTCGTGCTGTTCGCTACCTTCATCATGCTTTCGCTGATCGGGCTGTGACTCCGCTCAGCAGGATGGAACCTCAATGACGTTGCGCATCTATCTCGCTGGCCCCGCTGTATTTCGGCCTGATGCCATTGAGCATGGTGAGCGGCTCAAGGCCTTGTGTGCCGAGTTCGGCTTCATCGGCCTGTATCCGCTGGATAAGCAGGTGCCGAACGAGATCGAGTTGCCGCGTGAGCAGGCGGCCTGGATCTACCGGGCCAATCTGGAATTACTCGGTCAGGCCGATGCGGTGCTTGCCGATCTGAACTTCTTTCGCGGTGGTGAGCCGGACAGCGGCACCAGTTTCGAAGTCGGTTATGCCGCAGCTCAGGGCAAGCCGATCTATGGCTATCTGGACGGGGAGGGCAGCTATGCCGAGCGTCTGCAGCGCCAGCATCCACAGCTTTGTGGCGTGTCCGGTCTCGATTGCGATGGGCTGCAACTGGAAGCGTTCGACCTGCCCGTGAACTTGATGCTGGCTGTGCCCGCTACGCTGATTTGCGGTGGGCCGCGTGAGGCTCTGCAATGCATGGCCAAGGCGCTGCGCCCAGCGCCGCATGCCTAGTCGCTCCTGAGCAAACTGGCCGTCGGCCCTGGCGCGGCAGTTTGCTTTTGACGGGCGTGTTTGCGCTCAAGATTGGCGAATCGAAGAACTGAGAAGCTGACTGCTCAGTCCTGACGCCGGCGAGCGTCGCTGCTCGCCGGTCATACGACTCGCCAGTCTTTTGAGCGAAACCTCAGCGTTGGGACTAGCCCGCGATCAGTTCGCGTGCCGCCTGGCTGTGGTTGGCGATCAGGCCGGCCACGTCGAGGCCTTCGATCTGGCCGTCGACCACCCGCCACTTGCCACCCACCATTACCCGGTCGGCCCGGTCAGCGCCGCACAGCAGCAGCGCGGAGATCGGGTCGTGGCTACCGGAGAAACGCAGCTCGTCGAGCTTGAACAGGGCCAGATCGGCCTGCTTGCCCACCGCCAATTCACCCACATCGTGACGACCCAGCAGCCGTGCCGAACCGCGCGTGGCCCAACCTAGGGCCCGCTCTGGCGTGATCTCTTCTGCACCGTAGCGCAGACGCTGGATGTATAGCGCCTGCCTGGCTTCTAGAATCATGTTGGAGGCGTCGTTGGAGGCCGAACCATCCACGCCAAGACCGATTGGCGCGCCTGCCGCTTCCAACGCCACGGTTGGGCAAATGCCGGAAGCCAGCCGCATGTTGGAGCATGGGCAATGGCAAATGCCGGTACCGGCCGCGCCGAGGCGGGCAATTTCGTCCTCGTTGAAGTGAATGCCATGCGCCAACCAGGTGCGATTGGACAGCCAGCCGACGCTGTCCAGGTAGTCCACGGTGCGCAGGCCAAAGCGCTGCAGGCAGAACTCTTCTTCGTCCAGGGTTTCGGCCAGGTGCGTGTGCAGGCGCACGTCGTGGTGTTCAGCCAGAGCGGCGCTGGCGCGCATGATTTCCGGTGTGACCGAAAAAGGCGAGCAGGGCGCAAGGCCGATCTGGATCTGCGCGCCGGCGCCGCGCTCGTGATAGCGGCCGATCAACCGTTCGCTGTCCTCAAGGATTGCTTCGGCCGACTGCACGGTGTGTTGCGGCGGCAGCCCGCCATCGGCTTCACCCAGGCTCATGGAGCCGCGGGTCAGCATGGCGCGCATGCCCAGCTCTCGAACGACGTCGATCTGGACGTCAATGGCGTTTTCCAAGCCATCTGGGAACAGGTAATGATGATCTGCGGCAGTGGTGCAGCCGGACAGCAGCAGCTCGGCCAGCGCGACCTTGCTGGCGAGCGCCAGCCGATCCGGCGTTAGGCGTGCCCAGACCGGATAGAGCGTCTTCAGCCAGGGGAACAGGGGCTGATTGACCACCGGGCCCCAAGCTCGCGTGAGGGTCTGATAGAAGTGGTGGTGCGTGTTGATCAGCCCTGGCAGCACGACGTGCTCACGGGCATCGAAGGTGCTGTCGACAGGCGTCGATGGCGATTGCCCAGCGTCGAGCATTTCGACAATCACGCCTCTCTCGATTACCAGCCCGCCTGGGGCTTTCTGATCGTTGGCGGTGTAGAGGGCGAGCGGGTTCTTGATCCAGATACGGCTGGCAGTCATGGCCGGCTTCTCCTGAGTTGAGTTCAGAAATGAGCCAGCTCAGTTATGCCCTGTCTGCTGATCCAGGGGCCTCGTCGGGACGCCCAGATGGGTGTCGGGAAAGACGAGACGCAGAGCACGATAAAGGCCCGGCCCTCGCTTGTCATCCCCTGCGTGCGCGCATGAAAAAACCGGGCATTTGCCCGGCTCCTTCGTTTGCCTCGATTCAGCCGCCCAGGTAGGCGTCGCGAACCTTGGGGTTGACCAGCAACTCTTCACCGCTTCCCTGCATGACGATGTGGCCGTTCTCCAGCACATAAGCCCGGTCGGCCAGCTTCAGCGCCTGGTTGGCGTTCTGCTCGACCAGGAAGATGGTCACGCCATCTTTGCGCAGCTGTTCGATGATGTCGAAGATCTGCTGAATGATGATTGGCGCCAGTCCCAGCGATGGCTCGTCGAGCAGCAACAGCTTGGGTTTGCTCATCAATGCGCGGGCAATGGCGAGCATCTGTTGCTCACCGCCGGACATGGTGCCGCCACGCTGCTGGAAACGCTCCTTGAGTCGTGGGAACAGCAACAGCACCTTGTCCAGTTGCTCCTGGAAGTCCGCCTTGTTGGTGAAGAACCCACCCATGGCCAAGTTTTCCTCGACCGTCAGCCGAGCAAAGATGCGCCGCCCTTCGGGTACCACGGCAATGTCCTTGCGCATGATGTCGAAGGTTTGCTTGCCGACCAGCTCCTCGCCCTCGAAGCGGATGCTGCCTTCGGACGCCATGGGCGTGCCGCAGAGCGTCATCAGCAGGGTCGACTTGCCGGCGCCGTTGGCGCCGATCAGGGTGACGATCTCGCCCTTGCGGACTTCGACGTTGACGTTATGCAGCGCCTGGATCTTGCCGTAAAAGGTCGAGACGTTTTCAAAATACAGCATGGTTACGCCTCTCCCAGATAGGCTTTGATCACGTCCGGATTGTCACGAATCTGCTCCGGCGTGCCGTCCGCCAGCGGACAGCCCTGGTTGATTACCACGATATGGTCGGAGATGCTCATGACCAGCTTCATGTCGTGCTCAATGAGCAGAACCGTCACGTTGTGCTGGTCACGCAGCATGCCGATCAGCGCTTTCAGGTCTTCGGTTTCCTTCGGGTTCAGGCCGGCGGCCGGTTCGTCGAGCATGAGGATGCGAGGACGCGTCATCATGCAGCGCGCGATTTCCAGACGGCGCTGCTGGCCGTAGGCAAGGGTGCCGGCCGGGCGGTTAGCAATGTCGGTCAGGTTGACCTGATCGAGCCAGTGCGCGGCGAAATCCATTGCCTGGCGCTCGCTCTTGCGAAACGCCTTGGTCTTCAACAGGCCGGACAGAAAGCCCGTGTTCAGGTGCCGGTGTTGGGCGACCAACAAGTTTTCGATGGCGGTCATGTCCTTGAACAGGCGAACGTTCTGGAATGTCCGCACCACGCCCTTCCGGGCAATCTTGTGGCCGGGCAGGCCCTGGATCGCTTCGCCGTCGAGCAGGATCTTGCCGTCGGTGGGTTGGTAGAAGCCGGTCAGGCAGTTGAATACCGTGGTCTTGCCGGCACCGTTGGGGCCGATCATCGAGACCACTTGTTTGTCATGTACGGTCAGGCCTACCCCGTTGACGGCCAGAAGGCCGCCGAAGCGCATGGTCAGGCCGCTTACTTCGAGAATCGGGCGGCTCATCGCTTCAGCTCCATGTGGGGGCGTTGCATGGGCAGCAGCCCCTGCGGACGCCAGATCATCATCAGCACCATCAAGGCGCCGAACATCAGCATGCGGTACTCGCTGAACTCACGCATTAGTTCAGGCAGCAGGATCATCACGATGGCGGCGAGTATTACCCCCAGCTGAGAACCCATGCCGCCCAGAACGACGATGGCGAGGATGATGGCCGATTCGATGAAGGTGAACGACTCCGGTGACACCAGTCCCTGGCGCGCCGCGAAGAAGCTGCCGGCGAAGCCCGCGAACGTCGCACCGAGGGTGAACGCGGAAAGCTTGATCACGGTGGGGTTCATGCCCAGCGCACGGCAGGCGATCTCATCTTCACGCAAGGCTTCCCAGGCGCGGCCGATAGGCATGCGCAGCAGGCGGTTGATGACAAACAGTGTCAGCAGCACCAGCAGCACGGCAATCAGATATAGGAAGATCACCTTGTTGATCGACTGATATTCAAAGCCGAAGAACTCGTGGAACGTCTGCATGCCCTCGGCCGCACGACGGTCGAACGAGAGGCCGAACAGTGTTGGTTTATCGATGCCGCTGATGCCATTCGGTCCGCCGGTAAGATCGGTCATGTTTCGCAGCAACAGACGGATGATCTCACCGAAGCCGAGGGTCACGATGGCCAGATAATCCCCTCGCAGACGCAGCACCGGGAAGCCCAGCAGGAAACCGAACAACGCGGCCATGGCTCCAGCAATCGGCAGCGCGACCCAGAACCCGATCCCGTAGTAATGCGAGAGGAGGGCATAGGTATAAGCGCCAACGGCATAGAACCCGACGTAACCAAGATCCAGCAAGCCGGCCAGGCCAACCACGATGTTCAGGCCGAGGCCGAGCATCACGTAGATCAGGATCAGCGTGGCGATATCCACCGCGCCGCGTGAACCGAAGAACGGCCACACCAGTGCCAGCAGAATCAGGCCGATGATGATGTAGCGCTGGGTCGACGGCAGGGTCAGAAAGTTGCCTGCACCGGCCGGTATGCTCGGCAGGTTGGGGGTCGCCGCCCAGCCGGCCGCCGCGTGGTGACGGAACAGCTGCCAGAAGAACATGGCCACGGCGCAGGCCGCGATGATCCAGAACGTCGTCGCGTCGCTGCCATGAACTTCGAGGCGAATGCCGACGGTGGTGAGTTTCAGGCCGAACACCGGTACCGCTACAGCGAATACCAGCAGCGCGCTGAAAAAGGCGGTGCGCAAATTGCGAGTCATACCTTTTCAACCTCCGGACGGCCGAGAATGCCGGTCGGACGGAACAGCAGCACCAGTACCAGCAGGCTGAACGCGACCACATCCTTGTATTGATCACCAAAGATATCGGCACCGAACGCTTCGGCGACACCCAACACCAGACCGCCGAGCATGGCGCCCGGGATGCTGCCGATACCGCCAAGCACCGCAGCAGTAAAGGCTTTGATGCCGGCCAGGAAGCCGATGTGCGGGTTGATCACGCCGTATTGCATGCTGATCAGAACGGCCGCAACGGCCGCCAGCGCAGCGCCGATGACGAAAGTCAGGGCGATGATGCTGTTGGTGTTGATGCCGAGCAGGTTGGCCATCTTCAGGTCTTCGGCACAGGCGCGGCAGGCGCGGCCCAGGCGAGAGCGGGAAATGAACAGCGTCAGACCCATCATGGCAATGATGGTGACGACAAAGATCAACACCTGCATGTAGGAAATCACCACCCCGTTCATGGCGCTTTCACCAAAGATGAAGTTGCCGGGCATCAGGTTGGGGATCGCCTTGTCTTTGGAGTCCTGGGAAAGCAGGACGACGTTCTGCAGGAAGATCGACATGCCGATCGCGGAGATCAGCGGGATCAACCGGTTGCTGCCGCGTAGCGGTCGATAGGCGACCCGCTCGATGCTGTAGCCATAGGCGCTGGTGACGATCATGGCGGCTGCGAACGCGCCGATCATCAGGATCGGCAGCGAATCGAGCCCCATCATGGTCAGCCCGACGATGGCGATAAAGGTGACATACGACCCGATCATGTACACCTCGCCGTGGGCGAAGTTGATCATGCCGATGATGCCGTAGACCATCGTGTAACCGATGGCTATCAAGGCATAGGTGCTGCCAACGGTCAGGCCGTTGATCAGCTGTTGGAAGTAGTGGTAAAGCTCAGGCATTACGTTCTCCTGAACACCCGCAGCCGTGCTTGCCGCCAATGCGGACCTGCTTCGAAAACGCTGCAGGGAGAATGCAGCGCCGTGGACTCGGTGCGGATCACGCACCTACCTGTCGAGGCGGGCCAGTTCTACAGGCCACTCGCTTGGTTGAAAGTGTTGCTGGGCGTCCCGTGCTTGTGGCCGGGTTGGCTCCGATCAGCTAAAACAAAGCCCACGGCGGATGCCGTGGGCTCTGGGTCGGTTGGTTATAGGTTCACTTGGCTTCGGTCTTGGTGCCGTCCTGGTGCCATTCGTAAACCACGAAGTTGAAGTCTTTCAGGTCGCCCTTCTCGTCGAACGAGAGGTTGCCGGTCGGAGTGTCGAAGGTGTTGCTGCGCAGGGCTTCGGCCACCTTGGCGGTGTCGGTGCTGCCGGCTTTCTCGATACCCTCGGCAATGACTTGAACAGCGGCGTAGGCCGGGAACACGAACGGGCCGCTCGGGTCCTGCTTCTTCGCCTTGAATGCGTCGACCAGCTTCTGGTTGCGCGGATCCTGATCGAACGACTTCGGCAGGGTGACCAGCAGGCCTTCGGAAGCCGGGCCGGCAATGGCGGAGATTTCCTTGTTGCCTACGCCTTCAGGGCCCATGAAGCGGACATTCAGGCCCTTTTCCTTCGCTTGACGCAGCAGCAGGCCCAGCTCTGGGTGATAGCCGCCGTAGTAGACGAAGTCGACATTCTCCTGCTTGAGCTTGGAAATCATCGAGGAGAAGTCCTTGTCGCCAGCGTTGATGCCCTCGAACAGGCCAACCTTGACGCCTTTCTTCTCCAGGGTTTCCTTGACCGCGGTTGCGATCCCTTCGCCGTACTGCTGCTTGTCATGGATGACAGCTACGTTCTTCGGCTTGATGTTATCGGCGATGAAGTTACCCGCGGTCGGGCCCTGCAGGCTGTCCAAACCGATGGTGCGGAAAACCAGCTCGTAGCCACGAGAGGTGATGTCCGGGCTGGTCGACGCTGCGGTAATCATCAGGATGCCTTCGTCTTCGTAAATGTCGGACGCCGGCTGGGTGGAGCTGGAGCAGAGGTGACCTACGACGAAGCTGACCTCATCGTTAACGATCTTGTTGGCAACCGCTACGGCCTGCTTGGGGTCGCAGGCGTCGTCATAAACGATCCCTTCGAGCTGCTGACCGTTGACGCCCCCTTCCTTGTTGATTTGTTCGATGGCCATCTGGGCACCGATGAACTGCATGTCCCCGTACTGCGCGACAGCCCCGGTAACCGGACCGGCCAGGCCGATCTTGATGTTGTCGGCGGCCAGCGTGTAGCTCGCTGCACCCGTCAAAGCGATAGCCATGAATAGTTTCGAAAGACGCTGCTTGGTCTTCATATGTGCTCCACTTGCATCATTATTGTTTGGATCCTGCGGGCTGCAGTGTCGTTAAGGGCTCAACGTCCCCAAACGGTACGGCAACTGTACCGGCACAGTGTAGAAGCGTCAGCACCTGTTTGCACAGTCAGGATTTCCATCCGGTTGATGAGATTCACCCGAGCGCTATCATTGCGCCCTTTAAGGGAACGGGCGGGTCTCATGAGCGAAGATTCAAGCACTCTCTATGCCAAGCTACTGGGCGAAACCGCGTCGATTACCTGGCAGGAACTGCAGCCGTTCTTCGCTCGTGGCGCGCTATTGCGTGTCGCCAGCGAGGCCGATCTCATCGAAGCGGCACTGGCCGTCACTCAAGACGACCGCGACACGGTAGCCAAGTGGCTGGCGAATGGCCGGCTGGCCAAGCTGGATGAAAGCCAGGCACGTGACTGGCTGACGCGCGATCCTCAGTTATGGGCCGTGGTGGTAGCGCCGTGGGTGCTGGTCCAGGAGCGAGCCGTGCGACCGTCCCGGCACTGATGTTTCGCTCTGCACCGAAACAGGGCGCCGGAAAGTAAATAGGCAGGCGGACGGAGCAGGCGGCAAGCGAGTAGAGTGGTTGCGGTTGCCGGCTGGCTTGGCAAACATCCGTTACAGGCATGGCAGCGGAGATACCGATGTGACGGCGTCGCTCGAGGGGCGGATCAGCACAGTGCGCGGAGCGGTAATCGACGTGGTATTCACCGCGGGCTTGCCCGCGATTGGCGACGCGCTCGATGTCGTGCGGGACGACGCTGAGCCCCTGTTGGTTGAGGTGCAGGCGCACCTCAGCGAGCGCACGGTACGCTGCATTGCACTGGGCGCTACCGCCGGGCTGCCGCGAGGTGGCAGGGTCCTGTCGCGCGGTGGCCCGCTCAGTGTGCCGGTGGGCCAAGCCGTATTGGGGCGCCTGCTGGACGTTAGCGGGCGGCCCGGTGACAAGGGAGAAACACTTCCGGACGACGTCCCACGCCGGCCGATCCTGCGCACGCCGCCTCCGCTCGCAGCCCAAAGCGTCGGCCGCGAACTGTTCGCCACTGGCATCAAGGTCATCGATCTGCTGACACCGCTGGTGCAGGGCGGCAAAGCGGCGATGTTCGGTGGCGCCGGCGTCGGCAAGACCGTTCTGGTAATGGAGCTGATTCACGCCATGGCCGAGCGCTACCAGGGCATCTCGGTATTCGCTGGCGTGGGAGAACGCTCCCGGGAAGGCCACGAGTTGCTGCAGGATATGCGCGACTCCGGGGTGCTCGACCAGACGGTCTTGGTTTACGGGCAGATGAGCGAACCACCCGGTGCGCGCTGGCGCGTCCCGCTGACTGCGCTGAGCATCGCCGAGTACTTCCGCGACGAGCGCCGGCAGAACGTTCTGCTGCTGATGGATAACGTGTTTCGCTTCGTACAGGCCGGCGCCGAGGTCTCGGGGTTGCTCGGGCGTCTGCCGTCGCGGGTGGGTTATCAACCAACCCTGGCCGATGAGGTGGCGGCGCTGCAGGAGCGCATCGTGTCGGTGAACGGGGTGGCGGTGACGGCCATCGAAGCGGTGTATGTGCCCGCCGATGATTTCACCGATCCCGCCGTGACCGCGCTGGCGGCGCACATGGATAGCATGGTCGTCCTCTCACGCAGCATGGCCGCTCAGGGCATGTACCCCGCAGTGGACCCAATCGCCTCGTCTTCGATCATGCTCGATCCTCTGGTCGTTGGTCAGGCGCACGTCGATACCGCGATCGAGGTACGCCGCAGCATCGAACACTATCGCAGCCTGCAGGACGTAATTTCGCTGCTTGGCGTCGAGGAGCTAGGCGTAGATGACCGGCTGATCGTCAGCCGGGCGCGGCGCCTGCAGCGCTTCCTGACACAACCCTTTGCCGTGACCGAAGCCTTTACCGGCATGCCAGGCTGCTCGGTCAGTTTGGACGAGACCTTATCGGGTTGCCGGGCGATTCTGGCCGGCGAGTGCGACCACTGGCAGGAAAGTTCGCTCTATATGGTTGGCAGCTTGGAGCAGGCAAAAGCCAAGGAAGAGCGTCTTGGCGCGGCGAGCAAACCGTGACCCGGTGCTTGCGTCTGCAGATCAGCACGCCACAGCAGCTACTGCTGGAGCTGGATGACGTGGTCTCGTTTCGCGGCGAGGATGCCAGTGGGTGCTTTGGTCTGCTGGCCGGTCACGAGGACTTTCTTACCGTGCTGCAACCGACGGTGCTGCGTTGGCGGCGAGCCAGTGGCGAGCAGGGATTTTGCGCAGTCCAGGGTGGTGTACTCAGTCTCAGTCGGCAGGTCCTGCGTGTGGCCTGTCGTGATGGCATCGTCGACACTCGGCTCGAAAAGCTTGAGGCGGGCGTGCACCGGGCGCAGCAAACGCAGGTCGAGAGCGGACGCCAGGCGCGCGTGGAGCATGTCCGCTTGCACACCCAGGCGGTGCGGCAGCTGGTGCGCTATCTGCGTCCGGCACAGGGCATCGAACCACCGCTCGATCCGCTGGGAGGGCAGCATGAAAGACCAGCGTGAGGCCTTGCGCGAAGCGACCCGGCGGGCGGTTGAGCGCGCCGAGCAGGCCGAGCGGGATCCGGAACCGTCCCTGGCACGACGCCTGGCTCAGATAGGCGTGCTGGGTTGGGCCATCGTGCTTCCGCTGTTGTTGGGGCTGTTCATCGGTCGCTGGGTCGACCGCCTGTTGGGCACTGGCGTGACCTTTGCTGCAGCGCTGCTCTGCTTGGGTGCAGCGCTTGGTCTATGGTCCGCCTGGCGCTGGATGCACCGCCAATGACCGGCTTGCCGCTTTTCACAGTGCTCTGGCACATCGGCTGTGGTCTGCTGGCCGGCGCCTTGGCCGGAGCTGTGCACTTCCGCCTGCTGGAGCTGAACGTGCGCCTGTTTCTTTCGGGACGCGCCGGAGTGGCGCTGCTGCTGCAGCTGACGCGCCTGGCCGCCACGGTGGCAGTGCTGGTCGTTCTGGCGCGCCTCGGCGCATGGGCGGTGGTCGCCGGTGGCGTCGGAGTGGTGCTGGCCCGGCAGCGGGCACTGCATCAGTCTTGGAGTAAGAGTCGATGAGTCCATCATCCCCGCTGGAGAGTGCACTGCTGTTTGAGCTCGGGCCGATGCGGGTCAGCACGGCTGTGGCGGTGACCTGGCTGCTGATGTTGGTGCTAGCCACCGGCAGCTGGCTGCTGACCAGGCGCCTGTCTCTTCGCCCCACTGCGATGCAGAGCCTGCTCGAGTTGCTGGTCGAGACCCTCGACGGACAGATTCGCGACACCATGCAGAGCAGCCCGGAGCGATACCGGGCGCTGATCGGCAGCCTGTTCATCTTCATCCTTGCCGCCAACTGGTCATCGCTGATACCCGGCGTCGACCCCCCCACCGCGGTGCTGGAGACGGACACAGCCCTGGCGCTGGTCGTGCTGGCAGCCAGCATTGGCTACGGTATCGCTGTCAAGGGCTTGGGCGGCTACCTGCGCACTTTTGCCGAGCCGAGCTGGGTAATGATTCCTCTGAATATCGTGGAGCAGCTGACACGTACTTTTTCGCTGATCGTGAGGCTGTTCGGCAACATCATGAGCGGCGTGTTCGTCATTGGCATCGCGTTGTCACTGGCCGGTCTGCTGGTGCCCATTCCGTTCATGGCATTGGACCTGCTTACCGGCGCCATTCAGGCCTATATCTTCAGCGTCTTGGCAATGGTCTTCATTGGCGCCGCCGTTGCACGGTAGATGCCCCGCTCAACTGCATTTTTATTGGAGGTGCACATTGAACAACATGATCGAAATCGTCAGCATCATCGCCGCGGCCATCGCCGTTTCGTTCGGTGCGATCGGGCCGGCGCTGGCGGAAGGGCGTGCGGTGGCGGCGGCCATGGACGCCATCGCCCGTCAGCCAGAATCTGCCGGCACGCTGTCGAGAACGCTATTTGTCGGCTTGGCGATGATCGAAACCATGGCCATCTATTGTCTGGTTATCGCGGTGCTGGTGCTGTTCGCCAACCCGTTCATTCAGTGAGCGTGGCGATCCGATGAAGCTCGATTGGTGGACCCTCGGCCTGCAGCTGATCAACGTTCTGGTATTGATGTGGCTGCTGTCGCGTTTCCTGTTCAAGCCGATTTCGCAGATCATCGCCCAACGGCAGCGTGTGGCGGCCGAACTGCTCGATCAGGCCGCCGCGGCGAAGGCCGATGCGCAGGCGCTTGATGCCAGTGCCGTTGCGGCGAATGAAGCGGTAGCCCAGACACGAGCGGCGGCGCTTGAGGCCGTTCAACAGGAGGCTGACGCCATGCGCAGCAAGCTGTTGCGCGAGGCCGAAGCGGGCGCTGCGGACAGTCGTGAAAAGGCGATGCAGGCGCTGCAGGACGACCAGCGCGCGGCACGTCGGCGGGCTGAGGCAGACGCGGCACAACTGGCGCTCGATATCGCCAGAAAATTGCTGGCGCGCTTGCCGGCGGATGCTCAGGTCAGCGGCTTCGTCGAAGGGCTGGTGGCGGAGCTGGCGCGATTGCCCGAGACCCTTCGCGACAGTCTGCGCCAGCCAGCACAGCGATTCGAGGTGCACGCGCCGCGTCCTCTTGAGCAAGCCGAGCTCGCCCAAATCCAGCAGGCGCTTGCGACCGCCCTGGGGCAGCCGGTGACGCTGGACGTCATGGTCGACGCCACGCTGGTCGCTGGGCTGGAACTGACCGGAGGCGCGGTGGTGGTGCGCAACAGTTTTCGTGCCGATCTGGACCGCTTGAAGAACGAGCTGCTGGACGCCGAGCATGCCTAATCATCAACACAACGCCGACGACTGGCTCGCGCGTAGCCGTGCAGCTCTTGACCGAGTCCGGCTCGGCGCCGAGGCTTGTGAAGTGGGTCGGGTCGAGCAGGTAGGTGACGGTATCGCTCAGGTTTCAGGGCTGCCCGGCGCACGCCTTAACGAATTGCTGCGTTTTGACGACGCCGGTTTCGGTTTCGTGCTGACGCTCGACGCCGAGCGTATCGGTGTCGTGTTGCTTGACGAAGCCAGCACCATCGCCGCCGGGTCGCGTGTCTATGCTACCGGCGAGGTGCTTCAGGTGCCGGTAGGCCCCGAACTGCTGGGCCGTGTGGTGGACCCGTTGGGGCGGCCGCTGGACCGCGACGAGCCGATCGAAGCTCGGCAGTGGCTGCCCATTGAGCGGCCGGCGCCCGCCATCATCGATCGCGACCATGTGCGCGAGCCGGTGGAGACCGGCGTACTGATCGTCGATGCGCTGTTTGCGATAGGGCGCGGCCAGCGCGAACTGATTATCGGCGACCGCGCCACGGGCAAAACCTCGCTGGCCATCGATGCCATCGTCAACCAGAAACACACCGAACTGATCTGCGTCTATGTGGCGGTTGGCCAGCGCGCCAGCGCAGTGCAGCAGGTGATCGAGGCCGTGCGTGAGCACGGCGCGGCGGAGCGCTGCGTGTTCGTGGTTGCGTCGGCATCAGCCTCGCCGGGCATGCAGTGGGCCGCCCCCTTTGCCGGCTTCAGCATCGCCGAGTACTTTCGCGACCGAGGCCAGCATGCGCTGATAGTCCTCGACGACCTCAGCAAACATGCCGCGACCCATCGCGAGTTGGCCTTGCTGACCCACGAGGCGCCGGGCCGCGAAGCCTACCCTGGGGACATCTTCTACCTGCACGCGCGGCTGCTGGAGCGAGCCGCCAAGTTGTCCGCAGAACTCGGTGGCGGCTCGCTGACCGCTTTGCCGATCGCGCAGACCGAGGCGGGCAACCTGTCGGCCTACATACCGACCAACCTCATTTCCATCACCGATGGCCAGATCTTTCTGGACAGCCACCTTGCTGCCGCCAACCAACTGCCTGCGGTCGACGTCGGGCTGTCCGTCAGCCGGGTCGGCGGCAAGGCGCAGGCGCGCATCCTACGCGACGTGGCTGGGCGAGTTCGTCTGGAGTACTCCCAGTTCCTCGAGCTGGAGTTGTTCACCCGGTTCGGCGGGCTCAGCGACAACCGGGTAAAGGCGCAGTTACAGCGCGGCGAGCGCAGTCGGGCGCTGTTTGCCCAGCCACGGTTTGCCGCCTTGCGCCGTATCGATCAGGTGGCCCTGCTCGCGGCCTTGTCTGACGGAGTTTTCGATGCTCAGCCGGTCGCCATGTTCAAGTCCCTGCGCGCACGTCTGCCATCCTGGCTGGATGCACGGGCTACTGCGTTATCCCTGGAGGTCGAGCGCAGTGGTCAGCTGAACGATGATCAGCGCGCCACGCTGATAGCTGAAGTCGCGGCCTTGTGTCGCGAGCTGACGAGTACCGCGACGTGAGCAGTCGCCTCGGGGAGTTGGCCCAGCATCTTGAAACCACCCATGAGCTGGCTGGCGTGATTGGCGCCATGCGCGGGATTGCGGCCGCCCGCTCGCACGATGCACAACAGCGGTTGGCGGGTGTTCGGGCCTACGCCAGTACGCTGGGCGAGGCGATCGGTAAAGGGCTTGGGCTTCTCGAAGAGCTTGATCGGCCTGGCACACCGAAAAACGGGGCGCAGGCTCATCTGTTGCTTGTGCTCTGTGCCGAACAGGGCTTTGTCGGCACCTTCAACGACCGCCTGATCGACGCTGCGGCCGACGGTCTGCAGCGCTTGCCGGGGGACTTGCTGGTGGTGGGTGCGCGCGGTCAGGTCAGTACCGCCGATCGCGGGCTAAAGCCGGTCTGGTCGGCGCCCATGGCGGTCCATCCGGATGAGGCCCAGGCGCTCGCGGGGCGCATCGCCGAGGCGCTCTACACCCGACTCGACCCGAAGCGGGTGACTCGCGTTTCGCTGGTGCACGGCATGCCCCGGCAGGCCGGAAAACAGGCGATCGTCACGCGCTCATTGTTGCCGTTCGATTACTCGCGCTTTCCGGTCGAACCCGGCGAGCGGTCGCCACGGACACATCTCGAACGTGGTCAGCTGGTGTTGCAGTTGGCTGAAGAATACGTGTATGCCGAGCTGTGCGAAGCGCTGATGCTGTCCTGTGCCGCAGAAAATGAAGCGCGGATGCACGCGATGATCACCGCTCAGGACAATATCAGTCGTCGCCAAGATGAGTTGCATGCCCAGTTCAGTCGCGTTCGGCAGGACGAAATTACCGATGAAATCATGGAGCTTTCGTCGCAGCGCCTGTTCTGAAGGTCTGCCCGGTGGGCGCCTCGATTACGCGCGGACCCAGCGCTGGCGGGCCCAGCCACTCAATGCATCGACAGCCAGCACCATCAGCAGCATGGCCAGGATTACCGTCGATGCTTGCGCCTCCTGGAACAGGCTGAGGCTCATGTAGAGCATCTGGCCGAGGCCGCCGGCGCCAACGAAGCCGAGTACGCTTGCCATGCGGATGTTGTTTTCCCACCGGTAAAGGCTGTAGGCGACGAGCTGCGGCCACAGACCCGGCAAGGTGCCGTAGCAGAACGCGGTGACTCGACCGCTGCCGGCCAGTCGCAGCGCGTCGCCTGGTGCGCTCGGTGTGTTTTCCAACGCTTCGGCGAACAATCGCCCCAGCACGCCGGCCGTATGCAGCGCCAGCGCCAGAGTTCCTGCGTTCGGCCCAAGCCCCGCCGCCAATACCATCAATGCGGCCCAGACCAGTTCGGGGATCGCCCTCAGCGCATTGAGCAGCAGCCGCGCCGCGCCTTTGCCAAACAATCCGAAACGTCCGGCCGCCGGCAGCGCCAGCAGCAGGCCAAGCAATGCTGCCAGTAAGGTGCCGATGGCCGACATCGCCAGGGTTTCCAGCGCGCCGTAACCGATGGCGCGCAAGTGCGGGGCCGACAAGTCGGGACTGAGAAAACCTGTGGCGTATTCGCCCATGTGCGCGAGGCCTTCGCGGCTGAACAACGCGCTGGCTTCGAGCTGCAGATAGCTAAACGATCCGAGCACTGCGATAACCAGGAGCAGCGGCAGGGCGTAGCGCGCGAGCGGTTTCAGACGTACCTCCGGCGCAGCTGCTGGCTGAGCAGGTCGGCCAGCAGCACCAGCACGAGGAAGGTCAGCAACATGCTCGCCACTTCGCCGCCGGCGAACATGCGGATCGACAGGTCCATCTGCTGGCCCAAACCACCCGCGCCAACGAAGCCCATCACCACGGAAGCGCGGATGGCGCACTCCCAGCGGTAGACGGTATAGGAGAGCATTTCGCCGGTGGCCTGCGGTAACACGCCATAGGCGAAGGCCTGCAGGCGCGAACCGCCAGCGCCAATCAGTGCGCGAGTGGGCAGGGGGTCGACCGACTCGAAAATTTCCGCATAGACCTTGCCGAGCATGCCGGCATAGGTGATGGCAATGGCCAGTACCCCAGCGGTAGGCCCGAGCCCGACAGCGCGGACGAAGAGCAGTGCCCAGACGATCTCAGGGACGCTGCGCAGCAGAATCAGTAGCCCTCTGACTGGCCAACGCAGCGCCTGAGCCCACCAGTGAGGACGACCGCCGCGGCTGACCGCTGAGATCGACAAGGCGCGGGTCGCCAGCAGGGCGCAGGGGATGGCCACGGCGAGGGCCAAAGTCATGCCGGCGGTCGCGATGGCGAGCGTTTCCAATGTTGCGCGTCCGAGCAGGCGCAAGAACGCGGCATCATGAGCCGGAGGCCAGAATCCGGACAGGAAACTGGCCATGATTTCCGCGTTGCTGCCATCGAAGAGCACACCAATATCCAATTCGCTCAACGACAAGCCCGGCCACAGCAGCGCCAGTGCCACGAGGGTCAGCACCAGGCGTGAGCGGGCGGCGGGGTCGCGCTGGGTGAAGACTGGGTTCAGCATCGAGGAATTTGCAGAGGCTGGCCGGGCATCGCCTGCAAGACTGCCGCATTGCCCAGTTGCTCATTGGCATAGAGCGCTTCGAGTTCGGCCGGCATTACCTGGCTGGACGGCTTGTCAAAGAGGATGCGGCCATCGCGCACGCCAATCACCCGAGGAAAATGCTCCAGCGCCAGCTCAACGGCGTGCAGGCTCGCCAGTAGCGTCGCCTGGCGGCTCATGGCCTCGCGGTTGAGCACATTCAGTGAATAGGCAGCGAGCACGGGGTCCATCGCCGAGACCGGCTCGTCTGCCAGGATCAGTTCCGGGCTTTGGTAAAGCGCGCGTGCGATGCCGACTCGCTGCAGCTGCCCGCCAGAAAGCTGATCGCAGCGGGCATAGAGTTTGTCCGCCAGATCCAGCTTGCCCAGGGCCTGCGCAGCACCATCCTTGTCCAGCGGATAGACCAGGCTGAGCAAGCTGCGTACAAGTGACCATTGGCCGAGCCGGCCGGCCAGCACCGAGGTGATCACCCGTTGCCGTGGCGGCAGCGGTGGCGCCTGGTGAATCAGGCCGATACGTGAGCGTAGCTTCTGCCGGGCACCCGCTGAAAGCGACCAGGGGCGGTCACCGATCACGTCCAGTTGCCCTGTGGCCGGTTCTAGATGAGTGGCAAGCAGGCGCAGCAAGGTGGTCTTGCCTGCGCCCGAGGGGCCGATCAGCGCAACCCGCTCGCCTTGAGCGATCTGCAGCTCGATATCGTGCAGTGCGAGCTGTCCACCGGCATGCCGATAGCTGACGCCGGCCAGCTGCAGGGCGGATTTGGCCGGAGACTCATCACTCTCGAGCAAGCCAGCTGACGTTGTTGCATGGCTCATTCAAACGCACCCACTTACCCTGGCTTCAGAAACACGGGAGGCAGAGGTGCTACGGCTAGCTGGGCTCACTTCAACAGGCCAGCGGCGCGCGCAGCTTCCTCGATGCCTTCGTAATTTTCCGGGCGGGTTTCGATGAAACGGGTGGCCGCTTGCAGATCGAGAATCTTCTTGTGTTCCGGATTCGTCGGGTCGAGCTGAAGGAAGGCGGTTTTGATCTTCTGAACGAGCGCCGGGTCCAGGTTGCCGCGTACGGTCCAGTTGTAATCGTAGTAGGGCGGCGTGGTGGAGATTACCCGCACCTTGTCGGTATCGACTTTGCCAGCCGCGACCAGCTTGTCCCAAACCGAGGCATTGAGTACGCCACCATCGGCCTTGCCAGCCTGGACCCATGCCGCCGTGGCGTCGTGCGCACCGGAATAGGCGATGCGTTTGAAGAACTGCTCGGGATCGATGCCGTCCTTGATCATGAAGTAGCGCGGCATCAAGCTGCCGGAGGTCGAAGACACGGAGCCAAACGCAAAGGTCTTGCCTTTCAGGTCCTGCAGGGTCTTGACCTCAGGATCGGCAGTGATGAATTTACTGGTGAATTTCTCGTCCTGTTCCCGCTGTACCAGTGGGATCGCATCGCCGGTCTTCAGGTGGGTCTGGACGAAGGTGAAGCCGCCAAGCCAGGCCAGGTCGAGGCGGTCGGACGCGAGGGATTCGACCACCGCAGCGTAATCGGAAACCGGGGTGAACTTGACCGGCATACCCAGTTCTTTCTCGAGGTATTCGCCCAGTGGTTCGAACTTGCGGATCAGCTCGGTCGGTGCTTCGTCGGGAATGGCCGATACGCGAAGGACGTCGGCAGCATGGGTGGTGGCAATAGACAACGAAAGGGCAAGGCCGGTAACGGCTGCCAGGGTGCGCTTCAGCATTGTGGTTCTCCGGTTCAATAGCGGAAAAAGCGCGCGGATTATAGAGGTAGAAGGCGGCGACAACGCAAGCATCAGGCCGAGATGGCTTTGTCGTCCGCCGAAAACGAAAGCAGGGTGCCGGGTGTAGCAGAGCTTGGTGCGCTGTCTGTCCGGTCGGGAGGATGACGTCGATCAACACATGCTCAGTTCCATGCAAAAACTTTAGCGAGTGGTGGCATTTAGATATTTAAGTGCCATCAAGGGTTGATTAGACTTCGCCGCCTTCAAGGTCGAGGGTTACGACATGAGTGAGTTCAAGGAAGAAAAGCGGAAGCTTCATGCACTGCGAAAACACATCGACGTACTCCTGG
The DNA here is from genome assembly GCA_022448005.1 of Pseudomonas sp. Lineage (GTDB taxonomy): Bacteria > Pseudomonadota > Gammaproteobacteria > Pseudomonadales > Pseudomonadaceae > Stutzerimonas. The sequence goes on from JAKUTK010000029.1 coordinate 43,922, forward strand.
CGCACGGGGCCGTTATCACACAGCGGGATCCGCTCGTCCTCCTTGATGGCGGACAGGTGCTTCGGGTCGACCACGGCATGCTCATCAGCTACTACAAATCCCTCGCATTGATTGAGCCGACCACCGACGGCGAATGGCCGGATTCATTGCGCGAGATGGCTGCCGATCTCTGCTGCCATCAGCTCGACGAAGCCATCGAAGCCGGGCTTGAAGACAATCCGGAAAGCGGCGCCTCGGCCAGGCAAGGCCAGGCGAGCTGATGCTGAGGGTCAGCCGGCGCTAATCGCCGGCTGGACCGGAAGACCCCTATGCTTTCTGAACGCCGTGAAAACCATACATTGCGCCGGCATATCGATTGTCTGCTCAGCGCCGGAGCGAGCCTGACCGGGCGCAGTCCGATCATCTTAGACTTTCACGAATGTACCTTTTCGGTGCGTGACGGAAAGCTTTTCAACGAGAACGGGCTTCGAAGCCTGGTTGCAGTCATTGCCAGGCATGTGTGGTCCTCCGCAGAGCTGCAACAGGTCGCTATCGAGATTTGCTTGGGTCAGCTCGACACCCGGCAAACTGAGTTGAGTGCCTCCCGCGAAGCTAAGCGCATCTCCTTCCTGTAAGGCGCGTTTCAGCGCTCAAGATGGCGCCATGCGTCAGCCCGCAACGAAGCAAGAACTTGCTCACGTCGGCACGACGGTCTCGATATTAGTGTTTGTGATGTGCATCACATTTAGTAGAATCCGCGGCCTTCATGGATGATGGCTTTTTGATGTGAAATCAGCTCAGGACAAGCGTGTACTCCATACGCTCCGCAAACAGGTCGACGCGTTGCTCGATGTCGGTGCGGTCATCACCTCGCGAGATCCGCTTACCATTGTTACAGCTGGCGAAACTCTGAAAATGAAGCACGGAACGCTTGTCGGCTATTCTCATATCCTGGATTTGACCGAACCGGTTGCTGACCACGAGTGGCCGGAGGCTTTGCGGCAAATGGCTATTGATCTCTGCATCAAGCAGCTCGACCAGGCAATCGAAGCGTTGAACAACGGTACCGCGCTCGCCGAGACGCAGCTTGCCGCTAACGACAGCGCAATCACCGGCTGAACTCCCTCTCTGCGCTCCGTCGAATCAAAGCACCCTATGCAGCTTGCCGACTTGGGCTTTTGCTCTAGCCTGCTGAAAGCAGACATCGAAAACAGCCGGCGCGACAACGCTACGCCTGAGGCAGCCTAATCTGCTTAGACGCCCGCAAACGATCTGACTGAAGGGGAGCCCATGCACAACTCAAGCATGCGCCACAGCTTCATTCCGCCCTACATACTCGACCGTATCATCGTGCACGGCTCGGAGTGGCAGCGCGAGCGGGCGCTGGAAACACTGGTACAGGTGCGCGCTCTGCTGCCCAATCCCGGGCCACCCAAGCGACAGCCAAGCGTCACCGTGCTGCCTGAGCGTGGTCGGCCGGGCGAGCCGCGCCGTAGCATTCACGACGCGGCGCAACAGATGCTGTTACCTGGCGTGCTGGCCAGAATCGAAGGTCAGCCGCCAGTTGGCGATGCGGCAGTCGACGAGGCCTACGATGCACTCGGCAAGGCCCACGCTTGTTTCTGGCAAGTGTTCGGGCGGGACTCGATCGACAATCGTGGCTTTCCGCTTATCGGCACGGTGCACTACGGGGTTGGCTACGAGAACGCCTTCTGGAACGGCGCGCAAATGGTTTTCGGCGATGGCGACGGTGAGATATTCAATCGCTTTACACTGTCTCTGGATGTCGTGGCGCACGAGCTGGCCCACGGCATCATCGAGAGCGAAGCCGGGCTGCTGTACTCCGATCAGTCCGGTGCCCTGAATGAATCGCTATCTGACGTGTTCGGCGTGTTGGTGAAACAGTTCAGCCTCCAGCAGACAGCTCAACAGGCCGATTGGCTGATCGGCGCCGAGTTACTGACCGACAAGGTGAAGGGTTCGGCATTGCGCTCGATGGCCAATCCCGGCAGCGCCTACGACGATCCGCTGTTGGGTAAGGACCCGCAGCCAGCGCATATGCGCGACTTTATCGACACCCGTGACGACAACGGCGGCGTGCACCTGAATTCCGGCATTCCCAATCACGCGTTTTATCTCGCGGCCCAGGCCCTCGGCGGCTACGCCTGGGACAAGGCCGGGCGCATCTGGTACGACACTCTCTGTGATCGCCGCTTGGCCAAGGATGCGGATTTCATCGCGTTCGCTAATCTGACCAGCGAAAACGCGATGATCCGTTTTGGTGCCGGCAGCAGCGAGGCGCAGGCGGTCAGGCGGGCATGGGTAGATGTCGGTGTTCTGGTGCGGTAACGGGCCCAACGAGGAGACGTGATGAAACAGCTACCAGCGCTGGGCACGGATGCCACCGTTCGCCTTTCCAGGCAGGGCGGGTTCGCCGCGATGCAGGCGCTCTCTCGGCCACGTGAGATCGATTTCGTCAGTTGCGATGAGCAGCAGCGGGGGCAGGTTTGCTCTGTACTTGAGGGCTGCCTGCCGCTGGCGAGTGCCACCGCAGGGCAGGGTGATCGTCGGTATTATCAGATCGAGCTCCGCTACCGGGAAAACGACCGTGACCGCGAGTTGCTGCTGCAGGTCCCGGAAGAGCTGGCCCCCGGTGAACTGGTGCGGCTCTGGGACAAGGGCAAGGTGCTCTGACCGGTTTGGCTGCCAGCGTCATTGCGGCGCTAGAATCCCATCCCCGGTATTCAAGGAGCCAACCCCATGTCTGAATTGCCCTCTATCGCCTTTGCTGGCATCGGCCTGATGGGCTCGCCGATGTGCCGGCGACTCCTCGCGGCCGGCTATCAACTGACGATCTGGAACCGTTCCCCCGAAAAATGTTCGCCGCTGATCGAGGCCGGGGCAAGGCAGGCCGACAATCCGGCCGACCTGTGTCGCGACGCGGACATCGTGTTGCTCTGTCTGGCCGATACCTCGGTGGTGCGAGAAGTGGTATTCGGTACTGGCGGCATCGTTGAGGGCGCGAAGGCCGGGCAGCTGTTGGTTGACCATTCCAGCCTGGAGCCCGCCGCTACGCGCGCTATGGCCGCCGAACTGGAGAGGCTTAGTGGCATGCGCTGGGTCGATGCGCCGCTGTCCGGCGGTACGGCGGGTGCCGAGGCGGGCAGCCTGGCGATCATGGCCGGTGGACGCAGCGAGGATATCGAGCGGGTGCGGCCCGTGTTGGCACACCTGGGCCAGCGGTTGACCCACATGGGCGATGTCGGCGCAGGCCAGGTCACCAAGGCCTGTAATCAGATGATCGTCGCCTGCAATGCGCTGGTCATCGCCGAGGTGGTGGCTTTGGCCGAACGCTCAGGTGTTGATGCGAGCCTCATCGCGCCGGCCTTGGCCGGAGGTTTCGCTGATTCCAAACCGCTGCAGATTCTCGCTCCGCAGATGGCTAACAGCGCGTTCGAACCGGTGAAATGGAGGGTTCGCACCCTGCTCAAGGATCTCGACACGGCCGTGCAGCTCTCCCGCGAAGTAGGCGGGGCCACACCCATGACCGGGCTCGCCGCACAGTTGATGCGCCTGCATGGCAGCGGGGGCGAACTCGAAAATGATCCTTCTACGCTGGTCAGGATGTTTCGGGAGCAAAAGCAATGAGGATCGCCGCGAACCTGTCCATGTTGTTCAACGAACTGCCCTTGGCCGAGCGAGTCATGGCCGCTCGGGTTGCCGGGTTCGACGGTGTGGAAATTCAGTTCCCTTATGAGCTTCCGGCGATTCGCCTGAAGGAGCTGCTTGAGCGTGCGGGTTTGCCGCTGGTGCTGATCAACCTGCCGGCCGGTGATTTCATGCAGGGCGGTGCCGGGCTGGCGGCGGTGCCGTCGCGGCAGGCTGAGTTCGACGCGGCCCTACAGGAGGGCCTGACCTACGCGGCCATGGCGCGGCCGATGTGCGTCAACGTGCTGCCCGGCCGGCTGGCCGAAGGCGTGACGTGTGAGCTGGCCCTGGAAACCCTGGCCTGCAACCTGCGCAAAAGCGCCGAGGCGTTCGCACCTCTGGGGGTGCGAGTGGTATGCGAGGCGATCAATCCGCTGGACATGCCGGGTTTTCTGATCAACACCCCGGAGCATCTGCAAGCGCTTCTGGAGCGCGTCGATCATCCCAATTGCCAGGCACAGCTGGACCTCTATCACATGGCCCGACAGGGGCTGGATGTTGCCGCTGGGATAGCACTGCTTGGCGCCGGAATCGGGCATGTGCAATTTGCCGACTGTCCCGGCCGAGGGGCGCCCGGCACGGGCTCGATAGCTTTCGGGCCGTTGCTCGACGCCTTGCGATCGGTGGGCTACACCGGCTGGTTGGCGGCCGAATACCGCCCTGATAGCCCGGACACCTCGACCGGCCTTGGCTGGCTGGAGGCTTGGCAGCAGAGCTGAACCGTCGCATCGACCGGCATCAGCGAAAATGATGGTGACAGACAGACGCCTGCGAGAACCCTAGAGTCAGTTTCGAGAACCGGTCGGCACACGGCCGGTGCATAACAATAAATCGAGAGCGACGTCATGCAGCCATCCACCCAAGCCGCGAACGCCTGGCGCGTCCTGTTCCTGCTGTTTCTGGCCAACCTGTTCAACTTCTTCGACCGCACCATCCCGGCGATCATTGCCGAGCCGATCCGCCTGGAGTGGGATCTCAACGATTTCCAGTTGGGCCTGATCGGCACCGCCTTCACCATCATCTACGCGATCGCAGGCGTGCCGCTGGGCCGCATGGCCGACATCGGTTCGCGGCGCAAGATCATGGGCTGGGGCCTGACCGTCTGGAGCGGCCTGACCGCCGTCAACGGTCTGGCGTGGAACTTCTGGACCTTTCTGCTGGTGCGCATGGGCATCGGCATCGGTGAGGCCAGCTATGCGCCCGCGGCCAATTCGCTGATCGGCGATCTGTTCCCGGCGCACAAGCGGGCTCGGGCGATGGGCATCTTCATGCTCGGTCTGCCACTGGGGCTATTGCTGGCCTTTTTCACCATCGGCTCGATGGTGGAGTACTTCGGCAGCTGGCGCGCGCCATTCTTCATTGCGGCAGTGCCTGGGCTGGTGCTGGCGCTGTTCATCTTTTTCGTCAAGGAACCACAGCGTGGTGCGGCGGAAACGGTGAAGGTGTCGCAGACGCCGGTAGAGCAGCCTATTCGCAAAGTGTTCGCGATCCGCACCTTCTGGTGGCTGGTGCTGGCGGGGCTGGCGTTCAATTTCGCCACCTACGCCTGCAACGCGTTCATGGTGCCACTGTTGATGCGCTATCACGCGGTGCCGCTGGTAGAGGCGTCGATCGCCACTGGGGTAATCGTCGGTTTGACCGGCTTGATCGGTTTGACCTTGGGCGGGTGGGTGGCGGACAAGATTCATCAGCGCTTCGCCCGTGGCCGCCTGATCTTCGCCGCGGTGAGCATGCTCATCGCCACCGCTCTGACCGGTTATGCATTACTCGCCGGGCGGATTGAAGTGGGCGTGTTCGTTGCGGTTTTCAGTATCGGCTGGCTGTTCTCCTACAACTTCTACACCTGCGTCTACACCGCCATTCAGGACGTGGTCGAACCTCGTCTGCGGGCCACGGCCATGGCGCTGTTCTTCGCCGGGCTCTATCTGCTTGGCGGCGGCATGGGCACGGTGGTGGTGGGGCTGCTGTCGGACCATTTCGCCGAGTCGGCAATGCTTGCCGCAGGCGCCAGTGAGATGAGTGAAGTGTTCCGGGCCGAAGGTCTGCACGGCGCCATGTACCTGATCCCAGCCTCGCTGCTGCTGACCATGGTGTTCCTGTTCCAGGCATCGCGCACCTTCTGCCATGACTCCAAGCGCATGACGGACGGCATGACCGACTCCGCAGCCGCTGCCGAGCCGGCACTCGCCTAACGGCGAGCCGCTGCGACAGCACTCGGCTGCCGCAGTGGTTTGCCTGGTTGAGCCCGCCCGACGATTGGCCTGCATTTGCCGGCCGGCTCGCATAAACTGCGCGGCCGTTTTTAGAAGTCCGGACCGCACATGCATAACCCGTCCCCCGCCCGCGCCTGCGGCATCGACTTCGGCACCTCCAATTCCACCGTCGGTTGGTGGCGTCCTGACGCCGAACCGCTGTTGGTACTGGAAGGCGATCAGCAAACCTTGCCCTCGGTGGTGTTCTTCAACACCGAGGAGCGTCGTCCCGTTTATGGTCGCCTGGCCTTGACCGAGTACCTGGAAGGCTACGAAGGGCGTTTGATGCGCTCGCTGAAAAGCCTGCTGGGGTCCAAGCTGCTCAAGAGTGAGACAACCGTGCTCGGCGGCGCCATGCCGTTCAAGGACATTCTCGGGCTGTTTCTCGGGACCCTCAAACAACGCGCTGAAGAGCAGGCCGGGCGCTCGTTCGATGAGGTGGTGCTGGGCCGCCCGGTGTTTTTCGTAGACGACGACCCGGATGCAGATAGGGAAGCGGCGAATACACTCGCCGCTGCGGCCAACAAGATCGGTTTCAAGGATGTCTCCTTCCAGTACGAACCCATCGCCGCAGCGTTCGACTACGAGTCGCGCATCGAGCGGGAAGAGCGCGTGCTGATCGTCGACATCGGCGGCGGTACCTCGGACTTTTCACTGGTGCGGCTGGCACCGGAGCGGCGGCAGATCGATGACCGTCAGGACGACATCCTTGCCACCTCTGGCGTGCACATCGGCGGTACCGATTTCGACAAGCAGCTCAGCCTGCAGGGCGTGATGCCGCTGTTCGGCTACGGCAGCCGAATGAAAAGCGATGCACCCATGCCTACCAGCACTCATCTCAATCTGGCCACCTGGCACACGATCAACGCGGTGTATGCGCCGGCCTCGCTGCGTGCCCTGCAGAGCATGCGCTACGACATTGTCGACCCCACCGGAATCGACCGGCTGTTCAGCCTGATCGAACAGCGCGCCGGGCACTGGCTGGCGATGCAGGTAGAGCAGGGCAAGATCGAGCTGACCGAGCATGAACGCTTCCTGATCGACTTCGCGCGAATCGAACCCGGCCTCCAAGCCACTCTCACACGTTCTGTATTCGAAACGGCGATCGACCCCCTGCTCGAACGAATCCGCGCCAATGTCAGTCAATTGCTGATAAGTGCTGGGCTCAAGCATGAGGACATCGACACGGTCTTCTTTACCGGTGGTTCCAGCGCGATCCCTGCGCTGCGCCAGAGCGTCGCCGCTTTGCTGCCGCGGGCGCGCCATGTCGAAGGCAATCGCTTCGGCAGCATCGGTAGCGGTCTGGCCATCGAGGCGCGCAAGCGCTACGGTTGAATCGCCCGTCACGCCTGCTGCCTGAGCGTGCAGCGGGCTTGAACGGGAGTTGTCATGGGCTACAAGCTGCGTCCGCAAGACCCTGCAGCCGAGGTGCGAAAAGTCGCTCGGCAGGGCATCGACAAGGCCATCAAAGCGCTAAGCGTTGCACCCGAAGAACGCGCCGAGGGTGTGCATCAGGCGCGTAAGCGGTTCAAGGAGTTGCGTGCGCTGCTGCGCCTGGTACGCAAGCCGCTGGGTGACGAGTTTCAGCGGGAGAACCATCGTTTCCGCGATCTCGGCCGCGCCCTGGCCGAGTCGCGTGACGCTACTGCCATGCTGGAAAGCTGGGATGCGCTGGCAAAGCGTTTTCCGAGCCTGTTCGCCGAGGCGGATTTCAAGCTGACCCGGCGTCGCCTGCAGGCTCGGGCAAAGCAGGCTGAAAGTGGCACTACCGACCTCGATTCGCGCATCGGCAAAGCGATCGATGAGCTGAAGAATGCGCGAAGCTGCATCGACACCTGGCCACTTCAAGCCAAGGGCTTCGACTTGCTGTCTGGCGGTGTCAAACGCACCTACGCCGACGGTTGCGCTGAGCTGGCCAAGGCCCGGCTCGATCTCAGCGACGAACAGCTCCACCAGTGGCGCAAGCGGGTCAAGGACCACTGGTACCAGACGCGCTTACTGGCGCCGAGCTGGCCGAAATTGATGCAGCTGCGCAGTGACTCGCTGAAGGCGCTGGCGGATCTGCTTGGCGATGACCACGACCTGGCGATGATGACGGAACTGATGCAGGCTCAACCAGCGTTGTTCGGTGACGACACGCTGCGTGAGCGACTCGGCACAGCCGTAGCCGAGCGCCGCAGCGAGTTGCAGAGCGCCGCGCTCAAGCTGGGCGAGGAAATCTACGCGGACGCACCAAAGGAGCTGGTGGCGCGCTGGCAGCGCTATTGGGATGGTGCTAGCGGCTGATAGAAACCGGTCTGCACAACGAGCCAGATATCAGGCCGCCTGGCTGTTGATCTCGTGAATCTTGAGCATTTTTTCCAGCTCGGTGCGGACGAACTGATCGTTGCAGCCGGGCAGGTATTCGCGCAGCTTGCGGATCACCCATTGCTGACCGCGGTCGACGAAGGTCAGGCGCTCATCCAGCGATTCGATAGCCATCGCCTTGCCGTAAAACGCGCCGGTCTCGCGGTTGGGCTCGATGTTCAGGTGGTTCATGCAGTTGAGGACTAGCCGGCAGCTGTCGACCTCGCCCTGGCGGATCTGCTCGAGTAATTTTTGCTGGGTTGGATCGTTGCATTGCTGCAGGCTTTCACCGGCGACTTTGGCCCCGGCACGCTCCGCGCTCAGCAGGTCTTGCAACAGTTTCGCTTCCCCTTCGGGGGTGTTCAGCAAGTTCTGTTCAGCCATGGCAGGTCTCCTGTTCAGCAAGCCGGTGCACGGCTGCTGCCGTGCACATTGTCGACCGAGGTCGAACGGTCAGAGTTTCTTCGCGGAGACGATCTTGACCGGCGTCAGCGGTACGTTCTGCATCATGCTGCGGTTGCCAGTTGGCACCTGGGCGATCTGGTCGACCACGTCCATGCCGCGCACCACCTTGGCGAACACCGCATAGCCGAAGTCGCGGCTGCCATGGTCGAGGAAGTCATTGTCGCGGTGGTTGATGAAGAATTGACTGGTGGCCGAGTCGACGTTTTGCGTACGAGCCATGGCCAGCGTGCCGCAAACGTTGTGCAGACCGTTGTCGGCTTCGTTCTTGATGGGTGCGCGGGTCTTCTTCTGGCTCAGGCCTTCGTTGAAGCCGCCGCCCTGGATCATGAAGCCTGGGATCACGCGGTGAAAGACAGTGCCGTCGTAGTAGCCGCTTTCGACGTACTCGAGAAAATTCTTCACGCTGACCGGGGCCTTTTCAGCCTCCAGTTCGATTTCGATTTCGCCCATGCTGGTGTTCAGCAGTACGTGAGGATTCTCCGCAGCGAGCAGGTTGCCGGCGAGCAGCAGTGAGCAGGCGGCGAGTGCGAGTCGTTTCATGGTCTATTCCTGGTAGGGGTAAGCCTGGGTCTGCCCGTCTGTGCAGGCCGGTAGCAGGGTGCTTCAGCCGTCGTGCTTGGCGTTGCTTACCGGCTGAACAGGCGATTGCGCTTGTGCATCGTACGTCCTGATCAGGTCGATGAGAATCTGTGTAGCCGGGCCGAGCGGTTTGTCGGGGTTAGTGTAGAGGTAGAAAAGCGGCCGGCGAATGCTGCCCTGGACCAGTGGCAGCGGCTTCAGGGCACCTTCGGCCAGTTCGCGATGGATCATGTGGCGGGGCAGCCAGGCAAAGCCCAGGCCGCTGCTGACGAAGCCGACCGAAGTGGCCAGGCTGCCGACCGTCCAGCGCTGTTCTGCGCCCAGCCAGCCGATGTCGCGAGGCTGACGCTGGCCGGAATCGCGCACCACCACCTGCATCTGGCTTTGCAGATCCTGAACGCTGAGTTTGCGCTGCAGTTGATGCAACGAGTGGTTGGGGTGGGCGACGGCGACGAATTCGACGGTGCCCAGTTCCTGGCCAAGATAACCAGTGATATCCAGACCGCTGATGGCCAGATCCGCTGTGCCGTCCTTGAGGACCTCTTCAACACCGGACAGCACTTCTTCACGCAACCTCACCCGGCAACCTCGGCTTTGCGGCATGAAGGCGGTCAGCGCGCGGATCAGTTTGGCGTTGGGGTAAGCGGCATCGACGACCAGCCGCACCTCGGCTTCCCAGCCTTGCTCCATGTGGTGGGCCAGCTCTTCCAACTGACCGGCCTGGTTGACCAGTTGTCGGGAGCGACGCAGGAGCACTTCACCCGCATCGGTCAGCACCGCTTTGCGACCCTCGATGCGTAGCAGCGGCACCCCCAGCTGTTCCTGCATGCGCGCCACCGTATAGCTCACCGAAGATTGTGAGCGATGCAGCACTTCAGCGGCCTGGGCGAAGCCGTCGTGATCGACCACTGCCTGCAGGGTTCGCCATTGATCGAGGGTCACACGTGGCACTTTCATTCCATTGCTTTCCTGTTGCGTCGGTCTGGTACGCTGGCGGTCGCCTATTGGAGGAGCCCATAACAAATGAAAAGACTCTGCATCGCTGCGCTCGTCATCTTCCCACTGAGCGCAGTTGCCGTCAGCTATCCCGTGGAGCTCGAACAAGAACTGAACGGCGCCGAGGTGCTGGCGAGCACCGAGACCATTGACCGCGACATGGCCGGTCTGGTGCTGCAGAACTTTGGTAAGGGCCCTGTGGAGTGTACCGCTGTGTTTCGCAATGGGCCGGAAATGCCGCGCACTCGACGTATCACGCTCGAGTCGGGGGAGAGCAAGCCCATGACCGCCAAGTTCAAGCGCGACGTGATCAAACTACGCGTCAAGTTGACCTGCGAGCCTCAATGACGTCGGCATGACGCGCACCCGTCACCGAGCTGGCGGTGAATGCCCGCTGGCTTTTCTCTTGCTGACCATCGGACCATCTGACCGTAGCGGCCGGCTAGCCTGTCGCCGCGCTGTACAAAGACGCCTCTGCGCGCGTCGAACGGGTTACTCTATGCCACGTTTTTTTCGACTTGCTTGAGGTGTCACCCTTGTTTGACCAATTCGCCCTCCACGAACGCCTGCTCAAGGCGGTCGCCGAACTCAAATTCGTCGAGCCGACCCCGGTGCAGGTGGCAGCCATTCCCCCCGCGTTGGAAGGGCGTGATCTGCGGGTGACGGCCCAGACCGGCAGCGGCAAGACCGCCGCCTTCGTCCTGCCGATGCTCAATCGGTTGATCGGCGACGCCGTGGTGCGGACCGATGTGCGTGCGTTGATCCTGCTGCCGACACGTGAGCTGGCTCAGCAAACACTCAAGGAAGTCGAGCGCTTCTCGCAGTTCACCTTCATCAAATCGGCAATGATCACTGGCGGCGAGGACTTCAAGGTCCAGGCCGCCATTCTGCGCAAGGTGCCGGACATCCTCGTTGGCACACCGGGGCGGATGATCGAACACCTCAATGCCGGCACCCTGATCCTCAAGGATGTCGAACTGCTTATCCTTGACGAAGCCGACCGCATGCTCGACATGGGCTTTGCTGAAGACGTACAGCGGCTGGTCGGTGAATGTGCCAAGCGCCAACAGACATTACTGTTCTCAGCCACCAGCGGCGGGGCGGCGCTGCGCGAAATGAGTGCCGCCGTGCTGCGGGATCCACTGCACCTGCAGCTCAACCGCGTTAGCGAGCTCAACGAAGGTACGCGCCAGCAGATCATCACGGCCGAAAACACCGAGCACAAAGAAAAACTGGTGCACTGGCTGCTGGCCAACGAGACCTACAAGAAAGCCGTGATTTTCACCAACACCCGCATGCAGGCCGACCGTCTGTATGGCCGGTTGGTAGCCGAGGGCGTGAAGGCCTTCGTTCTGCACGGCGACAAGGATCAGAAAGACCGTAAGCTGGCCATCGACCGGGTCAAGGAAGGCGGGGTCAAGGTGCTGGTGGCTACCGATGTGGCCGCGCGCGGATTGGACATCGAAGGCCTGGATCTGGTGATCAACTTCGATATGCCCCGTTCGGGCGACGAGTATGTGCACCGTATTGGCCGCACCGGTCGCGCCGGGGCTGAAGGACTGGCGATCTCGTTGATCTGCCATAACGACTGGAATCTGATGTCGAGCATCGAGCGCTATCTCAAACAGCGCTTCGAGCGTCGGGTTATCAAAGGGCTGAAAGGCAGCTACGGCGGCCCGAAGAACCTCAAGGCATCGGGCAAGGCCGCTGGCACCAAGAAGAAAAAAGACGACAAGAAAAAGACTGCTGACAAGAAAGTCGCAGCCAAGCCGGTAGCCAAGCGTCCGAAAAATGCCAAGCGCGAAGCGCCGGCGTCATCGGTCGTCAGTCAGGACGGGCTCGCCCCTCTACGGCGTAAAAAGCCCGCCGCAGAGTGATCTGCAACAGCCGGGGCGGCATAACGGCCCTGGCTCGTTCCACCCCTATCGCTCTTCTGCCGGTGCGATAGGGGCCTGCTTCTCCGCCTGCTCCACGTGCTTGATGCGCTTTTCGTAGGCTTCACATTCGCTGCCGAGCTGCTCGGCAGTCTGCTTGATCTCCATATCGCGCAACTCTTCGTTGATCTTTGCGGCACGCTTCGGATCGCTCTCTGTCAGAGCGTTTACGCGGTCGGCCAGCTGTTTGGCCTTGGCATTGATCTGGTCGGTGGTGCATTGGTCGGCGAACACTGGCTGGCTGGCCAGCAGGGCGAGGGTGAACGGGACGATCAGACGTTTCATGGTGCGCTCCTTATTTAACGATCTATTTGGTGGATCGCCACTGGCGCGCTTTAGTTCAGCCTGTTGCGGTTGCGCTGGATCGAACCATGACGCGGCAGATGGGGTCCGAATAGCGATGGCCGCCTCCCCGAAGCGGCGCAACAGGAGAACGGACATGACCTACGACTGGGACTTGATGCTACGCCTGCTGCGCGAAGCGCAGAAATCCGAGAACGAGAGCTTCACGCCACGTCAGTACGCTGACGAGCATGCCCTGGCGGCGGAAGAGGCTGGTCAGCCGATGCCCAACATGGATTCCCTAAAGGCCGAAGCGCAGAACTACGAGAGCCTGCTATTCGAGGGTGGTTACATGGTGGCCCGTCCGGAGGAGGAGGGTGGCAATGGCGAGAATTTCGTGCTCACTGATCGCGGTGTACGCCTGATGGAGATGCTCGAGGGTGGCGCGGGTCGAACCGAGAACCGTCGCCGTCTTGATGAAAAAGGTGAGGCGGCGTTGGTCCCGGAAGTATTCGACGACGTCGCGACGGCAGGCTAGTACAGTATCGAAGACGCCCCGCAAAGGCGGGGCGTCCGTCGTGCATTACCGCAGCGGGCCAACGGCCCCGCAGGATTTGTTCGCTGCGTGCTTCTGCAAGATGGGCAGCTGGGGACGCGGTTTGCCGCTTTTCACGTCCAGTGACAGCGCGTAGTTGCCCCACCAGGGACCGGCCGCCCAGTAGGTGCTCGGAATGCAATGCTGGCCCAAGTACTTGAGCATGTTGTCCATGGCGACCACGGCCGAGGGAGAGAAGTCTGGCGCCCCGTGCTCACCAATGAAACCGCGCAGGCGATACTTTTTCAGCCACTCGACAAAGGGCTTTGCACGCACCACGCCAATCATAGGGTCGTACTTCTCGTAGCGGTTGGTGTAGTAGCCCGAGTAATCCTTGTCGAAGTAGAGGTGAGCTTCGAACATCAGATTGTTGTTTGGATCGCGCATCCACGCGTCCTTAACCAGCCGGGTATTGTAAGACGGCCAGTGGAATGCGCTGGACCAGCGATCACCGGCGATGACTACCCACTTTTCAGCATCGATACTGCGGATGCTTTTTGCCGCTGCCAGCGCGGCGGTTGGCCACTTGCCGTTGGTGGTGTGTGGCTCGTTCATCAAGCCATAGCCATAAACGGCCGGATGGCTGGCAACCTTTTGCGCAATACGTCGCCAAACATCGGCAAACGCGCTCACCGGCACCTCATTAGACCCGATCTTTTTGCCGTGATAGCGGTAGTAGTTATGCATGTCGAGGATGACCCGCATGTTGTATTTCTTCGCATGGTCGAGCGTTGTCAGCATGCGGCGGAGTTCGACGCTGTTCAGCTCGCCGTTGAGTCTTGGCTGAATTCGCTCCCAACGAAAAGGCAGGCGGACCAGTTTCAGGTTGCGCTCGGCGTAACGCTTGAAGTCGGCTTCGCCCGGGTAGATGTACTGCTTCAAGTACACCCCGGGAAGCGCGACATCTGCCCCGAACTCTGCCCCGGCTAAATTGATCCCGACCAGGTTGATCGGGTTTGCCGGCGCTGCGTTTCCTGCCGCTGGCGTACTGCCGACGCTGGGGCTTGTATTACTGAAGCCGGTGCTGCTGACCGAGAGGGTGCGGGGATAGCCCACCGCCTTGCCGTTGATGGGCCCGCCGTCGACCATGACGGTCATGTTGCCGCCGGAGTAGTAGATCAGCTTGATGGTGCGCACCTGGCCATCGAAGAAACGAATTTTGGCGCCCTTGTGGAAGGCCGCCTTGTTCTCCGCCGTCGCCTTGACCGAGACGCCGACGAACTTGCTGGTGTTGTAAACACCGTTGACGAAATCGCCGCCGTTAAAGGCGTTGAGTGCGGTCGTCATGGAGGAGCCGGCCGCAGGCTGGCTAACGACCGGCTCTGGCGCCGGAGCAGCGGGCTTGCTTGGAGCAATTGGCGAAGCCGGAGCACTGCTGCTGGTGGCCGAGAACAGCTTGTTCGGGTAGCCGAGTTTGCCGTTCAGCGCCGCGCCCGAAAGCATCACGCTCATGTTTTTGCCGGACACATACAAGGCGTTG
>JAKUTK010000029.1:58547-60209 GCA_022448005.1 Pseudomonas sp.
ACCTGCCCGGCAGCCAGTTTCACCGAGGAGCCGACCTTGAATGCCGAGCGGTTCGCGCTGCTGGCGGGAATCGAGAAGCCAGCTGACTTGCGCCATACCCCATTCAACCAGTCGTTGTTGGTGTAGTTGTTGATGGCGGTGCTGTGGCCCGATGCGCTGATGACCTGGTCGCTATTGCTAACTGGGGGTTTCCCAGCGCTCACAGAAGCCGTGCCCAACGCCGCAACGGTTTTTGGATAACCATTTTTCGACGCGTTAAGGGTCGCTCCAGTGAGCATCAGGCTCATGTGGGCGCCAGAGTAATAGATCACCTTGATGGTGCGAACCTGGCCGTCGCCCGTTCTGACCTGAGCGCCTTTTCTGAATGTCGCTTTGTTGGCCGCCGTGGCCGGTATAGACAGGCCCGCCGACTTACGCCAGCTGCCTTTGAGCCACTCTGGACCAGTGAAGTCATTGACCTGAGCCGTGGCGATAACCTGTTGGGTAGTCACCGTGGTAGTGGCTGCTTGAGCAAGCTGGATTGGACTTAAGCCTATTACCGCAGCGAGCAGCGCGGCACTGAGTAGCACGTTACGTGTGCAGACCGTCGTTTTGACGAGCATTGAAATCTCCGGAACTTAATACGACAAAGGGGCTTAACCCTTTAAAAAGTGCGGAGGCATCCAAGGACCCATGCATCGAACGAGCACCGACCACTGACGCCACCATGCAGCGCGTTGGCGCGCAGGAAGTTTCGACGCGCCGCGTGCATAGCCTTTATATAGATGTGGGATTAATTAATGAAGTTAATTTGGCGCCATAAAAAGTAACTGGGCCGAGAAGTTCAATTGATTTACCTATATAGCTACTATTAGGTGGCAATTGAATATCAAATTGATTCCATCAATTAAGTTATTGAATTTGTAGTGTTTATAAATGCCCAGGGTAATTTTAGGAGTCCTGCGGTGAGTTTTCTGTCGCTTGGCTAACATGCCTCGCTTATAGCACGCGTCTTGTTTCAGAGTGTTTCAAAGCTGACGCTCATGAGTTGCTGGTCATGGAGTGCGCTGTCGTCGAGCGTCAGCACAGAGTTGCAGGCGAGGGAGTCGGTTGTCAGCGAACTTGCTGCAAACTGTCGACGGTCAATTCCAGTGCTTTGCGCATATCCAGGCGGGCCGAGCGGCCAATGTCCTGGTTGTCGAGCCGGTAGCTGCGCTCTGATGGCAGGATTGGCGCTGTCAGGTCGTCGCCCTCGACGGCTTCGAAATCGCTGTTGCGGCCGATGGTCAACGCGCTTCGGCGCAGCAGTTCACGCAGCTGTTCAGGCTCGAGGGCCGGGTTGATCGACAGCATCGCACCGATGACTCCGGTGACCATCGGCGTGGCGTAAGAGGTGCCGCAGTGCACTTCGCCGCGCTTGCCGGGCTCCAGTGTCGCCGCGCGGGTACAGGCCGAGGCGGTGATATCGACGCGCATATCGATATTGGAGGAGGGGCGCTTGGTGACGTAGGAAGGGTGCTCGACCGGCACGTCCTTACTGAGGTCACGCTGGTGCGCACCCACCACCAGGAGTTGTTCCGTGATGAACGAGGACGGCAGGCGGTAATCGTCTTGACCGGAATGGGCCGAGCCATTGCCCGCCGAGTTCACCACCACCACGTCCGGATGTTCGCGGCGCAACCA
>JAKUTK010000003.1:0-8193 GCA_022448005.1 Pseudomonas sp.
CTGGTGGTTAAGCTACAAGCCCTAGGTAAAGTAGTCGCCATGGCAGGCGACGGAATAAATGATGCGCCGGCGCTCGCCAGGGCTGATGTCGGCATAGCGATGGGCACGGGCACTGACGTCGCCATGAACAGCGCCCAAGTTACGCTCGTTAAAGGTGACCTGATGGGGATACTGCGCGCGCGCACGCTTTCGGTGGCGACGGTTCGCAATATGCGTCAGAACCTTCTGTTTGCCTTTATGTACAACGGGTTGAGCATCCCGATTGCCGCAGGTCTGCTCTATCCGTTCTTCGGACTGTTGCTGTCTCCGATGATTGCTGCCCTGGCCATGAGCCTCAGCTCAGCATCGGTTGTGTTCAACGCACTCCGGCTCCGTCAAACGCGTGTAGTTTGAAGCCTGTCGGCTTAGGCTTAGGCTTAGGCTTCGGTTGCGAAGCGACCGAAGCCTCATTGATTGCTCATGAATTGCCCCGTAAGCTGGAAATATGAAGTCCTACATGCGCTCCTTCCTTATCCTGCTGCTAGTGCTTGCGCTTCCGATCAATGGGATAGCGGAAATGCTCATGCCGGTTGGATCGTCCGGGCATCACGTGATGTCCGATATGGAAGGTGTGGGCGCCATGACGACCGACCACGCTTCGATGGTTGGCGCCGATGACGGTGCTGAACACGAGTGCTGTGAAGCGAATGAGCATGGAACGGCGACCGTCTGCAAGACGGGCCAAGAATGCAAAACTGCAAGTATCCTTCAGCTTGTCTCAATAAAAGCCCAGCTGATGCCTGCAGCTAAACCCGTGACCACTCCCTATAACGGCCTGATCCCCTCTAGCCTTTTAGACGCCGTCTGGCATCCACCCCGCGTCTAATTCCGATCAAATTATAGGAACCGCCCGAGTGAGCATTCGGGCCGGCTACCGCGCGCCTTTGGCTCGCATGAAAGATCAGGAATCCTTCGCAAATGAAACCCCGTATTTATTGGGCGCCGCCGTACGTGGCCGCCTTGATCATGGGCGCGCTCTCGTTTCCAGGGTTAGCGTCCGCTTTGACCTTAGAACAAGCTCTGAGCGTGGCCGAGCAAGACGCGCCTTCGCTGCATGCGCAAGCCGCCAACCTGGTGGCCGCACGCAGCGCTGCAATCCCTGCCGGCGAGCTTCCTGACCCTAAACTTAAGCTTGGACTGCAAAGCGTGCCCATCGAAGGTGACGCTCGCTGGCAGTTGGAGCAAGAGGCCATGACCATGCAAATGGTTGGGGTCATGCAAGATGTGCCAAACCGAGCGAAAAGGCGCGCTCGTGTCGAGGCCGCGCAGGCTAGTGTTGCGCTCGCAAACGCCCAGCAAACGGTTGAACGTCTCGGTGTGCGCCAAGCAACCGCCGAGGCATGGATCGCTAGCTTCGCGGTCGAGCAGAAGCTAAGCCTTTTCAAGCAGCTTTACAGCGAGAATCAGCTCCTTTCGCGGGCTGTTCAGGCCCGCATTGCTGGCGGCAGCGGACAAACCGCAGACAGCGTACTTCCGAGGCAAGAGGCAGCATTGCTGGCTGAACAAGAGGATGAGCTGCTGCGTAACCAGGCTGTTGCGCGGGCCGGCCTCCGGCGCTGGATAGGCGAGCTAGCAGGCCAGCCGCTTACAGGTGACTGGCCGCAATGGCTTGCCGCCGTTGATAACTATCAGCACAACCTGAACCGGCACCCGGCGTTACTCGCCTTCGACCCGATGACTCGTGAAGCGGAGGCAAAGGTTCACCAGGCCATCGCAGAGAAAACACCGGATTGGAGTTGGGGGGTCGACTACCTGCGACGTGGCCGTGAGTACGGCGACATGGTGAACCTCAGCGTCAGCTTCGACCTGCCGCTGTTTACCAGCTCTCGGCAGGATCCGAAGATCGCGGCCGAACGAGCTCGCCTTGCCCAGATCGAGGCTCAGCGCCAAGCGACCTTGCGCCTGTACAACCAAGAGCTGAGTACTGACCTCGCTGAGTATCAGCGTCTGGACCGCGCACTCATCCGCCTCGACAAAACCTTACTACCCCTCGCTGAAGAGAAGGTCCGCCTTGCCATGGCCGATTACCGCTCCGGAAGCGGTGAGCTGACCGCTGTGATCGAAGCGCGACGACAGCTTGTGGAGACCCGGCTACGGCGTATTGACGTCGCCCGCGATCGATCGTTGAGCAATGCCCGCCTGCATTTCGCCTTTGGAGATACCCGACCATGACATTCCAACACAAGCGGCTGGTACTCGCCTTCAGTCTGCCTCTGATGATTAGCGCTGCAGCGCTAATCGGTCTGCCTACCGCAGCCTTCGGACAATCGCCTGCAGAAGAAGACAAGGAAGTGCTCTATTGGTATGACCCTATGGTACCCCAGCAAAAGTTCGATAAGCCGGGCAAGTCGCCATTCATGGATATGGAATTGATTCCACGCTATGCAGATGAGGGAAGCGACGGGGCATCGATCAGTATCGACCCGAGCGTGACGCAGAATCTCGGCGTGCGCTTGGCAACCGTAACGCGTGAATCGATCAGCCAGTCGCTCGAAGCGACAGGCGCGTTGATGTTTGACGAGCGAGACGTGGCGGTTGTGCAGGCGCGTGCCGGTGGCTTTGTCGAGCGCGTTTACGACCGAGCACCGGAGGATGTCATCGAAAAAGGCGCGCCGTTAGCCGATCTTTTGGTTCCCGAATGGGCTGCCGCACAGGAAGAGTACCTGGCGCTCAAAGGGGTCGGCCAACCCCAGCTGCTCGCAGCGGCTCGCCAGCGGTTGCGCCTTGCTGGCATGCCGCCAGAAGTCATAGTGCAGCTAGAACGAACTGGTAAAGCGCGCCCCGTTTGGACAGTGACGAGTCCAATAGGCGGCGTGCTGAACAGCCTCGACGTTCGCGAGGGCATGACCGTACCCGCCGGCGCTACTCTTGCGCGCGTCAACGGGCTGGACACGGTTTGGCTAGAAGTTGCAGTACCAGAGGCGCGGATCGCAAATTTAGCGCCAGGGCAATCAGTAACAACGCGCCTGCCCGCTTTTGCGGGTGAAACGCTGGAAGGAACGATCCAGACGGTACTATCGCAGGCCAACCTGGATAGCCGCACTGTGCGTGTCCGGGTCGAGCTACCTAACCCGCAACAACGGCTTCGTCCCGGCATGACGGCCGAGGTGACGTTGAGTCGCAACGTCGAAGATGTCTTGGTCATCCCGTCCGAGGCGGTCATTCGCACCGGTCGGCGCGCATTGGTGATGCTGGCCGAGGATCAAGGCCGTTACCGCCCGATTGAGGTTCGCACAGGCCGGGAATTCGATGACCAGACAGAGGTGCTTGAAGGGCTGGAAGCCGGTCAGAAGGTCGTGGCGTCCGGTCAGTTTCTCCTGGATTCAGAGGCGAGCCTACGCGGGCTGACCGCTCAGGGTTTGGAGGAGCCTGCAACTTCTACAGAACCTGCGCTGCACGAGGCTGAAGGTACGATCGTCAGCCTGGAAGATGGCATGGTTGGCCTGTCGCATGGGCCGTTCAAGACGCTGAACATGCCTGGGATGACAATGTCCTTTCCGGTTGCAGATCAATCGCTCCTAACAAAGTTGCAGACCGGCGATCACGTCCGTGTCGGCGCGCGTGAAAGCGAAGAGGGCCTGGTCATTGAGCACATCGAGAAGCTGGGGGGCCAGCCATGATCGCAGCCATAATTCGCTGGTCAGTGGCCAACCGCTTTCTGATCCTGCTGGCTACTGTGTTCGCGGTGGCTTGGGGTGTCTGGTCGGTCAAAAACACCGCTGTTGATGCATTGCCAGACCTTTCCGACGTTCAGGTCATCATCCGCACGCCATACCCCGGGCAGGCGCCCCAGATCGTTGAGAATCAGGTCACCTACCCACTGACGACGACCATGCTGTCTGTCCCCGGCGCGAAGACAGTCCGTGGCTACTCCTTCTTCGGGGATAGCTACGTGTACGTCCTGTTTGAGGACGGCACCGACCTCTATTGGGCCCGTTCTCGGGTGCTGGAGTACCTGAGTCAGGTGCAGAGTCGGCTTCCCGCCGCCGCCAAACCCGCTTTGGGCCCTGACGCCACAGGTGTCGGCTGGATCTACCAATATGCTTTGGTAGACCGAACGGGCAAACATGACCTCTCGCAGCTGCGCTCTTTGCAAGATTGGTTCCTGCGCTATGAGCTCAAGACACTGCCCAACGTGGCGGAAGTCGCGCCCATAGGCGGGATGGTCAAGCAGTATCAGGTCGTACTGGATCCCGTGCGCATGGCAAGCAGGGGCGTGACGCAGCAGCAGATTGCAAAGGCGATCGATGAAGCCAACCGTGAAACCGGCGGGAGTGTTCTGGAACTCGCAGAAACCGAGTTCATGGTCCGTGCGACCGGGTATCTCAAGACACTCAAGGATTTTCGAGCCATTCCTTTGCGTCTCGACGGCGGCGTGCCCGTGACCCTAGGGGACGTTGCGCACATCCAGCTTGGCCCGGAAATGCGCCGCGGCATCGCCGAGCTTGACGGCGAAGGCGAGGTAGTCGGCGGAGTCGTGATCCTGCGTAGCGGCAAGAACGCTCGGGAAACGATCGCTGCCGTTCAAACCAAACTTGATGAGCTCAAAGCGAGCCTTCCCGAAGGCGTCGAAATCGTCACGACTTACGACCGTAGCAAGCTGATCGACAGTGCCGTTGAAAACCTCACCCACAAGCTCATCGAGGAATTCATCGTCGTTGCGTTGGTTTGCGCGATATTTCTGTGGCATCTGCGCTCGTCGCTGGTCGCCATCGTGTCGTTGCCGATCGGCATCCTGATTGCTTTTGTGATCATGCAGCGGCAAGGCATCAACGCCAACATCATGTCGTTGGGTGGCATCGCGATCGCCATCGGAGCGATGGTCGATGCAGCAATCGTCATGATCGAAAACGCCCACAAGCACATTGAGGCCTGGCACAAGCGGCATCCTGACTCCACCTTGAAGGGCCAGGAGCACTGGAAGGTCATTACTGACGCGGCTGTTGAAGTGGGGCCGGCATTGTTCTTCAGCCTGCTGATCATCACGCTGTCGTTCATTCCAGTGTTCACCCTGGAGGCGCAGGAAGGCCGGCTGTTCGGTCCACTGGCGTTCACCAAAACCTATGCAATGGCAGCCGCCGCGGGCCTGTCTGTCACGCTGGTTCCGGTGCTCATGGGGTATTGGATCAGGGGCAAAATCCCTGACGAACACCGTAATCCACTCAACCGTGGCCTCATCTGGATCTACAAGCCGGCCCTGGACGCGGTACTGCGCTGGCCCAAGATGACTCTGCTGGTGGCTGTTCTGGTCTTCCTGACAGGCTTGTGGCCGGCCTCTCGCCTTGGTGGGGAGTTCTTGCCCCCGCTGGATGAAGGTGACCTCCTTTATATGCCCACTGCGCTTCCAGGCCTCTCCGCTCAGAAGGCTTCTGAGCTACTGCAGCAGACGGACCGGCTCATAAAAACGGTTCCAGAAGTTGCACACGTGTTCGGTAAGGCTGGTCGAGCCGACACCGCTACCGATCCCGCCCCGCTGGAAATGTTCGAGACGACCATTCAGTTCAAGCCGAAGGATCAATGGCGCCCTGGGATGACGCCTGACAAGCTGGTTGAGGAGTTGGATCGCACCGTACAGGTACCTGGATTGGCCAATCTGTGGATCCCGCCGATTCGAAACCGTATCGATATGCTGGCGACGGGTATCAAGAGCCCGATCGGGGTGAAAGTGTATGGCACTGACTTGGCACAGATCGACAAAGCCACCCAGGCAGTGGAAAAAATCGCCAAAACGGTGCCTGGGGTCAGTTCGGCGCTTGCTGAGAGACTGACCGGCGGCAGGTATATCGATGTGGATATCGATCGTGTCGCCGCCGCACGCTACGGCCTGAATATCGCGGACGTGCAATCGATCGTGGCCGGTGCCATCGGTGGTCAAACCATTGGTGAAACCGTGGAAGGGCTCGCCAGGTATCCGATCAACCTCCGCTATGGCCGCGAGTGGCGCGACTCGATATCCGATCTGCGCAACCTACCGATCTACACGCCGCAAGGCAGCCAGATCACGTTGGGGACCGTGGCCAAAGTACAGGTGACCGACGGGCCGCCAATGCTTAAAAGCGAAAACGCAAGGCTGTCGGGCTGGGTTTACGTCGATGTTCGTGGCCGCGACATGGCGGCTGTGGTGGGCGATCTGAGGGAAAAGATCAGCAAAGGGGTCCAGCTCGAATCCGGCATGAGCATCAGCTATTCCGGCCAATTCGAATTCATGGAGCGAGCTAACGCGAAGCTGAAGCTCGTCGTGCCGGCTACCTTGCTCATCATTTTTGTCTTGCTCTACCTCACGTTTGGGCGCTTTGGGGAGGCGTTGCTGATCATGGCCACGCTGCCATTCGCCCTAACCGGTGGCGTCTGGTTCCTCTATTTGCTCGGGTACAACCTATCCGTAGCGACAGGAATCGGTTTCATCGCACTGGCAGGCGTTTCTGCTGAGTTCGGCGTCATTATGCTGCTGTATTTGAAGAACGCATGGACAGATCGGGTTAACGCTGGAGCCCATGGCGAAGGCGTACTGCTCGACGCAATCCGCGAAGGCGCTGTGCAGCGGGTGCGCCCCAAGGCCATGACCGTAGCAGTGATTATCGCCGGTCTGCTGCCCATCCTCTGGGGTAGCGGAACCGGCAGCGAAATCATGAGCCGCATCGCCGCGCCCATGGTGGGCGGGATGATCACCGCCCCTTTGCTCTCCCTGTTCGTTCTGCCGGCAGCTTACCTGCTGATGCGCCGCCGGCAATTGCGAGTTACCACCCAGCAAGCAACCAACCCCACTGGAGAACATCCATGAACATTAAGCACATCACCCTTGCCTCACTCTTCCTGGTGCCAGTCGCCTATGCCGCCGACAAGGAGCCAATGGACGGCATGCCGATGGATCACAAAGGCATGAACATGCCAATGGACCAGAAGTCGGCGGGACAGACCGCTACAGCCATCGGCACAGTCAAGAAAGTAAACACCGAGAGCGGCACCGTGACCATTGCACACGGCCCGGTCGAAGCGCTGGGTTGGCCTTCTATGACGATGGGCTTCAAAGCGAAGCCTGATCAGCTCCAAAAGTTGAAAGAAGGGGACCAGGTCGAATTCGAGTTCTCCTCGAAGGGCATGGATTCCACCATTACGCGTATCGAAAAACGGTAAGCACAGAAAGCGACCGCCGCAGACGCGGCGGTCGTACCAACAAAAAAATGAGCGATTACAGCTTTGTAAGCTTGGCAACAGCTTCTTGTAAGTAGCAAGCCTTTAATCTACAGGCATCAACTAACCAAGAGGTGCAAACCATGAACCGTATAACCAAAGTAATCGTTCCTTTTATTCTGACCGTTGCGTCTTCTCTTGCAATGGCCGAAGGCGGAAGCGATCGGACAATGCATCGCCTAAATGATCCTGCAGGATCCAATCTCACTCTTAAAGAGCTTGTCAAAGAAGGCAAAGTGCTGAGCATCGCACCTGCAGGGGCGACCGGTACGACTGAAATGATTCAGAACTATCGGACTACTGCAAAAGTTCAGACATATGAAATGAAGGTAAAGACCCCAGACGGGGAGATTCATACGGTGGAATTTTTGAGCGCACCGGTAGGCGTAAACAACGGCTAACCTGCAAATTAAATATTCGAGGGTAATGATATGAGCAGCCTGTTTTCGAGAATGAAAAGTGTACTGCAGCGCAATCCGATCGTGACCGGTCTAACCGTAGCTGTGGTTGGCTACATGCTCCTGAACCAAAGCACTGGGGCGTTGGCAACGACGCTGCCAAGCCTGCTCTTTCTCTTGCCCTGCTTGTTGATGATGGTCGTATGCATGAAGCATATGTCTAGCGGTAAGTGCGACAAGCCCAAGGAGCCCAACGTTGGCGAAAGCATCTTGTTAAGCAAGAGCGAATAACCCACTGAACTTGGAGATTTAACATGCGAAACACCATTACAGTAACAGCAATTGCAATCACCCTGGCGAGCGGACTGAGTTTCGCAGCGGCAGATAAAGCGGACCAAAGCCATTCAGAAACCGGCATGATGAGCGGCGACAAGCATATGGAAATGATGGGNGACATGCNTGGAATGATGAAAGAGTGTCGTGANATGATGGNGGNNGCCAAAGCCGNCCACTCGCAAANTGGCGAAAATNCAGACGCNGCNTAGGATANGAGNGTGNGAGNANA
>JAKUTK010000003.1:8207-12236 GCA_022448005.1 Pseudomonas sp.
TNNNNGGNNNCCCNCCTGCTTTNTTGTGNNTGATGGCCTAACNAGGACCGTACTGATGGGAAAAGTGTCACTGACGAGCAGAATGGCGATAGCTTTCATGCTCGTGGTTACGGTTGTGCTGCTGGCGGCCGCAATCAGCTTTAATTATTTTTGTCAGCTCCATTTCGAACGCAAAGATGCACAAGTGCTTAATGAAAAGGCCGCTGCAGTAGAGCGTACGCTACTCAACAGCTCAGCATTCGGGCCTGAGACCGCTTCAAGGATCGATGCCGTTATTGAGCACTCCTTTGGCTTCGCGACTGCGGTTGTAGTAGACGGTAAGACGGTTTACTCCCATCACAATCTGTCTGAGAGCTTGCTACCTCTTGTCACAGACATCCAAGAGGAACGCTGGACGGTAAGTTTCGGTGGCCACCAGTACAGCGGAATTACCAGAAAAGTAAATCGGTGGGTAGAAGGGCAGGACACTGTTATCTATTTGGCTTTGGATGTAACGCACCGAATCCACTTCTTCGATATGATTCAGCAGTGGTTTGCTTATACGCTTGTCGTTAGTGCACTTCTGAGTGGCGCGTTAGGTGTTGTTCTGATCAGGAAAGGCTTAAAACCAATAGACGAACTGTCCAAGACTTCTTCTACGGTAACCGCCCACTGCTTAGATACCAGAATTCCAACCGAGTCGGTGCCAGGCGAGCTGCATGAACTCGTAGACAACTTCAACGAAATGCTTTCGCGCTTGGACGACTCTTTTCTCAGATTGTCAGGTTTCTCAGCGGATATCGCGCATGAGCTAAGAACGCCGCTGAACAGCATGCTTACCCAAATGGAGGTCGCGCTCTTGCGCGACCGCGAGAATACCGACTACAAAGACATTTTGTATTCCGCCCTCGAAGAACTTAGGCGCATGTCAAAGATGGTCGATGACATGCTGTTCCTCGCCAAAGCGGACAATGGGAAGATTACGCCCAGTGCCGAAGG
Organism: Pseudomonas sp.; assembly: GCA_022448005.1. Taxonomy (GTDB): domain Bacteria; phylum Pseudomonadota; class Gammaproteobacteria; order Pseudomonadales; family Pseudomonadaceae; genus Stutzerimonas. Next base: position 9,186 of record JAKUTK010000003.1, read on the forward strand.
GGCCAGCATGGCTGAGATGACCACGAGTGTTATCGAATATTACGAGCTCGCAGCCGAGGACAAGAAGGTCGAAATCGCGCTTTCAGGCGATGGGTCGGTACATGGCGATAAATCAATGCTAAGACGGGCCATCTCAAACATAGTCTCGAACGCAGTTCGGTATGCAGAGGAAGGCAGCATTATCAGCGTTGAAATAAGCGAGAGTGGTAACTCGGTTTCTACAGCTATATCCAACCGCGGCATTACTATTCCAGCCGAGCTGCACACCCGAATATTCGACAGGTTCTACAGGGTGGATACCGCAAGGCGCGAAGGTACTACCTTGAATGCGGGCCTCGGCATGGCTATCACACGGTCGATTGTGGAGGCCCACAAAGGGCGCATCGCTTGCGAATCAGCTGAGAGGCACACGACTTTCACACTGACGCTTCCAAGGCTGATGTCTAGTTAATGGCAGAGTGGCCGATACCGACCCTGACCTAAGCTTATCGAAAATACCCTGCTGAACCGAAGGAGGCTGTGGCTTTCGAAACTGTATGTTTGGTTCTGGAGGTTCCCGTGCAAGCGACGTCATCAAGAAAATGCGGTTCGACAGCCGCAGCGCTCAACGAATCGTGCTTCTGCATAAGCTTAGATCAAGCTGCGCTCGTAAACGTACTGGCTGAACAGCTTGGGGATTCAGAGCTGTCAGATCTGTTGAAGTCACGTTGCCCCCATGTGTTTGCTGCGCGACCGGTCTTTGTATCGCCTTCGCGGCTGCGCCAGGTGAGTGAGGTCATCCAGGCCATCGAGCGAACCGTGAGCTTGCCCGCTTGGCATGAACATGCTCTGGATTATGCCCCACCTATTGCGCGACACAATCCGCGTGGCTCGCATGGCGTCTTCTTCGGCTACGATTTTCATCTGGATGAGGACAAGCTTGGTCTCATCGAAATAAACACAAATGCGGGCGGAGCGATGCTGAACGTATTGCTCGCCCGCGCTCAGCGCAGTTGTTGCGGCGGCGTAGTCGGGCTATCGCCGGGGCAGGAAGGGCCCGGCGGCTTCGAGCAGTCGATACTGCATATGTTCGCCCAGGAATGGTCTGCAAGCGGCGAGAAACGACCGCTCACGCGCGTGGTGATCTTGGATGAAAGCCCACAAGCCCAATACCTGTATCCGGAGTTTCTTCTTTTTCAGCGGTTATTCGAGTCAGCAGGAATCGACTGCATAATCGCAGACCCAGCCGATCTGGCCTTTCACAACGATTGCCTCTTGGTCGACGGAAAGCCTGTGGATCTCGTCTACAACCGACTCACCGATTTCTATCTGGAAGGTGACAATTGCAGCGCGCTGCGCAGCGCTTATATGGCTGATGTCGTGACGGTAACGCCACACCCTCAGGCCTATGCCCTTTACGCCGACAAACGCCGGTTGGTTGATCTAACCAACGCACGTTTTTTGGAAGAGATTGGCGTTGATCAGCAAATCCGAGCCGTACTGGCCCAATACGTCCCGCTTACCGTTCCTGTCGGGCATGGTAATGCAGAGCACCTCTGGCAAAACCGCCGTAGCCTCTTTTTCAAGCCCGTCAGCGGTTTTGGTAGTCGCGGTGCATACCGAGGAGACAAGCTCACCAAACGCGTTTGGGAAGAAATCGTTGGCGGAAACTACATGGCCCAGTCCCTTGTAGCTCCTGGCGAGCGTAGAACCGTCGCCGACCCTCAGGTACGACCGATGAAGTTTGATCTGCGCGCGTACGCTTATGCTGGCGAGGTGCAGTGGAACGCTGCCAGGGTCTACCAAGGCCAGACGACCAACTTCAGAACAGAGGGGGGCGGTTTTGCTCCTGTGTTTACCTTAGGCGAGGAAGAAAAGCGAGCCGGTTCTACAGAGCAACGGTCGCACGCCTCGTTCACGTTCTTGCTCGACGAAACAGGCACCGTATGGGAACTACCGCACCCGCTATATCTGGCGCTGGTTCGAGCCGAAATGGCTAATTCGAAGCTTGCCGGTAAGCGTTTCCGATTGGCGGACTGGTATGTGGCAATGGAAGATGGCCAACCTTCTAAGGTCATCCGAGAGTGGTACGGGTGGGTAGCGTTCGACGCAGCTGGTGGTTACCACCCTGAACGCGGTTCGCCGAAAAACGACGAGTCGGATAGTGATGACAATATAGATTCAACCGCTCTACCGACAAGGGAAGAACACGATCGAATTGAGGAATTGTTGTTTAAAAGCGAGTGAGAGCCTGTCTCGCACAGCCCAGAGGTTCCTTCCGGGGCGCAGAGCCAAAGGAAGATTGCCTTCTCACTCACCTTTCAGGGCCATCATTAAACCCTTGAAAGCGCCGTTCAGCCGAGTAAATGCAGCCTGGAAACGAATCGAATTTTCCGCATATTTTGCTTGTTCAACCTGAACGTCGACTGTGTTCTGATCAAGTGATGGTTGATTGGGAACCCTGTAAAGTAGGGCCGCATCGCTAAGAGTAACCTCCAAGCCACCAGTATTCATATGGTTCTGGTTAGTTTTGGCCGGTGAAAACTCAGCGTTCATTCCCTGCTCGTTTTGAGCGGCAAGCACCGAGGCAAAATTCACATCCCTGGCTTTGAAATTGGGTGTATCAGCATTGGCTATATTGTTGCTCAGCACCTCTGCCCTTTTGGCAGTGTAGAGGAGCGCTTTTTCTGGCCCGCCTAGAGCCTTTTCGAAACTAATCCTCATCAACGATCCTATCAAGTTTGAAAAAACCAGCGCTGATCAGAATTACGTCGATCAGCCCTGCAGGATTTACTCCCGACCTGGCACTTGGTCGGGCGGTGCAAAGCCAGAGAGCGTCCGTAATCGTAATGGCTGGAAGAGTAGCGATTTATTACGGATGACACTCCCTATTAGCCGTCATCAGCTTATGTTCGCGAATCATTTGTTTTAGTACATCGTCTACCAATTTGTCGTGCTTCTCCATCCAAGCCAAATGCTCCTCGGTAGAGACGTCTGGTCCTGGATGATCTTTATGGAGCTGGCTCATCATTTCTTCGAGCATTCCCATATGTACTTTCATATGCACTTGGC
>JAKUTK010000030.1 GCA_022448005.1 Pseudomonas sp.
CCTGCAGCTGGCCACACCGGTGGAACAGAACCCGCCCATACAGCATTACCAGAAGCTCGCCGCCGAACTGCAGGTGGTGCTGCCGATCAGCTTCTTCGAGCTGGCCGGGCGGGCACGCTTCTGCCGGGTTTTCGCTGATTGCGCTCTATTTTTTTCTACGCGACCGCCGACCGCGCGCGGCGGCATGGGCACTTGGGCTAGCTCTTGGTTTGGGAGCAGTGTTCTCCGTTGGACGCATGATGCAGGGCGCCCATTTCCTTTCCCATAATGTTTGGACACTGTTGTTCGACTGGATGATCTGCCTATTGACCTACCGGCTAGTTTTGTATCGATCGGTTGCAGAGACTGCTGGAGGGGCTAGTAATAGCTCTCACGTCGAGCTGCAGGCTCCGTCCATATAACCTGCAGTGACTCCCCGCTTCCAACCTACCAGGCGGGGCAAAAAACACCGAAGTGGCAGCCTGACAGACGCTAAGTTGCGGCACCGTTCTTTAAGCGACTCACTTGCGTCGCAATGCCTGCCCCTTTGCTTGGTCGACATGATGACGCCATTTCCGGTCGCGTTCGCGCCAGTTTCGATCCCACGCCTCGCTATCAGCGGAGCGATCCGCCGTTGCCTCGCATTGACGAAAGCCGTCATTCCAGCCTTCTGCGTAAAGGGGTTGGGCGAGATAGCGAGGAACATCTTTTCGAAATTTATCTAGCGCACCTGCGGCTTGTCGCCCACTGCTACAACCGGCCTCGAAACCGTCAGCAAATTCCACGGGATAACCCTCCATGAGCAGTTGCTCGTGAGTGCTCTGGCATCCTGCCAGCACTACTGCGGCAAAAAAGCCAGCGAGGAGGATAAGGCTGGGTGGCCGAGCTACCAGCACGGCTGCGCCTATATCCGGCTTTGGCGATATCGCTGACTATCCGAATCGGCTCTTGGCCATCTCCTCCCGCGTTCTGGCCACCGACCCAAGGTACACCGTAACGGCCGCGGCTCTCCTCTGCCTCGGTCACGGAGGAAACCGCATCCTGATCAGAGGAAAGAATGGCTTCTCTCATCGCCTGCCCCTCCGCGATCTGCCCCCAGCCCATTTGCTGACCGGCTGCGTCGGCCATCCGCTCGGCCATTGCCCGACACGTCATTTTGCTGCGATCGAAGTCAACCCGAGCCTGGAGGATGCCGTTGGTGAGGAGGTTGTACAGCGCGGGGTTTGCGCGCTGAATGATAAGAGCAGGTAGCGATGCGACTGCGCTGGTAGCGTTCTGAATGACGCTACTCATGATGTTCTGGAAACCCTGTGTGGCACCGTTCAATTGGTTCTGGAGGGTAGTGCTTAGACTCATATTCCCGCAGACCAAGCTGCTATTCCAGCCGACGCCAACGCCGAGACTGCGCATGTTTCCCGCCCGTCCCATCCCGACCGCGCTACCGCCACCGACGCTATACAGCACGTCATCTGCGATGACGTTGCCTGAAGCTTCGTACCCGTACTCTGCCGCGGAGGCATGGCTTGCCCCCATCGCCAGGATGGCGACCGCTAGCGAAGCAGCCAGCAGAGAGGAGCGCAGGGGAGGGGGCAAGAACCTATCATCGAAAACCTCACTGTTCCAAAGTCCGTTGTCCGGGGCATCACTTTCGTCACTGCGCGAAATCGACACTGCCGAGGAAGGTTTGGCCCTTCCTTTCACAGCAGCTGTAAGGGCGCCATAGAGCCCATGCATAACCACCGTCTATTGCTTGATCGCGCGTCATGTCATGGGGAAACACCGCACAGGTATCTCGCAGCGTTGGCACGAGCTCTTGCCATTTGTGGTTCGTGATATCGCCTTCTACGACCGGCTCAGGTGGCCAGTACCCATCCTTCTCATTCGCAGTGATTGGCAAGTACACATGTGGCTGCCAAGTACGGGTAACGATATCGCCGGCACGCTGAGCCATGACCGCAGATGCCTTGTGGTCGTCAACCTGGTGCAGAAAGCCTTCACGTGGATAGACGTTGCCCCAGGTGTTGCCTTCTAGAAGTCCCCCGACCTCTCGCATGCCTGGGATAAGGGCTTGGGGGTAGGCCATTTCCGGTATGCCGAATCGCCACGCAACCGTGTCGAGCACACTCAGGAAGTAAGGAACGTAAGGGGTAGTCGCGCTATCGCAGATGTACCCCGTCGACTGCGCGAACTCATTAAGAAGCGTGCCTGGATGGCCGATGACATCGACATTCTTGAAGATGCTCATCTCGTTTTCGCGTTTGTGGTTGGTAGTACTGTTGCCGCCGTCCTGTGCAGCCCCGGTCGGACTGCTATAGGAGGCAACTTCGGTCCACGGGTTTTGACCGGTTACCGAGTAGCTGGACACCACCGTCTCCGGGATAAAGTGCCGCACCTTGACCGACGTTTCGACGTCGCAGCCAAAGCTGGTACACCGCAACCAAAAGCAAATGCCCACGACCTGGAACTCGATGCAATCCTCGCTTAGTGCGGATTGAACAAGGGTGGAGGTCTCGATCGCCAAGGCCGGAGAGCTGACCGCCAGCGCACCAAGCATTAACGAACGACGCAATCGATGCAGTCGGATGAGCGCCATGGTTAGTGCTCCCCCTGCAAGTAAGCGTCGATTAGGCCTGTTGCCTCCGCTACATCAGCGAGCCCGTAGACCACATAGGTCCTGTCTACGATCACTGCGGGCACTTTCTGGACCTTCAGGCCTTTGGCGTCTGCGACATCCTGATAGGCGCGCCGGAGCTCTGTAACCGTCCGCCGAACCCATCTCCCCGCTTCTTCCAGATAGCGGCATGGTGTGCACCTATTTTTGGTGGACACCATTTCAAGCCACTTTCTGGAGGGTTTCGTGTCTCGACAGCGCCGTACAATCCCCAAGGCTTTCAAGGCCCAGGTCATCGAAGAGTGCACCCAGTCCGGTGCTTCCGTCGCCGGCGTGGCGCTCAGCCACGGGCTCAATGCCAACCTGGTGCATAAATGGATTCGTAAGCAGCGCGAGCCGCTACCGGTCGTATCTGCACGCTTTATCCCGGTGCCGCTCGGCATCCTGCCTTCAGAGCAGGCCAGCTCTGAAGAGCTGGCGAGAAGAAAACCCACCGGGCTTACGTCTGGGCATACTGCACCACACCCTTCGCCGACCTGAAGGCCGTGGTCTATGACTTCAGCCCAAGCCGTGCAGGTGAGCATGCGCGCAATTTTATGGGTCAGTGGAATGGCAAACTGGTCTGCGACGACTTCGCCGGCTACAAGGCCAGCTTCGAGCAGGGCATCACCGAAATTGGCTGCATGGCCCACGCCCGCCGCAAATTTTTCGATCTGCACTCAGCGAACAAAAGCCAGTTAGCCGAACAGGCGCTGCACTCCATTGCCGGGCTGTATGAAATCGAGCGGCAAGCACGGCACATGAGCGATGAAGAACGCTGGCGAATACGCCAGGAAAAGTCTTCACCGATCCTCGATGCGCTGCATGACTGGATGCTGGCCCAGCGTGATCGGGTGCCCAATGGATCAGCCACGGCAAAAGCCCTGGATTACAGCCTAAAACGCTGGCTAGCGCTGACGCGCTATCTGGAAGATGGAGCCGTGCCCATCGACAACAATCAGGTCGAGAACCAGATTCGGCCTTGGGCATTGGGGCGCTCGAACTGGCTGTTTGCCGGTTCACTACGCAGCGGCAAACGGGCGGCTGCGATCATGAGCCTGATCCAGTCAGCACGCCTCAACGGTCACGATCCGTACGCCTACCTGAAGGACGTGCTCATGCGGCTACCAACGCAGCGGGCAAGCGAAATCAGTCAACTGCTGCCGCATCAGTGGATACAGCCTGAAGCAGGCATGTAACCACAGCGGTGTATCACCCCAAACAGCCTACCCGTAATAGTCTCGCACTGATTTTTTGGGCGTTCACGATGTGATACACGGTAAGCGTTCAGCGTGTGATACAGCTACCCGTGCAGCCTGTGATACAGATACGCAAGGTGAGTTAGCTAGACGCTTACCGTTGGAGGGGCAGCTGTCATGGTCAATTGCAGGCTGTAAATAATTGCGGTTTTTCCGTGACGCTGCGGTTATATGAAATTATGGCTCAGCCATAATTATTGCTGAGCCATAATTTTCATCATTTTGTGGCCTCGCCGTACAGCTCGACGCGTGGCGCGCTTCGTGCGTGCACTAGATGGGTAGCTAGGTGTTAGTGAGCAGATCTCAGCGTACGCAGACTTTCTCGAACCTGCCCCTCGCTACAAATTACTCAGATCATCCGCTTTCGTTTGCAATTTAAGCAGTCGCGAGGAGTCGCGGTACCCTTCCGCGTCACCGACGCGCCTCGCTTGTGGTGATTACCAACGGTGCGAAATTTCAAAATTCGAAAAGAAGACTCCGAGCCGGTTGGATCAGCCTCGCATCGTCCGTGGAGATATGTCTTGATCTCAAATAGTCATTGACCGCGCCCAGGGTAAGTCCGATAAGGATTATCTTCTTGCTCTTCTGGTGCATGAGTTCTGGCAATCCTTGTCAATATATACGTATTACAAATACCGATGGTCAGTGGTTGGCTTTTTCTTTTCTAAAAGTGCTTGACGGGCGGTCGTTGGAGCTGGATTATTTTATTGCATTGGTTTCAGGTTGCTGTTTTTTGTCCAATACTGAGCGTAGTGGGGCGACGCCATAGGCTTGCATTGATGAATAAAGTACTTAGTTTAATAATGGAGGTTGATGGGGTTGCGCTGTTCGCCTTTTAGACTCAGGCCATATATCAAAAGTCAGAACTGACGCTCATTGGGAAGCAAGCTTTTCATACTTGGTAGTTTTGTCAAGGTAGGGAAGTTTTGCCCAGGTTCTGCCTCTAGACATCTATGGTTCAGATAGAGAGACGGTATGGACGATTTAAAGAAAATATCTCATTTGTTATACGCCCCGGGTGAGGTAATGCCTGGTATCGAGATGTCGTTAGCAGAAGCGTGCGCGCGTGGTTCAGCGGCTGCGTTGCATGACGAGGTGCCTTTCTGTGTTGTGCGTGACTGGATCTGGATCGATCTCATCGTGCCTGACGCGATACGAGAAACGTTACAGGCGTCCGGGCAACAGCCCGCGATGGTGTATGCCGGCCGCGTGTTGTACGACAGTGCCAACCGTTTCCAAGAGGGTGACTGGGTGCGTACAACACAACTGATTGAGTTTGCCGATGGGTGCATTTTCAGAACGCGCAATACGCGATATGTGCTTGCTGGCCCAGGGGCTCGCAAAAGCGCCGAGCTCACTACTGTGTTGAAGATTTTTTGATGCGTAGACAGATATTGGCGGGCATGGACGTACCAGACAACCGACACCCCGATGTGCCTTGCGACGTCTGTGGTACCTCCATGCGAGTGCCTGGGTACGGCGAACAGTTCGGTGTGCTGCAAGCGCACTGGGGATACGGCGCGCGACATGACGGTGAGCGTTATCGCGTACGGATGTGTGAAACCTGCTTCTTCATGACCTTGGCGTATTTGCGACAGGAGCGACGCATACATCATTTGTTTGGCGACGCCCCGCAGCATGAAGACTACAAGTTTGGGCGTATTGCTCGAGACGATTATTGGTTGGACAGCTAGCCGTTAGTGGGGGGGGAGGCAACGAGTTTTGATCCGAATTTGGGTGCTGACGTGATGGGTTCAACTAAACGAAGTATCAACCAAGCACGTGATGTATCTGGCGCGTTGTCGCGAGCAATGGATATGTCTTTTGGTAGGGAAGTTACGGCGTATCTCACGGACGCTTATTTAATCGCAGGCTGTTGTATCGGCGTGGTTCATCGTCACGTGCGGGCGGATGTGTATGGAAGGTTTCAGGACGGTCACCGGGTTCGGACCTCCGATGTACTGAAAGCTCATGAGCAAGGCGGGTTTTGGGCGCTGTTTACCGCCACGGGCAGCTTGTACGTTATTGTGACTTTCAAAGAAGACGGCGGGCGTCTGTCACTGGATTGGCTGTTGGCACAGAGGGCAAAAGGCTTACACGCAACCCCGGTAACGATTCAGTGATCCGTTTCTCGTGTCACTACTATAAAACGGAGCCCACGGTCCGTGCTGATGCTCGTAGGTTTATATCCTCTGAGGAAAAGAAGGGCGGGGTGTCATGCAGGTAAAGCGTTGGGGACAACTTGATGCGCTTCGTCAACAACTTGGCGAAAGTCGCTGGTTACTTTGCGTGGATCTGGAAGCGACTTGCGATGACTACCCTGCCGACCTAAACGAGGCGGCCCGGAACGCTCACGTATTGGAGGTCCAGCGCGACGAGATGGAGACGATCGAAATTGGCATCGGGCTGTTGGATGTTCAGTTGGAGTACAGGATTGTCGATCATTTCGGACAGTTTGTCCGGCCGCTACTTCGCCCCACGCTAACTGAGTTTTGCACGGGGCTGACCGGCATATCTCAATCTGACGTCGATACTGCAAAGCGTTTCGCGGGGGTACAAGATCAGCTTGGTGAATGGCTGAGACCGCGAAATACAGAAGGCTGGCGCTGGTGCTCTTGGGGCGATTACGACCGAAACCAGCTGAAGGAGGACGCTTTCAGAGCAGGGGTAGATGTATTGCTGGATCCGGCCCGTCATATCAATCTAAAGAAGTGCTTTTGGAAGATTTTCGCTTGCCGTGCGCTAGGGCTGAAGTGTGCAGTGGAAAGCATGGGCCTTTTGTGGGAGGGTGCGCATCACAGGGCCATCGACGATGCGCGTAATCTGGCACGGTTAGCGCAGTTACTGCTCAGCGCGAGGCAACCGACGTAGTAGGGGCGGACGGCGCTGTGCCTGCTCATCAATTCAACCCCGTGACCGCCCGGCTCGCATCTGGCCGCCATCTCACCAGTGCATACGGAACACATCTGGATAACATCATAAAGAGATTCAACACATAGCTTGGCGCGAGGTATTGGCTGATGCACCCGAATTGCCGATACTGCTAAATGGCCAGCATGCTTGTATAGGGAGTCGAAGCGATGGCAGGGAAGCGTAAGCGCAGCAGCAAGTCTGGTGTATCTGGAGCGATGGTTCTGTGTGCCCTAGTGATTGGGGGGCTTGCTTCCGTTCCCAAGGGTGTATGGGTTTTCTTGGGCGGAGCACTTATTGTCGGTATAGGCGGGTGGCTAGTAATAAAGGCCTTCAGCAAACCGTCAGTCATGTCTTCGGCAACAACTATGCGGCCACCCCAAGGGGGAGCTCGTTCAAGTTCCTCGGACCTCGGCATAAGCACCGGCCTGACGTTTTCATTGGATGAGGTCTCGCCACTAAGTGAGCCCTCTGCTCCTGCGCAAGTCTCGGCGTCGCCCCGGCAGGTTTAGGCAAAGCGAGACGACTCTGGCTTTTTTACCGTAACTTTAGAGGCCACTGAGCGGCCTTCCCACCGAATTCCGAGCGCGCCGGCGAACCTGAATAGTGCCAACGTGCGGTGGCTTTCTGCTGGCGAAACCATCGAAGTGGCGGGCGAAAATATCACTATTGGTCTGATCTACGTCGGCGAAGATAAAAACAGGCGCAATGGACCTTCGGAACCGTCACTGATCAACCCGAAACTGAAGGTCGCACGGGGCATCGTCGATATATCTGAGCGTCTCACCCCTTACTGGCCCAGTTACGACAGCATCTCTCCTGAGGCCCGCCGCGCATATTTGCAATGGCTATCCAGTGGTCGAAAGGCTCCGCATGCCAACATCGGCTACGTGTTCTTATTCTTCTACGGTCTTGAGCGTAGGGTTTTTGTCGACGCCAAGACGGATCAGGCTGCGGCGGCCGACATACCTATCATAATTGCCGAGGTGGAGCGGTTGCTCTCGATCTATGGCAAGAATAACTCCTTCAATAACTACGCCAGTCGCTTCGTAGACTTCCTCCGCCAAGACCAAATACTCGCCAGGCGCTATCAAAAGGCGCCGCCGGCACCGTTACCTTACGGCTACGAAATGCCTGTAGAGCTGCGTATTGGCCTGGGTCAGTTGGCGGCTGACAAGCAACCAATGCCGGCTGACTGGGCGTTGGCCTGGGTGCTGTCTGATCACAGCATCGGGAAGCGGACACCCGTAACCCGCTGTAAAGAAGCGTTCGCCCAGTTGTTCTGCATGCGCTACGAGGAACGTTATGGCGCCGGTATGGTGCTCCCTCAGAACAAGACCCGTCTGAGACTCCAATACAACACCGCTTCTGCGGGTCTACCACCCCAAGAGCTGGATGGCCTATCCGGTATCCCTGATGTCACTGCGACTAGCGCAGCTCGGAAGAAGCTGCAGCAGTTGGTTGACGAATGCACAGTGCAGTTGGAGCCCTACAGTCGTTATCTCGGCCGCAACCCCGGCACTCCTGATGCACTAGAAGGGCTGTTACAGCTGCCCGTAAACCTGTGGCCGCCAGCAGCTCGAACAGCGCTCGCCGAGCTAAAGCAACGCATCGGCGATGGCATGGTGGTCATGAGCTTCGGTGAGCTGGCAGGGCGACTGCAGAGTGCAGGTAGCCTGTCGCGAGACAAGGTTCTGACGCTCGCCCGCGCTCTGGAGTCTTTACACATCGGTATCGAGCCGGATGTGCTGACAGGCAGCCGAACACCCAAGGCAGAGGACAATGTGGCGCTCTTTGCGACCCAGGCTGAAGATGGTGATCTGCGTTCTTCGCCGGCGTATAGCGCCGCCTCTGTTACGTTGGACCTTGCTTGTGCTGTGGCGGCGGCCGATGGTGACACGTCGCCGCAGGAAATTATGCTGCTATCCCAGCATATCGACTCCTGGTGTCACCTGAGCGGTGCTCATCGGAAACGCCTGAAGGCCCACCTGCGTCTGCAGCTTAACCAGCCACCAACCCTGCAAAGCCTGAAGAAGAAACTGGAACCCCTGGCCGAGCCGGCGAAGAGGGTTGTGGCGGCTTTTCTCGCTCACTTGGCGCAGGTCGACGGCGAGGTTAGCCCCGCAGAGGTGAAGTTGCTGGAGCGCGTCTACAAGACCCTGCAGCTGGATCCGCAATCGCTCTACAGCGACCTTCATGTGGCCGCCAGTGGCAGCGCCGTAGGCTCATCGCAGACAACGCCTTCCATTCCCGGAGCAACTCCGTCCAAGCCTGTTGGCGAATTTGCTCTGGACAAAGAGCGCATCGCTCAGTTGCAGCGTGAAACGGAACAGGTATCTGCGCTGCTGGCTCAGGTTTTCGTTGACGACAAGACCGCTGAGCCAGATGACGTAGTTGTGGAAGAGACTGTTGAGGATACTTCCTCCGTTTGTGGCTTAGACGCCGATCACTCAGCCTTCCTGCGTGTACTCGTATCCCGTACCGAGTGGTCTCGTGACGAGTTGGGGGCCGTAGCAAGCGATATGGAACTCATGCTCGACGGAGCATTGGAGCAGATCAACGACATGGCATTTGAGCATTTCGATATGCCAGTCACCGAAGGGGAAGACCCCTTCGAAGTTAACCCTGACATTATGGACAAACTACCGCTATGAGCAGCATCAGAGCCAAGGACCGCGATGCGGTCATCCAGTCCCTGCGCGCCGGCGTCGTCCCCCGTGCAGGCCAGCACCTGATTCAAGTGGGGCGTGTCGGGGAGCTGGAAGCACTCATCCGTGATGTGGAGCGCCTCGCGGAAAGCGGTTCCGCGTTCCGCGTAGTGATCGGTGAGTATGGTGCAGGCAAGACATTCTTCCTCAACCTGGTTCGCTCTATCGCGATGGAGCGCAAGCTCGTCACCATGCATGCCGATCTGAACCCGGATCGTCGTCTCCATGCTACTGGTGGCCAGGCTCGCTCGCTGTATGCCGAATTGGCCAAGAATATGTCCACCCGAACTAAGCCTGATGGCGGCGCTCTGCAAGGAATAGTCGAGAAATTCGTGGCGCAGGCCAAAACGGAAGCCAAAGCGTCCGGCAAAGACAGTGAGGCCGTGATTCGCGAGCATCTCGACCAACTGGCAGAGATGGTCAACGGCTATGACTTTGCTGATGTAATCGCGGCCTATTGCAAAGGCTTCGAAGAGGGTAACGAGCAGCTCAAGGCTGATGCTATCCGCTGGTTGCGTGGCGAGTTCACTACCAAGACAGATGCCCGCACCGCACTGGGGGTGCGAACCATCGTCGACGATGCTTCGGTCTACGATCAGCTCAAGCTGCTTGCGCGATTCGTTCGGTTGGCCGGCTTTAGCGGGTTGATGGTATGTCTCGATGAGCTGGTGAACCTGTACAAACTTTCCAACACCCAAGCTCGTAACGCTAACTACGAGCAGATTCTTCGTATCCTCAATGACTCCCTGCAGGGCTCTGCTGAGGGGCTTGGTTTTGTGTTGGGCGGTACACCCGAATTTCTCATGGATACTCGCCGCGGCCTCTACAGCTATCCGGCGCTGCAGTCGCGTCTGGCTGAAAATAACTTCGCCAAGTCCGGGCTGGTAGATCTGTCCGGCCCTGTCATACGCCTCACTAGTCTGACGCCTGAGGATTTCTACGTGCTGCTGCAGAAACTGCGTCATGTATACGCGGCAGGCGTGAGCGAGCGCTATCTGCTACCCGACGAAGCATTGCCGCTGTTTATGGCCCACTGCAACCAGCGGATGGGTGAGGCCTACTTCCGTACCCCGCGGACGACCATTACCGCATTCATCAGCCTGCTAGCGGTGTTGGAGCAGAATCCTGACGCTGATTGGCGGACGCTGTTGGGTGCCGTGGAGATTGCACCGGATCGAGGCGGTGAGGCCGATACCCAAGTGGATGCGGACGATGAGCTTGCCACCTTCCAGCTCTGAATCGGTTGGCTTCGATCTCCTTGAACCGCGAATCCAGCGCTGGATATGGGCCGAGGGCTGGACCTCCCTACGCGATGCCCAGGAGCGTGCTATCCCTGCGCTCTTGGGGGCCGACCAGGATGTCATCATCGCGGCGGCTACAGCTGCAGGCAAAACCGAAGCCGCGTTTCTGCCCATCCTTACCAATCTCCTGCAGGACACGGAAAAGCCTGGGGCGGTGCTTTACATCAGCCCGCTGAAGGCTCTCATCAATGACCAGTGGGATCGTTTGGCGAGGCTTTGCGATGAGCTTGAGCTTCCTGTCATTGCTTGGCATGGGGATATCTCAGCGAGCCGCAAGCATCGCTTCCTCAAGTCCCCGGAAGGCATTCTGCTGATCACGCCGGAGTCGCTCGAAGCTCTGTTCGTGAACAAGGGAACCAGCCTGGCGGGATTGTTTGCCAACCTGCGGTACCTGGTGGTGGATGAGCTCCATGCCTTTATCGGCAGTGAGCGAGGCAAGCAGCTGCAGTCACTCATGCATCGTGTTGAAACAATCATTGATCGCCCCCTGCCCAGGGTTGGTCTTTCCGCCACGTTGGGCGACATGACGTTGGCTGCTGCCTTCTTGCGTCCCAATGCCCCTCATCATGTGTCGGTGATCGAATCCAAGGGTAGTGGCCAGATACTTAAGGTTCAGATCAGAGGGTATGTGGAGTCCAAGAAGGCGCTCCCGGTACAGCCTGAAGGTGACGATGTTTTTTCTCCGGACCATGCCATCGCAGAGCATCTCTTTCAGGTGCTACGCGGCAGCAATAACCTGATCTTCCCCAACAGTCGAACTCAGGTTGAGTGGTTCGCTGACAATCTGCGGCGCCGTTGCGAGCAGGATGGTGTACCGAACGAGTTCTGGCCGCATCACGGCAGTTTGGCGAAGGACATTCGAGAGGAAACTGAGAAAGCGCTGAAAGACGGTTACCGGCCTGGCACCGCAGTCTGCACTACCACGCTGGAGCTTGGGGTCGATATCGGCAGCATCAAGACGGTAGTGCAGATCGGGGCTCCGCCATCGGTAGCTAGCTTGCGTCAACGCTTGGGGCGATCCGGACGCCGTCCGGGAGAGGCAGCCATTCTCCGAAGTTACTGCAAGGAGCGTCAGCTAGACGATGGCTCGCCCCTGTCAGATCGACTTCGCCAGGGTTTGCTGCAAAGCATCGCGATGATCCGGTTGTTGATGCAGGGCTGGTTCGAGCCTCCTCGTGTTCATGGCCTTCATTTATCGACGCTGGTACAGCAGTGCCTCTCGGTGATAGCCCAGCGGGGAGGAGCTACAGCTGCAGAGCTGTGGAGCACCTTGATACGCAGTGGTCCGTTCACTGGGGTGGAGCAGGGCAGCTTCCTCAGTTTGCTTCGTGCCCTCGGTGAGCGCGATTTGATAACCCAGGAAACATCGGGGCTCCTGCTGCCCGGCGTAGTGGGGGAACGCCTGATCAACCACTACGACTTCTACAGTGCATTTGTCAGTAATGAAGAGTTCCGCCTGGTATGCGATGGCAAACTACTTGGCGCATTGCCCGTCTCCAGGCCATTGACCGTCGATCAGCGAATTATCTTTGCTGGGCGCCGCTGGCGGGTAACGAGCGTGGACACTGAGGCCAGGGTCGTTGTCGTGAGATCCGATCCCGGTGGTGCTCCCCCGTCCTTTGACGGGCTTGGAGCCCGTGTACATGATCGGGTTCGGCAAGAGATGAGGAGCGTCTTGTTGGAGGCGGACGTCTACCCCTATCTTGATACTACGGCACAAGAGCTACTAGCTCAGGCACGTAGCGCTTTCTCGGACCTTGGATTGGTACATTCGAGCATGACCGAAAGCGGAGGTAAGACTTACCTTTTCAGCTGGCGAGGCGATTGGACAAACGATGCCCTAGCCATCTTGTTGACGCACACCGGACTAGCCAGTGAGAACAGCGGGTTGGTCATCGAGGTTGAGGGAGATCGGACGTCGCTTGAACGCAAGCTGCGTGAGATCGCCGAGTGGGACGGTATTGATGAATCCGCTGTTCTAGCGGACGTACAGAACATGGCTCAAGAAAAATGGGATTGGGTGCTTCCGCCAGCATTACTCATGCAGTCTTACGCCACGATGCATTTGGACTTGGGTGGAGCAAAGGCCTTGGCATTGGCTCTAGTGAGCCAGCCTGCGGAGACGGCCTGATATCTAGCTTATTCGTGTGGTGCCTGCTTTGTTGAAAGCCGACTTTGGTTCATCTGGTCAAGACGGACCGCACTCTGGCTTCGGCCCAAAGCTTCCGTGATGGCTGTTACGGCGGGCTTTTCCAGTGGCCTGGGGGTTGGCTATCGCTTAAGCAATCTTGCGCTTTGCCACGACAAAAAGAGTCGATTCCAGGGGCTGTGTGTCTCGGCGAGAAAGCCAATCCAAGCCTTTTTCGCCCTAGCTTTCTCGGAACGCAATGCACCGTATTGTTCTGACAATGCGATTGCATTACCATACGGACGTCAACCCAGATCCGCAGGAGACTGCCATGGCCGCGAACTTCGAAGTCGAATCCACCCTTACCGATCGCTACCAGACCACGGTGCCGGAGACTGTCCGTCGTGCTCTCAAGTTGGGCAAGCGCGACAAGATTCACTACACCATTCGGCCCAGCGGAGAAGTAGTGCTCACGCGCGTCGAAGCATCCGGCAGCGATGATCCAGTGCTTGGTCAGTTCCTCAGCTTTCTGGCTGCTGACATCACACGCCATCCCGAGCGGCTGAAATCCGTGGATACCGGGCTCGTCCAACGGCTCCAATCATTGGTAGGCGGCGTCGATGTCGATCTCGATACTGTCCTGTCGGCGGACGATGAATGAGCGCAGGGAAGCCCGAGCCTCTGGTCATTCATGGATGGACGGTTTTCGCTCATCCACTATTTCTCGCACAGATTGAGGTACTGGCGCGACAGGTCGAGACCCTTAAGCAAAAAGACTCAGTCGGATATGTGAAGAAAAACGCCAGTAAACGACTGGCCGCGATCATTAAGTTGGCATTTGATGTTATTCCTCAAGATCCGACTCGATCGGAATACCGCCAGGGCGGAACGCTCGGTGACGATCACAAGCACTGGTTTCGCGCCAAGTTCTTTCAGCAGTACCGGCTATTTTTTCGCTACCACGCTCCTAGCAAGGTTATCGTCTTCGCTTGGGTGAATGACGACGACACAAAACGCGCCTATCAAAGTAGCGACGACGCCTATCGAGTGTTTCGAAAAATGCTGGAAAGCGGGCACCCGCCGGACGACTGGGATCGGCTCCTGTCTGAGGCGCAGACAGAATCGCGGCGGATGGAGGAATCATTGGCAAGGGCGGCAACGGTGCAGTGATAGCGGCGTCCGGCCTTCTAAGTGAATCGAGCCCTAGTCCCTCATTCCTCCAGTGCCCTCAGTGCGGATTCCGCTCCGGCTCAGACTCTTACTCGACAGTTATCTGAAATTACTGGCAGGTGTTTCCATGGAAACGCGTTGCGGCTGTGGGTGGCGGTTTTCAAGGAAACACGACGCGCCATAAGGCACGGTCTTCGCCATTCCCAGATGGGATGGGATGGGATGAAGCGCTCTTCTCCGCTACGTGCTTTTCGATACTTCACGGGTGGTTATGCGAGCAGTGTCGAGACGATCCAGTGCCGCACAACGGTTCGTCTGCTGTAGATGAACCATAATCCATGCGCTTTTGTTGGTGCAATCTTTAAGCGTGCGTCGGTTGCCGGGCATTAGTAAATGAAAGGCTACCGAGACAGTAAAGGTTTGAAGTGAGCAGCCTTCAAGTTAATCAGGCGAGCTACAATAAAGCCAACGTCTAACCGAGTCGCATTGAAGCCAATTTAGTCAATAAACGTCTTTATCTATAGCGCGCCTCGGTTGCATGCGGCTTTTGATTAGGAATGCAATGGCGGGACATTAGCGCTTGCACGCTTACCGTGGCGCATTGAAATCCAAAATATCCAGTTGCTCGGTCAGCCAGCGATATGCCTGATATGTGCTATTAAATTTACGAACTAGGGTGCGTACACCTTTATCTATGTTACAGTCGCGGAGCGTGAGGCCAAGACCTTCTTCGTCGATTTCGTAGGTCTTTGCTTTCATATCGCCGAGTTGCATCGCAAGCAGCCTAACGTCATCGAGTGAGTGAATGGGGGCGATGCTGTGCTTGCGCACGTAGGAGCGTACCTTCTCTGAAAGCTCATTGAAGTCATCTGCATTAATGCGGTGGACTATATCATCTGAATCTGGGATTTGCTCCGGATAGTCATCATCAAGTGATACGCAGTGTTCCACACCGTGAATGCTTGCTACTAGGTATTGACCGCCGACTTCGTCGCGCTCGCGGTTAAGAATTAGGATAGACATGTTTTTTCCTCAGGTTGTTGTTCTGTTCATTATTCTAAGTTGCTCCGCTTAAAAAAGGCAATAGGCTATACTGTATTTTTATACAGCCCATGGTTAACGCCCCGGAGGCCGTTCGGCTAGCTATCTAGTGAGTGTCCGGCCCAAAACCCATAATTTAAAAGTGGCATAAGCAGTATGTCGTGGGCAGTGGTGTCTCGGTAAGCGATTGCGCCAGTCCGTCGCCGCCCCAGGCTGTGAGCGCAATTTAAAATTACTCTACTTGGTTCTCGCATTTTAAAATGTGAATCGGCTGAAAGAGTGGAAGCACCTGCTCATACCCAGCGCTGTTCAGTCGGTCTATGTGCTGCTCCCGGCGGGTCGTCTTGTGGGGTCAGGTAACATGGTGCGTCCTTGGCCAACGAACCAAAGTCCAGGGCGCGATATAGAAAAGGATAGGGATTTTGGGATTTGCAATCTTGGGCTTGTGGGTTATATAAAAAATAATATTCTGGTTGTTGTTTTTTGGTTTTCGTATTTGCAATAATTAATCGTGTGGCATGTGTCGCGCAGATAATAATAAGAAGATAGTTATGAATACAGATACTCAAAGCGCCTACGTCGGTTTGGCCAGTAACTTCTATGCAACTCGAATGCAGGGCGTTGAGCTTAATGAGCTCAATATTATTGGTGCTTTGCTACGGGCTGCCCCTGATTACCGCCCGGATTATTACCGGCGCTTACGTAACGCTTTGGCGTTTGATCAAAAGCGTCGAGGCAATTTCTGGGCTGCTCAAGAAATCAATCGGACGCTAAATCCGGTCACCGTGTTGGGTCTTCCGCGCAAGCAAAAGCAACAACGTCCGCAAAAGCTTTCTACCGCTGATTTTGAGGCGTGGCTCCGATATTTAGCTGAACGAGATATGCCTGTTGAAGCGGGCGCTTTGATGGTGATATCTCTTACCGGAGCGCGCCCATGTGAGCTTAATGGCATTTCTATCGACGGCCGGCGCATCCATGTATCTGGTGCAAAGCTTAGCCACAACGGTTTACGCGGCGCTAGCCGAACGCTCGAGGCTGACGATGGTGTCTGTAACATCTTGAGAGATGCTCTCGCTGCTTTTAAATGTCAGCCGCGCAGTATGGACTCAATACGCGTTGCGCTTCACCAAGTCGCTACTGAGCTATTCGGTAGGAGGAAGGTGCCGAGCATGTACACGCTTCGTCACCAGTTCGGAGCAAATTTGAAAGCTTCAGGCATGTCTGCGGTTGAGATGGCGTATGTCATGGGTCACCAGGCGACCGATTCGATTAGCCGGTACGGCGATAGACGAACCGGACGAGCAGAGGCTGTTAAGGTGAAGCCCGCAAGTGATGCTGATTTCTCAAAGGTGAGAGATACAGTGCCCACGCGAATGCGTGCGGTTGAGCTGGCCCTTAGTGTTAAGCGAGACAGAGAGCGTAGGTCGGAAATCGCCGACGGCTGAGGTACCTCCTGATGGTTTGACCTTTCAGATGCAGCTCGGCTGATGGCCTGTGAGGCAATAGGAGTGGTCTCGTGGCTACCTATAGTTTGAGCGCTTTGCAGCGCTCACGCCGGAAATTCATGCGTATCTATTGGGTGGCTGGGCTACGAAAGTGGAGGCCCACGGGCAGCTTCCGGCCCAGGCTGTGTAAAAACTCCGACACGCTATCGAAGTTCGCGCTCGTGCTTAAATTCTGAAAAAGATCGGCTGGTGTGTAGACCTAGAATTTACGGAGCGACGCGTTTTTCTGCTCGTTTTTTAGTCACCGCCTCGGAGCCCGAGGTTTTTACACAGCCTCGGCCACAAGCGGACAGTCAGCCCAATAAATAAATCTGTCCCTGTTTCGCTTGAGCCCGAAGTGGCTCTCGAATCGGCGTTGGTTGGCAGATCGCCAGGGTATCGGCGCGCGACAGTTGTCCGTCTGAATACCCCGAGGCCGGTGTGTTCTACGTCACCTTTGTGCCCCAGTTCGTTCCGCCCGGTGCGGATGTGGCGGCGTACTCGTTCCTCTCAGGCCTTCACGTATTACTGACCCTGGGCGGGTTCGCCATCCTGATCGCCGCAACCATTCCGCTCGGCAGACTGCTGCGCCGGCGTGGACTGACTAGGGCGCTGGATCGGCTGACAGGGTGGCGTGCTGGTGGCGTTCGGAGTGAGGCTGATGGCTTCGAATACGGTACCGACGTTGCAGCCGGGCGCGTGAAATGAGGCCCCTGGCGTGACGCCAGGGGATGAGGCACGACGACTAGGCGATCAGAAGCGGTAGTTCACCCCCAGTGTCAGGGTACGGCCCGGTGCTGGCTGGCGTCCCTCGGGACTGGTGTCGATGCCGCGGAAGTAGTACTGGCGGTCGAACAGGTTGCTGATGCCGGCCGAGGCGGTCAGCACGCTGTCGTCCTGCAGCTTGAACTCGCGCTCGATGGCGGTGTTCCAGATCCAGTAGGCGGGCAGCTCGCCTACTGAGGCGCTGGCATTCTCCTCGGCGCTGTTGGCGTCGTCGGTATAGGCGCTGCTGACGTAGAGGCCATCCAGGCTGTAGGTCCAGAACTCGGCGAAGCGGTAACGACCATCGACGGTGAACTGGTGCTTGGAGCTGTACGGCACCTCGTTGCCCTTGAAGTCGCCGGTGCGCAGCTCGGCATCGAGGTAGGCGTAGCCGGCGTGCAGGTCGAGGGTTGGCAGCGCGGCCGGCGTCCAGAACACCTCGGTCTCGATCCCCTGGTGGCGGGTGCTGCCGAGATTCTGGAAGCGGCTGTTGGCGAACACGATCTGGTCGTCGAAGTCGATGCGGTACAGGCCGAAGTCGATGCGCAGGTTGTCCTGTGGGGTGAAGCGCACGCCGGTCTCGTAGTTGCGCGAGATTTCCGCCTGCACCACGCCATCCCTGACGATCTGGAACACCTGAGGCACCCGCAGCGAGCGCTGCGCGTTGGCGTAGACGAACCAGTCGTCGCTGGCCTGGTAGCCGATGCTCAGACCGGGCAGCCACTCTTCGGCCACGGTCTTGCGCTCGATGCCGCTGACGCCGTCGGCGTACTCCATCTTGGCGTGCTCATAGCGCACGCCGGGGGTGAGGGTCAGGCGGTCGTCGAGCAGCTTGATTTCGTTGCTCACATAGGCGGCCTGGCCCTTGGTATCGAATACCCAGTCGCGCACCACGCTTGTGGCGCCGGTATTCAGGTTCAGACGGTCGACATCGAAGTCGACGTTTTCCTTGACCAGGCGGGCGCCAAGCAGCCAGGTCTGGCTGACGCCATCACCGTCGATGCCGAGGCTCAGGCGCGGCTCGCTGCCCCAGACACGGAAGTCGCGGGGAGCATCCTGCAGGGTGGTCGGCGTGGCATCCGGCGCGAAGGGCAGCCCGACAACAAAGTTGCGATAGCTGTGCTGGGCGAAGTTGGTCCAGCTGAATTCCACGTCGTCGAACGGGCCCATGGCGCCGAGGTATTGAGTATAGGTGCCCCAGACGCGGTCGCTGTCGCCTTCGAAACGATCGAGCTTGCGGGTCGACTGCCGCGGGTCGTCCTTGTAGTCGGCCACGCTGAGGGCGCCGGCCAGGTCCATGTCGGCGATGTAGCGCTGCACGCCGAAACTCAGGCTGCGGCTGTCATCGATATCCCACTGGCCGCGCAGGCGGTAGTTCTGCACATCGGTCTCAGAATGCTCGCGACCGTACTCGCCACTGATGGTGTTGACGTCCAGCTGCAGGCCGAAGTTGTCGGTCAGGCGCCCACCGGTGCCCAGGTAGCTGTCGTACAGCTGGCGCCCGCCGGGCGCGAAGGTGACACGCTCCTGCAGGGTGGTTTCCCACTTATCCGGAATTGGCCGGCTGATGAAGTTGATCACGCCGCCGACGTTGTTCGGTCCGTACTGCACGGACGCGCCGCCACGCACGATGTCGATGCGATCGACCGTCGCCAGGGTCTGCGGAAACAGCGACAGGCTGGTCTGGCCATAGGGCGCCAGGGCCAGCGGGATGCCATCGGCGAGCGCTTGGACGCGGCCGCTGCGACTTTCCGAAAGCCCGCGCACGGACAGTTGCGGCAGTACCCCGGCACCGGTCTCGTCGAGGATCTTCACCCCTGGGACCCGCGCCAGCGCGTCATCCAGGCCACGCACGCTGGCCTTCTTCAGTTCGTGAGCCTGGACCACGCTGCGGCTGCCGGCATAGGTGCGTACCTCTTCGTCACTGGCACTACCAAGCACATCCCCCTGGATGATGAGCGGGGCAAGGGATACCGGGCCGTCCTGCTTCTGCTGACGGTTGTCCTCGGTCTCGTTGGCCTGCGCGGCCTGGGCAATGGCGATGGCCAGCAGACTGGCAGTGACGCCGATACGGCGGGTCGTCCTGATCATGCGGAGGTGAGCTCCTGATTGAGAGCCTCAGGCGCAGCAGGGCAGCAGCGACGGAGCGCTGCCCGTCACCTTTGGCTGAGTTGTGGGCAGAGAAGTGCCGCTCTGTCTAAGTATTTCTGATAATTAAATGCGCTAGCGGCTGAGAATTATTATCGTTATTTAAAGTGTATGTAAAGGGGGTTGTAAGCCGGAAACCCAGAAATTTCCGTCAGCCGATCAACATGGCTTGTCTCGCGCTTGGTCGATGAGTTCCTGCATCGCCCGCATGACTTCTTCGTGGGTGTACGACTTGGCGTTGGGGTCGTCGGCCTCTCGGAGAGCTTCCTCGACCTCGCGGGTCATCCGCGCATATTCTTCCGGCCACAGCGCTTGCTCCATGCGCAGCGACGCCTGCCCAAGCAGGTGCAGCAGGCCGAACAGCCGCATGTCATTGGTGGCGACGACGTGCTCTCGAATCCGCTCCTGGATCACCTCGCAGGCCCGATGCGCCTCTGGCGTCGCCGTGCCCTCGTAGCCGGCTGGGAGTTCTGCTTCTTCAGCGATTCGCGCCCAAGCGATAGCCA
This sequence comes from Pseudomonas sp., assembly GCA_022448005.1. GTDB lineage: Bacteria > Pseudomonadota > Gammaproteobacteria > Pseudomonadales > Pseudomonadaceae > Stutzerimonas. Next base: position 20,050 of record JAKUTK010000030.1, read on the forward strand.
GCGCCTCGATGGTGGACAGGTTCATTTGCTCATCCACTTGCGCAGCAGACGCTTTTTCAGGGAGGCGCGCTCTTGCGGATTGCGTCCCTTGTGGTTGGCAATGCGATCCGCCGTGGCGGCCTGGCGCTTGATGGGCCAGTAGGAGCGGCCATCCTTACCCATCGACCAGACGTTGCTGACCTGGTTTTCCAGTAGAGGCAGATGGGCGCATAGAGCTTCCGGCGACGCGCTGGCCAGCGCGGTGCGCTCGTGAGTTCGCCAGCAGCCGCAGCAGTTCATCGCCGCGAAAGCCACGCCAGAATCCGAGCAGCACCAGCGCTCGGTCCCGTTGGTGGCGAAGCGCTGCCGCTCCATCGCCCCGGGCATGCGCCGCAGCGATCGCTGCAGCCAACCAGTCATCGAGCTCGACCAGCCGCCGAATCTGGAGCGGCGCGGCTTGCTTGACCTGGCGGGTATCCGGATTTTTTGGTTGATTGGCTCATATCATGATGACGGAACCAACCATCAGCTCAGCGGATTACCTGGTTGATGACGACTCTTCTTCACGGCCCCTGCAAGTTTGCAGCAACGCCCAGGTTCGCATGCCGAGATACGCAGTGAGGCTTCGCGATCAACACACCATGCATTCACAATGTCACTGCAAGGTCCGGCATGTCTCTGCTCAGTCCTTACGGCCTGAGCTAGCCCTATACAGCTGTTGTTTGCTCTCCTCGCTGATCCCCGTCAGGATGCCGCAGGCATTGATCTCCCGACCCTCGTTGCAACTCGCCCTCAGTGAAACGAGTTGTTGCTCAAGCGCTTGCAGAGCAGTTATCTGCGACCGCACATGAGAGATGTGGTCATCGAGCATGGCGTTGACGGCGGTACAGGGCTGGCGAGGGTCGTCCTGATAGCTCTGTAGCTCGCGAATCTCTGTCAGTGACAGGTCCAGAATTCGGCAGCGGCGGATAAAGGCAAGCCACTCGCCATGCTTCTCGGTATAGACACGGTAACCATTCTCCTGCCGTTCTGGCGGCGGCAACAGGCCCTGCTGCTCATAGAAGCGGATCGTCTGCGTGTCGATACCCGCTATCTGGGCTAACTGACCAATGCGCATCAGGCTTACTCCTCAACGGATCATCTGTCCCATTGACCTTATAGTAGCTATATAGTTTTTAATACTAGCAATCTATGTTGGTTAACTGGAGCCGTATCGTGAGTAAAGCCTGTGGTGGCCCATGTAGCTGCGATGCAACGCCTGCAGCGGATACCGATATGCCGGTCTCCTCCGAAGCGTCAGGGGAATGGGTCAGCGTGTATGCTGTGCCGAAGATGGATTGTCCCTCAGAAGAACGGATGATCCGCTTGGCGCTGAACGGCTTTGATGAGATTCGAACGCTGTCCTTCGACTTGTCGAACCGCCGATTGGAGGTCGTGCATGACGGCGAGGCTGAGCCCATTACCGCGAAACTGGCGACCTTGGGGCTAGGCGCCTCTCTTCAGGAAACCGTCATTGCCGACCCAGAGACGATCAAGGCCGCTGAGAGCTCGGCAGTCTCTGCTACGCAGGAGTCAGGCACTCTGCGCGTGTTGCTCGGTATCAATGCGATCATGTTCGTGGTGGAAATGACTGCTGGCCTGATCGCCCAGTCTACCGGCCTGATCGCTGATTCCCTGGATATGTTTGCCGATGCAGCCGTCTATGGCCTGGCTCTCTATGCCGTAGGGCGCAGTGCGAAAATGCAGGTACGTGCCGCGCATCTGGCAGGGGTACTGCAACTGATTTTGGCTATCGGCGTACTCGTCGAGGTGGTGCGACGCTTTGTTTTCGGTAGTGAGCCTGAATCGCTGATGATGATGGCGATCGCCTTCGTCGCGTTGATCGCCAATACCGGTTGCCTGCTGTTGATATCCAAGCACCGCGAAGGCGGCGCGCATATGAAGGCAAGCTGGATATTCTCGGCCAATGATGTGGTGATCAACATGGGCGTCATCGCCGCCGGTGCCTTGGTCGCCTGGACGGGGTCCAGCTACCCTGACCTGATTATCGGTACCATCGTGGGCCTGATCGTCCTCAACGGCGCTCGGCGCATCCTGGCGCTCAAGGGGTGAGGCTGCACGGTACGCAGCTATCGATGCCTGGGACACTTGATCGAAGTGGCTGTACAAGCGCGCTAGGCCTGAACGACAGCATATAGCGCGAAGGCTCGGAGCCAGCAAGGTAGCGTATCTAGGAATCAACCAAGGAAGGAAGATGATGGATAGTATCTGGCTGGTACTCGGCCTGGCGCTGTTGCCCGCCTTAGGCAATTTTAGTGGTGGGCTCGCTGCGGAGGCCTCCCGAACTACCGGGCGCCGTCTCAATTACGCCCTTCACGGCGCTGCCGGCCTCGTCATTGCGGTGGTGGCGGTTGAAATCATGCCGCGCGTGCTAGAGAACCTCTCAGCCTGGGTAATCGCCCTCGCTTTCGCGCTGGGCGGCATTGCTTACGTAGGTATCGAGAAGCTCGTTGAGAGTCTCCAGAAGCGACAAGGCCAGCAGGGAGAAGGCGGTCAGACGAGTGTCTGGATGATCTATATCGCCGTATCCATCGACCTGTTCAGCGATGGCCTCCTGATCGGGGCGGGGTCGGCGGTCTCACCGTCGGTCGCGATAATCCTGGCGGCGGGTCAGGTTCTCGCCGATGTTCCTGAGGGCTTTGCGACGATCGCCACCATGAAAGATAAAGGAATCCCTCGTAGCAAGCGGATACTGCTCTCTGCTTCCTTCGCGATTCCTGTGCTCTCGGCAGCCGTCTTTGCTTACTTCGTACTCAGGAACCAGCCGGAGGCATTTAAGCTAGCGGCACTGACGTTCACGGCAGGCCTTCTCACGGTCGCTGCCATCGAAGATATGGTCTCCGAGGCTCACGAGAGCGGTGACGATACGCACATCTCACCGCTGGCTTTCATAGGCGGCTTCGTCCTGTTCGTTCTGGTATCAGCGGGCTTGGAAGGGGTGGTATCGCAAAGCTAACGTACTGCTCCCCAACACAGCCACTGTCGTGCTGGCCGAATACGAAGCAGCTCCCAGCTTACGGCGCACCTAGTCGAGTCCAGAAACATTCACTTTGCCACCCTGGCCAGCCGGCCGAATGAATTGACGCAGCTTGATTAAGCGGAGCAAGAAAGCATGAGCCACAGGGTTGATCCTGGATTCGGAGGCGAGAGAGCATTGGGTGATAAGTGCGCGCTACCCTCTAGCCTATACACGGGCGTGCGCTATAAGCCGCTTCTGACAGGGGGGATGGCTCTACTTGCTGGAGGCGCCATGCCGCTTGCCTTTGCCCCTGTGGGCTGGGCATGGCTTGCGGTGATCGCTCTGGCAACATTTTTTGTCCTGACCGCGCAGTCTTCAAGGCGTCAGGCGCTGTGGTCGGCCTACCTCTTTGGCCTTGGCTACTTCGGCGTGGGTGTCTCCTGGGTCTTTATCAGCATTAGCCAGTACGGCAATGGCCCCGTGGTGGCGGTGTTAGTCACGGCGGCCTTTGTCTCGCTGCTCGCCCTCTTTCCATGGGGCGTCGCGTACCTCGTGCGCTGCCTGCGCCCTGAGATGGATGCAATGGCACTCTGGCTAGGGCTACCTGCGGCATGGGTGCTGAGTGAATGGATGCGCACCTGGTTCTTGACCGGCTTTCCCTGGCTCTTCATTGGCTACAGCCAGACCGACACCACACTTGCCACTATCGCTCCCGTCTTTGGCGTGCTTGGCGTGAGTTTACTGGTGGCACTTCTCGCTGGCGGGCTTGCCTGGGTTGTCCAGGGGCCAAGCCTGCGCCGTGCTGCGGTAGTCGGTGCCGTGTTAGTCGCTACCCTCGCCGGCTTGCAACTGCTGGATCGTGAATGGACGCAGCCAGCCGCTGACCCGATCGATGTCGTCCTCTTGCAAGGAAACATCGCGCAAGACAAGAAATGGGACCCGGGATACCGGGACATCACACTTGAGCGCTATCAGGCGCTTACCGCGCAGCATCTCGGAGCCGATATCGTGATCTGGCCAGAAGCGGCAATCCCGATGTGGCATGACCAGGCCAAAGCATATCTTGCTGAGCTTGAGGCGTTAGCCGATCAGGCAGGCACATCGTTAATGATTGGCGTCCCGGTACGCGAGGCGGAGGGCCGTACCTACAACGCCGTGGTAAGCCTCTCCGATCCCTCAGGCTTCTACTACAAACGCCACCTGGTGCCCTTCGGTGAATATGTTCCGCTCCGGAACTTCTTGGGTTCGGCCCTCGACGTGCTCGGGGCGCCTATGTCCGATTTCACACCAGGACGGGAAGCGCACGTCCTTAACGCAGCGGGTGTGCCCGTCGGAGCACTCATCTGCTACGAGGCGGTCTTTGGTGCTGAAGTCACGGAACTTCTGCCCGAAGCGCAGTTACTGGTGAATGTCAGCAACGATGCTTGGTTCGGCAGCTCAATCGGCCCTCTCCAGCACTTCCAGATGGTCCGCATGCGTGCCATCGAAACCGGACGTGACCTACTGCGAGCCACGAACACGGGCATCACAGCAACTGTCAGCTATGAGGGAAAGGTCCTTACACGCGCTCCTCAATTCCGCGTAGCCACCCTCAGCGCCGAAGTGACCCCCCGAACTGGCGCGACCCCTTATGTGCGCTGGCGGGATTGGCCTATCCTTGGCGTGATCGCACTCGGACTCGGTTTGCTCCTGCTTCGTCGAATTCGGCAGTATCATCGGTTGGATACATAACGCTTGCCATTCTCACAGCGAGCAGACTCTGTATCGGGTGAGAAGGAAGGGATTTGTCTACATATGGCATTGGCTCGCAGGAAAAAGCTCCAAAGCCGGGCTGGAGAAACATGAGCTGGCTGCCGGCATCCTGGCTGTGATCAACGGCCACCTGGGTGACCACGGCCTGTCGCTGCGCCAAGGCACTATCGTCGATGCCACACTGATCAACGCGCCGAGTTCAACCAAGAACAAGGACGGCAAGCGCGACCCGGAGATGCACCAGACCAAGAAAGGCCAGCAATACTACTTCGGCATGAAGGCGCACATCGGCGTGGATGACGAATCGGGCTTGGTGCACAGCGTGGTGGGCACGGCGGCCAACGTGGCGGATGTCACCCAGGTCGATAAGCTGCTGCACGGCGACGAGAATGTGGTTTGCGCCGACGCTGGTTACACCGGCGTTGAGAAGCGTCCCGAGCATGAGGGGCGTCAGGTGATCTGGCAGGTTGCGGCACGCCGCATCACCTACAAGAAGCTCGATAAGCGCAGCGCGCTATACAAAGCCAAGCGCAAGATCGAGAAGGCCAAAGCCCCAAGTACGCGCCAAGGTCGAGCACCCGTTCCGCGTGATCAAGCGGCAGTTTGGCTATACCAAGGTGCGGTTCCGCGGGCTGGTGAAGAACACCGCTCAGTTGGTCACGCTGTTCGCGCTGTCGAATCTGTGGAAGGCGCGCCGACGGTTACTGACCAACGCGGGAGAGGTGCGCCTGTAATGCGGGAAATGGCCGCCGCGAGGTGCTCGCGGCGGCTAAAAACACAGAAATGAGCGGTGATCTGATCATTTTTGGTCGATTTTCCGCTTTCAAAATCGGCGGAAGCTGAAGTCAGCCAGAAATACATGGCTACTTCAGACCATCCCTGGGGGATTGTTTATAGGCCATTACTTATTCTTGAGAGGACCAGTAGGCTCGGTGCGTGCAGCTGCTCATTGAGCGATTGTGGGCCTCAGCGTGAACAGACTTATATTTAGTTGTTGGCTAGTCGTATGAAAATGGTAAGCCGCTAGGTTTTTAGCATACCCAGAGTGGCACTAACCAAGCATCTGCCTCGCCTGTGTAAAATTCTTTAAGGAGACACTGCATAAATAGCCAGCCGCCCCCACCCTTGGCACACTGAGCCCCCTCAACCAGCCCCCTCCATGAGCTTTGTTACGCGCGTGCAGAAGACCTTCTCCGAACTCGAATATACCGGCAAGAAAAAGCAGACTCGCCGAGATCGCTTCCTGGCTGACCTTGAACAGCTGGTGCCCTGGGCACAAGTGGAGGCGCAAGTGGCGCCGTTCTATAGCGACACCACAGGCAAGCGTGGACGCCCTGCGATTGGGTTGTCGCGCATGCTGCGCATGTATGTCGTGCAGCAGTGTTTCGGTCTCTCCGATGAAGGTACCGAAGATGCCGTCTACGACAGCCAGGCCATTCGTGGTTTCATCGGCATCGACCTGGGCCGTGAGTCGGCACCGGATGCCACTACCTTGTTGCGATTTCGCCGCTTGCTGGAAACCCATCAGCTAACGCGGGTGCTGTTTGAAACGATTAACCAGCATCTGGCCAGCCGGGGTCTGCTGCTCAAGGAAGGCACTATCGTCGACGCTACCCTGATCGCCGCGCCGCCCTCGGTCAAGAACCGAGAAGGTAAGCGTGATCCTGAGATGCATCAGGCCAAGAAAGGCAATCAATGGCACTTCGGGATGAAGGCCCACGTTGGTGTCGACGCCACATCGGGACTCGTGCACAGCGTGGTAGGGACTGCCGCCAACGTGGCGGATGTCACCCAGGTCGATCAGTTGCTGCACGGCGCCGAAACCTATGTTTCGGGTGACGCTGGATACACTGGTGCGGCCAAGCGACCGGAGCATGCTGAACGGGACGTTGTCTGGTCGATTGCAGCACGGCCAAGCAGTTACAAACATCACGGCAAAGACAGCGTGCTGTACCGAGTCAAGCGCAAAGTCGAATACGCCAAGGCGCAGCTGCGTGCCAAGGTCGAGCATCCCTTCCAGGTGATCAAGGTGCGCTTCAATCATCGTAAGGTTCGCTACCGTGGACTGGAAAAGAATACGGCGCAGTTGTTCAGTCTGTTTGGGTTGGCCAATCTGGTACTGGCCAAGCGGTATTTGCAACGGACGGCGGGATAAGTCCGTCCGAAAGGCGGGGCTGGCCCGCTAATCAGCAAAATCAGGGTAGAAATCGGCCCAAGAAACGCAGAATAAGGCCGGTAGGTTGAAAAAACCGGGTTGAAAAAGGGGGACGGTGAGAATTGGCTAATTGTTCAGCGTCTCCTTAATGTCATCTCAGCTCTTCGCGATGCCTGAAGCCGATGCGATAATCGTTACCGATAGCTGACGTTTGCCAATAACTCAAAGGACGGGGTCTATATGGAGAAGAGATATGAGCACTCAAAAAATCTGCTGTTTAAGTATGCAAGCAGCCAATGGCGGGGTCAGACCGGACGTTCCGGCCAGGAAGGGTGGGAAGGGGCTGGGAATAGCTGAGTGATGGATCAAATTCCCTCTTTACTCATCGCCGGCCAGCTCTTAATGGCGATAGTGGCAGGTTTGCTGCTCAACCTGACGCCCTGCGTTTTGCCTGCAATTCCCATTAAGGTCCGGACCATCTTACGAGAGGCGGGCAGCCAACGATCGCACCGCGTGCTGGCGGCATTGGCGTTCACCGCAGGAACGCTCGCGTTTTTCCTGACGTTGGGCGGACTGACCGCACTTCTGCAGTGGAGCTGGGGCACTTTGTTTCAGTCTGCGGTGTTCGTTGGTGTCCTTGTTGCCTTGATGGTCGGGTTTGCGGTGGTCACCTGGCTGGATTTGCCCATCCCGATCCCGGCGTTCGCCGCCTCGGTCCATGGCCGGCGCTACTTTGAAGCATTCGTATCTGGGTTATTGAGTGCGGTTTTGGCCGCACCCTGCGCCGGTCCTTTCCTTGGTGGAGTCCTAGCCTTTGCCGTTACCCAGCCGACGCCGGTAAGTATGGGGATATTCGGCAGTATCGGGCTGGGGTTGTCGCTGCCCTACGCAGCATTGATGCTCAAACCCGATTGGCTGAGCCGGTTGCCCAAGGCGGGGCCCTGGACCCTGGTCATTAGAGAAGTGCTCGCGTTGGTCTTGCTGGCCGCAGCCGTCTTTTTCAGCGCGAGCCTGGTGCCCAAAGCGGTTTATACCTGGCTATGGTGGTCTTGGCTGGCCCTGGTGCTGGCCTGGGGTGCCCGCCGTTTCGTCCAGGGTAATGGTACCGTGCGTGTGATCACCACAACGGCGGCAGGCCTTGCCCTTGCGATGACTGTGGAATTCGCATCCCCGCTGGGCAACAGCGAAGACGAACTCGTCTGGCAACCCTACTCCGCAAAACTACTGACGGAGACAAAAGCCCAGGGCACACCCTATTTGCTGGAGTTCACCGCCGACTGGTGCATCAACTGCAAGATACTTGAGCGCACGGTCTACCAGGAGGCCGCTGTGGCCGAAGCCGTGCGGCGCACCAAGATGGTGCCCATACAAGTTGACGTGACAGCGAGCAACCCAGAAAAAGATGCGCTATTAACTGCGACCGGCGGGCAGGCCTTACCCTTCGCAGTGGTTGTTGACCGTGACGACACCGTTATCGCCCGTTTCACGGGGCTTTTTGACACCGACAGCTTGGTCGAAGCTATCAATCGCACCGGAAACCCACAACCTTAGATACTGGAGACCCAATCATGGTGATTCGACAAAAAGGATTGCTAGCTGGAGTAGTGGTTTTTGCGATCGCGATCGCTGCGTTCATGTTGATCGACACCAACGGAAACAACCTCGACGCTGCCCAGACTGAACGTGCCGGTCTTGAAGTCCCGGTGCCGACCCGAGCAGGGTTGGCAAATTCCGCTGATAAGGTCCGCCTCACTGTTGCGGGAGGCGCCGCAGCAATGGCGGGAAAGACGGGTGATTTCGTTTTAACACTGAACATTCAACCGGGCTGGCATGTGAATGCAAATCCGGCCTCCATGGAATTCCTGATTCCCACCGTCGTCAGCTCTTCAGTCAACGGCCAGGCGCTTATAATCCCGACGCAGTACCCGCGCGGCCGGGTCAGTGACATTGTGCTGAGTGACACCGCCCTAGAGGTGTATGACGACGGTGCAAGTATTCGGCTGCGGCCCGACGAAAAACAGACCGCCGTGCTGGAAAAGGTAGGCAGGCTCGAAATGATTGTACGGGTGCAGGCCTGCAGTGACGAGGGCATTTGTCTGGCACCGACTGACCTGCCCGTTGCGCTGAATCTGGACGATACCAAGCGACAATAAGTCAGAACGGCCCTCGGAAATGACTCAATTGGGGAATGACTGTGAACAGCTTATTCTGAGTATTCCCCGATTGCCGTGGTTGCGCTGGGCAGCTCAACGCCATGCCCCACCGTTCATATCTTGAGATGGGCGAGACTCGCTTCGTTAAACACCAAACTTACATTGTGATTCGCGCATTCCGCATGACGAAGTGGCTTCGGGGCAGTGCCGGCAATCGGTCCCAGGTGATTGATAGATCCTGTTCGGGAACCTCATATTGGAGCGAGCGAGCCAGGAAGCGAACAGCAACGCTCATCAATGCGACGGCGACGCCTTCACCTGGACAGCGATGGTTAACATGCGGGTCGCCTGGTCCTTGTGGGATGAAGCAGTATGGCGACGGAGAGTTGGATCGAAAGCGCTCAGGCTTGAAACGATCTGCCTCCTCCCAGAGCTGGGAATCGTGATTGGTTCCGTATAAGTCCAGCAGGACTAAGGTGCCCCTGCCAAAGGCAAATCCTTCCCATAGAAAATCTTCTTTCACGCGAGCGCTGATCGCTGGGAAGAAGGGGTAGAAACGCCGCACTTCCTGCACAAAGCAACCTATATCTCTTTCATCTCCCGACTGCAGGTTTCTCAGACAGAACGGGTGCTTGTGCAGCGCTAGCGCTGCAAAGGTTATGAATACAGAGACGGCTACCGTCGGCCGCAGCAGATTTAGTAGTTCCACTGATGCGGTATGTAGATCCAACGGCTGTCCGTGCTGGTCCTTGTAATGGGCGATGCGTTCGAGAGGCGATTGCTCGGGTGTAGGGGGAGCGGCGCGAGTGGACTCGACGAGCTCTGCCGCCCATTGCTCCAATCGGCGACGTGCCTTCCGTGCCTGCCAGTGCTGCAGACCGATCGCGCCGGCGTGCTCATAGAGAGCTGCAAGATCTTGAGTCCATTGTTGAACATCTCTTTCAGCGATTGGAGCACCGGCCCAGTCGCATACGGTGCGGCATAGAATTTCGCGAGCAATCTCGTAGAGGACGATTGACTCACCGGGACGCCAAGTTCGCGCATACTCCCTCCAACGAACCTCGCTCAACTCTGCTAGTTCCTGCACGTTCGCGGGTGTGAGCACTCCCATGAAGAGGGCCTTTCGGTGACGATGCGCATCACCGTCCAAACCTTGGACACCGTCTTGTCCGAATAAGGTTTTTTGCAGTCGCTTGGGCGCAGCGTTCTGGCGAACGAATCGGTCAGGGTCGCAAATCAAGCGAGCAGCTTCGGCACCTGTTAGGCACAGAGTTTTCTGTAATATCAAGCGAGTTTGAAACACAGGCGATTGATGAAACTTACTGCGCGTGGAGATAAATCGGTAGGGATCTCGCAAAAAGGCCCAAGTACTGTCCAATCCGGTGTCACGCGGTATGTTTGGCATTGCTGACTCCACCCGTTCTAGCTACGTGTTGCGGATTTCATCCTGCTCTGAAGAATTGTGACCGGCCGGGTAAGCAGATGTTGGATGAACAGGATCAATAAATTGCCCGAAATAATTTCTGGGGTAGTCCTTTTCATGCAATCCAACCTCAGCCTCGCCCAGCTTCCCGGCGCTGTCGTAGAAGGTTCCAAACATCTGATCCCACACAGTTGAAAACTCACCGAAGTTGACCTGAGCGTCTTCGAAGTCGCGCTTATGGTGCCAACGATGGACCTCAGCAACCCCTAGCACATGCCGCAGCCAACCCACGCTGTAGTCCAGGTTCGAATGCTGAAAGGCCAGATGGACGGTTAGGATCCCAAACCACGTTGCGACTACGGCAGACGGAGCTCCAGATATGAGCAAAACCACCAGCCCCGGCCCGGCCATCAACGCCGCATGCAGAGGATGTCGACGTTCTCCGTTCATCCAGTAGAGCCGCTCAGCGCTGTGATGGATCATGTGAAAGCGCCACAGCCAATGCACCCGGTGGCTGATGCGGTGCATCACATACAGGCTCAAGTCGAGCACGGCGGCGACTAGTAGCAATTGCAGCCACAATGGGCTCTCGATCGGAAAGAGCCGAACCGAAGCCGGTACCGCATCGCCTAACTTAGCCAGAAATTCTGCAGTAAATTGAATGACAGACAGGTTCACCAGCATGTGCAGCAGATCCGTCAGGGTGTCCTGATGATCTTCCAGCCAGGCTCGCCGAAAAGGCTGGATGCGCTCCAAGCCAGCAATGAGTAGCAGCCCCGCCGCGGCGACTATGGGTGTGGTGGGCCAATACGGTATACCTGCATACAGCGCCCAAATCATGAAGGAGGCACAGCCGCCAAACACAAGTGGATAGCTCAGCCACCGTATGGCGAATCGCAAGGGAATAGACATCGCTCAGCTCCTGAGTAGGGAGCCATGACTGTATGTGGGAAGGTCCGCTTTCGGCTTGAACGAAAGAGCTACGACCCCTGAAGATCGACTTCAGCCAGGGCGGAGGAAGGATCGATGCCCAGCAGTGCCCGGAATGTCCGGGAGAAATGTGCCGAGTCAGAAAAGCCCGCCTCATGGGCCGCTTCAGTGAGTAGACCCCCTTTGGCTAGGTGCTGTAGGGCTTGTGTGAGACGTAACCATTTCGCATAGCTGCGCAGCGGCAAGCCTGTCTGTTCCACGAACCAATGGGAAAACCGTGTAGGGGATAAATGCACCAACGCGGCCATTTCTTCGCGCCTCATTTGGCCTCTATGCAGCGCTTCAATCACCTTTGTCAAGCGAGGATCTGGAATCGGTGGATCGGGTAGCCGCAGTGCCTGGCGCACCCCCGTCCTAACCTGGAGAGCGGTATGTCCTGTCTCGCGCAGCATATCGATAATCGCTACTACGTCCGCCGGGGCGATCACGACTACCCTTGCTTCTTCGGTACCCCGCATAGTTGGGGCTTCATCGGATAGTGCATCCAGATAGATCGACAGCACTCGACCAGCACTGATCCGGTGTTTCAGGCCCGCGGCGATGAAGATGGCAGCCCCTGTTTGAATGCCCAACGGGGTTTCAACCGATACAGGTGAATCGAGGCCCACTGAAATCTGATGCGCCTGATGGTGGTGCCACTCCTGGTGGCCGGCACGGCCATGAAAGATGCCGATGCCGGGCCCTATCCAGGCCTGGCCTGCCCAGCGTACGGTATCCGTTGAGAGCGAGCCTTTCATTCGTTGACTCGGCCGGCTTCCGCATTTGGGCTTAGCAAACTGCTCAGGATCAACATGGCGGCGCCACCGACGATAGCAATATCCGCCAGGTTAAACGCAGGCCAATGCCAGGACAGCCAGTAAAAATCCAGGTAGTCGATTACATGGCCTCGAAATGCGCGATCAATCAGATTCCCAACTGCCCCGCCCAAGATAAGGCTATAGCCTAGGGCTTCGCTTTTGGCTCTGCGTTTACGCAATATCAGAGCCAGCACGATCGAAACGACCAAAGCTATGACAATGAAGAAGTAACGCTGCCAACCACCCGCGTCAGCCAGGAAGCTGAACGCTGCACCGGTATTCCAGAAGTGAACCAGGTTGAAGAACGGGGTGAGAGGAATCACGGTGCCGACCGGGAGCGAACCCGTAATTGCGCTTTTCAACGCTAGGTCGGCCGAGGCAATGGCTAGCGATAGCATCCACCAGAACCCAGGAGCAACAAGAGGTGATCTAGGAGACGACCTCATTGCATTTCTCCTTGAAGAAGTCGCTGCAGCTCCGGTGAAATAGGCATCGGCGCAAAAGCACTGACCCTGGCGCGCCCGCTGTTTCCGAGCGGCACCCAGATCTTCGAGAACAGCAGGGCCGCCATGATTCGCGGTACTTGGCTGAGCACCTTTCGTAAGTCGCGCAACTGCCAGCCGGCCCTCAGCATCAGCCAATGGCTCTGAGCATGAAGAATAGGCATTCGCTGGCTCAATATGTGGGCTCGCTCCAGCCAGGAGAAAGCCTCGGTTGGCGCCTCTTCATTAAGTGCTTTCCTAGCCTGGAAGAAGGCCTCATCAATGGCAATGCTGAGAGCGGTATTCATCTGGATCTCACTTACGCAGTAGATGCCCGAGTGAACACCCTATAGCTGCTATAGGGTCAAGCGCTATGGGCGATTCAAGACGACGCAAAAATGACTTTATGCCGGATTACGAAAGAGGTTTGTGGGGTTTGGGGAGCAATGGAACCAAAAACCAACGTAAGCCCTACCACCTGCGCTCGGTGCCTTCTTCCCAGGCATCCGCCTCGATGAAGCAGTTGCGCATGTCGGCTTCCTGGCTGATCTCGGTCAGCAGGTCGTGCACGGTCTTGTCCAGCTCGTCGTCGCTTCGATACGAAATGGCCAACTCGTAGTGGCCCGACTCCAGCCGTTTCATGCCGTAGGGTTCCAGGCAGTAGCGCTCGATGTTCTCCTTGGCCCGTTTGTCACTTTCAGAAGGCGACAGCACGAAATATCAAAAGTCGACCGCACGGTCTTTTCTGACGTTGGAGTCGCCTCAGAAAACGGAAAATAAAGCACGCTAAGGCGTAGTTCCCTCGGGCTACACCGCGTCCGCACTGCGCGGTTCTTTCTTCCCTTGCAGTGACGCAATCAGCGGGCAGGAAACGTTCCCCTTCCGCGCATGGCAGGCGCACACCAAATCAGACAGCACGGCCTCCATGCGCGCCAGGTCAGCCATCCTCTCGCGCACGTCCTTGAGCTTGTGCTCGGCCAGGCTGCTGGCTTCCTCGCAATGGGTGCCATCCTCCAGCCGCAGCAGCTCGGCGATCTCATCCAGGCTGAAGCCCAACCGCTGGGCTGATTTCACGAAGCGCACCCGCGTTACATCCGTCTCGCCATAGCGGCGAATGCTGCCGTAAGGCTTGTCCGGTTCCGGGAGCAAGCCCTTGCGCTGATAGAACCGGATGGTCTCCACATTGACCCCGGCCGTCCTGGCGAAAACGCCAATGGTCAGGTTCTCCAAATTGTTTTCCATATCGCTTGACTCCGTACATAACTACGGAAGTAAGCTTAAGCTATCCAATTCAGATTCGAAAGGACAAACGTATGTCTGAACCTCAAAACGGGCGCGGCGCGCTCTTCACTGGCGGGCTGGCCGCCATCCTCGCCTCGGCTTGCTGCCTCGGGCCGCTGGTTCTGATCGCCTTGGGGTTCAGCGGCGCTTGGATCGGCAACTTGACGGTGTTGGAACCCTATCGCCCCATCTTTATCGGCGTGGCGCTGGTGGCGTTGTTCTTCGCCTGGCGGCGCATCTACCGGCCGTCAGCCGCCTGCAAACCGGGTGAGGTTTGCGCGATTCCCCAAGTGCGAGCTACTTACAAGCTCATTTTCTGGGGCGTGGCCGTGCTGGTTTTGGTCGCGCTCGGATTTCCCTACGTCGTGCCATTTTTCTATTGATCACAGGAGTTCACCATGAAAAAGCTGCTTTCCGCCCTTGCCCTCGCTGCCGTTGTTGCCCCCGTGTGGGCCGCCACCCAGACCGTTACGCTGTCCGTACCGGGCATGACCTGCTCGGCCTGTCCGATCACTGTCAAGAAGGCGATTTCCAAGGTCGATGGCGTCAGTAAAGTTGACGTGACCTTCGAGACGCGCGAAGCGGTGGTCACCTTCGATGATGCCAAGACCAGCGTGCAGAAACTGACCAAGGCTACCGAGGATGCGGGCTACCCATCATCAGTCAAGAACTGATCATGAAAGACCCGAAGACACTGCTGCGGGTCAGCATCATTGGCACAACCCTCGTGGCGCTGTGTTGCTTCACCCCTGTTCTGGTCATTTTGCTCGGTGTGGTCAGCTTGTCCGCGCTGACCGGCTATCTGGACTATGTGCTGCTGCCTGCGCTGGCGATTTTCATCGGCTTGACCATCTACGCCATCCAACGAAAACGCCAAGCCGATGCCTGCTGCACCCCGAAATTCAATGGAGTAAAAAAATGACCGAAATCACCGTGAATGGCATGACCTGCACATCCTGCGCCACCCATGTCAAAGATGCTTTGGAAAAGATTCCCGGCGTGAATGCCGCTGTGGTGTCCTATCCAGAAAGCCGCGCGCAAGTCATGGCAGACACCGCCGTGAGCCACAACCAACTGCTGGCCGCCATCGCCGCATTGGGTTATCAAGGCTCGATCCGGGTTGGTGATTTCAAAGATGAACCAAAAATCCGTGATGCACTTGAGGGCGCCGGTTTGCATATCGCCATCATTGGCAGCGGCGGGGCCGCGATGGCGGCGGCGCTGAAGGCCGTCGAGCAAGGCGCGACGGTCACGCTGATCGAACGCGGCACCATCGGCGGCACCTGCGTCAATATCGGCTGTGTGCCGTCCAAGATCATGATCCGCGCTGCCCATATTGCCCATCTGCGCCGGGAAAGTCCGTTCGACGGCGGTATTGCGGCAACTGTGCCTGCGATTGACCGCAGCAAACTGCTGGCCCAGCAGCAGGCCCGTGTCGATGAACTGCGGCACGCCAAATACGAAGGCATCCTGGACGGCAATCCAGCCATCACCGTTTTGCACGGTGAAGCGCGTTTCAAGGACGACCAGAGCCTGGTCGTCCGTTTGAACGAGGGTGGCGAGCGCGAGGTAACGTTCGACCGCTGCCTGGTCGCCACCGGTGCCAGTCCGGCCGTGCCGCCGATTCCGGGCCTGAAAGAGTCACCCTACTGGACTTCCACCGAAGCGCTTGTCAGCGACACCATTCCCGCACGCCTGGCCGTGATCGGTTCGTCGGTGGTGGCGTTGGAACTGGCGCAAGCCTTTGCCCGGCTCGGCAGCCAGGTCACGATCCTGGCACGCAGCACCTTGTTCTTCCGGGAAGACCCGGCCATCGGCGAGGCCGTGACAGCCGCTTTCCGCGCCGAGGGCATCGAGGTGCTGGAGCACACGCAAGCCAGCCAGGTCGCCCATGTGAACGGCGAATTCGTGCTGACCACCGGACACGGTGAATTGCGCGCTGACAAGTTGCTGGTTGCCACCGGTCGGGCACCGAATACGCGCAGCCTCGCGCTGGACGCGGCGGGGGTCACTGTCAATGCGCAAGGGGCCATCGTTATCGACCAAGGCATGCGCACGAGCAACCCGAACATCTACGCGGCCGGCGACTGCACCGACCAGCCGCAGTTCGTCTACGTGGCAGCGGCCGCCGGCACCCGTGCCGCGATCAACATGACCGGCGGCGACGCAGCCCTCAATCTGACCGCGATGCCGGCAGTGGTGTTCACCGACCCGCAAGTCGCCACCGTGGGCTACAGCGAGGCGGAAGCGCACCACGATGGCATCGAGACCGACAGTCGCACGCTGACACTCGACAACGTTCCGCGAGCGCTTGCCAACTTCGACACACGCGGCTTCATCAAGCTGGTCATCGAGGAAGGTAGCGGACGGCTCATCGGCGTGCAGGCGGTGGCCCCGGAAGCGGGCGAACTGATCCAGACGGCGGTGCTCGCCATCCGCAACCGCATGACGGTGCAGGAACTGGCCGACCAGTTGTTCCCCTACCTGACAATGGTCGAGGGGTTGAAGCTTGCGGCGCAGACCTTCAACAAGGACGTGAAGCAGCTTTCCTGCTGCGCTGGATAAAAAAAGGAGGTTTTCAATGAGCGCCTACACCGTGTCCCGGCTGGCCCTTGATGCCGGGGTGAGCGTGCATATCGTGCGCGACTACCTGCTGCGCGGATTGCTGCGTCCGGTGGCGTGCACCCCGGGCGGCTATGGCCTGTTCGATGATGCCGCCTTGCAACGGCTGTGCTTCGTGCGGGCGGCCTTCGAGGCGGGCATCGGCCTGGACGCGCTGGCGCGGCTGTGCCGGGCGCTGGATGCTGCGGACGGCGATGAAGCGGCCGCGCAGCTTGCCGTTCTGCGCCAGTTCGTCGAGCGTCGGCGCGAAGCGTTGGCCGATCTGGAGGTGCAGTTGGCCACCATGCCGACCGAGCCGGCACAGCACGCGGAGAGTCTGCCATGAACAGCCCCGAGCGCTTGCCGTCCGAGACGCACAAACCGATCACCGGCTACCTGTGGGGCGCGCTGGCCGTGCTCACCTGTCCCTGCCATTTGCCGATTCTCGCCATTGTGCTGGCCGGCACGACGGCCGGCGCGTTCATCGGAGAGTACTGGGGTATCGCAGCCCTCACGCTGACCGGTTTGTTCGTCCTGTCTGTGACACGACTGCTGCGGGCCTTCAAAGATCGATCATGAGCGCTTCCCATTGAGACAAACCACGCTGTCGCTACGTTGCCTCATGCCGGCATCAAATTCGGCTGAGTAGCTTCTCGCCATCTGGACGTAGCTCACCCTTGGGTGAAACATGCCGATACAGGGTCTGCCGCGTGACGCCAAGTTCCTGGCACAGGTCGCCGACCTTGGTCTCTGGCTGACCCATTGCCGCCATCGCCAGCCGCAGCTTGGCGGCGGTCATCTTGAACGGCCGGCCGCCTTTCCGCCCGCGCGCGCGGGCCGAGGCTAGGCCGGCAATCGTGCGCTCCGCGATCAACTCGCGCTCGAACTCGGCCAGGGCGGCGAAGATGCCAAAGACCAGCTTGCCGGCGGCGGTCGTGGTGTCGATGGCCGCGCCGTGCCCGGTTAATACCTTCAAGCCGATGCCGCGCCCAGTCAGGTCGTGCACGGTGTTGATGAGATGTCGCAGGTCGCGTCCGAGCCGATCCAGTTTCCACACGACCAGTGTGTCGCCAGTTCGCAACGCCTTCAGGCAGCTCGTCAAGCCGGGCCGATCCTCGCGCATGCCGGATGCCTGGTCCTCGTAAAGATGTACTGGATCGACCCCGGCGGCAATCAGCGCGTCGCGCTGCAAATCGGTAGCCTGGGAGCCGTCCGCCTTCGATACCCGCATGTAGCCTATCAGCATGTCGTACCTGTCACATATACGTTCGATTATGTGACAGTGTGCGCCGGAAAGTTCTGGTCGTCAAAATTTGTCACTTAACCCGTCACTCTATCTAAGACATGCAAAGGGTCCATCAGGCTCGTAATGTGACAGAAATTCCGGAGGGATGCCTTCCTTTGCAAAGGTGGCGCGCAACTGTTCCTGGGAAGCGGGGTCGCGCCGACCATAGGAAGCCAACGCGAACAGCGAGCGAGCCGTCTCGGGGTTGTGCCGCGCTTCAATGATCGCCTCATTGATAGCCTGGACCGCCCGTTGCCAGTGATCGACGGGTTCGGGCTTCGGCGTTTTCGCCGACAGGCCACTGGTGAAACCGGTTTGGGGTTCGGACCAGAACAGCTTTGCATGCTCGCCCGGCGGGCTTATATCCCTCACCTCAATCAAGCTGATTGCCGTTGCCGCCGCCTCCAGCATCTGCAACCGTACTGCCGGGTTCAGGGTTTCATACGGTCGCCACAGACTTTGCCCAGCACGCAGCGGATGCCCGCAGCCTTCCCAGACTTGGCGGAGATACCCCGCGCAGGTTCCGCACGTCGAAAGCGGGGTGTTCAGCTCATCGAGCAGCGTGCGTAGTAGCCGAAACCACAATCCAGCGTGGATGCGTCGGCGCGGCAGCTCCACATGGCCGGTCGTCAGTGCCTGCCAGGTGCGCCGGTCCATCACCGCATTCGCGTCGCTGGCGGTGCGCGGCGCAGTGTCGGCGTTCTCCCAGCCGAGAAACCGCCCAGGCACGCCCCAATAGGATTCCAGCCAGCAGCCATGCAGCGGGCAGCTCAGCATCAGGGGCAGCTTCCATGCAAGCAGTACGGCTTGGTTTGCCGGGTCGTTCAGACAGAGCGGGCAGGCGCGATGTATCGGCTGGCTGGGCAGCCAGGCACGCCAGCTCGTGATGGATCGCGTCCTACGGCGGAGTTTCGGCAGCAGCACCGAGAGCTGGAACGCATAGGTTTCCAATGCGTCTGGAATCTGATCATCAAGGCTGTCCAGTAGCCAAGGCACCCAGCCGGCGAAACTCATGCAACGCAGCCGGTCCGGCTCGATGCCGCTCCGCTGGGAGAGCATCGCCAGCAGCGCCAGTGGTGGCGCGGTGTCCAGGTCATCAACCTGGCCGTGACCAAGATCGTGCTCCAGCAGCTCGGACACCTCCATGTGATAGCAAAGGGCCACGCGGTTGAGCCACGAAGACAAGGCTTCGCCTTCCCTGGGAGCCGGATGCAGTGGCCAGTGTGGCGCTGGCTTCACATCAGTTCCCGCTCGAATTGCCGCCGCCGCTCGCTGGGACCGGTGTAATCGGCCATGCTGAGCGTGCGATGGTTGATCGCTTCCTCACCGCTCTCCACGGCAGCGACGGCCGCCGCCATCAACAGGTGCGCCAGCTCGCCGATGGTGCCCTCGCTGCGCGTGAGCAGGTAGCGGGCCATATCCAGCGTGGCAATCGACGAGGGTCGCCGCAGCGGGAGTGAAGCCGCGAAGCTGGCCAGCAGTGAGCAGCAATCGTCGTTGGCCTCCCACACCGGCAGCATCATCGGCTCGAAGCGGTTTTCCAACTGGTCGTCCGAGCGGATCGCCAAGTAGGCATCGCGTGTGCCGACCCCGACCAGCGGGATGCGCAGCTCGTTGCCGAGGAAACGCAACAGATTGAGGAATTCCCGGCGGTTGACGCTGTTGCCGGCCAGGACGTTGTGCAACTCGTCGATCACCAGCATGCGCACGCCGACCTTGCGCAGCAGTGCCAGCGCCAATTGCTCCATTTCCGGCAGCCGTGGGCGCGGGCGCAATGGCGCGCCCATCGCGGCAAGTAGCGCGATGTAGAAGCGGATCACCGACGGCTCGGACGGCATCTGCACAACCAACACTGGGATGTGCTCCTGGTCGGCGTCGGAGCTGGCCGGATGGGTGCGGCGGAATTTCTCGACGATCATCGACTTGCCGTTGTTGGTTGGACCGACCAACAGCAGGTTGGGCATGCGTTGTTTGTTTGGCCACGTATACAGGGCTTCCAGCCGGTTCAACGCCTCGACTGCTCGCGGATAGCCGATCCAGCGGTCGGCGCGAAGGCGATGGATGCGCTCGTCCGCCGGGAGACGGGCCAAGCCCTGGGCCGCCGGCAGCAGGTGGGACAGGTCGATGATGGGATATTCGTCCACGGCTACCACTCCTCAATCTGGTCGAACGGTTTGGCAGGTGGCTGGTTGTCCGCCTGCGGGTCTGCCATGTCCGTGTCCGCTGGTGGCGTGGTTTTGACAGGTTGTTCCGTTGACTTGAGATGCTGGCGTCGATCCGCGTCGCGCCGCGCCTTGCGCGTGGCTTTCTGCGCAGTGGTCACGATTTCGCGCATCTGCCCGATCATGCGGAACAGCGCCGACTCATCCACCTGTTCGCGCCCTTGCTGCCGCAATTTCGCCAGCGCCTGCCGTTGTTCCCAGAGGGTGACAGCCGGGTGCGACAAGGTACGGTATGGAATTTCCAGATAGTGCTGCCCCTCCGGCTCCAGCACCCAAATGCGGCTGATGTCGCGCGGGTCGCGCCGGATCAGGAACGCAGGCAAGCGGTCGCGCCGAGCTATCCACGGCTTGAGCGCATCGGCGTAGTAATGGATGTGGTCGATGACGAAGCCGGTGCGGGTCAGCGTGCGGCGGATGATGGGCAGAAAATCGACCAGAAAAGCCGTGGTGCGAGTGATGACGGTTGGCACGCCGGTCCGCGCGATAGCTTCGGCCCAGCGCGCTGCCGGCGGCTGGAGCAGGCCGTTGTGCACGGAGCCGTGGTAGGTGCCGACCGCCAATGTGAGCCAGCGCTCCAGCTCACGCAGCGTCAGGGCGGCCTTGTTTTCGGAATCGTAGTCGCCGCGCTGGTCAGGGTTGGAGAAGGTCGTCCCTGGCAATTCGTCGTGGATCATCTGCATCGCCGTGCCGATGATCCGTTCCACGATGCCGCCGTAGTGCGGCTGCCCGAGCGGGCGATAGTCAAGCCGGATGCCATGCTGCTCGCAGCCTCGGCGTAGCGCTTCGCTCTTGAACTCGGCCGCGTTGTCCAGGTAGAGCAGCCTGGGCTTGCCGCTCATCGGCCACTCCATTTCTATGTTCAGACCCTCCAGCCAGGGACGCTTGTCGCAGGCGACATGCACAAGGCACAGGCCGACCGAAACAGATGACGGCGCTTCCAGCGTGACGACCGTGCCGAGCACGCAGCGGGTAAACACGTCGATGGCGATGGTCAGATACGGACGGCCAATCGGTTGCCGGTCGCGCTCGTCCACCACGATCAGGTCGATGACCGTGTGATCAATCTGCACTTGTTCCAGTGGCGCGGTCACGGCGGGAGGCTCACCACCGACACCTTGCAGGCTGCGGGACGCATCCTGACCTTCCCGGCGGCGAGTGGCCTTGAGCGGATCGAGGCCGGCGATCCGCAGAGCCACGGTGTTGCGCGCCGGCGCCCGCAGCTTTTGCGCTTTGCAAGCCTGCGCGACCTCGCGGTGGAACGCTGCCAGGCTACGCTTCTGCTTGGTCAGGAAGCGCTTTTGCAGCAACTCGCGGATGATGCGCTCAACTGATTCCGGCAAGCGTCCCTTGCCTTTTCCGCCGCCGGATCGGCTGCGAGCCAGGTCCGTCACAAGCCCAGCACCTTGCCGGGCACGGCGGATTAGGACATACACCTGCCGCCTGGACAGGCCAAGCGCGTGAGCAGCGGCATCGGCGGCTTCATGCCCGACCACATCAAGCGCTGCCAGCGGCCCGATGATTTCCGCCCGTTGCCGGGCCTGCGCCCAAGCCGCATCGGGCAGGGTGGCCACGCCTTGCTCGGCAATCAATGATGTGTCTGACGCCATGCTCACACCTCGCTTTGGTGCACACGAGTATTGAGCATAGTCGAGATTGGTGCAGATGACTTCTGATATTGCGTTGTCAGGAGTCGCCTGCACATCTGGCGTTACGCCCCGTCAATTGGTGCAGTCGTCTTCTGAAAATGACAGCGGATGCCTGGACCCTGCGCAAAAAATTCAGCGTGGTCATCGAGAAAACCGCACGCGAACTGCGCGGGACGCCGTGCCTCGATCTGGAGGACGTCGCGTCACCCAAACAGGAAATCTGCTGCTCGCGAATGTTCGGCAAGCGCTTGCGCGAGCTGGAGCCAATCAAGGAGGCAGTGGCGGCATACGCTGCTAGGGCCAGCGAGAAGCTGAGGGGCCAGCAGTCACTGTGCAAGCGTCTCCGAATCAGCATCCGGACCGGCATGTTCAATCCCGACGAGCCTAAGTTTGCGAAAGGCGTGGTGTGTGAGCTGTCGTATCCTACCGACGACACCCGATACATCGTCCGAGCGGCGATCGCCGGTTTGGAGCACATCTATCGCGAGGGATTTTCGTTCAGCAAGGCCGAGGTCCTGCTGATGGACCTGTGCCAGCGTGGCGAGTACACCGGTGATCTATTCTCCCAAACTCAACCTGCTGCCTCGGAGCGCGTTATGGGGGTGCTCGATGCAATCAACGCCAAGTGGGGCCGCAACACCCTACGGCCAGGCCGTGTAACCACCGCGCCGGACTGGGGCATGCGACGGGAGATGATGAGCCAAAGTTTCACAACCAGGCTGGATCAGTTATGGGTGGTGCGTTGCAACTAGCCGAGCGGATGCGACGGCCGGTGATTTTCCATGTGTCGGTTGTAGTGCGATTCGCTTGGCGCTGAAAGCGGATAGATAAAAGCCAGGCATTGCCTGGCTCTTGTGCTGGACGGGATAGCTTACTGAAGCCAACTCTCCACCTTGTCGGCGCCGTGCTTTTCTTTCCAGGCTTTCAAAATCTTATGGTTGCCACCTTTCGTCTCTACGACTTCTCCAGTTTCTGGGTTCTTGTAAACCTTGAGTTGACGCTGCCGGCGAGGTGCTTGAGACACCAGCGTGGTGCTGGTGCGGCTGGACTGCGGATCCAGTATTGAAATAATTTCGCGCAGGCCCACGTCATATTTCCCCATCAAATTGCGGAGTTTTTCCTCGAACTCGATTTCGCGCTTGAGTTTGTCGTCATTCTTAAGAGCATCAAGCTGCTTGAGTTGGGCTGCGAGCTGGGCTTCTAGAGCTTTGAATTCGGCGAGTTTGGACATGGGTAACCTTCTGAGAACGACACTGCTGTGTTGTGTCTCAGTCTACCGTTTGGGCATGAAGGGGGAAAAGGAAGGTCGACCGATTTCGAGTGCGATGAAGTCATCGGGAGGCTGGTACAGGAATAGCGCTACGGAGCGTTTGTCTGTTGAGAGGTGCGTACTTTCCTGACTTAAGACGTGGTGGGTTAGCAGAATGGGAGGTGACCAAGCGGCGGTCGATGCATAGAAATGTTGCGCATTCCATAGAGGAAGCGGACGTGAGCAGGCTTCTTCCGCTTTAGCAGAGGTAGCCATGCATAGCATCGAAATTTGAGCTAGCCATTTACCCGCGGCAAATGAAGAAAGCTGCTTTTTTGACAACAATGGCAGCCGCTTCGCGAAGGCAGTTGATCATTTTGGTCTTATTGCTCGGTCTCGCTCCACATTCGTTTCGCTTACCTGCAAACGCCCAAAATGCTCAACTGCCCCATACTTGAAGGTTTCAAGTATGGGGCGCGGGGGCATACTTGAAGGAACGCTTCGCTGCTTCAAGTATGCCCCCGCAATTTTGTTGTCAAAGCTCTAGCCGCCAGGCGTTGCCTGGCCGAAATGGCGATTTAGCAGAAGACGTGAGCTGCGCCTCCGCGAGCGCGCCCCCGTATCCGGCCTAACAAACTCGGGCCCGATTGCCGCTGCACACTTGTTCTATCACGACCACCATGCCGCATGACTCGAGTGCTGCACTCTCGCCGTGTCACTCTTAGGGCTTGCGGCACCTAGTGCGCGTCGATGCGCCGGGGGACCGTGCCGGGTGTTTGTCACGGAGCTATGATGCAGCGTTCGGTCTGATCCCAAAGCGCCCATGCTTCAAGTGCGATTTGTGTGGCAGTAACCGCCGACTGTCACGAAATTCGCGTCGCAGCCGATCCAAATTTTTCGGTGGAAGAGCGTGCTCAGCGATTGGGTGTTCCAACGGTCGCCGCAAGTGATACCCGCAGTCGTGTGAATATACGGTTTCTTTCCTGTTGTGTTCAGAACGAAAAAGGCCGCAGATTAGCTGCGGCCTTTTATTCATCCTGTCTCATAACCATCTCCAAGCGATGATCGTTCCCGCTCTATGCGTTAGTAAAGCTGCAGCTTACTTTTCCTCCCGCGCTTTCCACGTCCCACCTGGCTATTGAGTAGCTTTTTAAAATGCTCCCAGCGAATCTCGTCGGTCCGGATGTTGTAAGTCAGGCCGCGTTCCATCTGCTCCAGCAATCTCAAACTCAGTGGCTTTTCCAAGTAGTGATCTGCCGTAACCTCAGGAGTACCGCCCTCATGGCCCAGCAGGTGAGCGATCGTGGAAGGAGATATGCCCGACCGCTCCAGCCTCACGGCGAATGAGCGACGGAAGCTTTTAAAATTCAGCCCGCCATCAACCGCCGGCGGACAGTGCTGACCGATGTATCCCGTTCCCGTACATGGCCCACAGAAAAAGCGACTCGGATCGCGGGAGTATAGGTGCTTCGGGTCAAAGCTCAGCTCGCCGAAAAGCAATGCATCGTTGCCATCGGCCTGACGTCGTTCCTCTACGAAATTTATAAAACCCATCTCCACAAGCTTCGTGCAGATCGGAATCTGCCGTGCCGATGAGCCCGTTTTTAGCGACTTGTTGTAGCCGTTATCGTTTATGTCGATGAGCTCTACGCCGTGGACATCCCGGATCACATCATGCACACGAAGCTGGCAGAGTTCATTGAGCCGCGCGCCGGTGTAGAGCCCGAGAGGAAGCAACCAGAACCGATACGGCTTGGCGTCTTGGTAGACCTTGGGCAGTGTGCCCGCGAGGTACTTTTGGTAAGGCCAGCCGGAGAGCATCTGAATCAGGTTGCTATCTAGAAATGGCTTGGTGACCTCGGCCTGTTTTGTACTGCAAGTAGCAACCTTGATCGCATCAGTAATCAGCTTGCTCTCCAGCGCCTCGTCCAGCATGCGATTGAACAGCTGGTAATAGGTCGTGAGGTTTGCGCCTTTACTTCCCGAAGCCGAGTTCTGCTTCAGTAACAATGGCAACTGATCCTTTAGACGCTGCACATCAGCTCGATCAAGCTCAGCGACTCGGCGTGTAGGGTTATCTCGGGTCAGGATGACCTTCAGCTTTTCCATTCGAGCCCGCAGCATATGCTCGGACTTTCCTGCGTAAGTGTTTTCTCGCAGGAAGCGGGACAGCGTAGTGTCCATGAACTCGGTAAGTAACGGTGAAGAGTGGAAGCGGTTGATCGCGTCCGTTACCGCGGAGATGTTCGCCAAGGCGATTCGCAAGTGCTCTTCATGGCCAGGCTCTACAATCAGACTCAAGCCCTTATAAAAAGGAATGGAGATAGGGGACGTTACATTCATATATACCTCACGGTGGGTGAGGCTCGAGATTATTACTGTATAAATGACCAGTCAAGATAATCTATTGGAAAAGTACATTCGATAGTTTTTATTGACACTTTGTCAATAATTAAGGGATGTGTAAAAAGGGCAGGAGCAGGGCTCCCGCCTCTGTTTGGCTAGGCCTTATGCGTACGATTTCCAGTGGCGCTTAGGAGCTCGCACGTTCGGGAATGGCGTGCCCACCGGCCGCCCGACTTTGAAGTCACCTTGTGCTTTCTGGAGCCCCTGATAGTGCCGGTAATGGATGTGATCCAAGCCAAGGCCGAAATCGATTTTGTCGAGCTCGTCCTTGAGGACGCCTGCCGGATAGCAGTCGCCATAGCCGCCAGTTGTACTTTTATCAGCGTGACCCACGAGTGCTTTAGCTTTCGCGAGGTCGAGGTTCTGTCTGCGGAATTGGTTGATAAAAGTATGCCGTAGGCCGTGATACGTCAGGCCCTCCTCTCCGAGGCCGCAGAGCCCCAAGTAGCCATGACTGCCCTGGCTTGAGCCCAGGTACCAACGACTCGCAACGTGCCCAGGAGAAAGATCACCGTAGACACGGATATTTTCGAAAAGAGGAGCTTTCATATCCTGCTTAACTATGTCCAGGCGAGCTTGGTGATAGTCGAGGAAGCCTGTCTCGATCAGCTGCTTGTGAATGGGCACTAGCCGTTCAGAGTCGGACGTTTTGAGTTGCTTCGACCCTGTCCGATTGATGCTGATGATCCAAACGCCGAGCTCCTGCCGAATGTCTTCGAGCCGTAGCTGGCACAGCTCGCTGAGCCTCGCGCCGGTATAGAGGCCAAGCAGCGGCAACCAAAACTTGTAGTCGTCCAGACGCCAGCGAGGCGGCTGGGTCAGCGTGTAGGCCGGGCCGTGAAGAAGTTTCTCGATCTGGCTTGGGCTATAGGTGCGCTTCCTCGGGGCCTCGGCACCTTTGGTGCTGAATGCCAATCCGGCCGCGATGTTTTCGGTGATGTAACCTTGATCATGGGCGTAGGTGACAAGCGCCCTTGCCAGCTCAAAGAACTTTTTCGCAGTGCGCGGGTTGATCGGCTCAAATTTCCCGTCGCTGATGATCTTGCTCAGCGGCTGGTTACGGGTGGCGCGAAGGCGGTGCCGGTTCTTCGGATAGCTGCGCAGATGATCGCGTAGCGTGTTGAATTCAGCACGAGTCAGCGTTTCGACTTGCCGGTGCCCGCCAAGCAGTTCGCACAGGCCTTCCAGGCGGGCCCGAGCGGTAATGCGAGTCCGCGGATTAGCCCAGGCTCCTTCACGAATTTGCCGTTCTTCGTATTCCTTTACCAAAGCTGCGAGGCTCAACCCTGCGTTTGGACCGCACGCCGGCGAGACAATGCGTTCGTTGACAGAGGGCTGCGTAAAGAGGGTTTCAAGCCTGGCTTTCTGCGCGTCGGGCAGAACGCTCCCGAGCGCATTTAGTAAGGCGAGCGTGCCAGGATCCTGCGGCGGTGCCACAGCATCTGTTGGTGAGTTCAGCTCCGGAATCGTCTGCATAGGCTCGGTGGTTGCAGCAGAGCCCAACATCCGCCGAACGAGGTCACCGATCTCCTGCATCGCCTGGGCGTAAGGATCTTCGTGATCGTCTTCCTGAAAGTAACGCAACAGCACCTTATCAACCTTCTGCAGCGTATACGTCAGCATGAGGACCGCAATGATGATGGAGCTAGTGAGCAGCTCAATCCGAAAGCTTTTCTTTTCTCTCAGATGCGCTTTCATGCACAGCGGATCGAGTTCGATAAGCATCACATAAAGCCCGGACTCTTCCTGCATCAGGAACGCACGATCAATGATGCGCAGCTTCAAATGCATCGCGTTGGCTTGTTGAAGATGAAAATGCAAAGCTTGCCGAGACTGCGGTAGTGCTGGGGGGATGTGCATGAGATTCCGACCCTGGTCTGGGCGGGCATGGCACAGGTATTCATAAAGCGTCATCGCTGCAAACGCAGGAGATTCTTTCGAGTAGCGACCTGGAGAGGGTGGGACAGTCTCAAGCACATCAAGGGCGGCGTAAATGTACCGGGCAGCGTCGCTGGCGACGTTGTGATTGCAGGTTCCGAGCGGCCAGTCGAAGCGTACGAACCCAACGCCAAGCGCTTTTACCAGTGCGGGCGTTGGTGTCAGTGCGAAGAAAATTTCGCCCCCTGGCTCGTGGCTATAGAGCACTACACGCTCGGCACTCTCTTTCATCATGCGAGCGTCGGCGACCGAAAGGTCTTGGTTCGCGAGCTTCATTGGCGACGGGCGGACTTTCCAAACTCGGTCGGCGAATTTAAGTGCTTCCGCTACCGCAAGGTGAAACCTTTGGAGGTCAACCAGCAGGCGGTCAGAAAAGAGCTCGACGTAGTGCTCGGTTGCCTTGGCAAGGAACTGCTCGAAAGAAGCATTCAGGTACTTAGCGAGATCGCGGGCTAGGGCTTCGTCGTGACTTAGCGCCCACCGGATTTGCGCGGGCAGCTTGGGGTTGGCTGCGAAATGCTTTGGGAAAGTCAGGTAGTACTGGAAGCCGGTTTTGGCTTGATAGACGAGGTGCGGAACACCTGTTTTGCTTTGGCGCTGGGACATGATGGCATACCTTTTGGATTCACAGACGGACTGTGAGTAATCCAATGCCATCAAATCTGGTCTGAAACCCGCGTTCTAGACGGGTTTCAGTGTTGAATTGGTGGAGCCGGGGGGATTTGAACCCCCGTCCGCCAGCTCTCCACTGTCGGTACTACATGCGTAGCCAAATCTATTGAGTTAACTCCGCGCCGCCCGATTGGCAGGGTGCTTGGAGCGAGCTGCATGAGTTTTAGCCGTTACGTCTGCAGCGAACTTGGCGGCGATCCTGTTCTATCTGACAGTCATTTCGGGTTTACAGGCATCCCCTAGTGACCGCTGGCGCCGAAGCGACCAGATGAAGGTTAGGCGGCTAGCGCGTACCCTTCGTAGTTGTCGTCGTTGGCAACTATAAGTTTGCAACAGTGGATTTACGAGTTCTGTTACCAACTCGGCATGCACCTAGAGTTTTGTTACCGGCGTCGAATCCTAATCGGCCCCATGAAGCATGTTGCTGCCTCATGTGTTGAGCAGTGTACGCCATAAGGTTTGGCTGCGTCGAACGCTTGATCTTCTTAATTAGGGCAGCCCGTCGAAAATCAAGGGTAAACCGAGAATCGGCAAGGCCAACTGCTGGCGGCCTTGCCTCGCGGGCGTATCAGTTACCGGTGCCCGAGCCAGTGCCGCTGGTGCCTGTGCTGCCGGAGCTGCCAGGACCTTCGAGTTTGCGCAAAGCCTGGGTGGTATGAACGATGCAGTTTTCAACGTCACCAGCTTGCTGCGCTTCGCGGGCCTGCTTGATCAGTTCTTGCACTTCGCTGCGCGCCGGCTCACCGAGGGTGGCTCGGTTGGTGGCCATGTCGTCTTCGATTTCCTGCATGTTCAATTGACACAGGTTTTTATCGTCGGCAAACACGGCAGGGCTTGCGATCAGAGCTGCGGCGGCAAGTAGGGCAAATTTCTTCATAAAGTCCTCCAGGGAGTTAACTTCCCGGCGGGCCTGCCTGTTTCTGCAATTGCGCGGCGGCGCCGAGGCGGGTGAGCCTCTGTTGAAACTAGGCTCCTAACTTCCGACTGCGGCTGCGCTGAAGCGTTTCATTTACGTATGTCGTCGTCTTCGCCGGGCGCCGCTCACTAGGGCGCTGCGGCCGCTCTGGCTCGGCTGTTTCGGTTAACCAGATAAACCAGTCCGTGATAGTCGATACCGCCATGTTGTGACAGGCCGATTTCGCAGGTTCGGCTTGTGGAGATGCCTTCTTCGCAGACTTGCACGGCGTCTTTCAGGCTGCGCAGGGCATGGGCGTTGAGCTCGGGGGTGGTGAAGCCTTTGTCGCCAGCGAAGCCGCAACAATGGATGCCTTCTGGCACGACCACTTCTTTGGCGCAGCGGCGTGCGATATCAATCAGCGCCTGGGCTTCGCCGAGGTGTTGGGTGCTGCAGGTGACGTGCACGGCAATCGGCGCGTCCTGTGGCTCGAAATCCAACTTGTCGATCAGATGCGTGCGGATGAAGCGCACCGGATCGAAAACCTGTAGGCGATCGTCCGCCAGGTCCTGAACCAGGCGCAGCGTGCAGGGGCTGGTGTCGCAGTAGATAGGGTCAAGCCCGCCGCGGCTGGCCTTGAGCAGGGCGTCCAGTGTTTCCTGACGCTTCTGCTCGGCCTGCTCTGCATAGCCTTTGGAGGCGAATGGTTGGCCGCAGCAGAGGTTGTTCAGCTCATCGGGGAAGATGACCTGGTAACCAGCTTTCTCCAGAAGCGTGCGGGTGGTGTCGAGCAGTGGTTCCTGTTCCTGATCGCGTGCTGCGGGACCCATGGCGCGCGAGACGCAGGCGGCGAGGTAAACCACCCTCGGGCGTTGGTCCTGGGGCGATGGCTTGGGCAGATGGAGCCGCTGCAGCGGCTGCGGTGTGGCGGAGCTCCATTGGGGTACGCGACCTTTGCTGGCATTGGTGAGCGCAGCGGAGGTCTTGCTGAGCAGGCGCGTGCCCATGAGCAGATGTGCGCCATTGGCGACATGCAGCATGAACCGCGCGCCCTGAACGGCAGTGCGGAAATGCTCGGCCAGCCAGGTGGCGGCCCGCGTATTGTCGGCATTGCGCCCGCGAAGTTTGCGCACAAGGTCGCCGGTGTTGATGCCTACCGGACAGCGCTGTGCGCATAGCCCGGTCGCAGCGCAGGTCTCGACGCCCTGGTAGTCGTAGAGCTGCTCGAGTTCGCTTGTGTCGATGCCAGCGCGCTTTTTCGCTTGAATGTCGCGCCAGACGACGATGCGCTGACGCGGCGTCAGGGTCAGTCCATTAGATGGGCAGACTGGTTCGCAGAAGCCGCATTCGATGCACTTGTCGACGATTTCGTCGGCAGCCGGCATTGGCTTGAGATGTTTGAGGTGGATCTGTGGGTCTTCGCTGAGCACTACGTCGGGATTGAGGATGCCCTGAGGGTCCAGCAGGCGCTTGATCTGCCACATCAGTTGGTACGCATCGTTGCCCCATTCCAGTTCGACGAAGGGCGCCATGTTGCGGCCGGTACCGTGTTCGGCTTTCAGGGCGCCGCCGAACTTAACAGCGACCAGCTGGGTGACGTCTTGCATGAAGGCTTCGTAGCGCGCGACTTGCAGTGGGTCGTCGAAACCCTGGGTGAAGACAAAGTGCAGGTTGCCCTCTAAGGCATGGCCGAACAGGATCGCCTCACTGTAGGCGTGCTTTTCGAACAGCTGGATCAGACGATTGACCCCTTCGGCAAGGCGCTCGATAGGGAAAGTGACGTCCTCAATGATCACCGTCGTGCCGGTCTGACGCACCGCACCGACCGCGGGAAAGGTGTCCTTGCGGATCTTCCAGAGCTGGTTGTAGACGACCGGGTCTTCGCTGAAATCGACCTGCTTCTCCACCGGGAAATGAGCGATCGAGACCATGATCTGGTTGATTTGCTCGTGCAGAAGCGACCCGCTGGCTGCGCGGGATTCGATCAGCAGCGCGCAGGCATTGGCCGACAGTTGCTTGACCCACTCCGGCATGCCGGCCTTGTTCTCCACCGAGCGCAAGCTGCGGCGATCAAGCAGCTCCACTGCCGACACCGGCTGTTGCTTGAGCACGGGTACGGCGAGGCAGCAGGTTTCTACATCGGGAAAGACAACCAGCGCGCTGGCTTTGTGCGGGTGATCGGGCACGGTGTCGTAGGTCACTGCGCTGATGAAACCCAGTGTGCCTTCGGAGCCGACCATCAAGTGGTTGAGGATGTCGAGTGGCTCGTCGTAGTCGACCAGCGCATTGAGCGAGAAGCCAGTGGTGTTCTTCAGCCGGTACTTGTGGCGAATCTTCGCCGCCAGTTCGGTGTTGGCGCGGGTGGTGCGGCCGAGTTCGGCGAGCTGGTCGAGCATCGCCGCGTGGCTTTGGCGGAAAGCTTCGACGCTGGTAGCGTCTTCGCTGTCGACGACGCTGCCATCTGCAAGCACCAGGCGCAGGCCGGCGAGGGTCTTGTAGCTGTTCTGCGCTGTTCCGCAGCACATGCCGCTCGAGTTGTTGGCGACGATGCCACCGATTTTTGCGGTGTTGATCGAGGCCGGATCAGGGCCGATCTTGCGCTGGAGCGGCGCCAGTATGGCGTTGGCATTGGCGCCAATTACGCCGGGTTGAAGGCGTATCTGCTCGCCGCCGTTGCGTATCTCGCGACCGTTCCAGTTGTCGCCCAGTACGATCAGTATCGAGTCGGAGATCGCCTGGCCGGATAGGCTGGTGCCCGCCGCCCGGAAGGTCACGGGTACCCGTTGGCTGTGAGCCAGCTTGAGCAGCCCCACCACCTCCATCTCAGACTCGACACGTACCACCAGCTTGGGAATCAGCCGGTAGAAGCTGGCGTCTGTGCCAAAGGCCACCGTTGAAAGAGGGTCGTCGAAGCGTCGCTCAGCCGGAATCAGCTTTTCGACAGCGGCGAGAAAGTCGGTCGGTAGAGCGGCAGGCGCGTTCATTTCGGGCTCCGGGAGGTAGCGGGCCGCGGCGAATGCCGGCGGCCTTCTCGATGGGATCAGCCAGGCTCAGTCGACGTGGCGGCTGGTCTGATAGTGATCAACCTCGCGTACCAGCGAATCCGTGCTGATCTCGCTGATGGTCTTGGCGCCGGTCAGCACCATTGCAACACGCATTTCT
The DNA here is from genome assembly GCA_022448005.1 of Pseudomonas sp. Lineage (GTDB taxonomy): Bacteria > Pseudomonadota > Gammaproteobacteria > Pseudomonadales > Pseudomonadaceae > Stutzerimonas. The sequence continues at coordinate 52,157 of JAKUTK010000030.1, forward strand.
TTTTCGATCAGGTCGAGCAGGTTGCTTACCCCCGCTTCGCCGTCCACCGCCAACGCATAGGCGAAGGCGCGGCCGAGCAGCACGGTATCCGCACCGAGGGCGATCATGCGCACAACGTCAAGACCGCTGCGGATGCCCGAGTCGGCGAGGATTTTCAGGTCACCTTTGACCGCGTCGGCAATCGCCGGCATCGCACGTGCACTGGACAGGACGCCGTCGAGCTGACGCCCGCCGTGGTTGGAGACGATGATACCGTCGGCCCCGAAGGTCACCGCGTCGCGGGCGTCATCGGCGTCCAGAATGCCTTTGATCACCATCGGGCCATCCCAGAATTCGCGGATCCACTCCAGATCCTTCCACGAAATCGATGGATCGAAGTTGGCGGCAAGCCAGCCGATGTAGTCTTCCAGCCCGGTAGTGTGTCCGCGGTAGGTGGTGATGTTGCCGAGGTCGTGCGGCTTGCCGTGCAGTCCGACGTCCCAGGCCCAGAAGGGGTGTGTCATGGCCTGCAGAATGCGACGTACGTGGGCGTTGGGGCCACTCATGCCGGAATGCGCGTCGCGGTAGCGCGCGCCGGGGGTGGGCATATCGACGGTGAAGACCAGTGTGGTAACGCCGGCGGCCTTGGCACGCTCCAGCGCGTTCTTCATGAAGCCGCGATCCTTCAGCACATAGAGCTGAAACCACATCGGCCGCTTGATTGCCGGTGCGACTTCCTCGATCGGGCAGACCGATACGGTGGACAGGGTGAAGGGAATTCCTTTCTTGTCAGCCGCACGAGCGGCTTGCACTTCACCACGGCGAGCGAGCATGCCGGTCAGGCCGACCGGGGCGAGGGCAACCGGCATCGACAGGGTTTCGCCGAACAGCTGGGTTTCCAGGCTGAGTTCCGACATGTTGCGCAGCACGCGCTGGCGCAGGGCGATGCTTGCCAGATCCTCGACGTTGCGCCGCAGCGTGTACTCAGCGTAGGCGCCGCCATCGACGTAGTGAAACAGGAACGGCGGGAGTTTGCGTTTTGCGGCAGCGCGGTAATCCGTGGAAGCAGAAATGATCATCTTATGTTCTCACCGACTGAAACGAGATAAGTCTCGGAGCGCCCGTCATCGACGAAGGCGGTGTTCAATTTACGGCTGTCCTGATCACCGGGTCGGGCGATGGAGAGGTCAGGACATGATTCCAAACGCAATTGCCCCGGGTGTTTCCCGGGGCAATGGTCACAGGCTGCGTTAGACGCCGACTAGCGGGTCCGTCACGCCAAGCAAGTAGATCGCGATCATCCCGATCAGGCCGGTGGCCAGCACGTAGTACAGCGTAGGCCAAACGGTCTTGCGCAGGGTGACGCCTTCACGACCCAGCAGGCCGACAGTGGCCGAGGCGGCCACCACGTTGTGGATCGCCACCATGTTGCCGGCGGCGGCACCCACGGCCTGGATGGCCACGACCATCGCGCCGGAAATGCCCAGCGACTGTGCAACACCAAACTGGAACTGGCTGAACATCATGTTGCTGACAGTGTTGGAGCCAGCGAGAAACGCTCCCAATGCGCCAACAGTAGGGGCCAGCAGCGGGTAGATGCCGCCTACGCTGTCAGCCACATAGCGTGCCATGGCGATGGGCATGCTTGGCAGGTCGCCGGCGTTGACACCCGAGTTGATCAGGATGCGCACCATCGGCACGGTGAACAGCAGTACGAAGCCGGCACTGAGCAGCACGCTGCTCGATTCCTTCACTGCAGCCTTGAGTTCGGCGGCGCGCATGCCATGGATGAAGAAGGTGATCAGTACAACGGCAACCAGAATCCCGCCAGGCAGGTACAGCGGCTCGATGCTGGCGCTGACGCCGGTCTCGCCGAGAATGTTGGCGAAGGCGATCGACACGGATTTCAACGCGCCGGTGACCTGCGGGAAGACACGGCTGATCACCAGGATTGCGCCGACCAGGATGTAGGGCAGCCAGGCGCGGAAAGCGCTCATCGGGCGTGCTGCGAGGTCGTCTAGCTTCATCTCGATAGTGCCGATCCACTCCGCTGGCCAGTCTTTTGCGGCAGCGAAATCCCAGTTGGTTTTCGGCACCAGAAACTTGAAGCGCGCGGCGGTGGTGACGATCGCCAGGCCGACCAGACCGCCCAGCAGCGATGGGAACTCGGGGCCAAGGAATACGCCGGTGGCGACATAGGGGAGGGTGAAAGCCAGCCCTGCGAAAAGTGCGAAAGGCAGCACTTCGAATCCGGCCTTCCAGCTCTTTTCCTTGCCGAAGAAGCGCGTCAGCATCAAGACCATGATCAGTGGCATGACCGTGCCGACGATGGCGTGGGTAATGGCGACGCTGCTGGTGATTTGCTGCAGGAAGATCGGCCAGCTGGAACCTTGCGCGGCGAGTTGTGCGCCGAGGGAGGCGGTGTCGAGTCCGCTATTCACACCAACGATGATCGGCGTACCGACCGCGCCAAAGGACACAGGCGTGCTCTGCACGAGCATGCCCATCAGGACTGCTGCCATGGCCGGGAAGCCCACGGCGACCAGCAGCGGTGCTGCAATTGCTGCGGGGGTACCAAAGCCGGAGGCGCCTTCGATAAAGCAGCCGAACAACCAGGCGATGATAATGGCCTGAATTCGACGGTCCGGGCTGATGGTGGTGAAACCAGCCCGAATGGCGGTAATGCCGCCCGAATGCTTGAGCGTGTTCAGCAGCAGGATCGCGCCGAAGATGATCCACAGCAGTCCCAGCGTGATCACCAGGCCTTGCAGGGTTGAGGCGATGATCCGGGTAAAGCTCATATCCCAGATGAACAAGCCAATGGCTGCGGTGAACAAGAACACAACTGGCATGGCGCGGCTGGCCGGCCAGCGAAGGCCAATCAGCAGAACGGCGGCCAGCAGGATCGGGGTAAAGGCAAACAGGGCGAGCAGTCCGGTAGACATGTCAGGCTCCCAGGGTCGAAATGAGCGAATGGGGGCCCGGGCGGACCGGTGATGAGCAGATAAACGGAGACCGCATTAACTAGTCCTCTTCTTGTTTGGTTACTCTATCTGTAAAGTGGTAATACCAATTTACAGTAGGGTCCGGCCAGCGTAAGAGTTCTGTCGGCACTGCGTCAATTAGCAAGCTATAGACTTTGGTCGCAGCGGCGGTTATTGCGGTGGACCTAGCGGCTGGCTACGCTGCTTCCCAATACAGTGGTCAAACCAATCGAGAGGCGTCATGGAAGTGGGAGTGGTGCGCCAGCGGAGGCTGGCGGATAACATCGTCGAGCAACTCGAAACGATGATCCTCGAGGGGACGCTCAAGGCTGGGGAGCGGCTGCCTGCCGAGCGGGTGCTGGCGGAACAGTTTGGAGTATCACGTCCGTCGCTGCGCGAAGCGATCCAGAAGCTGGCGGCCAAGGGCTTGCTGGTCAGTCGTCACGGTGGTGGCAATTTCGTTGCCGAGTCCCTCGGGTCGACCTTCAGTGATCCGCTGCTGCATCTGCTCGAAAACAACGCTGATGCGCAGCGTGACCTGCTCGAGTTTCGCCATACGCTGGAAGGCAGTTGCGCTTATTACGCCGCCTTGCGCGCAACTGAAGTGGACAGGCAACGCCTGAAAGAGGCCTTTGCGGCGTTGCAGGATTGCTATGCGCGCGAAGGGGTGGTTACCCGTGCCGAGGAGGGCGCCGCTGACGCGCGCTTTCACCTGGCGATTGCCGAGGCCAGTCACAATGCAGTGCTGCTGCATACCATTCGGGGTCTGTTCGATCTGCTCAAACGCAACGTAGTGACCAATATCGGCGGTATGTACGCGTTACGCAGCGAAACCCGCGACATGCTGATGAATCAGCATCAGGAGCTATACGATGCGATCATCGCGCGGCGGGCGAACGACGCGAGGGATGTCATTCATCACCACATTAGCTATGTCCAAGAAGTTCTGGCGGAAGGGCAGCAGGAAGCTCAACGGTTGGCGCGTGCGCAGCGGCGTCAGGCGCACCCCGAGAAGAATTAGCAGGGCTGGCGCGGTGGTGGGTTGAAAAGCTAGATCGAGCGGCTGGGTTCCGCTCGATACGCCGAGGGTCAGTCTTCCTTGCCCTTGGTGCGCATGGCGCGCTGAATCTCTCGATCAGAGTCGCGCTCTTTCTCGGTGTGGCGCTTGTCAAACTCCTTCTTGCCCTTGCCTAGCGCGATATCGCACTTGATCAAATGCTTTTTCCAGTAGATCGACAGCGCCACACAGGCGTAACCCTTCTGCTGCACGGCGCCGAACAACTTGCCCAGTTCACGCTTGTTGAGCAGCAGCTTGCGGGTGCGGGTCGGGTCGGCAATGACATGGGTGCTAGCGGTGGTCAGAGGCGTAATGTGGCAGCCCATCAGCCATGCTTCGCCATCCTTGAGAAGGACGTAGCTGTCCACCAGCTGGGCTTTTCCAGCTCGAAGGCTTTTCACTTCCCAGCCGGCCAGCACGAGGCCCGCCTCGAATTTCTGTTCGATGAAGTAGTCGTGTAGCGCTTTCTTGTTCAGCGCAATGGTCCCGGGGGACTGTTTCTTCTGTTTGGCCATAGGGTGCGCATTATAGGGAGTCCCGTTGCGGCTGGCGATAACCTGCGTGGTGCGACGGTACGAAACTTGAGAGGGGTGCGCTTATCCTCGACAATGGCCAACTTTACGTTTGTTCATGCTCAAACACCTGCTGCGTAGCAGGTATGAGCTTTACGCTTGCTCTCGGTGAGCGGCTGTCGGCCTCGGCTCCAGCTGCTGATTGTCGACTGACGAAGTAGAAGGGACTGAATGACGACGCATATTCAACGTTCGGCGCTGCTGCCCTATCCGGCTCATGCGCTGTTCGACATGGTCAATGATGTAGCCAGCTATCCAAAGTTTCTGCCCTGGTGTTCGGCAACCGAAGTGCTGTCCAGCAGTGACACGCAGATGCACGCAAGCATGACGGTGGCGAAGGCTGGCATGAGCCAGCGCTTCCTCACGCGCAATGAGTTGCAGGCAGGTAAGCGAATCGAGATGTCGCTGGAAGAGGGGCCTTTCAGTCATCTGCATGGTATTTGGGAATTCAAGGCGTTGGGTGAAAAGGCCTGCAAGATCAGTCTTGATCTCACCTTCGATTACGCCGGGCCGTTGGTTCGTGCCACCTTGGGACCGTTGTTCAATCAGGCTGCTAATACGTTGGTCGATGCGTTCTGTGACAGGGCGAAGCAGCTTTATGGATAAGCCGATGATCGCGGTTGAGGTCGTCTATGCGCTGGCGGACAAGCAGAAGTTGCTGCGCTTGGCCGTTCCTCAGGGCACCAGCGTCCGAGAGGCAGCGCTGCGCTCGGGAATGGATGGCTACTTTCCGGGGCTGGATTTGGCAACGTCACCGTTGGGCATCTTCGGCAAGGCGGTATCCAAGCCGGACGAGCGCACGCTTGTCGAGGGGGAGCGAGTTGAGATTTATCGGCCACTGATCGCCGACCCGAAAGAAGTTCGCAAGCAGCGTGCGGCGAAGGCTGCACAAAACAAGGCCGGCGAATCAGGTGAAGCGGTCACGTAAAGCTGGCATTAACGAGAAAAAGCCCGGCATGCCGGGCCTTTTCTGGTGTTCGGTTAACGCTTAGTTTGTGTCCAGGCTGCCTGGAGTAGGCACCGGAACGGGCTCCGCCGCGTCTACGTCGCGCTGGATCTGTTCAAGCAGAGAGCCAGGAGCGGTAGCCTCTGGTTCGGTGCTGACAGGGTCTTCGGTGCTTGCCGGTAGATCAGTCCCAAGAATGGCTTCGTCACGGCTCACGCCGGGCTTGAAGTCGCCTGCGAGACCAGCGAGCTGGTCGTTAGCATTGAATACAAGGCTAACGCGCTCCTGCTGACGTTCTCTGCCGCCGGGCTGGATGCTGTACAGATAATCCCAGCGGTTAGCGTGGAACGTGTCGGTGATCAGCGGGTTGCCCATGATAAACCGCACTTGTGATCGGGTCATTCCGGGGCGCAACTGGTCTATCATGTCCTGAGTCACGACATTGCCCTGTTGAATGTCGACCTTGTAAACCCCGGGGAATGAACAACCGGCGAGTGCGAACAGGCCCACTAGCGTGAGGCTGGACAGCATGAGCTTGGTGTTTTGCATCGGTAGGTGACTTCCACTATCTTGGCTGGGCAAAGCCCGGATCATACCCGTATTGAAGGAGGCTGCGAAACAGCAGCAGCGAGAAAGCCCACCATGGTTGAAAATAGCGAACTACGCAAAGCTGGCCTCAAAGTAACCCTGCCACGGGTCAAGATCCTGCAAATGCTGGATACCACTGATCGTCGCCATATGAGCGCAGAGGACGTCTACAAGGCATTGATGGAGGCCGGCGAGGATGTCGGTCTGGCAACTGTTTACCGCGTGCTGACCCAGTTCGAGGCAGCCGGTCTTGTGGTTCGGCATAATTTCGATGGCGGCCATGCTGTGTTCGAGCTGGCTGACGGTGGCCATCATGACCACATGGTGTGCGTCGACAGCGGCGATGTGATCGAGTTTTTTGATCCGGAGATCGAGAAGCTGCAGAAGGAGATCGTCAAGCGCCATGGCTACGACCTGGTGGATCACAACTTGGTGCTGTACGTCCGCAAGAAGCCTGAGTGATCGGAGTCGATCCGGTTCGAATGTGAGCCCCGGATAATCGTGCTATATGACAAAACCCCGCCGATTCAGACTGTGTGAAAACCTAGCGGTCTGAACGGTGGTTAGAGAAAATGCCCGTATCGTGAGATACGGGCATTTTTCGT
>JAKUTK010000031.1 GCA_022448005.1 Pseudomonas sp.
TTCGTTGGTCTTGCTCATAAGCTCCTCGGTAGCCGCTCATCGTCGGCACGGGTCATGAAGAACGCCAGGCAGCGAGCGCGGCAGCATACGATGATCGACTGCCGCACCTTCCCAGGCGTTCGGATTACAGTAAAACTCCGTGCATTATTTTGCACGCCTGTTTTTGGGTCGTCCGGTCAAATGCCACCCAGACACAGGTATTTGATTTCCACATATTCATCCAGCCCGTATTTCGAGCCCTCGCGGCCGAGGCCAGAGGCCTTCATGCCGCCGAACGGCGCCACCTCGGTGGAGATCACGCCGGTATTGATGCCGACCATGCCGTACTCCAGCGCTTCGGCGACGCGGAACACCCGGCTCAGGTCGCGCGCATAGAAGTAGGCCGCGAGCCCGAACTCGGTGTCATTGGCCTGGCGAATCACCTCGCTTTCATCGCTGAAGCGGAACAGCGGCGCCAGCGGGCCGAAGGTTTCCTCGCGTGCCACGGCCATCTCGGCGGTGACGCCGCCCACCAGCGTCGGCTCGAAGAAGTTACCGCCCAGCGCATGGGGTTTGCCGCCGGTCAGCAGGGTGGCGCCCTTATCCAGCGCGTCCTGCAGATGACGCTGGACCTTGGCCACCGCAGCGGCGTCGATCAACGGGCCGGTGGTGACGCCCTCCTCCATGCCGTTACCCACATTCAGCCGCGCCACAGCGGCGGCAAGTTTATCGACGAAAGCCCCGTAGATGCCGTCCTGCACGTAGATGCGGTTGGCACAGACGCAGGTCTGCCCGGCGTTGCGGTACTTGGAGATCATCGCGCCCTCGACCGCCGCATCCAGATCGGCATCGTCGAAGACGATAAAGGGCGCGTTGCCGCCCAGTTCCAGCGAAAGCTTTTTCAGCGTCGGCGCGCACTGCTGCATCAGGTGGATGCCCACTGCCGTCGAGCCAGTGAACGAGAGCTTGCGCACCACCGGGTTTTCGCAGAGTTCGGCACCGACTTCGCGCGAGGTAGCGGCATCGGCGGTGATCACGCTGAACAACCCGGCCGGGATGCCCGCGCGCTCGGCCAAGGCGGCCAGTGCCAACGCTGAGAAAGGCGTTTGCGGCGCCGGTTTGAGCACCATGGCGCAGCCGGCCGCCAGCGCCGGGCCGACCTTGCGGGTGATCATGGCGCTGGGGAAATTCCACGGCGTAATGGCGGCGGTCACGCCCACCGGCTCCTTCTGCACCAGAATGCGCTTGTCGCTGGTGTGCGCCGGGATCACATCGCCATACAGGCGCTTGCCTTCCTCGGCGAACCATTCAAGAAAGGAAGCGGCGTAGGCGACTTCCCCACGAGCCTCGGCCAGCGGCTTGCCCTGCTCGGCGGTCATGATCCGCGCCAGGTCTTCCTGATTCTCCAGCATCAGCTCGTACCAGCGACGCAAGCGCGACGCTCGCTCCTTGGCGGTCAGCGAGCGCCAGGCCGGCTGCGCCATCTGTGCGGCTTCGATGGCGCGACGGGTTTCGGCGCGCCCCATGTTCGGCACCTCGCCAATCGTCTCGCCGGTGGCAGGGTTGAAGATAGCGGTGCGGCCGCCCGCATCGGCATCGCACCAGTCGCCGTTGAGGTAGGCCTGCTGGCGCAGCAGGCCGGGGTGGTCGAGTTGCAGGGTCATGGAAGCGTCCGGATCAGGCAGGTTGTTGAGTGCGCATCTTCTCGGAGCGGCCGCGCAGCCATTCCAGGGTCAGCAGCAATGCGATGGAAAAGCCGATCAACAGGGTGGCTGCGGCGGCGATGGTCGGGCTGAGGTTTTCCCGGATACCGCTGAACATCTGCCGCGGCAAGGTGATCTGCTCCGGGCCGGCGAGGAACAGCGTCACCACCACTTCGTCGAAGGACGTGGCGAAGGCAAACAGCGCACCGGAAATCACCCCCGGAGCAATCAGCGGCAGGGTGACGCGGAAGAATGTAGTTATGGGTGAGGCGCCCAGGCTGGCCGCGGCGCGCACCAGGTTCTGGTTGAATCCCTGCAGCGTGGCGGAGACGGTGATGATCACGAACGGCACACCCAGCACCGCGTGAACCAGGATCAGCGACAGGTAGCTGTTGCCCATGCCCAACGGGGCGAAGAACAGGTAGCTGGCCACCCCGACAATCACCACCGGCACCACCATCGGCGAAATCAGCAAGGTCATCACCAGGGCCTTGCCGCGAAATTCGCCGCGGGTCAGACCGATCGCCGCCAGGGTGCCGAAGACCATCGCCAGCGCCGTGGCGGCCGGGGCGATAAGCATCGAGTTCTTCAGCGAGCGCATCCAGTCGGCCGAGCTGAACAAGGCTTCATACCAGCGCATGGAGAAGCCTTGCAGCGGATAGACGAGAAACGAGCCGGAGTTGAACGACAGCGGGACGATCACCAGCACCGGCACGATCAGAAACAGCAGCACCAGCGCGCATAGGATGCGCAGGGTATAGAACCAGACGCGTTCGATGGGCGACATGTAGGGGCTCAGCATGGAAAGTTCTCCTGCCCGAATTGGCGAATGGCTTGCGGTGATTGCCTGGTCAGTGCGGTCATGCTCAGCCCAGCCTCAGGCGGCTGGCGCCGACCAGCCAGCTGTAGACGATGTACAGCAGCATGGTCGCCAGCAACAGCAGGCCGCCCAGCGCCGTGGCCATGCCCCAGTTGATGGTGGTGTTGGTGTAGAAGGCGACAAAGTAGCTGACCATCTGGTCGTTCGGGCTGCCGAGCAGCGCGGGGGTGATGTAGTAGCCGATGGAAATGATGAACACCAACAGGCAACCGGCGCCTACGCCCGCGAGGGTTTGCGGAAAGTACACCCGCCAGAAGCTGGCGAAGGGGTGACAGCCCAGCGAGATCGCCGCGCGCATGTAACTCGGCGAGATGTTCTTCATCACGCTGTAGATCGGCAGGATCATGAACGGCAGCAGGATGTGGACCATAGCGATGTACACGCCAGCCCGGTTGAACACCAACTGCAATGGTTCGTCGATCAGGCCCATCTTCAACAGCGCACCGTTGATCAGGCCGCTGGATTGCAACAGCACGATCCAGGCAGCAACGCGCACCAGAATCGAAGTCCAGAACGGCAGCAGCACCATGATCATCAGCAGGTTGCTTTTGCGTGCCGGCAGGTTGGCCAGCAGATACGCCAGGGGATAGGCCAGCACCAGACAAATCGCCGTGATTACCAGCCCCATCCAGAAAGTCCGGGCGAAGATGTCCAGGTAGACCGCCTGATCAGGCGATACCGATGCCAGCTCGCCCATGTCGTCGATGCGATGATCGAGAGCGGCCAACAAATAATAGGGGGTGATTGCGCTATCGTTGCGGCGAATGACCTGCCAATAGGCGGGGTCGCCCCAGCGCTCATCGAAAGCTTCCAGCGCTTCCTTGTAGGACGTCGGTACTTCCTTGAATGGGAGCGCGCGAGCCGTCTTGGTCATCAGGCTGCGGAAACCAGCCTGCTCCATGTTCAAGCGTTTGGACAGATCACCCAGCGACTGGTTTTGCCGCGCCTCCTGCAGGTCTTCGCTGAGGGCCCGGTAAACCGACTCTTCCGGCAGGCCGCGGCCATCCCAGGCCGTAATGGCCTCGACCGTGCGCGGCAGGCTGCCCACCACCTCCGGATTATCGACGCTGCGCCAGAGCAGCGAGGCGATCGGCAGGATGAAGGTGAGCAACAAAAACACCAGAAGAGGCAGGATCAGCGCCTTGGACTTCAACCGGTTCATGCGCTCGGCACGCGCCAGCCGCCGCTTCAGGTTGGGCTCGGCGAGCTCGGGAACAGGCAAGGAGATGGCAGTAGCCATGACGAACTCCGCAAAGTGTCAGATTCCAGCGGCGCATGGCCCGCCTCAGGGCAGGCCATGCAAGGGTGCCAGGCTTGTTTAGCGCGCAGCCCAGGCGTTGAAACGCTGTTCCAGCTGCTCGCCGTAGTCGGCCCAGAAGGTCACGTTCATGGCCACTTGGTTGGCGATGTTTTCTGGCGTCGTAGGCATGTTTTTCAGCAGCTTCTGATCAAGCAGCTCGACCGCTTTCTTGTTTGCGGGACCGTAGGCGATGTTTTCCGAGAAGGCTTTCTGCTGCTGCGGTTGCAAGGTAAAGCTGACGAAATCGAGCGCTGCCTTCTGATCCTTCGCACCTTTGGGGATGGCCCAGGAATCGAAGTCGTAGATGCCGCCGTCCCAGACCACTTGCAGATTGCTCTCATCCTGCACTGCGGCAATCCGACCGTTATAGGCGCTGCTCATGACCACGTCACCGGAGGCCAGAAACTGCGGCGGTTGGGCGCCCGCTTCCCACCACTGAATGCTGGGCTTGATCTGGTCAAGCTTCTTGAAGGCGCGGTCCTGCCCCTCTTTCGTCGCCAGCACCTGGTAGACGTCTTTCGGTGCAACACCATCGGCCATCAGGGCGAACTCAAGGGTGTACTTGGCGCCCTTGCGCAGGCCGCGTTTGCCGGGGAATTTCTCGGTGTCCCAGAAATCCGCCCAACCACTCGGTGCGCTGTCGAGCTTGTCGGCGTTGTAAGCCAGCACCGTGGACCAGACGAAGAAGCCCACGCCGCAGGGCTGTATGGCGCCTTCGATGAAGTCGTCCGGGTTACCCGCTACCGCTGGATCGATTTCCTCGAACAGCCCTTCATCACAGCCGCGTGACAGCTCGGGCGATTCAACTTCCACGAGATGCCAGGACACGCTGTTGGTATCGACCATGGCCTTTACCTTGGCCATCTCACCGTTGTATTCGCCAGCGATGATCTTGTGGTCGGTCTTGGCTTCGAAGGGTTCGTTGAAGGCCTTGATCTGCGCCTGCTTGTTGGCCCCGCCGAAGGTTACGGCGGTAATATTTTCCGCCGAGGCCTGCGCAGCGCACACCAGTCCGATGCTCAGGGCGGTCAGTTTCAGAGATTTCAGCATTGTGGTTCGCTCCATGATGCGGTTGAAAACAGCTTTCTTGCTTGCTCGCCCTGCTTATGCCGCCTGCAGCGGATCCAGCGCACGGACGTGTTCCACTTGCCAGCCGATCGGCACGACATCACCAACCGCCAGGGCGGGATCGAATTCTGCAATCGGTTGCTTGACGAAGAAGTCGCTGATGCCGCAGACCTCGAGGCGAATGCGGATGTGGTCGCCGAGGTAGACGAACTCGGCGACTCGCCCGGTGAAGCGGTTCGGGCAATTGGCGCTGGCACCGTTGAGGCGCACCCGCTCGGGCCGTATCGACAGGTTGACCGGGGCGCCAGGCACGCCGACCTTGACGGCCAGCGCCTCGACCCGCTCACCGCGGCCCAGCTCGACGGTGCAGTTGTCACCGTTGCGGCTGATCAGCCGCGCCGGCAACCGATTGTTCTCGCCGAGAAAGTTGGCAACGAAGGTATTCGCCGGCCGCTCGTAGAGCGCCCGCGGCTCATCGATCTGCTGAATTTCGCCCTGATGGAACACCGCGACCCGGTCGGACATGGTCAGCGCCTCACCCTGATCATGGGTGACATAGACCACGGTCACACCCAGGCTTTGGTGCAGATGCTTGATCTCCATCTGCATCTGCTCGCGCAGCTGCTTGTCCAGCGCGCCCAACGGCTCATCCATCAACACCAGCTGCGGCTCGAACACCAAGGCTCGGGCCAGCGCCACGCGCTGCTGCTGGCCGCCTGACAGCTGCGCCGGGTAACGATTGCGGAAACCTTCAAGCTGCACCATCGAGAGCGCCCGCTTGACCCTTTCCTTGACGTCGAGCTTGGGCATGCCACGCACGCTGAGGGGAAAGGCGAGGTTCTCCGAGACTGTCATGTGCGGAAACAGCGCATAGTTCTGGAACACCATGCCCATGTCGCGCTTGTGCGGCGGCAGCTTGTTGATCGAGCGGCCGCCCAAGAGGATTTCACCGGCAGTGGGCGTCTCGAAGCCGGCCAACATCATCAGACTGGTGGTCTTGCCGGAGCCTGACGGACCGAGCAGCGTGAGGAACTCACCTTTACGGATATCCAGATTCAGGTCTTTGACGATCAGCGCTTCGCCGTCGTAACTCTTCTGGATGCCACGAAAGCTGACCAGTACTTCGTTCGCTTGAGAATCGAGCATGCCGCACCTGTGATCCGTTGTTCCGTAGCCACAGGTTAGGAGCCCCACGAGCCAGCGCACATCGGCAGATGGGAGTGAATACACTCAGCGAAACGGAGAGGCTGTTGTAGGGATTGCCCTACAAGAAACCTGTCGGCAGATACAGACCCGGTTTGCATCAGGCGCGTAGCACCGTCGCCAGCGGCCTCGTGCTTATCGTCCAGGTCAGACCAGCTTGTGCTCCATGGCATAGCGGACCAGATCGGCCACGGAGTGAGCGACCAGCTTCTGCATCAAGCGCGCCTTGTGGGTGCTGATGGTCTTGCTGCTGAGGGCCAGCTTGGCCGCGATGTCGTTGACCGAATCGCCATGTACCAGTCGCTCGAACACCGAATACTCACGCTCCGACAGCAGTGCATGGGGTGGCCGGGAGTCTGTGAGACCGACCTCGAAAACCATGCGATCCGCCAGCTCCGGATCGATATACCGGCCGCCAGCGGCAACCTTGCGCACCGCGGTCAGTAGCAGCGCCGGGTCACTGTCCTTGGTGGCATAGCCGGCAGCACCGATCTTCAGCGCCCGCGCCGCCATCTGCGCCTCGTCGTGCATCGACAACACCAGAATCGCCGGCGGCTCGCTCAGCGCGCGTATCCGCGGTATGGCTTCCAACCCGTTGACGCCCGGCATGGAGATGTCCAGCAGGACAACATCGCACGGCGTCTGCCGCAGTTGATCGAGCAGTTGCTGACCGTTGCCCGCTTCACCGATTACCTGCATGTCCTTGGCCAGTCCGATCAGCTGCTTGATCCCCTCGCGAACGATGGTGTGGTCCTCGGCGACGATTACCCTAATCATGGCGCTAGCTCTCCAATGTACTGATCAGAACCACAGTCTCGATCGGGCTGTCATCCAGTGGCACCGTGACGTGAATCGAGGTGCCCTCGCCCGGCTGGCTTTCCAGCAGCAAGCTGCCCCCGAGCATCTGGGCTCGCTCCTGCATGCCCACCAGGCCGAACGACGGTCCCTGGCGGCCCTGCTGGACCACGAAACCCTCGCCGTCATCGCTGATGCTCAAGCACAGCATATCCCCTTGCTGCTGCAGGGTGAGGCTCACGGTTTGTGCATTGGCGTGACGCATGACGTTGGTCAGCGCCTCCTGAAGGATGCGGAACAGGCCGACAGCCTTGGCATTGCCAAGTTGCGGCGGGCATTCCGGCACCTCCACCAGGCAGGCGATCCCGGTGCGCTCCTCGAAGCGCCGCGCCTGCCAGTCGATGGCCGATGCTATGCCGGCGTCCAGAATCGGCGGACGCAAGGCGGTCGCGACGTCGCGCACCTGCTGGAACAACTGGGCAATGAGGCGTTTCATGCCTTGCAAGCGTGCTGCCAGGCCGGGGTCGAGCTCGGCAAAGCTGATCTCGCACATGGAAATTTCCAGTTTCAGAACCGTAAGCATCTGCCCCAGCTCGTCGTGGACCTCGCGCGCGATATGGGCTTTTTCTTCCTCGCGCACCGTTTCCACATGCGCCGCCAGCTTGCGTAGTTGTGCTCGTGACGCATCCAGCTCCAACTCGATTCGCTTGTTATCGGTGATATCCCAGACGATGCCGTCCCAGACCTGACGCCCCTCCAACTGCCCACGCACCGAGGCGCGGATGTCGGCCCAGCGAACCTCGCCAGAACGGGTCAGGATCCGCCCCTGCCAGTACCAGTCGCTCATGCTGTCGAGCGCCTGCTGCTGGCTGCTCCAATAACCCGGCTCGTCGTCGGGATGCACCAGGCTGCGAATGCCGCGACCAGGTTGCAACAACAGCTCCGCCGAGTAGCCAACCAGACGCTGGCTGGCCTCGCTGATGTAGGCAATGTTGACCGGAGCACCGGCGTCCTGTCGCTCCAGACGGAAAACCAAACCCGGCACGTTGCCCGCCATGGCTTTCAGTCGCACTTCACTTTCTTGCAGCGCCGCACTGGCGCGGCGGCGCTCGGTGATGTCGGCAAGGAACAGCACCAGATACTCCTTGCTACCAAGGCGCAGGAAGCTAAGCGTTACCGCAGCTGGAAACCGCCCTCCATCGGCGCGCTGCCATTCGCACTCATGTATCTGGTGATCCTCAACGCCGCTGCGCGCATCACGCCAGAGCTGCATCCAGCCATCCATGCTCATACCCGGTTCCAGCGCTTGCAATGGCTGGTCGAGCAGACTGTCGGAGGCATAGCCGAGCAGTTCAACGGCCGCCTGGTTGGCATACCGGACGTGGCTATCCCAGTTCAGCCAGAGAATGCCAACGGTACTGTGATCAAGGCAGAACTGCGTCAGCCGCTGCGCCTCTTCGGCTGCGGCGCGCGCCTCGATGTCTCGACGCGCCGACTTCAATCTGCTTTCCAAAAGTCCCTGCTGGCGACGCTGCCATACCAGCATGGCTACGGTTGCGGCCAGCAGCAGCGTCAACAGCAGGCTGAGACTGCGCCAGTAGCTGATACGGCGCGACTGATCGATGCTGCGCGACTTGAGCCATTGCTCCTGCAACTGGCTGAACTCGCGGGCGGGGAAATTGCGCAGCGCCTGGTCGATGACCGCACTCATCACTGGGCTGTCGCGGCGCGAACCGATGCGCAGCAACAAGGGGTTGCCCAGGTCGCCTACAACATCGAGCGATGCGTATTCCGCGCGCTGCGAAAGACGGCCATAGAGCGGCTCATCGACCACCGCGAAACGCACGCGCGCCTCGAGCAGCTGACGCAGCGCTTCGAATTGGCTGCCAACTTCAAGAACCGGCTGGCTCGGGTAGTTGCTGTTCATGTAATCGGCCACCGAGCCGGGCCCTACCAGCGCGATTACGTCATTACTGTCCAGGCGTTCGAGGTCGATTGCACGGGGGCCGTTAAGGTCGCCAATTATCAGCCTTGGCACCCTCAGAAACGGGTCACTGTAACGCCAGATGCGCAGCCCTTCCCGCGTCTGGCGCAGCCCCGGCGCCAGGTCGATTTCATTGGCACGCATGGCATCATCCAGCGCTGCCTCGTCGACGAACCGGTGCCATTGCAGGCTGACGCCAAGGTTATCCGCAAGCCGCTCGATGAACTGCACGTGAAAGCCGGACAGTCGACGTTGGCGTTGATCGTACTCGGCGTAAGGGGGCGCCATTACCACACCCACGCGCCACTGCTGGTGCGCCGTCAGCCATTCCTGTTGCGCGTCGCTCAACGGCACGCTCGAAGCCATTGCGGGCAGTGCGCTCAATGCAAGCAACAGGCAGCAGCAACGCAGCAGAAATGACACCATAAGCCTCACGAGATCGGCGGTAGTGCCGAAACGCTGTTTTAGTGCATCTGTGCCGCCCGCGCCAGCATCACCGTGGCCCGGGCGGGCGAATATCAGGAAAACCAATGTTCCGAGTGCGCGTTTCAACTCGTTTGGCGGCCGTCTTGTTCGTCATCTTCACCAGTCCTCTGATCAGCGCCGCCGAGGAGCTGGCCGACGCGGAAGCCGCTCTGGCTCCGGTGGCTGCTGATCGTCCGGCCCTGCCCTCGCGCAGCGAAACCATGGCCGCGGACCTGTTGCGCCAGCTGCCTGCCGGCGAGTTCGTCAGCCTGAACGCCGGTGAGAAAGATTTCGTTGCGCTCTGGCGTCCGGCCAACGTTGCCGAACCCAAAGGTGTCATCGTGATGCTGCCTGGCGAAGGGGAAAGCGCCGACTGGCCACGCGGCGTTGGCCCGCTACGTCGCGGCCTGCCCGACCACGGCTGGCATACCCTGAGCCTGAGCCTGCCGGACTCGCCAGGTTTGGTATTGCCGATGGCCACGGAGTCAACGCCGGAGCAGCCAACCGACGCGCCCGAAACCGAGGCAGAACAGGCCAGCGGAGATCCGGCACCAAGTGAGGCCGGCTATCTACCGGAAGAAACCGCAGCGGTGCCTGGCGAGCCGGCAGTTGACGGCGGCGATGCGCAAGCCCCCGCCGAAACGCCACCGATGAAGCCCGACCATTCCGAGCAGATCAGCGCTCGTATCGAGGCGGCCTTGGCCTTTGCCCGCAGCAAGCAACCAAAGGCGATTGTACTTTTAGGCCAAGGCACAGGCGGCTATTGGGCGGCCCGCTACCTTCAGCAGCAGGCGCCGCAAGATGTCAGGCATTTGCTGATGGTCCAGCCGCGTCAGCCGGATGGACAGGAAGAACCGCTTGCGCAGCTGGTGCCGACACTCAAGCTGACCATCGGCGACTTCTACTATAAGGATGTAACCAGCGACCAGCGGACGGCTCGGGAGCGGCTGAACGCCAGTCGCCGGATTCAGCACCCAGCCTATCGACAAGTCGGGTTGCCCCGGCAGACTGGCGAACGCCAGACTGATCAGGAAGTCCTCGTTCGAAGGGTCCGCGGGTGGCTCAAGCGAGAAACCTAAAGCCCGACCGGTTCGCGTTAGCGAAAGCCCCGCCGCTCACGGATCAGACTGTAGGCATGGTGCAGTTCGCGGGTCCGCTCAGTTGCCTCGCGCACCTCAATGGCAGTGGCTCCGGCACCGGCCTGCTTATCGGGGTGATGCTTGCTGAGCAGACGCCGATAGGCCCGTTTTATGGCCTGCGGCTCGCTGTCGGCACGGACTCCCAGCAACCGCAATGCCTGCTCATAGGCCCCGCCGGGGTTGCTCGGCGCACCCTGGCGGCGCCCCCCTTGCTGGTCCAGCGCCGCCACGGCCACCGAATCCCAGCCCATCCACTTGCCCCAGAGCATGATCAACTCGTGCTCACGTGCATCGATCTGGCCCTGAGCCCTGGCCATGCGCCAACAGGCCTGGAGGATCGCCTTCGTTTCATCCTGACGCCCTTTTAAGCGCTGCAGTGGCTCGCGCAAGCCGTCCGTACTGGATTTCCCGCGATAAAACGCATCGATTGCCACCCGCTGCTGAGAGGGAGTCAACCGCAGCCGGCGCATTTCATTGCGGGCAGCCTGAATATGTGACTCGCTGATCCGTCCGCTACTTTTCGCCAGGCGTCCTAGCAGATAGAACAGCAGGTCGCTGCCTTGCATCCTGGGGGTGACACGTGAAAGCAATCGCCGAAAGCTGGCCCAGGAGTCGAGCCCGAAGCGGCGGTCCAGCACCTGCCCGATCAGCGCGCCCAAAAGCGCGCCCGGAATGCTCGCCAGCAGCCAACCGACCAGTGCGCCCAGGAAAGTGATTGGCCAGAACATCTAGTGCTGTGCCTCAAGGATGCGCTCAAGCTCAGCCAGACGCTCATGCGTCCCGACGTCGATCCAGCGCCCGCCGTGATATTCGCCGCTCAGCTTTCCGTCAGCCAAGGCCTGGCGCAACAGCGGCGCGAGTTTGAAGGACCCAGCCGTGCATCCGGCGAACAGCTGCGGACTGAGCACGGCGATGCCACTGTAGGTGAGTCTCGCGGCCTCCTCGTCACCGACGCAGTCGTCAACCAAGCTGAAGTCGCCTTTGGGGTGATGGACGGGGTTGTCCACCAGCACCAGGTGCGCCAAACCCTCGAGCGGCCGTTTCAGCGCGCTGAAATCGTAGTCGGTCCAGATATCGCCATTGACCACTAAAAAAGGCTCCGCGCCCAGCAGCGGCAAGGCACGGCGAATCCCGCCGCCGGTCTCCAGCGGCTCGCCCTCCGCTGAGTACTGGATTCGAACCCCCAGGCGCCGACCGTCGCCGAGGTACGCCTCGATCTGCTCACCCAGCCAGGCATGGTTGATTACCAGCTCATCGATACCGGCCTCGGCCAATGCACGGATGTGGTATTCGATCAGCGGCACACCGCCCGCCCGGACCAATGGTTTGGGAGTGTGCAAGGTCAGGGGTCGGAGGCGCTCGCCCTTGCCGGCCGCGAGGATCATCGCTTTCATGATGAGGCAGGCTCCTGTGGCAGCCCCTGTAGCAGCTGTTTGAGATTATCCAGTTCAGGTCGGCGCGCCAGCACCGTGTCGAGATAAGCGAAGAAACGCGGCACATCACTCAGGTAACGCGGCTTGCCGTCGCGGTGACAAATGCGCGCGAAGATGCCGATGACCTTGAGGTGGCGCTGCAGCCCCATCAGATCGCTGGCGCGATGGAACTCGGCGAAGCTCTCCTGCACCGGTATGCCGTGCGTGCGCGCAGCGTCCCAGTACCCCTGCAGCCAGCCAAGCACCCGCTCTTCCGGCCAGCTGAGAAAGGCGTCCTTGAACAGCGAAGTAATGTCATAGGTGACCGGGCCGATCACAGCATCCTGGAAATCCAATACGCCGGGGTTGGGCTGGCTGAGCATCAGGTTGCGTGGCATATAGTCGCGATGCACCAGCACGGTTGGCTGGGCTAGCGCAGAGTCGATCAGCACCCGACAGGTTCTTTCCCACAACCGCTGTTCATCCGCACTGAAGTTGTGGCCCAGATGCCGCTGGACGTACCACTCAGGAAACAGCTGTAGCTCTCGACGCAGCAGCGCTTCGTCATAACAGGGCAGCACTGCTGGCTTAGCGTTGGCCTGAAACGTGATCAGCGCCGAGATGGCGTCCGTAAAGAGTTCATCAGCATTGTCGGCGTTTATAACGTCCAGATAGGTTTGACGACCCAGGTCGCTGAGCAACAAGAAACCCCGATCTAGGTCAGCCGCCAGAATCTCTGGCACATGCACGCCAGCCTCGGCCAGCATTGCCGCGATGTCCACGAACGGCTGGCAGTTCTCCTGGGGCGGAGGCGCGTCCATCAGAATGAAGCTGCGCGGCGCGGCCTCCCAACGAAAGTAGCGACGAAAACTGGCATCGCTGCTAGCAGCAACCAGCGACACCTCGGGAACTTCGCCCCAGCCATGGCGAGCGAAAAGCGCCTGGAGATGTGGCTCCAGCCAGGCGTTCAGGTCCAGCAGACGTTGATCATGTTGCGACATATCAGGGGCTCTCCACGGCGCTAGCCGATAGGCGGGTCATGCTTTATTATCCAGCATCTTTTTCAGACCATCGAGAGGCGTGCGGCCCAGCCCGGCCGATGGCTCGCCGCAAGCACGGACCAAAAAACAAGATGGCAGTCAAATATCCCGCTTTTCGTAAAAAATTCCCTCTATTGGTAACCGGCGGCCTGCTCGCACTGCAACCTGTAGCGACGCCCTTGGTTATCGCAGCCGAACAGTTCGCCTGCCAACCGGGTGCCGATGGTAGTTGGAATTGCGCCGCGGATGCGGCCAGCCCGGCCTTGCCGCCACGCCCGACTCACCGCGGTGCTGCCACTGAAACAACCAGCGCCCAGCCCAGAGCCAGCAAAGCCGAGCGCCAGGCGGCCACCACCAAGCTGGTCACCGAAAGCAAGGGTCGAGCGTTGGCCTCTCGCAGCGCCGACTACAGCCATCTGGATTGGGTGCCGCGTGATCAGCTGACCAATGCACAACTGGCCGAGACAGGGCCATATTGTGCCGGCACCTATGTTGAACCGAACCGCCCCGGTCAGTTCGACGACACACCGATGAGCGAGGCGCCGACCTACGTCTCGGCCAAGGCAACCCGTTACGAGCAGCAGCAGGAAATCGCCACGTTGGCCGGCGACGTGGTACTTCGCCAGGGCAGCATCCAGGCCGAAGCCGACGAAGCCAGTCTGTACCAGTTGGAAAATCGCGGCGAACTGAAGGGCAATGTCCGCCTGCGTGATGGCGGCGCACTGATGGTCGGTGATCGCGCCGAGCTATTTCTCGACACCGGTGAGGCTCAGGTCGAGAACGCGGAATACGTGGTCCATGAAGGCAAGGTTCGAGGCAGTGCGCTGTACGCCAAGCGTACCGACGACGCCATCATCCGCCTCAAGGACGGAACCTATACACGCTGCGAACCAGGCGATAACGATTGGTACCTGCAGGGCAACAACGTCACCCTCAACCCTGCCACCGGCTTCGGCTCGGCGACCAACGTGACGCTGCGGGTCAAGGGTGTCCCGGTGTTCTATACGCCCTACATCTATTTCCCAATCGATGATCGCCGTCAGTCCGGCTTCCTGGCGCCGAGCATCAGCTCATCCAGCGATACGGGCCTGTCGCTGATCACTCCGTACTATTTCAACCTGGCGCCGAATTTCGACGCCACGCTCTACCCGAACTACATGACTGATCGCGGCCTGCTGATGGAAGGCGGGTTCCGCTACCTGACGCGCCGCAGCGAAGGCCAGTTCGGCGCCGCCTACCTAAACGACAGCAACGACGAGCGCAAGCTGCAGTCGGAATACGAAGACCAGCGCTGGATGTACAGCTGGCAACACCGTACCGGTCTCGACACGCGGTGGCTGGGGGAAGTCGACTACACCGACATCAGCGATCCTTATTATTTTCAGGACCTGGATACCCAACTGGGTATCGACCAGCCGGACCATCTCGACCAGCGCGGCACCCTGAGTTACCGCGCCCCGTCGTACACTGCACAGCTGAACGTACACGCCTACGAGCGCGCCACCATTGCCGACATCACACCTTACGAGCGCCTGCCGCAGCTGACCTTGAATGGCGCACTGCCCTTCCAGCCAGGTGGGCTGCGGGTTGCCTACGACACCGAGTTCGTCAGTTTCCAACGCAGCCTGCGCAGCGGCAACTTCATCAATGAAGATGGCAATCCGGAACGCTGGTATGACGATCGCTTGAGTGGCTTGAAGCGTGCCGAGGGGGAGCGTCTCCATCTTGAGCCCGGCGTTAGTCTTCCGCTCGATTGGAGCTGGGGCTTCGTCCGCCCCTCGCTGAAATACGCTTACACCAAGTACGACCTGTCGCTGGACAACACCGGCCGCGTCCAGGTGAGCGACTTCAACGACTCGCCCGACCGCAGCGTACCGATCTTCAGCGTCGACAGCGGCCTGTATTTCGACCGCGACACTCAGTGGTTCGGCAAGGATTACCGTCAGACCCTGGAACCACGGATGTTCTACCTGTACGTTCCGGAAGAGGATCAGGACGACATTCCGGTCTTCGACACCGGCGAAAACACCTTCAGCTACTCTTCGCTGTGGCGTGAAAACCGTTTCTCCGGCAAGGACCGCATCGGCGATGCCAACCAGCTCTCGCTGGGCGTGACCAATCGCTGGATCGAGCCGAACGGACTGGAGCGCCAGCGATTGAGCGTTGGCCAGATCATCTACTTCCGCGACCGCGAAGTGCAGCTGCCGAATCTTGAGGATCGTCCAGGCTCGACATCGGACGTCTCGCCATACGCCCTCGAGTACATGTATCGCTACAACCGCGACTGGCGCTTCACCTCTACGTTCAACTGGGACCCGGATCAGGGCCAGACGCAGTCAGGCAGCGCCATGTTCCACTACCAGCCAGCTGACAATCCGCGGAAGATCGTCAACTTCGGCTACCGCTATCGCAACGACACCGTACGATTCGACCAAGCGACTGGCCAGTGGACCTATGGCGGTGACTACGGCGTGCCGGGCTCGCCTGAATACATCGAGGATTACTACAAGATCAACCAGCACGACATCTCCACCATCTGGCCGATCCTGCCACAGTGGAGCGTGATTGCACGCTGGCAGCACGACTACAGCCGCAACCGCACACTCGAGGCCTTTGGTGGCTTTGAGTACGACAGCTGCTGCTGGAAGCTGCGCCTGATCAACCGCTACTGGATCGATTACGACGAAACCAGTCTCAACCCATCGCAGAATGACGAGCCGGACAACGGCATCTTCCTGCAAATCGTCCTCAAGGGACTCGGCGGCGTGTTCGGCAGCTCGACTGAGACATTCCTGGACGAAGGCATACAAGGCTACCGTGAACGTGAAGATCAAGCTTTCTGATTACCTGCGCCCCCTTCTGGCGGGCGCCCTTCTGCTGGGCAGCGCGACTGCTGCCCTGACCGCGTCGGCCGAGGTTCAACAGCTCGACCGCATTGTCGCGATCGTGGATAACGACGTGATCATGCAGAGCCAGCTGGACCAGCGGACCCGCGAAGTCCAGCAGACCATCGAAAAACGCGGCGCGGAAATGCCACCCGCGGACGTCATGCAACAACAGGTGCTGGAGCGGCTGATCACCGAAAATCTGCAGCTGCAGATCGGCGATCGCTCGGGCATTCGCATCTCCGATGAAGAACTCAACCAGGCAATGAGCACCATCGCTCAGCGCAACAACATGACCCTGGACCAGTTCCGAGCGGCTCTGGAGCGTGACGGCCTGAGCCTCGATACCGCCCGCGAGCAGATTCGCCGCGAAATGGTCATCAGCCGGGTGCGCCAGCGCAGGATCGCCGAACGTGTCCAGGTGTCGAACCAGGAGGTGGAAAACTTCCTGGCCTCTGATCTCGGCAAATTGCAGCTGTCGGAAGAATACCGACTGGCCAATATCCTGATACCAGTGCCGGAGTCGGCTGATTCGGCGACAATCCAGGCGGCTGAAAAAACCGCGATGGATACCTACCAGCAGCTTCAGCAAGGCGCTGACTTCGCCAAACTGGCTGTCTCGCGTTCGGCCAGTGAAAACGCACTGGAAGGTGGCGACATGGGCTGGCGCAAGGCGGCTCAACTTCCGCCCCCCTTCGACACCGAAGTCAGCACCATGTCGGTCGGCGACGTCACCCGACCGGTGCGCACTCCGCCGGGTTTCATCTTGCTGAAAGTACTCGACAAGCGTGGCGGCGATACTCAGGTACGTGACGAGATCCATGTTCGTCATATCCTGATCAAGCCCAGCCAGATCCGCAGCGAGGAAGAAAGCCGACGCCTGATCCAGCGACTGCGTGACCGCATCCAGGCCGGCGAGAGCTTTGCCGAACTGGCGAAAAACTTCTCCGAAGACCCAGGCTCGGCGCTGAACGGCGGCGACCTCAACTGGATCGATCCCAGCTCGCTGGTTCCCGAGTTCCGTGAGGTCATGGCCAACACGGCGAGTGGGCAGCTGTCCGAACCCTTCAAGACGCCGTATGGTTGGCACATTCTGGAAGTGCTCGGGCGCCGCGCCACCGATGCCAGCGAAGAGTTTCGCGAGCAACAGGCATTGTCCTTGTTGCGCAACCGTAAATACGAAGAAGAACTGCAGAACTGGCTTCGCCAGATTCGCGACGAAGCCTACGTCGAGATCAAGATCTGACACGCTTCAAGTAGCTACTCTGCAATGCCTAAACGGGCCGGCCAATCGGCCGGCCCGTTTCTTTTCATCCGTATGAAGGCAACAACATGACCACCAAACGTTTCGCCCTAACGCCCGGCGAGCCCGCCGGTATTGGTCCCGACCTCTGTCTGTTGCTCGCACGCAACAGCCATCCACACGCCTTGATCGCCATCGCCAGTGCCGAGCTGCTCCGCACTCGTTCAGCAGAGCTCGGGCTGGACATCACCCTAGTTGAGGTCGCGCCGGGCAACTGGCCGAACCAGCCGGCACCCGCCAACAGCCTGTATGTCTGGAACACACCGCTAGGTGCACCCGCCATAAGCGGCCAGCTCACCCCAGCAAACGTCGACTACGTTCTGGCCACGCTGACCCGAGCCGGTAAGGGATGCCTCGATGGCAGCTTCGCCGGCATGATCACAGCGCCGGTGCACAAGGGCGTGATCAACGAGGCAGGTATCCCTTTTTCAGGACACACCGAGTTTCTCGCGGAGCTGACGGGCACCGAGCAGGTCGTCATGATGTTGGCCACCCGCGGATTGCGGGTTGCACTGGTCACCACCCACCTGCCGCTCAAGGATGTGCCGGCCGCCATCACCACCGAGCGCCTGCAGCGTGTGACGCGGATGTTGCACGCCGATCTGGTGGAAAAATTCGGCATAGCCCGGCCGCGGATTTTGATCTGTGGGCTCAATCCCCATGCTGGCGAGGGCGGACATCTGGGCCGCGAGGAAATCGAGATCATCGAGCCTACATTGGAAGCGCTGCGAAGCGACGGGCTCAACCTGATCGGTCCTCTGCCGGCAGACACGCTGTTCACGCCTAAACACCTCGATCATTGCGACGCAGTGCTGGCGATGTATCACGACCAGGGCCTACCGGTGCTCAAGTACAAGGGTTTTGGCGCAGCCGTCAATGTCACGCTGGGACTACCTATTGTGCGAACCTCAGTCGATCACGGCACCGCCCTTGACCTTGCCGGCACAGGCCGAATCGACACCGGCAGCCTGCAAGTGGCGCTGGAAACGGCTTATGAGATGAGCGGTAGCTAGGCCCGCCAGCAGCGCAATATCTAGATGGCGTTTAGGTTGCGCACAGGTTACGACTGCGTCCGACACGCACCCGATCAGTCGCGGGACGGCTGCAGTCCGCGATGCGACCACCGGAACAGCGGTCCAGGATTGACAATGGACCGCCTCTAAACTCTCCAGCGTGCCCCCAGACGGCAATGGCTCGTACTGCCCTTATCGGCGGGGCACTCGCCTCCGCTATCGCAGCTGCTAAACTGCGGGCCTTTTCGCCCCCAGCTTCAAGCCTCTCGCTTAGCTGCTCCTGAGACTGCTGTATATGTCCGAGAATTACCAACACCGAGCGCGCAAGCGTTTCGGCCAGAACTTCCTTCACGATGCAGGCGTGATCCATCGCATTCTTCGCTCCATCCATGCCAAACCGGGTGAGCGCATCGTCGAGATCGGCCCTGGCCAGGGCGCGCTGACCGAAGGATTGCTCGACAGCGGTGCACACCTCGACGTGGTCGAGCTGGACCTGGACCTGATCCCGATCCTGCAACAGAAATTTGCCGACCGCGAGAACTTCGCCCTGAACCAGGGTGACGCACTGAAGTTCGACTTCGCCCAGTTAAGCTCGGAGCCAAACAGCCTGCGCATCGTCGGTAACCTGCCCTACAACATCTCTACGCCGCTGATCTTTCACCTGCTCGATCACGCCAGCCTGATCCGCGATATGCACTTCATGTTGCAGAAGGAAGTGGTCGAGCGCTTGGCCGCAGAGCCAGGTGGTGGCGACTGGGGGCGGCTGTCGATCATGGTGCAGTACCACTGCCGCGTCGAACATCTGTTCAACGTAGGCCCTGGCGCGTTCAATCCCGCGCCGAAAGTCGACTCGGCGATCGTGCGCCTGGTCCCGCATGAGGTTCTGCCCCACCCGGCACGCGATCACCGGCAGTTGGAAACCGTGGTTCGTCAGGCTTTCAACCAGCGTCGCAAGACGCTGCGCAACACCCTCAAGGGGCTGTTGGATGCCGATGCCATCGCCGCCGCCGACGTCGATGGCAGCCTTCGGCCGGAACAGCTGGACCTGGCCGCGTTCGTAAGACTATCGGATCAATTATCTGCCCGCGGCTGAAAGCGACCTACGCGAAGGAGCACACCATGTCTGAAGACCTCCGCTACCGGATCGACGTCACGGTCCGCCCAGCCTATCTCGCTGACCAGTCACAGCCGGAGCAAAACCGCTTTGCCTTTGCCTACACCGTCACCATCGAAAACAAGGGCCAGGTCACTGCGCAATTGGTGTCACGCCACTGGATCATCACGGACGGCGACGGTCAGGTGCAGGAAGTGCGCGGCGAAGGCGTGGTCGGTGAGCAGCCGGTCCTAGCCCCCGGCCATCGCCATGTCTACACCAGCGGCACGCTGATGGCGTCACGCGTCGGCACGATGCAAGGCAGTTTTCAGATGTTTGCTGAAGACGGGCACCGCTTCGATGCCACGATTGAACCGTTTCGGCTGGCCGTACCGGGAGCCTTGCATTGACTACCTATGCCGTCGGCGATCTGCAAGGTTGCCTGGAACCTCTGCTCTGCCTGCTCAAGCAAGTCGACTTCAGCCCTTCGCGCGACTGTCTGTGGCTGGCGGGCGATCTGGTCAACCGCGGCCCGCAATCGCTCGAATCGCTGCGTTTCGCACGTGATCTGGGCAGCTCAGGTGTAACCGTCTTGGGTAACCATGACCTGCACCTGCTGGCCGTGACGCACAAGGTCGAGCGGCTGAAGAAGTCTGATACGCTCCAGCCAATCCTCGATGCGCCCGACCGAGCCGATCTGATCTTCTGGCTACGTCAGCAAAAACTGGTCCATCACGATGCCGAGCGCCAGGTCACCATGGTCCACGCCGGCATCCCTCCGCACTGGACATTGAGCAAATCCCTGCGCCGGGCGGCCGAGGTCGAGCAGGCGCTTCGCGATGACGCCATGCTGCAACCCTTCCTTGACGGCATGTACGGTAACCAGCCGGCCAAGTGGAGCAAGGAGCTGCACGGCATCCCAAGGCTGCGGCTGATTACCAACTATTTCACCCGGATGCGCTTCTGCAAAGCCGACGGGACACTCGACCTCGAAGCCAAAGAAGGGCTCGACTCGGCGCCCGCCGGGTTCGCGCCCTGGTTCAGCCATCCCACTCGCAAGACCCGGGGCGAAAAGATCATTTTCGGCCACTGGGCGGCACTGGAAGGCAACTGCGACGAGCCGAACGTATACGCGCTAGACACCGGCTGCGTATGGGGCAATTCCATGACACTGATGAACATCGACAGCAACGAACTGTACAGCTGTGACTGCGAGGCCAAGCCATGACTGAATTCAAACGTATTTCGCCCCAGCAGGCGCAATCGCTGCGCAGTGAAGGCGGTGTATTCGTCGACATACGCGACCCGGACAGCTTCGCCAATGGTCACGTCATCGGCTCGACACATCTGGACAATCAATCTTTGCCAGACTTCATCGCGGCTGCTGATCTTGACCAGCCGCTGATCGTTGTCTGCTACCACGGCAACTCCAGCCAGAGTGCAGCCGCCTACCTCGTAAATCAGGGTTTCTCTGACGTCTACAGCCTTGACGGTGGCTTCGAACTTTGGCGACAGGCGTTTCCGCAAGAGACGGAGCAAGGCGATCCCGCTTAAAAATTAACCCCGCCCTAGGCCGCAGATAACGCGGCCTTGAGCCTCCCTTCCGACGAAACGCAGCGGCAAAAACAGCTCTCTTCCCTTGAATTCGCTGAATCCGAACTATCCTTCAGTTCAGGCCATCCAAACAGGTGGAAGCCGTAGAGCGGCTACCGGGCCTCAGTTTCGACCATCAGGTGTTCGGGGGAACTCCACAGGCCGCTAAGTCGGCCGTACCTGAATGCCTGATGACAACACCGGCTCCGAGCATCGTCCGAGGTGAAGTCAATGAGCATTTTCAGCCATTTCCAGCAACGATTCGAAGCAACCCGTCAGGAAGAGTATTCGCTTCAGGAATACCTCGACCTGTGCAAGGAAGACCGGGGAACCTACGCAACTGCAGCCGAACGCCTGTTGATGGCGATTGGCGAGCCCGAACTGATCGACACGTCTGCCGACTCGAGACTTTCGCGGATTTTCTCCAACAAAGTCATCCGCCGGTATCCCGCCTTTGAAGACTTCCACGGAATGGAAGATTGCATCGACCAGATCGTTTCCTATTTCCGCCACGCCGCGCAGGGCCTGGAGGAGAAGAAGCAGATCCTCTATTTGCTGGGCCCGGTGGGCGGCGGTAAGTCATCGCTCGCCGAGAAGCTCAAGCAACTGATGGAGCGAGTACCCTTCTATGCGATCAAGGGCTCGCCTGTATTCGAGTCGCCCTTGGGGCTGTTCAATCCGGCTGAAGATGCACAGATCCTAGAAGAGGATTACGGCATTCCCCGTCGCTACCTCAACTCAATCATGTCGCCCTGGGCCACTAAGCGCCTACAGGAGTTCGGCGGCGATATCAGCCAGTTCCGCGTAGTCAAGCTCTATCCCTCGATCCTCAACCAGATCGCGGTGGCCAAGACCGAGCCGGGCGACGAGAACAACCAGGACATCTCGGCGCTGGTGGGCAAGGTCGATATCCGCAAGCTTGAAGAATTTCCGCAGAACGACGCCGACGCCTACAGCTACTCAGGCGCGCTGTGCCGCGCCAACCAGGGCATGATGGAGTTCGTCGAAATGTTCAAGGCACCGATCAAGGTGCTGCACCCGCTGCTGACCGCCACTCAGGAAGGCAACTACAACAGTACCGAGGGTCTCGGCGCGATCCCGTATAACGGCATCTTGCTGGCCCACTCCAACGAGTCTGAATGGCATACGTTCCGCAACAATAAGAATAACGAAGCCTTCATCGACCGGATCTACATCGTCAAGGTGCCGTACTGCCTGCGGGTGAGCGACGAGATTAAGATCTACGACAAGCTGCTGTTCAATAGCTCGCTGTCGAAAGCCCACTGCGCGCCCGATACGCTGAAGATGCTGGCGCAGTTCTCGGTGCTGAGCCGCCTGAAGGAACCGGAAAACTCCAACATCTACTCCAAGATGCGGGTCTACGACGGTGAGAACCTCAAGGACACTGACCCCAAAGCCAAGTCGATACAGGAATATCGCGACACGGCCGGGGTCGACGAGGGCATGAATGGGCTTTCCACCCGCTTCGCCTTCAAGATCCTGTCCAAGGTGTTCAACTTTGATCCGCACGAGATCGCCGCCAACCCGGTGCATCTGTTGTACGTACTGGAACAGCAGATCGAGCAGGAGCAATTCCCAGCCGAGGTGCGCGAGCGCTACCTGCGCTTCATCAAGGAGTACCTGGCGCCGCGCTACGTCGACTTCATCGGCAAGGAAATCCAGACCGCTTACCTCGAGTCCTACAGCGAGTACGGCCAGAACATCTTCGACCGTTACGTGCTCTATGCGGATTTCTGGATCCAGGACCAGGAATACCGGGACCCGGAAACCGGCGAGATCCTCAACCGCATGGCGCTCAACGAAGAGCTGGAAAAGATCGAAAAGCCAGCCGGCATCAGCAACCCGAAGGACTTCCGCAACGAGATCGTCAACTTCGTGCTGCGCGCACGCGCCAACAACAACGGCAAGAACCCGTCCTGGCTCAGCTACGAGAAGCTGCGCGTGGTGATCGAGAAGAAAATGTTCTCCAACACCGAGGACCTGCTTCCGGTCATCAGCTTCAACGCCAAGGCCAGCAAGGAAGATCAGAAAAAGCACAACGACTTTGTCGTGCGCATGGTCGAGCGCGGCTACACCGAGAAGCAGGTACGCCTGCTCTCGGAGTGGTATCTGCGCGTACGTAAATCGCAGTAAGAGCAGCTGAGGGCATGGGGTCGGAGCTGGAAGCCAAAGCAGCACGCTTCCGGCTCCCGGCTCACGACTTCCAGCTCAGCCCGGAGGGCTCGTATGAGTTACGTGATCGACCGCCGTCTAAACGGCAAAAACAAGAGCACGGTTAATCGCCAGCGCTTCTTGCAGCGATACCGAGGACACATCAAGAAAGCCGTGGAGGAGGCTGTCGGACGCCGCTCCATTACCGACATGGAGCACGGCGAACAGATCAGCATCCCCGGACGAGACACCGATGAGCCGATCCTCCATCACGGACGCGGCGGTCGGCAAACCATCGTGCATCCCGGAAACAAGGACTTCATTGCCGGCGAGCGCATCCCCCGCCCACAAGGCGGTGGCGGCGGCCAAGGGGCTGGCCAGGCCAGCAACAGCGGCGAAGGCATGGACGACTTTGTCTTTCAGATCACCCAGGAAGAGTTTCTCGACTTCATGTTCGAGGATCTGGAATTGCCCAATCTGGTCAAACGCCACCTGACCGGTACCGACACCTTCAAGACGGTCCGCGCCGGCATCAGCAACGAGGGCAATCCGTCCCGTATCAACATCGTTCGAACCCTGCGCTCGGCGCATGCGCGCCGTATCGCCCTGTCGGGTAGCAGCCGCGCCAAGCTGCGCGAGGTCAAGGCCGAACTGGCGCGACTCAAGCTGGAAGAACCCGCCAACTTCACTGACATCCAGGCCGCTGAAGAGGAAATCGAGCGGCTCAGCGCCCGCATTCACCGGGTGCCATTCCTCGACACGTTCGACCTCAAGTACAACCTGCTGGTGAAACACCCGAACCCCAGCTCCAAGGCTGTGATGTTTTGCCTGATGGACGTGTCCGGTTCGATGACCCAGGCCACCAAGGACATCGCCAAGCGCTTCTTCATCCTGCTGTACCTGTTTCTCAAACGGAACTACGACAAGATCGAGGTGGTGTTCATTCGTCACCACACCAGTGCCAAAGAAGTCGACGAAGAAGAGTTTTTCTATTCGCGCGAAACGGGCGGCACCATCGTCTCCAGTGCCCTGAAAATGATGCAGGAGATCATGGCCGAGCGGTATCCGGCCAACGAGTGGAATATTTACGCTGCCCAGGCGTCGGACGGCGATAACTGGAACGACGACTCCCCGGTTTGTCGCGATATCCTGATCAATCAGATCATGCCGTTCGTCCAGTACTTCTCCTACGTGGAAATCACCCCTCGCGAACATCAAGCACTGTGGTACGAATACAACCAAGTGGCCGAGGCCTTCGGCGACTCGTTCGCCCAGCAGCAGCTGGTGACTGCCGGGGACATTTATCCAGTGTTCCGCGAACTCTTCCAGCGGCGCATGGCTAGCTGAGGTAAGCAGCATGAAACGACAGCCCATTTCCACCGGCTCGGAATGGACCTTCGACCTGATCCGTACCTACGACCGCGAGATCGGCCGCATCGCCGAGCGCTATGCGCTGGACACCTACCCCAACCAGATTGAGGTCATCACTGCCGAGCAGATGATGGACGCCTATGCCTCGGTAGGCATGCCGCTGGGCTACCACCACTGGTCCTACGGCAAGCATTTCCTCAGCACGGAGAAATCCTACACCCGCGGCCAGATGGGCCTGGCGTACGAGATCGTGATCAACTCCGATCCCTGCATCGCTTACCTGATGGAAGAAAACACCATCACCATGCAGGCGCTGGTCATCGCCCACGCGAGCTATGGGCATAACAGTTTTTTCAAAGGCAACTATCTGTTCCGCACCTGGACTGACGCCAGCTCGATCATCGATTACCTGGTGTTCGCCAAGCAGTACATCATGCAGTGCGAGGAGCGACACGGCATCGATGCGGTGGAGGACCTGCTCGATTCCTGCCATGCACTGATGAACTATGGTGTCGACCGCTACAAGCGCCCCTATCCGATTTCAGCTGAGGAAGAGCGGCGGCGGCAAAAGGATCGTGAAGAGCATCTGCAAAAGCAGATCAACGACCTCTGGCGGACCATTCCCAAGTTTGGTGAGAAAGAAGATGAGCGCCAGCGAGACCAGCGCTTCCCGGTCGAACCGCAGGAGAACATTCTCTACTTCATAGAAAAGCATGCGCCGCTGCTGGAACCCTGGCAGCGCGAGGTGGTGCGAATCGTGCGCAAGATCGCGCAGTATTTCTATCCGCAGCGCCAAACCCAGGTGATGAACGAGGGCTGGGCGACCTTCTGGCATTACACCCTGCTCAATGACCTATATGACGAAGGCCTGGTAACAGACGGCTTCATGATGGAGTTTCTGCAGTCGCACACCAGCGTCATTTATCAGCCCGGCTTTGACAGCCCCTACTACAGCGGCATCAACCCCTACACCCTGGGCTTCGCGATGTACCAGGACATCCGCCGGATTTGCGAGCACCCAACCGAGGAAGACAAACGCTGGTTCCCGGACATTGCAGGCAGCGACTGGCTCACCACGGTGAAGTTCGCGATGAACAACTTCAAGGATGAAAGCTTCATCTTGCAGTTCCTTTCGCCCAAGGTCATCCGCGACCTCAAGCTTTTCAGCATCCTCGATGATGACCACAAGGACGAGCTGCTGGTGCCCGCCATCCACGACGAAAACGGCTACCACGCCATCCGCGAACTGTTGGCAGCGCAGTACAACCTCGGCAACCGCGAACCCAATGTGCAGGTCTGGAGCGTCGATCGCCGCGGTGATCGCTCGCTGACCCTGCGCCACCAGCAGCACGACCGCAAACCTCTAGGCGGCTCCACCGATGAGGTGCTCAAGCACCTGCATCGGCTCTGGGGCTTCGACGTGCATCTACAGTCGATGCAGGACGACAAGCTGATCGCTACCCACCACATGCCGCCAAGGACCGAGCCGGACGTCGAGGCCAAGTACCCCGGCATGAACCTGGCGCTGCCGCCCATCTGACGGTCGTTTATCGCGGCAAATCGAGGCCCCGAGAGCAGTCGCAGCTTGCTGCCTCGGGGCATTCGTTTATCCTCCGCCGCAACGGAGGGTTGCATGCAAATCTATAAAGTCGGCGGAGCGGTACGTGACCGGTTGCTGGGACGCCCGGTGACAGAAGTGGATTGGGTGGTCGTAGGCTCCAGCGCCGAGGAGATGCAGGCCAAGGGCTTTCGCCCGGTAGGCGCTGATTTCCCGGTGTTCCTCCACCCTGTCACCGGCGAGGAATACGCGTTGGCCCGGACCGAGCGCAAAAGCGGTCGCGGCTACGGCGGATTCACCTTCTATGCCAGCCCCGAGGTGACCCTCGAAGAAGACCTGATCCGCCGCGACCTGACCATCAATGCGATAGCCGAGGATGAGCAGGGCGAACTGATCGACCCCTACGGCGGCCAGTCAGACCTCGCCGCTCGCCAGCTGAGGCACGTTTCCCCCGCATTCGCCGAAGATCCATTGCGCGTGTTGCGCGTGGCGCGCTTTGCTGCGCGTTATGCCGAACTCGGCTTTACCGTCGCGCCCGAAACCCAGATGCTGATGCGTCAGCTCGCCGAATCGGGGGAGCTACTGGCGTTGACACCGGAGCGTAGCTGGAAGGAAATTTCCCGCGCGTTAATGGAGCCGCGCCCGGATGTATTCGTGCAGGTGCTGCGCGACTGCGGCGCGCTGAAGGAACTGTTTCCAGAAGTCGATCAATTGTTTAACTCAACAGCGCCGCACGAGGATGGTACGCAGACCGGTATGCACACGCTCAAGGTGCTACATAGGTGCGCCATCCAGGCTCAACCAATAAGTGTGCGCTGGGCCTGTCTGCTCATGCCGCTGGGCCAGCCCCAGAACCTCGATACCCCAGGCCCGGCACCGACCCAAGCAGCCGCGACAACGATCGACGTCATCAATGCACGCTACAAGGTGCCACGAGAGTGCCAGGAGCTGGCCAGACTGGTCGGCGAATTCCACCAACTCGGCCATCAGGCAATGTCGCTGCCAGCGCTAACGCTGTTCGAGTTGCTGCAGCATTTCGATATCTACCGCCGCCCGGAGCGCTTCGAACAGTTCGTCGCCTGCTGCGCCATGGACGCGCAGAGTCGTCACGAAGGGCATCCCTATCCGCAAGCCGAATATCTGCGCGGCGCTGCCGAGCACGTTCGAGCGGTGCAGGTAAAACCACTTATTGATCAAGGTTTCAAGGGTGCGGAGCTGGGCGAAGCTCTCAAGCGTGAACGGCTCGAAGCCGTCCGCCAATACCAGCGTCTTCACCAGCACGACGCCAACTGATCAGCACCGGTTACCGCGCCGCAAGCCGAAGCAACGGAAGGTTAGCGCCGGCAACGCTAGCGCTGATCTGCGGCGAGCAACAACGACGCCGGCGTCAGCTCCTCGCCTTTCCACTGGAAACGCACGGGCCACAGCTGCTGCTCGATGTCCGCCTCTTGCCACAGCTCAGCAAAGCGTCGCCCCGCCTCGGGGTGGACTACATCCGGCTCCAGCAATGCCAATGGCCAGAGCACGAAGGCGTTCTTCAGCGTCTCCGGCCGCGGCAGCTGCAAGCCGTGAAAATTGCCCTGCAAGTCGCCATACATCAACACATCGATATCCAGCGGCAGACCTTTGCGGTCAGGCGCGTAGCGTCCATTATCCGCTTCGATGAACTTGAGCCGTCGGTCCAGCTCCATCAAGGGCAAGTCGGTGTTACCGGAGACGACGAGATTGTAGAAATGGTCGCCCTTGTAGCCCACAGCCAGGCTTTCAAAAACGGGCGAGCAGCGCATCTCTCCGAGCAGCTTTTCCAGCGCATCGAGACCGGCAGTCAGATTCCGTTTACGTTGGTTATTGCTGCCGAGCCCCAGCAGTACGCGCGTCAGAGACATCCGCGTTCGATCTCCACACCTAACGCTTTGGCGCGCGGGTTGACCCCAGGCTTGGTCACCCGAAGCCGCAGCCAGGGAATGCCGAACTGGCTCATCAGAGTGCCCGCCAAGCGTTCGGCAAAGGTTTCCACCAGCTCGAAACGTGACGCCTGCGCGAACCGATCAATGGCGGCAGTCACTTCGGCGTAGTCCAATGCTTTGTCCAGCTCGTCATTATGCGCGGCAGGTCGAATGTCCCAGCCAAGGGTCAGGTCCAGACGCAGGCATTGGCGAATGCCGCGCTCCCAATCATAAGCGCCGATCAGCGTATCCACTTCCAGCCCTTCGATGAAAACTGTATCCACGCAACGTTCTCCCACGGCACGACAACTTCATTACAGGCCGTTAGACTCAGGAGCTCCCTGCCCCGGATGGATGCCATGTTCTGGCAATTAGCACTGCTCGCCTATCTGACCGGCTCGCTTTCATTCGCCATTCTACTCAGTCGCCTGACCGGTGCACCCGATCCCCGTGCAAGCGGTTCCGGCAATCCCGGCGCCACCAACATGCTGCGCCTGGCCGGCAGAGGCCTGGCCATCAGCACCCTGTTCGGCGATTTGCTCAAAGGCCTACTGCCGGTGCTGCTTGCCGCCGCACTGGGCCTGACGATCGAGCAACAAGCCTGGATCGGCCTTGCCGCCGTACTGGGCCACTCATATCCGCTGTATTTCCGCTTCCGAGGAGGCAAGGGCGTGGCCACCGCCGCAGGCGTCTTGCTTGGCCTGCATCCAGCAACGGCATTGCTGGCGCTGCTCATCTGGCTGGCTGTTTTCACATTGTCACGCACCAGTTCACTGGCCGCACTGGTCGCACTACCGCTCTGCCTGCCATTTCTTGCCTGGATGCAACCTACGGCGCTCTGGCCTATGGCATTGCTGGCCGCGCTCGTCGCCTGGCGTCACCGTAACAACCTGCGCGACCTGTCTAAAGGCAGAGAGCGACATTTTTAAGCTAACCGGCGTCAAATCGCCGGAAGCGTTTCCATTGGCCAGCGCGCCTGTACCGAAATCTCGGGACCATCCTGCTGGCCAGCCAGCAAACGCTGGCAGCCGGCGTAGGCAATCATCGCCCCATTGTCGGTACAGAAACGCGGACGGGCATAGAACACCCGCCCCTTCAGTTCGGCGAGCATCCTTTCCAGGCTCTGGCGCAATGCCGTATTGGCGCTTACGCCACCGGCGATGACCAGACTGCTCAAACCCGTCTGCTGCAAAGCACGTCGACATTTGATGGTCAGCGTATCGACAACGGCTTGCTGAAAAGCCAGCGCGATATCGCAGCGCGTTTGCTCGCCCTCATCGCCGGCACTCTGACGTTGCTGCCAGGTCGTCAGGGTGGACGTCTTGAGGCCGCTGAAACTGAAATCGAGCCCGGGACGATCGGTCATTGGTCGGGGAAAGGTGAAACGACCCGGCGTGCCGCGCTCTGCAAGCGCTGCGATCTCGGGACCGCCGGGATAGCGTAGCCCCATCAGCTTCGCCGTCTTGTCGAACGCTTCTCCAGCGGCGTCGTCCACCGATTCGCCCAGCAGTTCATAGCGGCCAATGCCATCGACTCGAACCAACTGCGTATGCCCACCGGAAACCAGCAACGCAACGAAGGGAAACGCCGGCGCCTGTTCTTCGAGCATTGGCGCCAGAAGGTGCCCTTCCATATGGTGAACCCCCACTGCAGGCACACCCCAAGCAAACGCCATCGCCTGGGCGCAGGAGGCGCCAACCAACAGCGCCCCGACCAGACCAGGGCCTGCCGTGTAGGCCACCGCATCGATTTGACTCGATTCGCGCCCGGCTTCCTCGAGCACCTGACGGATCAATGGCAGCATCCGTTTGACGTGATCACGGGACGCCAGCTCTGGCACCACCCCGCCATAGACGCGGTGCAGATCGATCTGACTGAACAGGGCGTCGGCCAGCAGGCCGTGCTCGCTGTCATACAGCGCGACGCCGGTCTCGTCGCATGAAGTTTCCAGCCCCAGTACCAACATGGGCACGACCTTCCAAAGAAGCGAATGAAGCCGCGCATATTAATCGCCGGGGCCAGCGACCGACCAGCGCTTTTCGATCAGGGGGCTTTGCATTCCACGCGGCAAGGCGTTAACATCCGCAACCCTTAAAACCAGCGTGCTCGCGATATTTGCCGAAGCGCGTTGTAACCGGTAAACAAGTGAAGGTACGTCCTGGATGCCCAACGTTAAAGTTAAAGAGAACGAACCATTCGACGTAGCTCTGCGTCGCTTC
This sequence comes from Pseudomonas sp., assembly GCA_022448005.1. GTDB lineage: Bacteria > Pseudomonadota > Gammaproteobacteria > Pseudomonadales > Pseudomonadaceae > Stutzerimonas. The sequence goes on from JAKUTK010000031.1 coordinate 30,122, forward strand.
AAGCGTTCTTGCGAAAAGGCCGGTGTTCTGGCCGAAGTCCGCAGCCGTGAGTTCTACGAAAAGCCTACTGCTGAGCGCAAGCGTAAAGCTGCTGCCGCAGTCAAGCGTCACGCCAAGAAAGTGCAGCGCGAACAGCGCCGCAGCGTTCGCCTGTACTGATCCAGTACAGCTGACGCTGCATCAAGCCCGGCCAATGCCGGGCTTTGCATTTGAAGGAGACTCCGCTTCGCCAACAGGCGAATGGCCGGAGTTTTTTTCATTCCGGCCTGAACACTGCGAGCGTATTCTCATACCCCTATGGCCGGCTTGATCCCGCAATCTTTCATTGATGACCTGCTCAACCGCTCTGACATCGTCGAAGTGGTGAGCTCGCGCATCCAACTGAAAAAAGCAGGCAAGAACTACACCGCCTGCTGTCCGTTCCACAAGGAAAAGACTCCGTCTTTCAGCGTTAGCCCGGATAAGCAGTTCTACTACTGCTTTGGTTGTGGCGCTGGAGGCAACGCGCTCGGCTTCATCATGGATCACGACAGCCTGGAGTTTCCGCAGGCAGTCGAGGAGCTGGCCAAGCGCGCCGGCATGGAAGTGCCGCGCGAAGAAAGCGGACCAGGGCGCAAACCACGCCAGCCCGTGGATTCGCCGCTGTATCCGCTGCTCGAATCCGCTGCCGAGTACTATCGGCAGTCGCTCAAGGGGCACCCGGCGCGCAAGGCCGCGGTGGAATACCTGAAAGGACGCGGCCTGTCCGGTGTTATCGCCAGGGATTTCGGCCTCGGCTTTGCACCGCCCGGCTGGGACAATCTGATGAAGCACCTGGGCGGCGATACCCTTCAACAAAAGGCAATGATCGACGCCGGACTGTTAATCGAAAACGCTGAAACTGGCCGGAGCTACGACCGTTTCCGCGACCGGGTGATGTTTCCGATCCGCGACAGTCGCGGGCGCGTTATTGCCTTTGGCGGCCGCGTGCTGGGCGATGACAAGCCGAAATACCTGAACTCACCTGAAACACCGGTATTTCATAAAGGCCAAGAGCTTTACGGGCTCTACGAGGCACGCAAGACCAACCGCGACCTGGATGAAATCATGGTCGTAGAAGGCTACATGGACGTCATTGCACTGGCGCAGCAAGGGCTGCGCAATGCCGTCGCGACACTGGGCACAGCGACCAGCGACGAACACCTCAAGCGCCTGTTTCGCATCGTACCCAGCGTGCTGTTCTGCTTCGACGGTGACGCAGCCGGCCGCAAGGCCGCCTGGCGCGCTCTGGAATCGGCGTTGCCCAACCTGCAAGACGGCCGCCGCGCACGTTTTCTGTTTCTGCCAGAAGGTGAAGATCCGGACAGCTTGGTGCGCCGCGAAGGCACCGACGCCTTCAGGGCTCGAATCCAGCAACAGGCTCAACCGCTAGCAGATTACTTTTTCCAGCAGCTCAGCGAAGAAGCAGACCCACGCTCACTGGAAGGCAAAGCCCATCTGGCGACCTTGGCGGCACCGCTCATCGAAAAAATCCCCGGCAACAACCTGCGAGCACTGATGCGGCAGCACCTCGGGGAAATCACCGGTCTGCACAGTGAAGCACTCCAGCAGATGAGCACCGCAGCGCCGAGCGCCGCGCCGGAATATGACGACAGCATTTACTACGACACCGCCTCCGCGCATGACGAAGGCGACTATTACGCACCGCTCACCACCACCGAGCCGAAGCCGGGCAGCAAGAAAGAGTGGAAAAAGGACTGGAAAAAGCCCGGCCAGCGTCCAGACTTTAAAAAGCCGCGCGCCCCAAGAACGCCCGCCGCAGTGGAACCACCAGCACTGACGACTCTACGCACACTCCTGCACCACCCAGAGCTTGCGCAGAAGGTTGAAGATGCCAGTCACTTCGCGGCGGAAGACGACACATATGCGCAACTGCTTGTTGCATTGCTCGGAACGCTGCAGAAAAACCCAAAACTGCGCAGCCTGCAACTGATCGCACGCTGGCATGGAACCGACCAAGGGCGCCTTTTGCGCGCACTTGCCGAGAAAGAATGGCTAATCTCGGCCGATAACCTTGAACAACAGTTTTTCGACACCATAACAAGCCTTGCTGCCAGACAACGCGACCGTAGCCTTGAAACGCTGCTGCGCAAAGCTCGCCAGGGTGAACTCAGCGCAGAGGAGAAAGAGCAGCTGCGCAGCCTGCTAAATCGCAACTCAACACCCGCTATATCGACCTCAACTGGCGCGTGAGGTCCTTGCTCGGCTATAATGCTCAGCTTGTTTTCAGCCCGCCAGAACCGTCAGTGGATAGGGTTATATGTCCGGAAAAGCGCAACAGCAGTCCCGTCTCAAAGAATTGATCCAGCGTGGCCGTGAGCAGGGTTACCTGACTTACGCCGAGGTCAATGACCACCTACCGGAGGATATTTCCGATCCGGAACAGGTGGAAGACATCATTCGCATGATCAACGACATGGGTATCAATGTATTCGAGGTTGCCCCGGATGCCGATGCCCTGTTGCTGGCCGAAGCCGATACCGATGAAGCCGCAGCCGAAGAGGCCGCGGCGGCACTTGCCGCTGTCGAAACCGACATCGGCCGCACCACCGATCCCGTGCGCATGTACATGCGTGAAATGGGTACCGTCGAACTGCTGACCCGCGAAGGCGAAATTGAAATCGCCAAACGCATCGAGGAAGGCATTCGTGAGGTGATGAGTGCTATTGCCCATTTCCCGGGCACCGTCGACAGCATCCTTGCCGATTATGATCGCGTCACCTCCGAAGGTGGGCGTCTGTCCGACATTCTCAGCGGCTATATCGACCCTGACGATGACGGCGCGGCCGGCCCTCAGGCAGAAGTCGAGCCCGTCGCACCGCAGGCAGCAGCAAAGCCGGCCGGTGACGACAAGGACGACGAGGAAGAGGACGATTCCGACAGCGATGAAGAAGAAGGCGATGGCGGTCCGGATCCGGAAGTTGCCCGAATTCGTTTCGGCGCAGTTGCTGAACAGCTCGACGTCGCCAAGAAGGCGCTGAAGAAGCATGGACGCGGCAGCCAGCAGGCGACCGACGCCCTGCAGGAACTGGCCATCCTCTTCATGCCGATCAAGCTCATCCCCAAGCAGTATGATGCGCTGGTAGAACGTGTACGCGACGCCCTGGCCCAGATCCGCGCCCAGGAACGCGCGATCATGCAGATCTGCGTTCGTGACGCACGCATGCCGCGCGCAGACTTCCTGCGCCAGTTTCCTAACAATGAAACTGACCTTGATTGGGCCGATAAGCTGGCTAGCGGCAAGAGCAAGTACGCCGAAGCCATTGCTGCACGCAAGGAAGACATTCAGCGCTGCCAGCAGAAGCTGCTCGCACTGGAAGAAAAATGCGTACTGGCGATTGCCGACATCAAGGACATCAACCGTCGGATGTCGATCGGTGAAGCCAAGGCTCGCCGCGCCAAGAAAGAGATGGTCGAGGCCAACCTGCGCCTGGTCATCTCGATTGCCAAGAAGTACACCAACCGCGGCCTGCAATTCCTCGACCTGATTCAGGAAGGCAACATCGGCCTGATGAAGGCGGTCGACAAGTTCGAATACCGCCGCGGCTACAAGTTCTCGACCTACGCCACCTGGTGGATTCGCCAGGCGATCACTCGCTCCATTGCTGACCAGGCGCGGACCATCCGTATCCCGGTCCACATGATCGAAACGATCAACAAGCTCAACCGCATCTCCCGTCAGATGCTGCAGGAAATGGGCCGCGAGCCCACACCTGAAGAGCTTGGCGAACGCATGGAAATGCCCGAGGACAAGATCCGCAAGGTATTGAAGATCGCCAAAGAGCCGATCTCCATGGAGACCCCGATCGGCGACGACGAAGACTCGCATCTGGGTGACTTCATTGAAGACTCCGCCATGCAATCGCCGATCGACGTGGCAACCGTCGAAAGCCTCAAGGAAGCCACTCGCGAAGTGCTCTCCGGCCTCACTGCACGGGAAGCCAAGGTACTGCGGATGCGCTTCGGCATCGACATGAACACCGACCACACCCTCGAGGAAGTCGGCAAGCAGTTCGATGTCACCCGCGAGCGGATCCGGCAGATCGAAGCCAAGGCGCTGCGCAAGCTGCGCCACCCGACGAGAAGCGAGCATCTGCGCTCCTTCCTCGACGAGTAAACCAGAACCCCCGGCCCGCGCCGGGGGTTTTGCATTTCTGGCCGTGCAAAACAGTCCGGCGCGCACAGCTTTGCTTGGCGCATACGCAACACCACCGGTATAATCCGCCCGCCTCTGAGGGCCTATAGCTCAGTTGGTTAGAGCAGAGGACTCATAATCCTTTGGTCCACGGTTCGAGTCCGTGTGGGCCCACCAACTCCAAAGCCGCGCACTGCGCGGCTTTTTCGTTTGTCTTGCCGCCGTCCGTTGCAAATGCCTCATATGAGGCGGCGGTACGACCAGACATTCAAATAGCGAAATCGCATATAAACCTGAACAAACGTTCCTAGACTCTCTAAGGGCTCACCCCTATCGTTCGCGCGGGGCCGCTGTGTTTGGCCGGTCGTTACGCCACGTTAAGGACGTTCATGCTCTCCAATTCCCTGCCGCTGCTGTTCGTCTGCGCCTTGCTGCTCTGGGTCCTGATGTCTTTCGTGCGGGAGTCCTGGAGCCCGGATATCGTGGTGGCGATTGCGGTGGCGGTGTTGATCGCCGTCCAGTTGCTGACGCCAGCGGAGGTGCTTGGGGTGTTGTCCAACTCGGCGCCCGTCACCATCGCCTGCATGTTCGTCATATCCGCCGCGCTGGAGCGTACCGGCTGCATCGATGCGCTGGGCAACTGGCTGGGTGGGCTGGTCGGCACCAGCCCGACCCGTGTGCTCGGCGGGCTAACGATTACTGCGCTGGTCATTTCGGCCTTTCTTAACAACACGCCGGTGGTGGCGATTCTGACGCCAGTGGCGATATCACTGGCTACGCGGGCTGGCACCACGCCTTCAAAGCTGCTGATTCCGCTTTCCTACGCCACGATCCTTGGCGGCACGCTGACGATGATCGGCACCTCGACCAACATTCTGGTCGACGGCGTGGCGCGCAAGGCCGGCCTTGCGCCCTTCGGCATGTTCGAGATAACCGGTGCGGCGCTGGTGCTCGCAGCGGCCGGGATGCTGTACATGCTGACCATCGGCAAGCGACTGCTGCCGGAGCGCGACACCCTGTCCAAGTTGCTCGGGCCAAGGCTTGATCGCACTTTTATGAGTGAACTACGGGTGCCGCAGGGGTCGCCGGTGATTGGCAAAAGCATTGCCGAGGCCAACCTCAACGGTGGCAGCGGCCTGCAGGTGCTGCAGGTCGATCGCGGCGCCCACTTGCACAGCCGACCGGAGCAGGGTTTCACCTTGCTGGCCGGCGACGTGCTGGTGATCCATGGCCAGGTGAAGGATGTGGTTGAGCTGCGCGGCAGCGGCCACCTGACCTTCAACCGCAGCGATGCCTTCGAAACCATCAGCAGCGAGAATGAAGTGCTCGCCGAGGCCATTGTTGGCCGCAATTCCCGTTACAGCCATCGGCCGATGCGCGACCTCGACCTCAGCGCCCGCTACGGCATCAATGTGCTGGCCGTGCATCGCCAGGATGAAAATATCCAAGGCAACCTCGACGACTTTCAGCTGCAGTTCGGCGATGTAATGCTGGTCGAGGGCACGCCGGCCCAGATCAAGCGTTTCGCCGACAACGGCGAGCTGATCAGCCTCAATGCGGTTCAGGAACGTGCGTATCGCCGCGAAAAGGCACCGATCGCCATCGGAACTACGCTGATGGTGATGCTGCTGGCGGCGTTTGGCGTGATGCCGATCGAAGGCCTGGCGATCATCGGCGCCGCAGCGGTGCTGGCGACCCGCTGCCTGGATGTCGAAGATGCCTACAAGGCTGTGGACTGGAAGATCCTCAGCCTGATCTTCGGCATGCTCGCCATCAGCGTCGCGATGAACAAGGTCGGGCTGGTCGAGCTGATTGTCTCGGGTGTGGTTGACCTGACGCCCTGGGCCGGCCCGCTGTTCATGCTTGGGTTTATCTACCTGTTCACCTCGGTCCTTACCGAGATCCTGTCCAACAATGCCGTCGCGGTGCTGGTCACGCCAATCGCCATCGGCCTTGCCCAGCAGTTCGGTATCGATCCGCGGGCCTTTGTCGTCGCGGTGATGTTCGCGGCCAGCGCCAGCTTCGCCACGCCGATCGGCTACCAGACCAACACCTTCGTTTATAACGCCGGCGGCTACCGCTTCGCTGATTTCCTCAAGGTCGGCATCCCGTTGAACCTGTTGCTGTGGGTCGTCGCCACGCTGGTCATTCCCTTGTTCTGGCCGCTCACGCCGCTTTGATGACGGCGCTTGCCCTGGGTCATTGACCGCATCGGTGTTCAGTTTCATGCTCTCGAGCCTTTGCCCGATGAACAAGAACAAGGAGCGCCCATGAAGCTGGAAACCCTCGCCGTCCATGCCGGCTACAGCCCGGACCCAACCACGCGCGCCGTGGCGGTGCCGATCTACCAGACCACCTCCTATGCCTTCGACGACACCCAGCACGGCGCGGACCTGTTCGACCTGAAAGTGCCCGGCAACATCTATACGCGCATCATGAATCCCACCACCGACGTGCTTGAGCAGCGCGTCGCGGCACTGGAAGGCGGCGTGGCGGCATTGGCTGTGGCTTCGGGCATGGCGGCGATCACCTATGCCATCCAGACGATCGCCGAAGTGGGCGACAACATCGTCTCGGTAGCGAAGCTCTACGGCGGTACTTTCAACCTTTTCGCGCACACGCTGCCGCGCCAGGGCATCGAGGTGCGCTTCGCCGCCCATGACGACATCGCCGCGCTCGAGGCACTGATCGACAGCAAGACCAAGGCGGTCTTCTGCGAGTCCATCGGCAACCCGGCAGGCAACATCATCGATATTGAGGCACTGGCTGACGCAGCGCACCGCCACGGTGTGCCCCTGATCGTCGACAACACCGTTGCCACGCCGATGCTCTGCCGGCCAATCGAACATGGCGCCGACATCGTCGTGCATTCCCTGACTAAATACATGGGCGGTCATGGCACCAGCATTGGCGGCATCGTGGTCGATTCAGGGAAGTTCCCCTGGGCGCAGCACAAGGAGCGCTTCGCGCTACTGAACACGCCTGACGTCTCCTATCATGGCGTCACCTACACCGAGGCGTTCGGCCCCGCCGCTTTCATCGGCCGCTGCCGAGTGGTGCCGCTGCGCAACATGGGCGCGGCGATTTCGCCGTTCAACTCCTTCCTGATCCTACAGGGGCTGGAGACGCTGGCGCTGCGCATGGAGCGCCATTGCGAGAACGCGATGAAGGTTGCCGAATTCCTCCAGGCACACCCGCAGGTGGCATGGGTGAAATACGCCGGGCTGGCCGATCATGCGGAGCATGCATTGGCGCGTCGCTATATGGGTGGCACACCAGCGTCGATTCTCTGCTTTGGCATCGAAGGCGGCATGGAGGCCGGGGCGCGCTTCATCGATGCGCTCAAGCTGATCGTGCGGCTGGTCAACATCGGCGACGCCAAGTCGCTGGCCTGCCACCCGGCCAGCACCACGCATCGCCAGCTGAATGCTGAAGAACTCGCCCGAGCAGGGGTTTCTCAAGATCTGATCCGTCTGTCCATCGGCATCGAGCACATCGATGACATCCTCGCCGACCTGACCCAGGCCCTGGACGCAGCAAAGGGCTAAGGCCAGCAACGCCGCTTCGCCGAGAATGCTTGATATCGGCCAGCGAGGCTCCACATTAGTGCGACAGACCGCTGTGGAGCCTCGCCATGACCGATTCGCTGATCATCCCCTGCGCAGAGTGCGCCAGCCTCAACCGTATTCCCGCTGATCGGCTGCATGACGCGCCGCGCTGCGGACGTTGCAAGTCCGATGCATTGCCAAACACACCATTCGAGCTGCAGCAAAGCCAGTTCGCCAACCAGATCAAGGGCGATTTGCCGCTGCTGGTGGACGTCTGGGCCAGCTGGTGCGGCCCGTGCCGCAGCTTCGCCCCGACCTTCGCCCAGGCCGCCGCTCAGCTGCAGGGCCGCTGCCGATTGGCCAAACTGGACAGTGAGGCCAATTCGCAACTGTCGAGCCAGCTCGGCATTCGCTCGATCCCCAGTTTGATCCTGTTCAAGGGAGGCAAGGAAGTAGCGCGCCAGAGCGGTGCGATGCCGTTGCCGCAGCTGCTGGCCTGGCTCCAACAGCACGGGATATGACGGCCGCCGTCCGGTAGCCTGTTCGGCTGCTGCCGTGCCACAGAAGGTTAGCCAGCCGAAGCGGCTTTGCCGCTTGCATCGTTACGGAACACAAGCGCCGCTGCCCAACATCTACGAGCAAACCTAGAACAGACAATCGATTCCGACCAACGGTTCCGTGAATTAGGCCTGCCTTTTATCCGGATATTTCACGCAACGTTTGCCTAGGTTCCACCGCGATTGGATAATGCCGCCGTTTCACGGCAGACATTTACCGATAGTCGCTGTACAGGGACGTCGACACGCCAATAACAAGGCTCGAGGATGAGCCGGTGAGTTCAGCGTGATTCAATTCGAAATCGATCAATGGCAGGCCTGGGCTCCAGGCCTGGCAAGCACCGACGACTGGGCCAATTGGGCTCGGGATCCGCGCGAGCCCGAAAGCAGCGACTTACAACCGGACGTCAGCTTCCTGCCGGCCATGCAACGTCGCCGCCTGAGCCGCCTGGCGCGCATGGTCTTTGCCGTGGCCACACCTCTGGCGGCCGGCCGACCAGCGATGCCGCTGGTCTATGCCTCCCGTCACGGCGAGACCACGCGCACCTTCGCCATTCTCAATGATCTCGCCGGTGAGGAACCGCTTTCCCCCACACAGTTCAGCCTGTCGGTGCACAACGCGATTATCGGGCTCTGGTCCATCCAGCAGCAGGACACGAGCGAGATGACTTCGCTGGCCGCTGAAGGTGACGGGCTGGAGCATGCCGTGCTTGAAGCCACTTTGCTGCTCGGCGAAGGCGCTCCCGAAGTCCTGGTGGTGGTCGCCGAAGACCAGCCCCCCACGGTCTATGCGCCCTGGATCAATGACGTCAGCTTTCCCTATGCCGTAGCCCTGTTGCTCAAGCCGGGCAGGGCCTGGCAATTGAGCCTCGAAACAGCCGAGCCAGCCGCTAGGCAGGCATCGCACCCGCATGCGATCAAACTGGTCCAAGCACTGCTCAGGGACCAACCGACCTTTCAAAACAACTGGGAGAGCCGCCAATGGAACTGGCAGCAAACCTATTGAACCGTCGATACAGCGCGCCGTGGCTGTGGCGTCTGGTCGCGACCGGACTCTCTTTCATGCTGTTCGGTGTCGGCGGGCTCTGTCTGCGATTGATCGTTTTCCCTCTGCTGGCTCTGCTGCCAGGCGATAAAGCCGAACACCGCCGTCGGGCGCGCCAGACGGTAAGTCGGCTGTTCTGGCTATTCGTTCAGTTCATGTATCGCAGCGGCGTACTGACCTACGAGGTCGAGGGCGCCGAACGCCTCGGCCGATCAGGACAACTGGTGATCGCCAACCATCCTTCGCTGATCGACGTGGTGGTGCTGATCGCGCTGATCCGCGATGCCAACTGTGTGGTCAAGCAGAGCCTGTGGGACAATCCCTTCACCCGCGGGCCGATCCGTGCGGCTCAGTACATCAGTAACAACGGCAGCGCCGAGATGCTGGATGAAGCCGCAGACGCGCTGCGCCAGGGCCAGACGCTGATCATCTTTCCCGAAGGCACGCGCACTACGCCAGGCCAGGCACCGCAGTTTCATCGGGGTGCGGCGGCCATCGCCTTGCGCGGTGCGCGTCTGGTGACACCCGTAGTGATCAGCGTAACGCCCACCACCCTCACCAAGGCCGAGCCCTGGTATCGCATCCCAGCAAGACGTTTTCATTTCCATCTGCGCGTCGGTGAGGACATCGACCCGCAGGTGTTCGCTTCGCGTGGCGCAGCACCTGTCGCCTCGCGGCAACTCAACGATCATCTGCATCGACACTTCATAAAGGAGCTCGCACTCGATGAGCCAACTGCAGCTTGAAATCAAGCAACTGATCATCGACGCCCTGGGTCTGGAAGACCTAGGGCCGGACGACATAGCAGCCGATCAGCCCTTGTTCGGCGACGGGCTCGGGCTGGACTCGGTCGACGCGCTGGAACTGGGTCTGGCGATCCAGAAGCGCTTCGGCATCAAGATCGACGCCGACGCCAAGGACACCCGCAAGCATTTCGCCAGTGTCGACAGCCTGGCCGCCTACGTCAGCGCCCACCGCGCCGTCACCGAGGAAGCCTGAGATGGAAAGCCGCAACGAGATCTTCCAGACCCTGCGCGATGCATTGGTCGAACTGTTCGAACTCGAACCCGAGCGGATCAGCCTGGAAGCCAACCTTTATCAGGACCTGGAAATTGACAGCATCGACGCGGTCGACCTGATCGATCACATCAAGCGCCAGACGGGCAAGAAGATTGCCGCAGAGGAGTTCAAGTCGGTACGAACCGTTGGCGATGTCGTCGAAGCGGTCTATCGACTGGTGAACCCTCAGCCGGCCTGACCCTCCCGAACAACCGAACAAGCATTGTCCGGGGAGCCCCAGCGCTACCTGGATCAAGCTCTTATGCGCAAACGGACGGCACGATGCAACCTCCCGCACGAACAGCTAACGCGAGCGCCAGCCGAATGACAGGTCTCTGCCTGTTGCTGGCCGGCCTCGCCTACCCGTTTGCCGTGTACCTGGGCCTGGAGCATCTGTCGCCTCGCCTGTTTGCCGCTTTGCTTGGCGCGCTCTGGGTGGCCAGGCTGCTCAGTGGAAAGCAGACACCGCTTAACTACACGATGGCTGCAAGCGCACTGCTGTTCTGCCTGCTACTCGGATTGGCGGGCGAGCCAGCCCTGTTGCGCTGGTACCCGGTGCTGATCAGTCTGGCCCTGTTCGGCCTGTTTGCCGGCAGCCTCTGCTCGGGAATGCCAATCATCGAGCGCCTGGCGCGGCTGAGCGAACCCGACCTCCCTCCCGCAGCGATACGCTATACGCGCCAGGTGACCTGGGTCTGGCTGGGCTATTTCATCATTAACGCCGGCATCGCCAGCGGACTCGCACTCTGGGCGCCGCTGAGCTGGTGGACGCTGTACACCGGGCTGATCGCCTATCTGCTGATGGGACTGTTATTCGCCGGTGAATGGCTGGTACGCCAGCGAGTCAGGAAAGCGACATGAACTGGATTGCCCTCGAACACCTGCTCGACCAGACGCCCAAGTCGCGCTTGGTCACGCTCGACCCCGCCCTTGATCATGCCGAGCTGCGACAGCGCGCGCTGCGCCTCGCCGCGGGAATGCGCAATCGTGGCGTTGCCCGACTGGCTGTTCATCTGGAGGATGCAGCCGACCTGGCAGTTGCGCTGCTCGGTGCCTGGCGAGCAGGCGTCACGGTACTGCTGCCGGCCGATCTGCAACCTGCGAGCCGCTCACGATTGGCCCATCAGGCTGATCTGTGGCTAACGGATCAGGATGGCGACGCCAAACTCTCGGAGTTGCTGGCCGAGCCGCTCGAAGGGGCGAAGCTGGATCTGGACGGGTGCCGACTGCTGCTCTGCACCTCCGGCTCCAGCGGCGAACCGAAGCTGATCGAAAAACGCCTGCGCCAGCTGGCGAACGAGGTGGAAACGCTCGAAGCCTGCTGGGGAGCCGATCTCGGCGACGCCTGCGTGATCGCCAGCGTCGCCGCGCAGCACATATATGGACTGCTGTTCCGGGTGCTCTGGCCATTGTGCGCTGGCCGGCCCTTCATGCGCCGCGCACAGCCCTTCTCAGAAGACATCCAGCTGGCCAGCCGTCAGCATCCACGCTTCTGCTGGGTGGCCAGCCCGGCATTGCTCAAGCGGATGGGTGACAACCTCGACTGGCCGGCATTGCGCAGTGTGCGTCGGGTCTTTTCCTCGGGCGGAGCCCTTGATGCCGAGGCCGCGCAGCGACTGGAGCAACGCCTGGGTCAGCTGCCAACTGAAATCTACGGCAGCTCTGAGACGGGAGGCATCGCCTGGCGCCAGGGCGGAAAGCTGTGGCACCCCTTCGTTGGCGTTCAGTTGAGCCAGGACGAACAGGGCGCGTTGCGCGTCGCCTCACCCTGCCTGCCTCCCGGCCATATTGAACAGACGGCGGATGCGGCGCGCATCGAGGCCGACGGGCGCTTCGAACTGCTCGGCCGACTTGACCGCATCGTCAAGCTGGAAGAGAAACGCATTTCCCTGACGATGCTGGAAGCAGCGCTGAACGAACATCCCTTTGTCAGCGATACAAGGCTCGGCGTCATCAACGAAAACCGCGCCTACCTCGCGGCGCTGGTTGCGCTCAGTGAGCGCGGGCCTGCATGCACTGCGCAACGGTGGTCGGCGCGCACTGACCGAGACGCTGCGCAAGCACCTGGCGAAGCACTGCGAAGCGCTGGCCCTGCCGCGTCGCTGGCGGCTGGTCACCCAGCTGCCCTTCAACAGCCAGGGCAAGCTCCCCCAGACCCAACTCGACGGGCTGCTGCAGGCGCCGCGTCCGCTGCAGCCCGAGCGTCTCAGCGCTTGTCAGGAAGAAGATCAATGGCAGCTTCAGCTGGCCGTCCCGCCGGATCTGGCGCACTTCACCGGGCACTTCCCACAGACTCCGGTTTTGCCCGGCGTGGTGCAGATCGACTGGGCGATCGGCCTTGCCCGAGAGCTGATCACTGACCTGCCGCCGAGCTTCCAGGGCATGGAGGTGCTCAAGTTTCAGCAGCTGGCCCGCCCCGGTGATCAGCTGAGCCTGACCCTGCGCTTCGACCGCGAGCGCAGCAAGCTGCATTTCGCATACCGCAACGGCGACGCGCCCTGCTCGTCCGGCCGCATTCTGCTGGGAGATCCGCTGTGACCACGCTTACTCCGCTTGAGCCTGCGACGGCGACCGTGACCGTTACAGAGCGCGATTTGCAGTTGCCACTGGCGATCGATGACGACTGGTTCAAGCCCTGCGCGGTGGTGCCGGTCTACAACCACGAAGATAGCCTGCCCAATGTCGTCCGCGCGTTGCTCGCCGAAGACCTGCCGTGCGTGCTCGTTGATGACGGTTCCAGCCCGGATGCAGCGGCAATTATCGATGAGTTGGCAAAGCACCCGTTGGTGCACCTGCTCCGCCATAGCCGCAATCAGGGCAAAGGCGCAGCGGTTGCCTCCGGCTTGCGCGAGGCGTCGCGCCACGGTTTCAGCCATGCGCTGCAGGTTGACGCCGACGGCCAGCACGACCTGAGCGGCGTGCCGCTGTTCCTCGACCGCGCCAGCCAGGCGCCGGATGCGCTGATCTGTGGCTATCCCCAGTACGATTCGAGCGTGCCCAAAGGGCGCCTCTATGCCCGCTACCTGACCCACGTCTGGGTCTGGATCAATACGCTGTCATTGTCGATCCGCGACTCCATGTGCGGCTTTCGTGTCTACCCGCTGCAGCCAACCTTGGCTCTACTCGACTCGACGGCGCTTGGGCAGCGCATGGACTTCGACACCGAGGTACTGGTGCGCCTGCACTGGCGTGAACAGCCGATGGTCTGGCTGCCGACACGGGTGCATTATCCGGCCGACGGGGTTTCGCATTTCCGCCTGTGGCACGACAACCTGCTGATCTCTTCGATGCACGCACGGCTGTTTGGAGGCATGCTCCTGCGGGCGCCCAAATTGCTCTGGCGGCGGCTGTGCCAATGAGCGAAAAAGCCGCAGCCGGCTCGCATTGGGCCGCGCACCGCGAACGGGGCAGTTTTGCCTTGATGAAATTGACAGCCTGGGCCGTGCGCCTGCTTGGCCGCCGCACCATGGCGCCGCTGCTGTATCTGATTGTGCTGTATTTCTATCTGTTCAACCGCAGCGCGCGGCAGAGTGCCTGGCAGTACCAGCAGAACCTTGCCACCTATAGCGGCCGCGCCGACCTGGCGCCCGGCTGGCGCTCGGTCTATCACCAGTTCATGGCCTTCGCCGATGCCTTGCTGGACAAGCTCGATGTCTGGGGCGGACGCCTGGCGCTGGATCGACTGGTGCTGCACGACAGCGCCAACCTGCACGCTGACCTCAAGGCGCCACGCGGCCAGCTGCTGGTCGGCTCGCACCTGGGCAATCTGGAGATTTGCCGAGCCCTGGCGGAAATGGGCCGCAAGGTAAAGATGAATGTCCTGGTGCACACCCGTCACGCCGAGCAGTTCAACCGCCTACTGGATGAATCCGGCGCGAATAACTTGCGGCTGATCCAGGTCAGTGAACTCGACCCGGCGATCATGATGGAGTTATCCCACCGGCTGGATCAGGGCGAATGGCTGGCCATCGCCGGTGACCGGGTGCCGCTGCAGGGCGCGCGCATCGCCACAGCCAACTTCCTGGGTCAGCCGGCCGCGTTTCCACAGGGACCCTGGCTACTGGCCGGCTTGCTGCAGTGCCCCGCGAATCTGCTGTTCTGCCTGAAACATGCAGGGCAATTCCATGTCCATCTGGAGCCCTTCGCCGATCGCGTCGAATGGCGGCGTGGCCAGCGCGACGCCGTGGTGCAGGCGTGGGTGCAGCGCTACGCGGATCGCCTGGCGGCACGCTGTCTGGAAGCCCCTTTGCAGTGGTTCAACTTCTACCCTTTCTGGAACACCCATGAACAACGCTGAGCCCGTGATCTTTGGTGAAAACCACCTGCGTATCGAAGACCTGCTGGCCGTCGCCCAAGGACATGCGTCCGCCCGGCTTCAGTCCGATGCGGCCTTCCGCGAGCGGATTGCCCGCGGCGCGCAGTTCCTCGACACCCTGCTCGACCGCGAAGGCGTGATCTACGGCGTGACCACCGGTTATGGCGACTCCTGCGTGGTGGCTGTTCCGCTGCATCAGGTCGAGGCACTGCCGCAGCACCTGTTCACCTTCCACGGCTGCGGCCTGGGCAAACTGCTCGATGCCGAAGCCACCCGCGCGGTGTTGGGCGCCCGTCTGCGCTCGCTGACCCACGGTATGTCCGGGGTGCGCATCGAGTTGCTCGAGCGTTTGCAGGCATTCCTCGAACATGACGTGTTGCCGCTGATCCCCGAAGAAGGCTCGGTCGGCGCCAGCGGTGACCTGACGCCTCTGTCCTATGTCGCCGCAACCCTGGCTGGCGAGCGAGAAGTGATGTATCGCGGCGAACGCCGCAGCGCCGCCGAGGTGCATCGCCAGCTTGGCTGGACGCCGCTGACCTTGCGCCCCAAGGAAGCTCTGGCGTTGATGAATGGCACTGCGGTGATGACCGGCCTGGCCTGCCTCGCCTACTCCCGCGCCGATTACCTGCTGAAACTGGCCACCCGGATCACCGCGCTCAACGTCATCGCGCTTGAAGGCAATCCCGAGCATTTCGACGAACGTCTGTTCGCGGCCAAGCCGCACCCGGGGCAGACACAGGTGGCTGCATGGATTCGTCAGGACCTCGCCATCGAGGCGCTAACCGCCCCGCTGCATCGTCTGCAGGACCGCTATTCGCTGCGCTGCGCACCGCACGTGCTCGGTGTGCTGGCCGACAGCCTGGGCCTGCTGCGGCAATTCATCGAAACCGAACTGAACAGCGCCAATGACAACCCGATCATCGACGCCGACAACGAGCGCGTGCTGCACGGCGGGCATTTCTACGGCGGGCATATCGCCTTTGCCATGGACAGCCTGAAGAACCTCGTCGCCAACGTCGCCGACCTGCTCGACCGGCAACTGGCGCTGCTGGTCGACACCCGCTACAACCACGGCTTGCCGAGCAACCTGTCCGGCGCGCCGGCCGCTACGGCAATGATCAACCACGGCTTCAAGGCGGTGCAGATCGGCGCCAGCGCCTGGACCGCTGAGGCCCTGAAGAACAGCATGCCGGCCAGCGTCTTCTCGCGCTCGACCGAGTGCCACAACCAGGACAAGGTCAGCATGGGCACCGTTGCCGCGCGCGACGCATTGCGTAGTTTGGAGCTGACCGAACAGGTGGCTGCCGCCGCGCTGATTGCCGCGAACCAGGGCGTCTGGCTGCGCCAGCGTCAGCCGGCGGCACGGGCACTCCCGGCACCGCTCGCAGTGATGCACGAAGTGCTTGGCGAAGACTTCCCACCGCTGATCGAAGACCGTGCGCTGGAAGGCGAGCTGCGCCTGTGTCTCCAGCGTATTCGTGCGCAGCACTGGGGGCTGTATGCGTAAGGGCGGCGTACTGCAGGCAGAAATCGAAGTGCTGGTGCCCTTTTTCGATGTCGATTCCATGGACATCGTCTGGCACGGCCATTACGTCAAATATTTCGAGATGGCGCGCTGCGCCCTGCTCGACCGCATCGGTCACAACTACGTGCAGATGAGAGACGCCGGCTATGCCTGGCCGATCATCGACGTGCAGCTGCGCTACATGCGCGGCGCCCGTTTCAATCAGCGCATCGTTGTACGCGCCGATCTGGTCGAGTGGGAGAACCGCCTGAAGATCAACTACCTGATCAGTGACGCCGAAACCGGTGAGCGCATGACGCGCGGCAGCACCGTTCAAGTTGCCGTGGAGATCGCCACACGCGAAATGCTGCTGGCCTCGCCAAAGGTACTGGTCGATGCCGTGGAGCGCGCACTGCTGTGATGCGCCTATTCAACCGCCCCTCTTGGCGCGCGCTGGTTGCTCTGTGTCTGCTGCTGGCGCTGACCACCCGCGCCTATGCCTTCGATCTGGTCCAACTCAGCCTGCAGTTGCGCGAACCCACGGTTGTTCGCGGCACCTTCACCCAGGAAAAACACCTGCGCGCTCTGCCCCAGCCACTGGTTAGCGCGGGCACCTTCGTCCTGGCGCGCGACAGCGGTCTGCTGTGGTTCCTGCAAAGCCCGCTGCAGCAGGATTACCGGATCAGCGCGGCGGGAATCGCCCGACGCACGGCCAGCGGCTGGAAGCAGACTAGTCAGCAAGGGCCCGCAGCGCGCCAGAACGAGCTGTTTCTGGCCGTACTGCAGGGTGATACCGAAGCCTTGCAGCGCGATTTCGAACTGCAGCTGGCTGGCACAGCGCAAGCCTGGGCGCTGACACTGACACCGCGCTCCCGGCTGCTGGCACAGATTTTCTCCAGCATTCTGATCCAGGGAGGGGCTACCGCCCAGCGTATCGAGCTGCGTGAAACCCAGGGCGACAGCACTCGGCTGCTGCTGACCGACATCCAGATCGACAATCAGTTGAGCCCCAGCGAGCACCATGACCTCGCCGACTGATCACGCGCTCAGGCTTCCAGCCTGGCTCTCCTCACTGTTCTTTCTGGCTTTGCTCGGGCTGGTCGGGCTGACTGCATGGCAATGGCGCGAGGGTCCACCAGTCAGCGCTAATCTGCTGCAGTTGTTGCCCAGCGGGGCGCCTGGGGAGCTGGAGCAACTCGCCGAGCAGCGCGTGCAGGAACCGCTGAATCGCGATCTGATGCTGCTGGTTCACCATGCAGACGAAGACTCCGCCGTCGCGCTTGCCAAGGAAGTCGCAGGCAACCTCAAGGCCAGCGGCCTGTTCGCGCAGATTCGTCGCTCTGTGCAGGCCGACTTGCCGGCGATGCGTCAGCAGTTGCTGGATCAACGACTGGTATTGCTCGACCGAGCCAGTCGCGAAGCCCTGATCGCCTCACCCGAAGACTTCATTCAGCAACGCCTGCAGCGCCTGTTCAGCCCATTCGAAAGCACCAGCCTGGTGCCGGTTGAAGAGGACTGGTTCGGCTTGGCCGACCTGGCTCAGCGGCGCCTGCCGCAACCAGGCCATATCCACCCGCGCCTCGATGGCTCGCTGGTGGCCGAACATAGCGGTCAGCGCTGGGCCGTGATCCATGCACAGATCGACGGCGACGCCTTTGATGACAAGTTGCCGCTGCTGGTCGACGAGCAGGTTCGTGCCGCTCGCCGCTGGGTCCAGTCCCAGCACGGCGAGCTGCTCGCGGCGGGCGGCGTGCTGCACGCGGCATACGGGCAGCGTCAGGCGCGTGAGGAAGCAGGCCTGATCGGCAGCGTCTCGCTCGTCGCCACGCTCGCCTTGCTGCATCTGCTGTTTCGCACCCCACGCGTTCTGCTGGTCGCCTTGCCGGTGTTGGTCGGGGCGCTCAGCGGCGCTGCGGCCTGCGTAGCCCTGTTCGGTCAGATCCATGTACTGACCCTGGTGCTGGGGGCCAGTCTGGTCGGTGTCAGCATCGATTTCCCGCTGCACTACCTGTCCAAAAGCTGGACATTGCAGCCCTGGCAGGCGTTTCGGGCCTTGCGCTTGACGCTTCCCGGCCTCGCGCTGGCGCTGGCGACCAACGTCATCGGCTATCTGGCCATGGCGTTCACTCCGTTTCCGGCACTGAGCCAGGTCGCGGTGTTTTCTGCCGCGGGGCTGCTCGGGGCCTTCGCCTGCGCCACCTGCCTGCTGCCCTCGTTGTTAAACGTTCCCTTACAGCCCTGGGCCGCCCCGCTGAGCTGGGCTGAACGCACCTTGAACGTGCGTCGCCGCTTGCTCGGCCGGGTCTCCTCGCGCTGGTTACTGGCCGGCTTCGTGGTGTTCTGCCTGGCCGGTATCAGCCAGGTGTCGTTCAAGGACGATCTGCGCCAGTGGGTCAGCCGAGCGCCTGCGCTGCAGCAGCAGGCCGAGCGCATCGGCCAGATCACCGGCTTCGAACCGACCAGCCAGTATTTCCTCGTTCGTGCGCAAACCCCCGACGAATTATTGGAGCGCCAGGAAGCGCTAAGCGCTCGCCTCGACGAGCTGGTGGCGGAGCAGAAGCTGCACGGCTACCTCGCCCTGAGCCAGTTGGCCGCGCCGACCATCATTCAGGAAAGCCTGCATCTTGCCTTGCCGCGCCTGCTCGAGAACAGTCAGCCACTGCTGGCACTTGGCATGCCAATCGAGGTGCTCGAGAAAGAATTGGCTGATCTGCAGACGCGCCCGGTGACAGGCCTCGACCAGGTGCTGGCAGGGCCGCTTGCCGAACCTTGGCGCCCGCTATGGCTGGGCACTCGAAAGGACGGCACCGTCGCGGGTCTGGTCAGCCTGCAAGGGCTTCGCGACAGTTCAGCGTTGCACGGTCTGGCTGAGGGTATTGGCGGGGTCAGCCTCATCGACCGGCCCGCTGAGCTGAACCGTCTGTTTGCCGAGACCCAACGTCAGGCGGCGCTCTTCAAGATGCTGGCCGCCGTTCTTATCCTGGGTCTGCTGTGTCTGCCGTTCGGCTGGCGTGGTGCGCTGCGCTGCCTGGCTGTTCCGCTGCTGGCAGCGCTGGGCAGCCTCGCCTGCCTCGGCTGGCTGGGCCAGCCGTTGACCCTGTTCGGCCTGTTCGGCCTGTTGCTAGTCACGGCGATCGGTGTCGATTACGCGATCCTCATGCGTGAGCGAATCGGCGGCGCGGCGGTGAGCCTGGTCGGCACGCTTCTCGCAGCCGTCACCACCTGGTTGTCGTTCGGCCTGCTGGCCTTGTCGAGCACGCCGGCCGTAAGCAACTTTGGCCTGGCAGTGGGCATCGGCCTGGTCTTTGCTTTTCTGCTTGCGCCCTGGGCAGCAGACACCACCGGAGACCGAGCATCGTGACTGTCCATCGCGGCGCCGCGTTATGGCTTCAGTTGGCCTTGGTCGGCTTTCCAGCAGGGCCAGGCGACGGCATTCGGCTGAATAACCCTTTGTTTCATCCAACCCGCCGGCAGCAACCGGCGTCCGTCACCCTTGTCGAGTCGAATACATGAAGGCTTCCTCGCATTCTGAAAACCGTAGCGTTGTCGTTATTGGCGCGGGGCCTTCCGGGGCCATTGCCGCTGCGCTGCTCAAGCGTCAGGGACACGACGTGCTGATCATCGAGCGACAGCGGTTTCCACGCTTTTCGATCGGAGAAAGCCTGCTCTCGCATTGCCTGGATTTCATCGAGGAAGCCGGCATGCTCGAAGCGGTCAGCGCCGCAGGCTTTCAGACTAAGCACGGTGCGGCCTTCGGTTGCGGCGACCGCTATACCGCTTTCGATTTTCGCGACAAATTTACCGAGGGCCACGGCAGCACCTATCAGGTACAGCGAGCGGATTTCGACCAACTACTGGCCGACCAGGCCGCGCTGCAAGGCGTAGAGATTCGCTACGAAGAGGAAATTACCGCTGCGGATTTCGACGGCCAGCGCCCGAGTCTGCAGGTGCGCCGCCTCGACGGTAGCGAGTATGCGCTGGAGGCCGGATTTGTCCTCGACGCCAGTGGCTACGGCCGGGTGCTGCCGCGCTTGCTCGATCTGGAAGCGCCGTCGAGCTTTCCGCTGCGCCGTGCGGTGTTCACCCACATCACTGACAACATTGACGATCCTCACTTCGACCGCGACAAGATTCTCATCACCACCCACCCGGAGTTGCGCGATGTATGGTTCTGGACCATCCCGTTCAGCAACGGCCGCTGCTCGCTGGGCGTGGTGGCCAGCGCCGAGCGCTACGAAGAACGTCCGCTGGATCTGGATGCCTATCTCAAGGAATTCGTCATGGAGGCCTCCAATCTCCAGCGCATCCTCAAGCATGCTGAGTGGGACACTCCAGCCCGTCTGATCAATGGCTATTCGGCGAACGTCAAAGCGCTGCATGGCCCGGGCTTTGCGCTTCTGGGCAATGCGGCCGAGTTTCTCGACCCGGTGTTTTCGTCCGGCGTCACCATTGCGATGCGCTCGGCGAGCATGGCGGCTGCGGTGTTGCACCGGCAGCTGAGTGGCGAGGCGGTGGATTGGGACAGCGAATTCTCGACGCCACTCAAGCGGGGCGTGGAAACCTTCCGCGCCTATGTCGAGGGCTGGTACGACGGCAGCTTTCAGGACGTCATCTACTATGAACGCGCCCAGCCGGAGATTCGCCGGATGATCTGCTCGATCCTGGCCGGCTACGCCTGGGACAACAGCAACCCCTATGTCGCCGAGCCCCGACGCCGCCTGCGCGTATTGGCCGAGCTTTGCGCCACTCCGGCGCCTGCATGATCTCGTTGAAATACAACCTGGTACGCCTGTCCTGGCTGTCGCTGCTGCTGCTGCTGTTGCTCGGCGCCTGCGCCCAGCAACAGCCCCTGCCGGCCCAGATGCCACGGCTTTCGTTGCCGGTGCAGCTGCATGTCGAGCGTCATGGGCAAGGCGAGACGGATCATTGGTTGTTGGTGATCCAGCAGGAAGGCGCGGCATTGCGCTGGTCACTGCTCAATCCCCTGGGCGTGCCGCTGGCGCGCCAGTTGCTGCTCGAGGGGCGCTGGCAAACCGATGGGCTGCTGCCACCCAATGCTGAAGCGCGCACGCTGTTTGCCGCTTTGCTGTTCGCACTCAGCCCCGCCGAGCAGTTGGAAGAGCTTTATGCTGATAGCGCATGGACGCTGCATCAGAACGGTCGTTCGCTGGCAGACGATGGCTCAACCTGGCACGTTCGTTACCTGGAAAAAGGCGGTTTCGAACTCGACGTCGGGCCGACGCTGACCTATCGTGTCGCGCCTATCCACCCAGCCGGAACCCGCCAACGATGACCGCCTACCTGAATGCACTCGGGCTGCTTTGCGCCCTCGGGCGCGGCAAGGCCGAAGTCGCCCGGCGCCTGCTCGCAGGCGACAGCTCAGGTATGCAGCCACATCCGCAAACAATTGCCGGGCGCAGCCTGCCGGTCGGGGCAGTCACCGGCGAGCTACCCTCACTTGGCAATGCGCCGCTGCAGCATGTCACTCGCAACAATCAGCTGCTGTTAGCTGCGCTGGAGGAAATAGAACCCGACCTGCATGAGGCGATTTCCCGCTTCGGCCCAAGCCGCGTCGGCGTGGTCATGGGAACCAGCACTTCAGGTATTCAGGAGGCGACCCAGGGGATAGCCCGCCTAACAAGAGACGGCCATTTACCGTCCAGTTATCACTACAGCCATCAGGAGCTTTGCGCACCGGCCAGCTTCGTCAGCGAGCGCTTGCAGCTCAGCGGTCCGAACTACTCTATATCCACGGCCTGTACGTCCAGTGCGCGCGCACTCCTCAGCGCCAAACGATTGCTGGATGCGGGCATCTGCGATGCCGTGATCTGTGGTGGCGTTGACACCCTGTGTGATTTGACCCTGCGCGGTTTCAGCGCACTCGAGGCGACCAGTGCCCAGCTCTGCAACCCGTTTTCGGCCAACCGCGACGGCATCAATATTGGCGAAGCCGCTGCTGTTTTCCTGATGACCCGTGAGCGCTCGTCAATTGCACTGCTAGGCGGCGGCGCCAGCTCCGATGCCCACCACATCTCCGCTCCCGACCCGCAGGGGCTGGGCGCCATTGAGTCCATGAGCAAAGCATTGAGCAGCGCAGGGACCCTACCCGAACAGATCCGCTATCTGAATCTGCACGGCACCGCCACGCGGCATAACGATGCGATGGAGAGCCTGGCGGTGGCCGAGGTGTTTCCGACCGGTGTGCCCTGCTCATCCACCAAGCCGCTCACCGGCCACACCCTGGGCGCCGCAGGCGCATTGGAAGCGGCGTTCTGCTGGCTGACGCTGTCCGACCATAACCCTGAACAACTGCTGCCGCCGCATCGCTGGGACGGCAAGCATGACACCGACCTGCCGCAGTTGAATCTGACGGCAGTCGGGACCAAGGCGGTAGCGAGCCGGCCTCGGCGCATGATGAGCAACTCCTTTGCATTTGGTGGCAATAACATCAGCCTGATCCTGGGGGATGCACCATGATCGATTGGCCAGTCGCCGAGCTACTGCCTCACGCCGGAGACATGATCCTGCTCGATGCAGTCGAGTCATTTGATGCCGACAGCATCACGACCCACCTGCGGGTCAAAAGCACCGGCCTGCTCAACCTGCCTGACGGCAGCCTCCCGGCCTGGGCCGGCATCGAGATCATGGCGCAGACCGTCGCAGCCTTTGCCGGCTGCCAGGCGCGCCTGGCCGGACAGCCGGTGGAGCTGGGCTTTTTGCTGGGCACCCGCCGCTTCCAATGCAACGTCGAGCACTTTCCGGCCGGCAGCCAGCTACGTATCCATGCGCTGCGTTCGCTGCAGGATGACAATGGCATGGGCGTGTTCGAATGCCATCTCGACGGGCCAGGCATCCATGCCGAGGCGCGTCTCAATGTGTTTCGCCCGCCCGAAGTGGCGAGCTATCTGCAAGAGCCTTCCCCATGAGTAAAAGCATCCTTGTCACCGGTTCCAGCCGCGGCATCGGCCGCGCCATTGCCTTGCGCCTGGCGCAAAGTGGTCATGACATTGTCTTGCACTGCCGCGCGCGGCGGGACGAGGCGGAAACCGTTCAGGCGCAGATTCAGGAGATGGGCCGCACCGCGCGGGTCCTGCAGTTCGATGTAGCGGATCGCGCGCAATGCCGCGAACAGCTGGAAACGGATGTCGAAACCCACGGTGCCTATTACGGCGTGGTCTGCAACGCCGGGCTGACCCGCGACGGCGCCTTTCCGGCCTTGACCGAGGACGACTGGGATCTGGTCATGCGCACCAACCTGGACGGCTTCTTCAATGTCCTTCAGCCGCTGACCATGCCCATGATCCGCCGCCGCCAGCCGGGACGAATCGTTTGCATCACCTCGGTATCTGGGCTGATCGGCAACCGCGGGCAGGTCAATTACAGCGCATCCAAGGCCGGCGTGATCGGCGCAGCCAAGGCGCTTGCCGTCGAGCTCGGCAAGCGCCGCATCACTGTCAACTGCGTGGCTCCCGGACTGATCGATACCGACATGCTCGATGACGATCTGCCCATCGAGGAAATGCTCAAAATGATCCCTGCACAACGCATGGGCACACCGGAGGAAGTCGCCGGTGCGGTCAACTTCCTGATGTCGGACGAGGCCAGCTACATCACCCGGCAGGTTCTCGCGGTCAATGGCGGGTTGTGCTGATGAAACGCGTCGTTGTCACCGGAATGGCCGGCATCACTTCACTGGGCAGCGACTGGGCCAGTATCGAAGCCCACTTCAGCAGCAACCGCAGCGGCATTCGCTACATGCACGAGTGGGATCGGTTCACCGAACTCAACACCCGACTGGCAGGACCAGTGGATGACTTCGCCGTCCCTAAACACTGGACGCGCAAGCAGTTGCGCAGCATGGGTCGGGTGTCGCGGTTGTCGGTAAAGGCCGCCGAACAGGCCCTGGCTCATGCGGGCCTGCTCGATGATTCATCAATCCGCGACGGGCGCATGGGCGTTGCCTGCGGCTCATCCACCGGCAGTACCGAGGAGATCAAAGCCTTCGGCAACATGCTGCTCAACTCGGTGGCCGACGGGCTTAACGCCAACTCGTACATCCGCATGATGCCGCACACCACGGCAGCCAATATCAGCATCTTCTTCGGCCTCACTGGCCGCGTGATTCCCACGTCCAGCGCCTGCACAAGCGGCAGCCAAGGCATTGGCTACGCCTATGAGGCGATCAAGTTCGGCCGCTTGCCGATGATGCTTGCTGGCGGTGCTGAGGAACTTTGTGCCACCGAAGCGATGGTCTTCGATGCGCTGTATGCCACTAGCCTGAAAAACGACGCACCCGATACCTCTCCACGCCCGTACGACGCCGGTCGCGACGGCCTGGTGATCGGCGAAGGTGCTGGCATGCTGGTGTTGGAAGAGCTCGAGCACGCCCTGGCCAGGGGCGCCACCATTCACGCCGAATTGATCGGTTTTGGCAGCAATGCCGACGGCCAACACGCCACTAAGCCGGAACAACTGACCATGTGCCGCGCCATGCAGCTGGCGCTCGAGGATGCCGGACTGCAGCCCGAGGCTATCGGCTACGTCAATGGCCACGGCACCGCGACCGAACAGGGCGACATTGCTGAAACCCTGGCGACTCAATCGCTGTTCGGCAGCCGCATGCCAATCAGCTCGCAGAAGAGCTTTCTCGGCCATACGCTAGGTGCCTGCGGCGCGCTGGAGTCCTGGTTCAGTATCGAAATGATGAACCGCGACCATTACATTCACACCCTAAATCTGGACAGCATTGATCCGCGCTGCGGTGAACTGGACTACCTCGTCGACGCGCCGCGCACCATGCAGCACGAATATGTGATGAACAACAACTTCGCCTTCGGCGGCATCAACACTTCATTGATATTTCGCCGCTGGGCTTGACCCCTTCAACCAAAAACACCGCAAGGAGAATGCAATGAAGAAAAATACATGGATCGGCGCAGCACTGGTGCTCTGTGCATTACCCGGAATCAGCCAGGCCCGCGACACCACGCATTACCTGCCGTTCGAGCAGGTCGTGGCCGAGGCAACCGCCTCTGGCAAACTCGACGGCAGCGTGAAGTTCTACCTGGCTGGCAAGACGCCCAAGAGTGCACAAATCATTCGTCGGGACGTTTCCACCAGCAAGAAAACCAACGCCTTCAACAAGACCGACGAGGGTGCCTGCAGCTGGGCGCTGCAATCGGCGCTGATCGGCATGCAGCAGGCCGCCAAGGCGGCAGGTGCCAATGCGGTGGTGGACATCGCCAGCAACTACAAGCACGTCGAATACAAAGACAGCCAGAAGTATGAGTGCCATGCCGGCGCAATCATGGCGGGGGTGGCAATCAAGGGCAACCTGGCGAAGGTCAAGTAAAGCCCGCTGCGCGCGGGGCAGTAGAACGAAACCGAGCGCTGCGCACGACTCGCGAGACGACGATCCGATTGTCGTCCTTGCCGAACGAATAACTGGACCGGGGAGTCAACATACGCAGACCCTTCCACTTCAAGGAGCTGCCCATGTTCGGCAAGTCAACGCACAAGTTCGAAATCAATTACCTCTTCCAGAACGAACCGCGTAACCATCTCATCGATTCGGAAGAAGAGCGCATGTCGCAGGCCAGTGCCGCTCGG
>JAKUTK010000032.1 GCA_022448005.1 Pseudomonas sp.
GCCCGGGTGGCGGTGACAGCGAGGTCCAGGTCCGCATCGTTCATCACGATTGCCGGGGCCTTGCCGCCCAGTTCCAGGTTGAGCTTGGTGACGTTCTGCGCCGCAGCGGCCATGATCCGCTGGCCGGTGCCGACGCTGCCGGTGAAGCTGATCATGTCGATCTTGTCGCTGGTGGTCAGCGCGCTGCCGACGCCCGCGCCGCTGCCGCAGACCACGTTGAACACGCCTTTGGGCAGGTCGGTCTCGGCCACCAGCTTGGCGAACTCGAAGCAGTTGTTTGGCGTCTCCTCGCTGGGCTTGATGACGATGGTGTTACCGGTGACCAATGCTGGCGCCATCTTCCGGGCGATGAGGAAGAACGGGAAGTTCCACGGCAGGATGCCGGCCACTACGCCCAGCGGTTTGCGGAACAGAAAGATGTTCTCGCCCGGGCGGTCGCTGGTAATGATCTCGCCCTCGATCCGCCGCGCCCACTCAGCCATGTAGTCGAGGTAGTCGGCAGTAAAGTTGACCTCGACCAGCGCCAGGCTCTGGATCTTGCCGCCTTCCTCGGTGATGACGCGAGCCAGTCGCTCGGCGTTCTGGCGGATCTTGCTGGCGATGGCGCGCAGGTAACCGGCGCGTTCGACGGCAGGCTTCTGGCTCCAGGCTTTCTGTGCAGCGCGGGCGGCGGCGATGGCGCGTTCGGCGGTGGCGGCGTCGGATTCCGGCACGCGGGAAAGCACCGTGCCTGTGGCCGGGTTGCGTACCTCGATGAGGTTGTCGCAGGCCACGAAAGCGCCGTCGATGTAGTTCTGGTAGGTCTTTGTGTCAGTCATGTCGGTCTCCTGAATACGGTCAGTTACTGGCGTTTTTCTGAGTCGGCTGGGGCAGGTCGTTGGGGCCGTGCTCGATTCGGTCGTGGGCGCGCTTGATCAGGTATTGATGGATCTGCTCCATCTGCTCGCGATCGAACGCCTCGGCGAAGGAGGGCATGCCATCGGGGATGCGTGCGCCGTGGAGGATGCCGACGAACTGGTCATGTTTTTCCGGGGTGAGCATGCGCAGGTCCGGCAGCACGCCGCCGCTGACGGCGTGGATGCCGTGGCACTGCGAGCAGTAGCCGTCGTACAGCTTGGCGCCGGCCTCGACGGTGGCGGCATCGGCGGTCTGCGGCGGTGGCTTGGGTGCATCTTCACGCGGCGCCGGTTCCTGCAGTTCGGCCGTACCGCCGAGCTTGTAGGTCAGCACCTGGGCGTAGGGCTGCACCCCGGCGCGCAGCGACAGGGCGCCGGCAAAGGTGGAGAAAGCACCGCCCCAGCCCGCCATGAAGGTCACGTACTGCTCGCCGTCGACGCTGTAGGTGATGGGCGCGGCCATCACGCCGCTGGCGGCTGGCTGCTCCCAGAGCTTCTTGCCGGTGTCGGCGGCATAAGCGATGACACGACCATCGGCGCTGCCTTCGAACACCAGGTTGCCTGCGGTGCTCAGGGTGCCGCCGTTGAAGATGGTGACGTAGGGCACTTCCCACGCCTGCTCTTGCTTGACCGGGTCCCAGGCGATCAGCTTGCCGGACCAGGTGTCGGCGTACTTGCCCAGGCCTTCCGGGTCCTCGGGCATCATTCCGGTCTTCAGGCCCAGCTGGTACATGCTCTTGAATTTGTTGCGCGCTGGCGCATCAGGCACGTGCTCGTACCAGGCGGACATGATGTGCGCCGGGATGTAGACGAGGCCCGTATCAGGGCTGTAGGACATGGGGTGCCAGTCATGCGCGCCCCAGAAGCCCGGTTGGACCAGCTTCGCCTTCTTCTCGCCTTTCCAATAGGCCGCGGCTTCGTCGTCGACGATGGGCCGGCCAGTCTTCAGATCGACGCCCTTGGCCCAGTTGATCGGCACGATGTTTTCGGCCGATAGCAGCTCGCCCGTGGCGCGGTCGATGACGTAGAAGAAGCCGTTCTTCGGCGCCTGCATCAGCACCTTGCGCTGTTTGCCCTTGATCTCCAGGTCAGCAAGGATCATGTGCTGAGTGGCGGTGTAGTCCCAGGCATCGCCCGGCGTGGTCTGGTAATGCCAGACGTATTCGCCGGTGTCGGCATTGACTGCGACGATGGAGGACAGGAACAGGTTGTCGCCCTTGCCCTCGCTGCGCCAGATGGGGTCCCACAGCGAGCCGTTGCCGACACCGATATAGAGCAGGTTCAGCTCCGGGTCGTAGGCAAAGGAATCCCACGCGGTACCGCCGCCGCCCTGTTCGACGAAGGCGCGGCCGTGCCAGGTCTTCTTGGCGATCTCCATGCCCTTGCCTTCGGCGGGCTTGTCCGGATCGCCCGGTACGGTAAAGAAGCGCCAGGCCTGATCACCAGTCTCGGCGTCATAGGCGGTGACGTAGCCGCGCACGCCGAATTCGGCGCCGCCGTTGCCGATCACCACCTTGCCATTGACCACCCGCGGCGCGCCGGTGATGGAGTAGCTGCGGGCCTTGTCGTAGCGTGTGTCGACCGACCAGACGCGCTCTCCGGTCTTGGCGTCTATAGCCTCCAGGCGACCGTCGAGCACGCCGACGTAGACCTTGCCTTTCCACACGGCGACGCCGCGGTTGATCGCATCGCAGCAGGCCTCACCCGCGCGCGCTCGGTCGGATTTGGGGTCGTATTTCCAGATTTCCTTGCCGGTGCGTGCATCCAGTGCATAGACAATGGAGAAGGGGCCGGTGGTGTACATCACGCCGTCGACCACGATGGGCGTGGCTTCGACACCGCGGTCGATGTCCAGCTTGTAGCTCCAGGCCAGGCCGAGATCGTCGACGTTGCCGTCGGTGATCTTCTTCAGCGGGCTGAAGCGCTGCTCGCCATAGTCGCGGCCGTGACTCATCCAGTTGCCGGGCTCGGCGTCGGCATTGGCGATGCGGTTGCCGTCGACTTCGGCGGCGTGCAGCGGCAGGGACAGCAGGGCGGCAAGGCTGGCGCCAAGCAGTGTGGTGGGCCGTCGGCCCAGGTAGGGATCTAGGTGCTTCATCGCAGGCTCTCTCTTGTTATTGGTCTGGCCGCCCCGTGGGGCAGGTCTTTCAGGGAGAGCAACCGCTGTGCCAGCCGTTGCGATTTGGCAGCAAAGCCAGCTATGGCGCTGGCTGGCGCGGGCCGGGGTCGCCGCGCCTTAAGCGGCTTGTCGCAACCAAACCGTTGCGCGGCTGCGACAACTGTCGCGCGGCTGCGACAAAGACGCGCGCCTCAGAGCCTGTTATCCGCAGACTGGATGCAGAGGCGGCGCTTGAGAATGGCCTGCCGAGGCAGTAGGACTGCCGGCTGGCAAGCCGTTGCGGAGGCGTAAACGGCAACGATTGACGTCTTCAGGCTTGCTTGGCATGTGCGTTGCCTTAACGACGCACAGGCCTCTGCAGGGTTTTCCGCATCGGGTGGTTTCTGTACTTTGAACGCGCGTTCCGGTGCGCCTGTTCCCGAGGCTGCCCAATCGCGCCCTCTTGGCCAGCGCAATTGAGCGGTTTGCCTGGCAGCAGCGGTTGGCGACAGCCACGTCACTTCATAACAACAAGGTTCAACCATGTATCGACTCTTACTTGCCGGATCGCTCTTGTTGGCTACCGGACCGTTGCTCGCACAGACGAGCGAACCGCTCACCCTTGATCCCCTGTTGGTGAGCTCGCCCCGAGCCGAATCCGACTGGTTTACCTTGCCGATGGCGGTATCCGCCGTGTCGGCGCAGGACCATCCGGGCGAGCAGTTGCTCACCCTCGACAGCCTGCTCGGGCCTGTGCCGGGCGCGCTTTCGCAGAGCCGCTACAACCTGGCCCAGGGCATGCGCTTGTCCATTCGCGGCTTTGGTTCCCGCTCCAGTTTTGGCGTTCGTGGCGTGCGGGTGCTGGTCGACGGGGTGCCGCTGACCATGCCTGACGGGCAGACCGAAATGGATGGGCTGGATACCTCGTTGGTGGAGCGCATCGAGGTGATCCGCGGACCCTCGTCGACCATTTACGGCAATGCTGCCGGTGGCGTACTGGCGATCCAGACGCGGCAGCCAGGGAATACGCCGTTCACGCAGGTCGAGGTGACCGGCGGCGAGCTGGGCTATCGCCGCATGCGCGCGGAAACCAGTGGCAGCGCCGGATCACTGGGTGCCTTGCTCGCGGTCAACGCCACACAGCTCGACGGCTACCGCACGCACGGTACCGCTGAAACCAACCACCTCACCGGCAAGCTGCGCTGGCAAGGGGAGGGCGGCACGCTCGGCCTCACCCTGCATGCGATCGACAACCGAGCCGAAGATCCCGGTGGGTTGAACCTGAACCAGGTCCGGGCGGACCGTTCCCAGGCGCGGCCGCAGAGCCTTCAGTTCGATGCTGACGAAACTGTCGAGCAGCAACGCCTTTCGCTGGTCTGGGATGGCCAGGCCGGCGGCAACGATACCTACCAGCTGCGCAGCTATTACGGCCAGCGCGAGTTCAGCAACCGTCTCCCTTTGCAGAACAACGGCCAGACAGCCTACGACCGCTGGTTTGCCGGAGTAGGTGCCCAGCGCACCTTTAACCGGGAACTGGCGGGCCTGCCACATCAGTTGACCGTCGGGATGGACCTGGAAAGCCAGCGGGATGAGCGCTCGCGCAACGACAACCTGCCCGGCGGCATCACCGGCGCCCTGACTCAGCGCCAGCGCGAAACGGCGGACAGCCGGGGTGTGTTTATCGAAGATCAGCTGCGCCTGGGCGACGCCTGGCTGCTCACCGCAGGCGCGCGCTTCGACAGCGTGCGGCTCGAGGCGAAAGACCGCTACCTGAGCGACGGCGATGCCTCGGGCGAGCGCAACCTGGACGACTGGAACTACAGCCTGGGGCTGAGCCGACAACTGGACGCCCATCATGTGGCGTACGTGCGTTATGCGACATCCTTCGAGACGCCGACCATCAACGAAATGGCCAACCCAACCGGGGGCGGTTTCAACCCATCGCTTGGCGCGGCGCAGGCGGTCAATCGCGAAATAGGCTTCAAGGGCGAGCACCCGGGATTGCGCTACGAAGCGGTGCTCTACAGCATGCGCATCGAAGACGAGCTGGTGCCGGAAGTCGACGGACGCACCTTCTACACCAACGCGGGGCGTTCAAGCCGCGACGGTGTCGAACTCAGCGGGGATTGGTTGCTGGGCCACTACTGGCGATTGACCGGTGCATGGAGTTACAACCGTTACCGTTTCGACCAATTCCAGGGCTACGACGGCAACCGCATCCCGGGGATTCCGAGGCAGAGCCTGTTCGCCGAAGTCAGCTATGACCGTGACGACTGGTATGCACGAGTCAACGTCAATGCCTACGACCATCAGTACGCGGACAACGCCAACCGCGACCGCGTGGCCGGCTACGCGGTAACCAACGCCCGCCTGGGTTGGCGGATGGTGTGGGGCGACCAGCGGTGGGAACCTTACATCGGCATCGACAACCTTTTGGACCGCGACTACTACGACAACCTGCGTATCAACGATAACTTCGGCCGCTACTACGAGCCTGCTCCAGGGCGGACGATCTATGCGGGAGCGAAGCTGGCATTCAACTAATGGCTTGGATTTTGGGGCGATGCGCTGTGGGCGCGCTCGCAGCCATCGCAACGGAATCAAAGGAGGGCGCCGGAACTGAACCTATCCAGCACCACTGCTCAGCCCGGCTCAGTTGCGAATTGAGTTCCAGCGCGCGCACCGCGATCTCTGACTCGCTTCCCGATGTTGGGCTTTGCACATGCTCAACGGTTACCGGTCGGCAGTGGCCTTACGCCTCATCCGGCCCCGGCATCACGCGCTCCAACCGCGGACACGCCCATTCAACGAATGCACGCACCCTAGGCGACAGCTGCAAGGCGTGGGGGTAGACCATTTGGATCGGCAGGTCTTCAGGTTCGTAATCCTTGAGTACTCTCACCAGACGACCATCAGCCAGTTCATCGGCGACCTGATAGTGCATCAGCCGTGTGATGCCCACGCCCTGTATACAAGCCAGGCTGGCAGCGCGGATCTGGTTGCAGGTCAGACGCGGTGTGATTTCTTCGGCCTGTTCCTTTTCACCGTGGCGGTAGTACCAGTGACGGCCTTGGCCAGCGAAGGCGATGCAGGCGTGGTCCTCGAGGGCGGCCGGTGTGTCTATGGCCGGAGCGGTGCTAAGGTAGTCAGGGCTGGCACAGGTGACCAGACGGGTGCTGCCGATCTGTCGAGCGACCATGGCCGAGTCGGGCAGGTGGCCGATGCGCAGCGCGAGGTCGAGGCGCTCGTCGAGCAGCGGGACGATCTGGTCGCTCAGGTTCAGCTCGACTCGAATCTCTGCATGTTCCTTGAGAAATTCGTTCACCAGCGGTGCGACATAACGCTGACCGAACTCCATCGGCGCGGTGATGCGCAGCAGGCCGCGAACGGCACCGTCGCTGGCCTCCAGGCGCTGCTCCATGTCGGCGAAGTCCGCCAGCATGCGACGGCTCCAAGCGAGATATTCCGTGCCTTCGTTAGTGAGGGCCATGCGCCGGGTGCTGCGGTTCAGCAGGCGCACGCCGAGCTGGCGCTCCAGCGCAGCCAGCGAGCGCACCACTGATGCCACCGACTGCCCGGTTGCCCCAGCCGCCGAGCTCAAACTGCCGTTGTCGACAATCCTCACGAAATTGGCCATCGCCTTGAGCTTGTCCATTGCCACCTTCGATTAGTGCGATTGCTGCATAGATGTTGTCAGGGCGGCGGCATAGGTGAAAACCGCTTTCCGGTTGAGACTGCAGGGAATGAGGTCTTTGGAGTTTCGCACATGAATCGGTCAGCGAGTCCCGCTCGCATTGTCGCCTATGACCATATCGGCATTCGTGTCAGCGACAGGCCGCGCGCGATGGCCTTCTACCAAGCGCTAGGCTTCGTCGAGAGCGCGAGCTTTCCGCTGTTCGAGGCGAATGAAATGCTCAGCCCGGATGGCGTGCGCATCAACCTGATATTCAATGGCGCGCGTGCTCAGGACTCGCACAACGTGCTGCTGGACGCGCCGGTCAAGCGTCCCGGCATGACTCATCCAGCCTTTATCGTCGATGACCTGGAGGCTCTTCAGGGCTGGCTGGACCAGCAGGGCATCGTCATTACCGAGGGACCGCATCCCATCGGCCCGCGACGGATCGCGCTGTTCATTCGCGACCCCGACGGCAATGTTCTTGAATTCAATCAGCTCATCAGAGGAGGTACGCAATGAAACTGTACGACCTGGGTCCGTCCGGCAATTGCTACAAGGTGCGGCTGTTCGCAGCGCTGGCAAATATCGATCTGGAGCTTATAGCCGTCGATTTTCTCAATGGCGAACACAAGAGGCCGCCACTGTCCGAACTGAACCCGCTGAGGCAATTACCCATTCTGGATGACGCCGGGTATGTCGTTCGCGACTCGCAGGCCATTCTGGTTTATCTCGCCGGTACCTACGGCGGCCTGGCGTGGTGGCCGGACAATCCCCGCGGGCAGGCGGAGATCGTGCAGTGGCTGTCCTTTACCGCCAACGAGATTCAGCACAGCGTGAATGCGGCGCGGCTGGTGCAGAAGTTCGGCTATCCGCTGGACAAGGCCGCGGCGCTGGCGAAGGCACCGGAAGTGCTCCAACAGCTGGACGACCATCTGCAGCACAACGACTGGCTGGCGCTCGACCGGCCTACCATCGCCGATTGCGCGGTTTACCCCTATGTGGTGCTGGCGCCGGAGGGCGATGTGGATCTCACGCCGTACAGCCACGTGGCGGACTGGATGAAGCGCCTGGAAGCGTTGCCGGGCTATCTGACCAAGCCTTGACTCTGCAGCAGCGCCGACTGCATAGGCGCCCCGGTAGCGCGGGTCGCCGTTCGCGATATGGGTTCAGAAGCTCGCACGCCGACATCGCTGGAACGTCAGTGCGGTGGCGCGGGAGCTTGGCGTGTCGCGGCCGACAGTGTACCGGCGCATGCGCGTGCTGGGGATCGAAGCGCCGGTGTGAACGGCATGGGGTGCTACTCGCTGCCGGGCTAATCCGACGGCGTTTCCGTTTGAGCGGCGATATCGAACGCAACGCGCCAGTTGTGCTGCCCTTATAGCCGGTGCACTGGTGCCGTATTGATGGCTTTGGGAGCATCAGGTCAGGCAGCTATTCGCACGTGGCATCGGCTCGCATCAGTCGCTGTCGCGCAGCTGGCTTTGTCGTACGGCTGATCATTCTCGCCACCGTAGGTGTGGGAAGTGTCATGTTTACCCTGCAACCAAGAAGAGCGGGCGGACCTTGTAACTGGCCTGTTGCGCGTCGGCACAGTTCACGCGCCGCGCATACGAGCAGCAGCATGGCGGCCTCTGGGTGCGCCATGGATTATTGGCGAACGCGCTTTCGACGATGCCGCAGGAGTTAGTTTGCGCCCGCATCGCCGATGGCGGATTGGCTATGCTGTCGCGCATTCAAGCGATGCTCGTGCAGCGATACACATCAGACTTCGGCGGGCCGAACGATGCCGGTGCCGGCGAATATCATTTAAGTCATCCCGTTAGCAGAGGAGCGATCCATGAGCCATAAAGCGATATTCGTACAGCCCGGTGGCGGCTACGACCGGGTCGTCGTCGGCACCAGCGAGGCGGCCACGCCAGCGGCCGGTCAAATCACCGTGCGGCTGCGAGCCAACTCACTCAACTATCACGATTTCGCGGTCGTGAGCGGTATGTGGGGGCCGAGCGAACCGCGCATACCCATGGCCGATGGTGCGGGTGAGGTAGTCGCGGTGGGTACGGGCGTGAGTGAATTCGTAGTTGGTGATGCGGTGGTTAGCACCTTCTTCCCCGACTGGTTGGCCGGTGAACCGCTGATCGAAGGCTTCGCCACGGTGCCTGGCGATGGCATCGATGGCTTTGCCCGTGAGATGGTCACCGCTCGTGCCAACTCGTTCACCCATGCGCCCAAGGGCTACAGCCACGCCGAGGCGGCGACCCTGACCACCGCCGGTCTCACCGCCTGGCGTGCGCTAATGGCTGACGGCAAGCTCAAGCCCGGCGACAGTGTGCTGATCCAGGGCACCGGCGGCGTTTCCATCTTCGCCCTGCAATTTGCCAAGATGGCAGGTGCCACGGTCATTGCCACCTCGTCCAGCGATGCCAAGCTTGAGCGCCTGCGTGAGATGGGAGCCGATCATCTGATCAACTATCGCAGCACGCCGGCCTGGGGCGAGACGGTGCGTCAGCTCACCGACGGCCGTGGCGTCGACCATGTGATCGAAGTGGGCGGCCCGGCAACGCTGGAGCAGTCCATGGTGGCCGCGCGCATCGGCGGGCATATCTCGGTCATCGGTATTCTCACCGGTGTTGCCGGCGAGCTGCCGCTGGTGCCGGCGCTGGTGCGCCAGTTGCGTTTACAGGGCGTACTGGTCGGCAGCCGCACACAGCAGCAGGAGATGATCCGAGCCATCGATGCCAATGGCATTCGCCCGGTGATCGACAAGCATTTTGCACTGGACGATATCGTCGAGGCGTTCCGCTACCAGGAAACCAACCAGCACTTCGGCAAGATCTGCCTGGATATCTGAGGGCTGATGTCGGCGGCGGCCTCGTTTGTAATGTGCGGTAACGCTGCCGACTATGTTTTTGTATGACTCTCAAACCGCTCATTTCTTGCAAGGCCATCTGCCCGCCGCACAGACCATTGTGGCCGATGATGTCTGCGGCTGTTCCATGGACGCGGCTCTCACCGGACTTCGGAAAATTGACCGTCGACTGGTTGCTAAGCGGCGTGCTGGTGCGGCTGTTCCATGAACGGAGCGAGATGAAACCGGATGCACTGAAGCAGATGCTCATGGCACTGGTGGCACTCCGTATCTGGCAGCAGAGCTCCGCACGGCAGCTATTGCTTCAGCTACGCTATCTGGCGGATGCGGCGACCGAAATGTTGCTCGGCGATGTGGCTGCCGAGTGGCAGATCAGGGAGAGCGGTCTGCGTTACACGTTTGATCTCGGGCGCAGGCAGGGTGATGCAATGCCTGCTCCGCGACATGCGCTGCGCGCCGGCAATGAGGAAGGGATAGATTTCAGTTTCACGTGCTAGGGATAGCCTGTTTCAGTCAAAGCAATCCCATTCATCCCTGAGGCTTCGCTATCCACGGCGCAACGATCTGCAAATCCCCAATAAGCAGCTGCGCCGCTACCATCCAGCCCATCGCGCCGATCAACCCCAATGACAGATGCCCAACCACGATGCCGATCGCGATCTGTTTCCAGAGCCCAGCGTGCGAGTTGGTATGGGCGGCAACGGTGCGATAGGGCGTTTCGCGCTCAGCGCGCATATTGTCGAAGTCGTCTCTCATGGTGCGCTCTCGGTGCGGTTGGCTAAACGGCAGGCACAAAAAAAGGGTCCAGCTTTCGCTGAACCCTTTTTGAATTTGGTGGCTACGCAGGGACTTGAACCCCGGACCCCAGCATTATGAATGCTATGCTCTAACCAACTGAGCTACGTAGCCAAGTGGCGCGCATTATTCGCGCCGAGCGGTTGTGTGTCAACCCTCCGGGTGTGCTTTTTCTACCTGCTTTTTCAAATGCTTATGCCGCCGGTCCGACCGTTGTCGGTGCGCTGGCGCTCAATCCCGTTTGGCGCGTGTCTAGGGGTGGCCAGGCGCTCGTTGCGGTCGGGCGAGGCGATCTGTTGCAGCTCCCGCGTCTGTCATTCGCAGCACTTGCGCGGAAGGCTGGCAGCGAGGCGTTCGCATTTGGTGCTGGCCAAGGCAAACGTAAGGTGCTCCAACCGATCCATGTGGTTTTACTACCGCTACACCGCGCCAGCTGCACGGATCATCTGTTTTTCCATCTGTCTGAGCGCGTGCAAGGCGAGCATGCCTGGACGTGTCATGGATGACCGGTCCGAACGATGCAGTGCCGGGCCTGCCTAATTCGTCAGGCACCTATGCGAGGAGATCAATCATGCTCAGCATTACCCTTCCAAGCGATAAGCCGCTGCATCCCTGGCTGGCGGACGAATCGCCGTTGAACGACCTCGACGACGCCGAGAGTGACACCGAGCTGGACGATGGCGGCGTTCTGCCGGACGAAGTACTTGAGCAGCTGGAAAAAGAACCGCCACCCCCGGACCCGATGCCTGATCCTGGCGTGATGTAGCGGTTAGTTTGTACTTATCGTGGTGCTAGCCGTGCCGGAGGCGTGCAACGGTGAGGCTGGCGCGCTCCAGCTCTGCACCAAGGTGGGAGGGCAGCTGCGGTTCTGGCTCGATCAATCATTCGCTTGCGGTCGGGTCTGTCCGGCGGTGGCCATTCACGCTGGGCGCCGAATCAATCCGGACACCTCAGTGGATAGGATGTGAACGGGTGGGTAAATAGTTAGTGACGGCCAACGTCTATCACGGTTGGCGCTGGTCGGAAGGTCTATGCCCTATGAGCCGCGCTTTTTCTGTGCTTTGGCATAGGGGCGTTAGGAACGTCCATGGTATCCGAGCTATAGATTCTTTTCGGTCCGTTACGCCGCCTGCGGCCAGGGTGCGTAACAATATGCCCCTCCTTGCTCAAGAGACGCTAACGCATGAACAGGCGGTTGTTGGTTGTTGCGCTGCTGATTGGCTTGCATGTGTTCATCGGCGTCACGCTCATTCCAGATCTTTCACTCGGGCTGTTCGGCAGCGTCTTGGCGTGGGGCTATCTCGTGCTCTCGGCTGTGCTGATGCGTTTCGGCGTGCTGGTGCGCGGAGCGGGAAGTGCGCTGCTGGCGTGGTCCGGCCTGGCGATCTTCGCACTGCTGCGCGCCTTTGTTTTGGTGGTGGCCTCGCTGCTCGGGTGGGAGTCGGCTGCTATCGGGCGGGGCTCGGCGTTGGCCGTGATCGTTGCGGTCGCAGCGGTCACCCTGTTCGGCGTGCTCAATGCGCGGCGCACGGCTCGTGTGGTTGAACGCGACATTGCGCTGCGAGATCTTCCTCCTGGGCTGGAGGGCTTCAGCATCGTGCAGCTCAGCGACATCCACGTGGGGCCGACGATCAAGCAGGGCTACATCGATGCGATCGTCAGGCGGGTCAACGGGCTTTCGCCGGACCTCATCGTGATTACCGGTGATCTGGTAGATGGCGGCGTTGCCGATCTGGCCGATGACATTGCCCCGTTGGCGCAACTAAGCGCGCGGCATGGTACGTATGTGGTGACCGGCAA
The DNA here is from genome assembly GCA_022448005.1 of Pseudomonas sp. Lineage (GTDB taxonomy): Bacteria > Pseudomonadota > Gammaproteobacteria > Pseudomonadales > Pseudomonadaceae > Stutzerimonas. Next base: position 12,132 of record JAKUTK010000032.1, read on the forward strand.
TCACGAGTATTACTCCGGTGCGGACAGCTGGATTGCCGAGTTCGAGCGGCTGGGTATGGCCGTGCTGCTCAATCGTCATGTTCAGCTCGAACACGGCCATGCACGTATGGTATTGGCAGGCATTGCCGATTACTCGGCCGAGCTGTTTCGGCCCAACCATCGCAGCGATCCGGTCGCAGCATTTGCCGGTGCGCCCGATGACGTGCCGCGCATCCTGCTGGCGCACCAACCCCGTTCGGCCAAGGCCGCGTTGGAGGTGGGCTGCGATCTGCAGTTGTCGGGACATACGCACGGCGGGCAGTTCTGGCCCTGGATGCATTTCGTGCGTTGGCAGCAGCCTTGGGTGGCGGGGTTGCAGCGCGTCGGTGAAATGCAGATCTATATCAGCCGTGGCACCGGTTACTGGGGGCCGCCGCTGCGCTTTGGGGCGCCGTCGGAGATCACGCGGATTCGCTTGGTCAGGGCTGTTTGAGTCAGAAACTAGCTCGCCAATGACTCGCGGCGCAGCAGTGCGTAATCCTGGCCTTCTTGTTGCCCGCGACGCAGCGGATTACGCGTGCAGTGCGCGGCAAAGCCCGCATCCACGAAGCGGTAGGGCAGATGCTCGTCGCGGCCGGCCGGGATGCCCAGGCGTGTTGTCTGGATGATGTCCGGCCGGGCGCCAATGTCGTCCACGCGCAGCCTGGCAGGATCCATGCGCTGGGCATTCCACTCCGTCACCTTCAGCCCCAGTGCTTTGCATAGCAGTGTTTGGCCGGAGCAGAGGCGGGTCAGGGGACGTGGCCCGCCTGCGGCCGCGGGGCTGTTGGTGCGCATGCGTTCGATGGACTCTTCACATGACAGCGAGTCTACCCAGGGATATCCAGCCTTGATGCAGACGGCGTTGCCGTCCCCTTGTACGCTGAAATTGAGCGAGTCCCCGCCGCGTGAATAATAGAGATAGAGATGGCCGGATGGCATGAACATGGCGCGCCGTGAGGGGCTGTGGCCGAGGGATGAGTGACTGGCTTTCTCGTCGATGTAGTAGGCCTCTGTCTCGATGATGCGCGCCGACAACCACAGCCCGTCGACGCAGTGGCGAATCACGGTTCCAAGCAATGCCTGAGCGACGACTTGCGCGTCCCGGTCGAAAAAGGCGTCGTCGAGGTGCTGTAGCGGTGGTTCGGTGAGGCTGTTCATCTGGGCTCCGGCTTCGGCAGGTCTGCCTGTTCCGACCGCGCAAGCGGGGCGAATATTCCGCGGATGATGGTCAGATTCCGTACCGGTCGTCAGTCAGATGCCTGGAGCAGACGCTTTTCCCGACTGTTCAGCAGGACGAGTTTGCGGCTCGGAATGCAAAAAGCCTCGCGTGAGCGAGGCTTTTTGAGAGTTGCATCAAGCGCATGCCGGGCTGGCGATTTCGCTTACACGTTGAAGCGGAAGTGCATCACGTCGCCGTCCTTGATGATGTATTCCTTGCCTTCCAGGCGCCATTTTCCGGCTTCCTTGGCGCCGGCTTCGCCCTTGTACTGAATGAAGTCGTTATAGGCGACCACTTCGGCGCGGATGAAGCCTTTCTCGAAATCGGTGTGGATCACGCCGGCACCCTGGGGGGCGGTGGCGCCGATCTTCACGGTCCAGGCGCGGACTTCCTTCACGCCAGCGGTGAAGTAGGTCTGCAGGTTCAGCAGTTCATAACCGGCACGAATCACGCGGTTCAAGCCGGGCTCTTCGAGGCCTAGCGACTCGAGGAACATATCCTTTTCCTCACCATCGTCTAGCTCGGCGATTTCCGCTTCAATCTTGTTGCACACCGGCACCACGACGGCACCTTCTTCGGCTGCGATGGCGTTTACCACGTCCAGATGCGGATTGTTCTCGAAACCGTCTTCGGCAACGTTGGCGATATACATTACCGGCTTGCTGGTCAGCAGGTGGAAACCCTTGGCCAGTTGCATCTCGTCCTCACCCAGCTTCTTCAGCAGCGTGCGGGCCGGCTTGCCTTCGGTGAAGTGCGGGATCAGCTTTTCCAGCAGCGCTTTCTGCGCGACGGCTTCCTTGTCGCCGCCCTTGGCGTTGCGTGTGACGCGCTGCAGTTGCTTTTCGCAGCTGTCGAGGTCGGCAAAGATCAGTTCCAGTTCGATGATTTCGATGTCGCGCTTGGGGTCGACCGAGTTGGAGACGTGAATGACGTTCTCGTCTTCAAAGCAGCGCACCACGTGGGCAATTGCATCGGTTTCGCGGATGTTGGCTAGAAACTTGTTGCCCAGACCTTCGCCTTTGGAAGCGCCTTCAACGAGGCCAGCGATGTCGACGAACTCCATGGTAGTCGGCAGGATTCGCTCTGGCTTGACGATGTCGGCCAGGGCCTGCAGGCGCGGATCGGGCATCGGTACGATACCGCTGTTCGGCTCGATGGTGCAGAAGGGGAAGTTTTCCGCAGCGATTCCGGACTTGGTCAGCGCGTTGAACAGGGTGGACTTGCCGACGTTGGGCAGGCCGACGATGCCGCAATTGAATCCCATGGTGTCTTGCCTCGGTACTGGCTGGCAGCGGATGCGCTACCGGCGTTGCCAAACTGCGTTAAACGGCTTCGTGATGCGCTGCAGTGCAAGCTTTCCGCTCAGCCGTTGCCTTGTCTTGCGGTCCCGCGTCGAGTTCGATCAGGCCTTCTGGCTGTGCAGACGCTGCATCGCACGCGTCCAGTCACCGGCGAGAATCTCGGGTAGCACGTCGAACGTAAAGTCGATGCTGGCGTCGAGCTTTTCACGCTCGGCCTGGGGCGCCCGGCCCAATACATAACCGGTTACCAGGCTGCTGTGGCCCGGATGACCGATGCCCAGACGCAGGCGGTAGAAATTATTCTGATTGCCGAGCTTGGCAATGATGTCGCGAAGCCCGTTATGCCCGCCATGGCCGCCGCCCTGTTTGAGCTTGGCAATGCCGGGGGGCATGTCGAGTTCATCGTGGGCAACCAGGATGGACTCGGGAGGAATTCGGAAAAATCCAGCCAGTGCAGCCACCGCCTGACCGCTGCGGTTCATGAAGGTGGTGGGGATCAACAGGCGGACATCTTCGTCCTGATGGCGAAACTTGCCGACCAGGCCGAAATACTTGCGATCGGGGCTGAGGTTGACGCCCTTGTGGGCAGCCAGACGCTCAACGAAAAGGGCCCCTGCGTTATGCCGGGTCTGGTCGTATTCAGGGCCTGGGTTACCCAGGCCGACGATCAGTTTAACGGCAGTCACGACAGAGGCCCTTCCTCAGGTGATGACGAGTGGATTACTCGGCAGCGCCTTCTTCTTTCGGAGTGTCTTCCTTGCTCACGCGAGGTGCGTGAACGTTGGCAACTGGCAGGTCACTGCCGTGTGCCAGGGCAACCAGCTGAACGCCTTTCGGCAGGGTCAGGTCGGTCATGTGCAGAACCTGGCCGACTTCAACCTTGGCCATGTCGACCTCGATGAATTCCGGCAGATCTTGCGGCATGCAAGACACTTCGACTTCGTTGATGTTGTGCAGGATTTCGCCACCCTGCTGCTTCACGCCAACCGAGGTTTCCTGATTGATGAAGTGCAGCGGAACGGTAGCGGTCAGCTTGTGACCTTCGACTACGCGGACGAAGTCAGCGTGCAGGACGAAGCCTTTGGACGGATGACGCTGCAGTGCCTTGATCAGAACGGATTCGTTCTGGCCATCAACATTCAGGGTCAGCACGTGGCTGAAGGAGGCTTCGTTTTCCAGCATCTTGGCCAGATCTTTCAACAGCAGGCTGATGGACTGCGGGGCCTTGTCACCACCGTAGATTACGGCCGGGACGAGGCTGGCGTTACGACGCAGGCGGCGGCTCGCACCTTTCCCCAGGTCGGAACGCACTTGGGCATTCAGAGTGAAATCAGTCATTGTGTTTCTCCAGGATAACAACGCACCCGAAACGCTCGCGACCAGCGCTACCGGGCGGTTGGGCAAAAAACCCCGCACGAGGCGGGGCACATTTTCGTTCTGCGCAAAGGGCTAAGCGTTGGGCTTAGCGGAACATCGCGCTGATCGATTCAGCATTGCTGATGCGGCGAACCGCTTCAGCCACCATTGGCGCGATGTCCAGCTGGCGAATACGGGTACAGGCTTGCGCCGCTGCGGACAGCGGAATGGTATTGGTCACGACCAGCTCGTCGAGAACCGAGCCTTCGATGTTCTCGATGGCGCGACCGGACAGAATCGGGTGAGTGCAATACGCAAAGACCTTGGCAGCGCCATGATCTTTCAGAGCAGTAGCGGCGTGGCACAGAGTGCCGGCGGTATCGACCATGTCATCGACGAGGATGCAGGTACGACCTTCGATATCGCCAATGATGTGCATCACCTCAGACTGGTTGGCCTTCGGGCGACGCTTGTCGATGATCGCCAGATCCACACCCAGCGACTTGGCGACGGCACGAGCACGCACCACGCCACCAATATCGGGGGAGACGATCATCAGGTTCTCGAAGCGCTGAGCCTGGATGTCATCAACCAGGACTGGCGAGCCGTAGATGTTATCCACGGGCATGTCGAAGAAGCCCTGAATCTGATCGGCGTGCAGGTCGACCGTGAGGACGCGGTTAACGCCTACCACATCGAGCATGTCGGCCACGACCTTGGCACTGATCGGCACACGTGCGGAGCGCGGACGGCGATCCTGACGGGCGTAACCAAAGTAGGGGATGACGGCTGTAATGCGAGTGGCGGAGGACCGGCGGAAGGCGTCGGCCATCACAACCAGTTCCATCAGATTGTCGTTGGTGGGAGCACAGGTCGGCTGAATCAGGAAGACGTCCTTACCGCGAACGTTCTCATTGATCTCGACACTGATTTCGCCGTCGGAGAATTTACCGACGTAGGCGTCACCGAGAGGGATATGCAGCTGACGTACAACACGCCGGGCCAGGTCGGGGTTGGCATTCCCCGTGAAGACCATCATCTTGGACACGCGCAGTACCTGCCTGAGGGTGGATCCGATGAAACAAAAAGCTGTTCAAAAGGCCAGGCGTTTTGAACAGCTCTCGTGATGTTTGGCAGGGGCGGCTGGATTCGAACCAACGCATGCCAGGATCAAAACCTGGTGCCTTACCGCTTGGCGACGCCCCTGTAACGTACAACCTCTAACCACTTACTTCCTCTGCCAGCTTTGCGAGCTTTCGGTGCAGCATCGAAATGTTGCGACCTTGAGCAGTGAATGCTGGTAAATCGGCTGGAAGTTGGCGGCAAACTTTATCAGCCTCACCTTTGTTTGGGAAGCTCCCAAACACACAAGCTCCAGTGCCGGTCATTCTTGCTGGAACAAATTTGTTCAACAAGCTCAAAGCGTTACGAACTTCTGGGTAACGCCTCTCGACTACCGGCTGACAGTCGTTATGACCGCCCCCTGCAAGAAGGCTGCGAACTGTAATGGCCGGGGTATTGCGTGTCAACTCTGGGTCGGAAAATATTTCCGCTGTACTAACAGAGACTTGCGGAGCGACGACAAGGTACCAGGGTTCGCTCAATTCGACCGGTTGCAGGCGTTCACCGACCCCTTCTGCAAAGGCCGCGCGGCCTCTGACAAACACTGGCACGTCGGCGCCCAGGGTCAGGGCGATAGCCGCCAGTCGATCTACGCCAAGGCGAGTATGCCAGAGGTAATCCAGGCCCAGCAGGGTAGTGGCCGCGTCGGAGCTTCCGCCGCCGATACCGCCGCCCATGGGCAGGCGCTTGATCAGTGCTATGTCAGCGCCGAGGGTGCAGGCGCTGTGGGTCTGTAGCAGGCGTGCAGCGCGGACGATCAGGTTACTGTCGTGGTCGACGCCGGGAAGGTCCGTGTGCAATCGAATCTGTCCATCGGTTCGAGCTGTAAAGGTCAGCTCGTCACCGTGGTCAAGGAATTGAAACAGCGTTTGCAGCTCATGGTAGCCGTCGGCGCGACGGCCGAGGATATGCAGCATGAGATTGAGTTTGGCTGGGGCGGGAAGTGTCAGCGCGCGCATCAGTGTCCGAGCTGGCGCGGTTGCCAGTCCTTCACAACCAGTGTGATCTTGAGGTCCCGGCCTGCCAGTTTGATGCGGTTTGGCAGTGTGTACCCGTCCTCCTCGGTGTAGCCCAGATACTGCACATCCCAACCATCCTGCTGCAAGCTGGCAAGTCGCCCGTTGGGATCAAGCGCAATGCGGCTGCGGCTATCCGGCGCCGGAAGGCCGCGTACCCAATAGAGAAGGTGGGAGACAGGCAATTGCCATCCCAGCTTGCTTTCAACCAATGCCTCTGGCGATTCGGCCTCGAAGCGTCCCTGTCCGGCAACCTCCAGCGCCACCGCATCAGGACGTCCTGTCAGGCGCGTGGCGCCACGCCCCAGAGGGCCAGAAAGGCGGATGTCGAAGTAGCCCTGGCGCTGCAGCCAGAACAAGGTGCCGCTGCCTGAATCCTGCGGTGCCTGGATGCCAATCTTGCCGCTGATCTGCCAGCCATCGATCTCGCTGATGTGGGCCTTATGGGCTTTCCAGTCCTCGGCATTGCCGGGGCCTTCCACGGACTCCTGCGGACCAAGACCGGCGCAACCAGCCAGCAGCAGGGCAAAGGTGGAGATCAGCAGGTTACGCATCAGCTTCATGGGTCAGGGTTTCTCCGAGCCTGTCAGGCGTTTGATGGTTTCGCGCAGGACTTCGCTGTCCGAATTTTCCTTCAGCGCTTTTGCCCAGATGGCGCGCGCTTCGCGCTGCTTGCCAGCAGACCACAGTACTTCGCCAAGATGAGCGGCGACTTCATGGTCGGGAAAGCGCTCAAGCGCCTTGCGCAGCTGGGCTTCTGCTTCCTGCAGATTGCCCAGTCGATAGTTGACCCAGCCAAGTGAGTCGAGAATTGCGGCATCGTCAGGGTTGATACGATAAGCCTGTTCGATTAGATCAAGTGCTTCTTGGTATCGGTCGGTGCGGTCAGCCAGGGTATAGCCGAGCGCATTGATAGCCATTGCATTGTCGGGCTCGCGCTCGATGATGTAGCGAAGGTCTCTCTCCAGCTGAGGCAGGTCGCCACGCTTCTCCGCAACCATAGCCCGGGTATAGAGCAGGTTCAGGTCGTCGGGAAATTCATTCAACGCCTGTTCCGCCAGTTTCCATGCCGCTTCTATCTGCTGCTGCCCGGAGAGTGCTTCCAGCTCAATGAGGTATAGCTGAATAGCGTAGTCAGGCTGCTCGTCACGAGCGCTTGCCAGCAGTCTCGACGCTTCCTGGTTGCGGCCGAGGGCAAACAGCAGCTCCGCCTGCATCAGTTTCGCCGGCAGGTATTCATTGCCAGGTCCGACCTTGGCGAACGCGGTCAATGCCTGCTCATTTTTGCCTAGCTCACGGTAAGCGCGGCCTAGGTTGAAATGAGCGGCGTCCAGATGACTCCCGCGGTCGATCAGCTCTTCCAGATAGACGATCGCCTCACGCCAGGCCTGCGCTTCAAGGCATACCAGCGCCAGCGAAAAGCGCAAGTCATCGTCGCTAGGGTGCTGCTGAACCAGCGTAGCGAATTCGCCCATTGCGTCCTCGAACCGATCTTGCTCCACCAGAAGGCGCGCATAGGTCAAGCGCAAGCGCTTATCTTCGGGATGCAGGCGGAGGCTGTTTTCCAGCAGCGGCATGGCCTCGTGGCCACGCTCGAGAATCTGTAACAGCCGCGCCTGGAGCAAAATCGACGGAATTTCCTGCTCGTCGGACGGTTGCTCCTCGAGCAGCGCGAGTGCTTCTTCGGGGCGAGCGTCCTGCTGCAGCAGGACGGCCTTGCCGAATTTCAGTTGAGGATTGTCGGGATGCTTGGCCAACAACTGGTCAAAGCTCTTGAGCAGGCCGCTGCGCGTGTCCGGATCGGTTTCAGCGGCGGACAGCGCGAGGAAGTCGAAATGCGTGTCGCCCTGACCCCTGAGCACCTTTTCCATGAACGACAGCGATTCCTCATAGCGCCCTGCGCGCGCCAACTGAATGGCTGCAGCTCGCTGGGCGTCGAGATTGTCCGGTGCATTGTTCGCCCAGATAATCGCCGTATCCAGCGCCGCCTGGTCGGCACCGAGGTATTCGGCGATGCGGAATCCGCGTTCAGCCACGCCGGCATCCTGGGTCGCGTTGGCTTGTTGGACATAGCTGCCCAAAGCGATATCGAAGCGGTTGCGCTGGCCGGCCAGCTCTGCCACCAATAATGCATAGAGGGTATCGCCGCTGAACGAGCCGTACTCGCTTGGGCTTTTTGCCGCAGGTTCCGCCGTGACTTCCTCGATTGGCGGGCCGCTGTCAGGGGGGCTTTGCATGAAGCTTTGGCAGCCACCGAGAAGTAGAGCGGCGCTGAGGGCGAGGAATTTTTTCATAGGAAACTTAGGCTGGTCTGCGGTCGCGGCATGATGACACAAGGCGCCAGGCAAGCACACGGCTCGGCTTTGGCCCAGCGTTTTGTGGGTTCGGTCCGTTACAGACAATGTCTGGCAATGGTTGTTCTGAGGCAGGCGAAGTAGGAGAATCGCGCGCTCCGTTTTCGAATCAGCGATCCTGCATGGCTTTCATCGCGCTTGGCATTAATCACAAGACCGCATCGGTGGACGTGCGCGAGCGTGTGGCGTTCACGCCCGAACAGATGGTTGAGGCGCTGCAGCAGCTGTGTCGGGTCACGCCTACGCGTGAAGCCGCGATTCTGTCGACCTGCAATCGCAGCGAGCTTTACCTAGAGCAGGAGCAGCTCGAGGCCGAGACGGTGTTGGCCTGGTTGGCCAACTACCATCGCTTGAGTCTCGAGGACCTCAAAGCCTGTGCCTATGTGCACACCGACGACCAGGCCGTGCGGCACATGATGCGTGTGGCCTCCGGTCTGGATTCGATGGTGCTGGGCGAGCCGCAGATTCTCGGGCAGATGAAGTCCGCTTATGCCGTGGCGCGCGAGGCCGGTAGCGTCGGCCCGCTGCTGGGGCGTCTGTTCCAGGCGACCTTTAGTACCGCCAAGACAGTACGTACTGACACTGCCATTGGTGAAAATCCGGTTTCGGTCGCCTTCGCTGCGGTCAGCCTGGCCAAGCAGATATTCGCCAATCTCGATCGCAGCCAGGCATTGCTGATCGGCGCTGGCGAAACCATCACCCTGGTTGCACGGCACCTGCACGAGCAGGGCGTCAAGCGCATCGTGGTTGCCAACCGTACCCTCGAACGCGCAAGCGCGCTGGCCGAGCAGTTCGGTGCCCATGCCATCTTGCTTGCCGACATCCCGCAGGAACTCTACAACAGCGATATCGTCATCAGTTCGACAGCCAGCCAGCTACCAATTCTAGGCAAGGGTGCGGTCGAGCAGGCGTTGAAGAAACGCAAGCACAAACCGATGTTCATGGTGGATATCGCGGTGCCGCGCGATATAGAAGCGCAGGTCGCCGATCTGGATGACGTCTATCTCTACACCGTCGATGATCTTCATGAGGTGGTCGCAGAGAATCTCAAGAGCCGCCAGGGCGCAGCCCAGGCCGCCGAAGAGCTGGTTGCGGTCGGAACTGACGATTTCATGGCGCGGCTGCGTGAGCTGGCCGCCGTGGATGTGCTCAAGGCTTATCGGCAGCACGCTGAGCGCCTTCGTGATGAAGAATTGCTGCGCGCCCAGCGGTTGCTGGCCAATGGCGGCACAGCCGAGGATGCGCTGGCGCAGCTGGCGCGGGGATTGACCAACAAGTTGCTGCACGCGCCTAGCGTACAGTTGAAAAAACTTTCAGCCGAAGGGCGAGTGGAGGCACTGAGCATCGTCCAGGACCTCTTCGCCCTGCAAGACAGCACGGACAAACCATGAAAGCGTCGCTGCTCAACAAACTCGATACCTTGCAGGACCGCTTCGAAGAGCTGACAGCGTTACTGGGTGACGCTGAAGTGATCAGCGATCAGACCCGTTTTCGCGCCTATTCGCGCGAGTACGCCGAGGTCGAACCGGTTATCGCCGCTTACCGCGAATTTCTCAAGATGCAGTCCGACCTTGAGGGGGCTCAGGCACTGCTCAAGGACAATGATCCGGACGTGCGTGAGATGGCCGAAGAAGAGGTTGCCGAGGCGCGCGGCAAGCTCGAGGCGATTGAGGCTCGGCTGCAGCGTATGCTCCTGCCGAAGGATCCCAAGGATGGGCGTAACGTGTTCCTCGAAATTCGGGCTGGCACCGGTGGCGATGAAGCCGCGATCTTCTCTGGGGATCTGTTTCGTATGTATTCTCGCTACGCCGAACGGCAAGGCTGGCGCGTCGAGATCCTGTCTGAAAGCCCGGGCGAGCACGGCGGCTACAAAGAGGTGATCTCGCGGGTCGAGGGCGATAACGTCTTCGCCAAGCTCAAGTTCGAGTCGGGCGCACACCGGGTCCAGCGCGTTCCGGAAACCGAGTCCCAAGGACGTATTCATACCTCGGCCTGCACCGTTGCGGTTCTGCCCGAGCCAGACGAGCAGATCGCGATCGAAATCAATCCGGCCGACCTGCGCGTCGACACCTACCGTGCCTCAGGTGCGGGCGGACAGCACATCAACAAGACTGACTCGGCGGTGCGCATCACTCACATGCCCAGCGGTATCGTCGTCGAATGCCAGGAAGAGCGCTCGCAGCACAAGAACCGTGCGCGGGCCATGTCTTGGCTGGCAGCCAAGCTGCAAGACGTGCAGGACAGCGCGGCGCACAAGGAAATTTCCGATACGCGCAAGCTGCTGGTGGGCTCGGGCGATCGTTCCGAACGCATTCGGACCTACAACTTCCCGCAGGGGCGCGTTACGGACCACCGTATCAACTTGACGCTGTATTCCCTTAACGAAGTGGTCGGCGGTGCGGTGGAGCAGGTGATCGAGCCACTGTTGCAGGAATATCAAGCGGATCAGCTCGCCGCGCTGGGTGATTGACTGCTCTATTTATCGGCGGACCGGTTTGGTTCGCTGACTGCGGTACAACTGAATCCTGGATACCTCGAGCATGGCGACAATCGACTCCCTGCTGCGTGCCGCCCAGTTACCCGACTCGCCGAGCGCCAAGCTCGATGCCGAATGGCTGCTTGCCGCCGTGCTGGGCAGGTCGCCGAGCTATCTGCGCACCTGGCCTGAGCGCGAAGTGCTGCCTGAGGACGAGGCCCGCTTTGTCGCCCATCTCGAACGTCGTCGCCTTGGCGAGCCGGTAGCCTACATTCTGGGTCGTCAGGGCTTCTGGAGCCTTGAGCTCGAAGTGGCGCCGCATACCTTGATTCCACGACCGGACACTGAGCTGCTGGTAGAGACAGCCATGAAGGTGTTGCCTGCTAGTGCGGTGAGCGTGCTCGATCTGGGCACGGGAACCGGTGCGATTGCCCTGGCGCTTGCCAGTGAGCGTCCGGCCTGGCAGGTCACCGGTGTGGACCGCGTCACTGAAGCCGTTACGCTGGCGGCTCGTAATGCCCAGCGGCTCGGGCTCGGCAATACGGTCTTTCTCGAGAGCCACTGGTTTTCATCGATTGCGGGCCAGCGTTATGAATTGATCGTCTCCAACCCGCCCTACATCCCCGCCAGTGATCCGCATCTGATGCAGGGTGACGTGCGTTTCGAGCCGAGCAGTGCGCTGGTATCGGGTGTTGATGGTCTGGACGACATTCGCCTGATCATTGCGCGGGCGCCCGGTCACCTGAGTTCAACCGGCTGGCTGGTACTTGAGCACGGTTACGATCAGGCGTCAGCGGTGCGGAGCCTGTTGAGCGCCGGTGGTTTCGTTGATGTCGCCAGCTGCAGGGACTTCGGTGGCCACGAGCGTGTCAGCCTCGGGCGGCTGCCATGAATCAAGAGAGGAAATGTGCATGCTGAGCGACGACGAGCTGCTGCGTTACAGCCGGCAGATCTTGCTGCGACAGGTCGATATCGAGGGTCAGCTCAGGCTTAAGCAAAGCCGTGTACTGATCGTCGGGCTTGGCGGGCTCGGCTCACCGGTCGCGCTATATCTGGCTGCGGCCGGGGTTGGCGAATTACATCTGGCGGACTTTGATCGCCTCGATCTGACCAATCTGCAGCGGCAGATTGCTCACGACACCGCATCGGTGGGCATGCACAAGGTGGATTCGGCAATGGCTCGACTATCTGCCCTTAACCCTTTGATCAAACTGGTGCCGCACCGCGTCGCGATGGACGTCGATACGCTTGAAGCGGCCGTGTCAGCAGTCGACCTGGTGCTGGACTGCACGGACAATTTTGCGGTTCGTGAAGCAGTGAATGCCGCCTGTGTAGCCGCGGTAAAGCCACTGGTAAGCGGTGCGGCTATTCGGCTCGAGGGGCAGCTGTCGGTGTTCGACCCTAGGGTCGAGACCAGCCCTTGCTATCACTGCCTTTACGGCCATGGCTCCGAGGCCGAGCTGACCTGCAGCGAAGCCGGTGTTCTTGGCCCAGTCGTCGGGATGATTGGCAGTTTGCAGGCGCTTGAAGCGATCAAGCTGCTGGCCGGCTTCGGTGAGCCTTTGATTGGCCGGTTGCTGCTGGTAGATGCGCTTTCCAGTCGATTTCGCGAACTCAAGGTTAAGCGCGACCCGTCTTGCGCCGTCTGTGGCCTTAGCCGTGACTGACAGCCGGCCGATAGGGGTTTTCGATTCCGGTGTGGGTGGGCTGTCGGTGCTTCGGGAGATCCGTGCGCGCCTGCCCCATGAGTCGTTGTTGTATGTGGCGGACAGTGGCCATGTTCCCTATGGCGAGAAAAGTCCGGAATTCATCCGCGAGCGCTGCCGGGCCATCGCTGCTTTTCTGCTTGAGCAGGGCGCCAAAGCGCTGGTGCTAGCCTGCAACACGGCGACGGCGGCCGGGGTGGCGGACTTGCGAGAGCAGTATCCACAGCTTCCTGTGGTTGGGATGGAACCTGCGGTCAAGCCTGCCGCTCTGGCAACCCGCAGTGGAGTGGTGGGCGTGCTGGCCACGACGGGCACCTTGAAGAGCGCTAAATTTGCGGCGCTGCTCGACCGTTTCGCCAGCGACGTGCGTGTCATCACGCAGCCATGCCCGGGTCTTGTCGAGCGTATCGAGGCAGGCGAGCTCGCTACGACCGGCACCCGCACGCTGTTGGAGAGCCTGGTCCAGCCCTTGATCGAGCAGGGGTGCGATACGCTGATTCTCGGCTGCACCCACTATCCGTTTGTGAAGCCCTTGTTGCGCGAGATTCTTCCCGCAACGGTCGCTCTGGTTGATACCGGGGCCGCTGTCGCGCGGCATCTCGAAACCCTGCTGGCGGCCAACGGACAGCAAAGCGAAGGCGAGGCGCTGGTGCGCTTCTGGAGCAGCGGCGATCCCCTGCGATTGGCTGGCGTTCTTCCGGTACTTTGGGGTGAAAACGGTACAGCTTCCTACTGTTCTGCTTAGGAACTCCCCGCTGCGCTAGCCCTCTGTACTTAAGCAATATTGAAAAAACGAAAAGCTTGGCCAATTTCGATAAGGAAATTTCGCATGAATAAATTGATCTCCTTCGCTGCGGTTGCGGCAATTTCGCTGGGCCAGGTAGCTGCAGCCCATGCTCTTGACCTGACAGCTGCAATCGGGCGTACCGGCGAGTCGACGATGACTTATCGACTGGGGGCGCAGATGGATTTCAATCGTAGCTGGTTCGAGACGGGTGTGGGTCGGCTGACCGGGTATTGGGATGCGGGTTACACGTACTGGGAAGGTGACGAGACCTCGAGCAATCACAGCATCTCACTGGCGCCAGTGTTCGTGTACGAGTTCAGCACTGGATCGGTAAAACCTTACCTGGAAGCGGGCATCGGCATCGCGGCTTTCGAAAACACCGAAATAGAAAACAATGATCTTGGGTCCTCCTTCCAGTTCGAGGATCGGTTCGGTGCTGGCCTGCGTTTCGCTGGCGGACAGGAGATAGGCTTACGGGCTATTCACTATTCCAACGCTGGCATCAAGGACCCCAACGACGGCATCGAAACTTACGCGCTGCATTATCGAGCCTCGTTCTGACCGATCGATGCTGAAGCTGATGGTGTAAGCCGTCAGCCGTCCAGATAGGCGCGTGCTGAGCCTTTGCGCTCTTCCAGGCAATCGTCCGAGCCCAGCTCGAACTCTCGACAGATAAGTGGGCGCTGACTGTAGATAGTGCAGCGCATGCTGTCCCGGTCCAGCGCCGCGCACCAACCGTCGTCCAGACGGCGCATGACTTGGCCACCCCAATCGTCTTCATCGATGAAGCGTTCCGGGACGCCGGTATCGGTCAGCAGCATGACTTCGAGGCGGCAGCAGCACGCGGCGCAGCTGCTGCAGCTGACTGTGTCGTCAGCCAATTGACGGTGCGGGATGGAAGATTGTGTCATCGCGGCAGTCTACGCGTCTTGCGTTGGGATAGCTGCAAGCCAGAAGCGCCGCGAAAGGGTAAGAAGCCAGCACGGACGTGCTGGCCTAGCAGACTAGATGTTTTCTTCGATTTGCTTGTTTTTCCAGCCTTCGCCGCCGGGTAGCACCAGGTTGAGCAGCAGTGCGATGATGGCGCACAGCGAAATTCCGGACAGGCTGAACTCTCCGTAGCCGAAGGCCATGCCGCCAATACCGAACACCAACGTTACTGAAACGATGATGAGATTCCGTGCTTCCGCCAGATCCACCTGATGGCGAATCAGGGTGCTCAAGCCAACCACGGCAATCGAGCCGAACAGCAGGCAAAGAATGCCACCCATGACCGGCACCGGAATGCTTAGCAGTCCAGCGCCGAACTTGCCGATAAACGCTAGGACAATGGCGAAGATCGCCGCCCAGGTCATGACTTTCGGGTTGTAGTTCTTGGTGAGCATTACCGCGCCGGTCACTTCCGCATACGTGGTGTTAGGCGGGCCGCCGAACAGGCCTGCGGCCGAGGTCGCCAGGCCGTCGCCGAGCAATGTGCGGTGCAGGCCAGGCTTCTTGATGAAGTTTTTGCCTGTCACGCCACCAATCGCCACTACGCCACCGATGTGCTCGATAGCGGGCGCTAGCGCGACCGGGACCATGAACAGAATAGCGCCCCAGTGGAATTCCGGTGTGACGAAGTTAGGAATAGCCAGCCAGGGTGCCGCCGCGATCCCGGCTGTATCCACGACGCCAAACATGAACGACAGGCCGTAGCCCACCGCGACGCCGGCGAGGATTGGCACCAGTCGGAACAGGCCTTTGCCCATCACCGCCACCAGCAGGGTGGTGAGCAGTGCAGGCATCGAAATCATCATTGCTGTCGCATAAGGGACCAACTGAGCGCTGCCGTCACCGGCCTTGCCCATCGCCATATTGACCGCTACAGGTGATAGGGCGAGGCCAATGGAAATGATCACCGGAGCGATCACGACCGGTGGCAGCAGGCGGTCGATGAATCCAGGACCTTTCAGGCGAACCGCAAAGCCAAGGAACATGTAGACGATACCGGCCGCCACCACGCCGCCAAGCACGGCGGGCAGACCGAAGTCTCCCTTGGCCGCGATGATGGGGGCGATGAAGGCGAAACTCGACGCCAGGAATACCGGAACCTGGCGTTTGGTGACCAATTGAAACAACAGGGTGCCGATGCCGGCGGTGAACAGCGCGACGTTGGGATCCATCCCGGTAATCAGCGGCATCAGCACCAGTGCGCCAAATGCGACAAACAGCATCTGGGCGCCGGCTAATACCTGGCGCGCGAGCGGTTCTTCCAAGGGTTGCGACATGCTCAGATGTCCTTCTGCTTGGTGCCGAAGATTTTATCTCCCGCATCGCCCAGGCCCGGCATGATGTAGCCGTTCTCGTCCAGACGGTCATCAATGGAGGCGGTGTAGATGGTGACGTCCGGATGTGCCTTTTCGACGGCATCAATACCTTCCGGTGCGGCAACCAGAACCAGTGCGCGGATTTCCTTGCAGCCTGCCTTTTTCAGCATATCGATGGCGGCAACCATGGATCCGCCAGTGGCGAGCATCGGATCGATGATCATCGCCAGGCGCTGATCAAGGTCATCAACCAGGCGCTCCAGGTAGGTGTGTGCCTGCAGGGTTTCCTCATTGCGAGCAATGCCGACCGCGCTGACTTTGGCGCCTGGAATCAAGCTGAGTACACCATCCAGCATGCCGATGCCCGCACGAAGAATTGGTACAACGGTGATTTTCTTGCCGGAAATCTTTTCTACCTGGACTGGACCGCACCAGCCATCAATGCTGTAGTTTTCCAGCGGCAGGTCCCGAGTCGCTTCGTACGTCAGAATCGAGCCAACTTCCTGCGCCAATTCGCGGAAATTCTTGGTGCTGATATCGGCACGGCGCATCAGCCCAAGTTTGTGGCGAATAAGCGGGTGGCGGATCTCTCGAATAGTCATGGCTGGCTCCGGCGGTCGAATAAACCGGCGTAGATTAATGCATCGACGTGTTACCGGCTATTGATGTGTAGGGGAGGGCTTGCCCTGTGCCTGGCCGCATCGGTATCGTCGCGCCCCTTAATTTGGGGGTGGCCGCTAGGGCTGCTTCATCTTCTAACTGTCCTGGAGCATCGCCATGTCCGTCGATCTAGCACACATCCGCCAGATCATGGCTGAAGCCGACTGTCTGTACCCCGATGCCGAGGTTGAAGCGGCAATCGACGCGGTGGCCGCGAAAATCAATGCTGAGCTGGCCGATCGCAATCCTGTGGTGTTCTGTGTGATGAACGGAGGGCTGATCTTCTCCGGCAAGCTGGTGACCAAGCTGAATTTCCCGCTCGAGCTCTCCTATCTCCATGCAACACGTTATCGCAACGAAACGAGCGGTGGAGAGCTGTTCTGGAAGGCCAAGCCAGAAATCTCGTTCATGGATCGTGATGTTCTGATCATCGACGACATCCTCGACGAGGGACATACGCTTGGTGCGATCATTGATTTTTGCAGGCATGCCGGTGCTGCCGCTGTGCATACCGCGGTGCTGGTCGATAAGGATCACCAGCGCAAGGCTCGTCCAGATCTGAAAGCAGATTACGTGGGGCTCAGCTGCGTTGATCGCTATGTGTTTGGCTACGGTATGGACTACAAGGGTTACTGGCGAAACGCACCTGGCATCTACGCTGTTAAAGGCATGTAAGGAATAGCTTCATCGCACGGGCAGCGTCGCCATGCCCGTGCGCTTTCTTCTATTCGCGGCTCCTCGATGCCTGTGCATTACTACCACGCCCTCCATCTGTTTCGTTTCGCCTCACGCGTTGCGCTTTGGTAACGCTCCTGTGCATCACTCGTTGCCTGCTAGCTGAAGGTGTTTGTGCTCGCGTCCGCGTGAGGCTCGGTTATTTGAGCAGGCATGGGTAGTTGCGCGCAGCTCTGACAAATTTCTCGCGAAAGGCTTCGCAACTGCTCTATTTAGAGGGTTGCGTCTGTATTGCTGGCGGCTAAGCTCTCGGATAGCCTCATAAGCGCCTGTGCTGCGGACAGCCCTATAAGCGGCTGAAAACCAATGCTGGCAAGGCTGTTCATGCTTAAGGATTACAGAGCAAATCAAACCTTAGTGCGCTTAACCCTCAACCTCCGTGTGGGTAGGGTGAACGTACTTCGAACCAACCAGGAGCGCCTCATGACAAAAACAACAAGGCAAGGAATCTTCCAGCCCAAAACCCTGGCCCTCGCGGTCGCGTTGGGCATTGCGTCACCCGCTTATGCTGTCACGTTCAATATTGGGGAAGTGGAGGGGCAGCTGGACTCGGCTATGTCGATCGGTGCGAGCTGGTCAACTACGGACCGAGATATGGATCTAGTGGGCGAGGCTAACGGCGGTACCGGTTATACCCAGACGGGCGACGATGGGCGTCTGAACTTTAAAAAAGGCGAGACCTTTTCCAAGATATTCAAAGGCATTCACGACCTCGAGCTGCGCTATGGCGATAGTGGCGCTTTTATTCGCGGCAAGTACTGGTATGACTTCGAGCTGAAAGATGAAAGCCGCCTGTTTAAAGACATCAGCGACAGCAACCGCAAGGAGGCTGCGCAATCTTCTGGCGCACAGATACTCGACGCTTTCCTTTATCACAACTATTACGCTGGCGACCTCCCTGGAACCGTACGTGTCGGCAGGCAGGTTGTAAGTTGGGGGGAAAGTACTTTTATCGGTAACTCGATCAACTCGATCAACCCGCTCGATGCTGCCGCGTTCCGCCGCCCTGGCGCTGAGATCAAGGAGGGGCTGATTCCCGTCAACATGCTTTATGTTTCGCAAAGTTTGACTGACCAGCTGAGCGTGGAGGCTTTCTACCAGTTGGAGTGGGATCAGACGATCGTCGATAATTGCGGCACCTTTTTTGGCAGTGACGTTGCCGCTGATGGCTGCGACAACAACTACCATGCCGGTTCTGCTGCTATTGCAGGTCCGTTAAATGGGGTTCCATCTATTGGGGGAGCAGCCAACTTGGTTGGTGTTCAGTATAGCCCTGAGGGCATCGTCGTACCCCGGCGGGGGGACCGCGACGCGCGAGACGCAGGGCAGTTCGGAATCGCATTTCGTTGGCTCGCGGATACGGCGGAGTATGGCGTTTATTTCATGAACTACCACAGCCGTACTCCTATCGTCAGTACCAAAACGGCTGACGTATCTGCTGCGGCGCGGCTGGGAGGTCTTGTCACCGGAGGTGTGCCGGCTGCACTTGCAGCGCCTATCGTGGGGTTGGGAGACCCTACCGCGGGATATTATCTGGAATATCCTGAAGATATTCGTCTTTACGGAGCAAGTTTTTCCACCACGCTCCCCACCGGCACTGCATGGTCTGGGGAAATCAGTTATAGGCCTAACGCCCCGGTGCAGATCAACACCACCGATCTAACTCGGTCCTTGTTGAATCCGTTCATTCCCAATTATTCCCCGGTTGCATCTACCTTTGGTGCGGATAACCGTGGCTATAACCGTAAAGAAATCACACAAGTTCAGACTACTTTCACTCACTTTTTCGACCAAGTGCTAGGTGCTGGCCGAGTAACAGTGGTTGGCGAGATCGGCTACGCCCACGTTGGCGGTCTAGAAAGTACTAATGAACTGCGATACGGTCGTGATTCGATTTATGGGACGCCTGATGATGCCCTTGCGCTTGCTGATTACGGCAATGACGGTTTCGTAACCGCCAATTCCTGGGGGTACCGTCTGCGCGCCTTGGCCGACTACAGTAACGTATTCGCGGGTATCAACCTCACCCCAAACGTTTCGTTCTCTCATGACGTCCACGGCTACGGCCCCAACAATCTTTTCAATGAAGGCTCGAAAGCAATTAGTGTCGGCGTCGATGCTGTCTATCAGAACCGTTACACGGCCAGCCTGTCCTATACCGATTTCTTCGGTGGTGACTACAACACGCTAGTTGATCGCGACTTTCTTGCCCTCAGTATGGGTGTGAACTTCTAAGGAGGCTATTTCAGTAACGCCGTACGGAGCTCTTTCGAGAGCTCCGCTACGCGCCAGTCTACATACAAGGCCTCCGGCCAAAACAAGATCAAGAGGAACTGGAAGCGTATGAAAACAACAAAAAAATTATTCAGTGTCTTGGCTTTCTCGCTGCTGGCAAGCAGTGTGATGGCTGCAGTCTCCCCTGAGGAAGCCGCTAAGCTCGGCAATACATTGACTCCACTTGGTGCCGAGAAGGCCGGCAACGCTGAAGGGACAATTCCAGCCTGGACAGGCGGTCTGTCCACCGACGCTGCCCCGCTGGATAACGGCCATCTGACCAATCCTTTCAAAGGCGAGCAGCCTGAGTTCGTCATCACCGCTCAGAACGTCGACCAATACAAGGACAAGCTCACGGCAGGCCAGCAGGCCATGTTCAAGCGCTATCCTGAAACGTACAAGATCCGCGTCTTCCCGACCCATCGCAGCGCTGCCGTACCAGATCGAATTTACGAAGCGGCTAAAACCAGCGCGTTGAAGACGGAACTGGTCGACGGCGGTAACGGTATCGCCAATTTCTCGGATAGCCGCTACTACGCGTTCCCCATTCCGAAGAATGGTCTGGAAGTCGTTTGGAACCACATCACCCGCTATCGTGGCGGCAATGTACGACGCAACATCGTGCAAGCCACGCCTCAAACAAATGGTAGTTACACGCTGGTGCACTTCGAGGACGAAGTGGCATTCCCAAGCGATATGTCCGATCTGGATGCTGAGCGTGCCAAGAATGCATTGCTGTTTTTCAAACAGCGTGTAACGGCTCCGTCTCGCCTTGCTGGTAACGTCCTGCTGGTTCATGACTCGCTGGACCAGGTGAAAGATCCTCGCCAGGCCTGGATTTACAACGCGGGTCAGCGCCGTGTGCGGCGTGCGCCACAAGTGGCCTATGACGGTCCGGGCACGGCAGCAGACGGTATGCGTACTACCGACAACTTCGACATGTTTAGCGGTGCTCCTGATCGCTACGACTGGAAACTGGTCGGTAAGAAGGAGCTTTACATTCCCTACAACAGTTATGAAATCAACTCTAGCGACGTGCAGTACAGCGACGTTCTGAAAGCCGGACACGTGAACCAGGATCTGGCGCGTTACGAGTTGCATCGTGTCTGGGAGATCGAAGCCAACCTGAAAGAGGGTGAGCGCAACATTTACGCCAAGCGTCGCTTCTTTGTTGATGAAGACACCTGGACAATCGTTCAATCGGAGCTGTATGACGGCCGTGGCCAACTGTGGCGTGTCGGTGAGGCGCATATGCTGCAGTACTATCAGCACAAGGTGCCGGCCTATGCCTTCGAGGCGCTCTACGACATTATCTCCGGTCGATACATCGCCATCGGTCTGAGTAACGAAGAGCCGGCACACGAGTTCGGCTACAAAGCGTCGGCCCGTGACTTTACGCCTGCTGCACTGCGTAACGCTGGGGTGCGCTAATCAGGTAGCATCTGTACGGTGAATAAGGCGGCCAATTGGCCGCCTTTTTTATTTGTGGATCAGCAGGGAGTGATACTTTTCAGCCAAGAGAGAGTTCGGTATCCATCCAGTCAGGGCGGTATGCTCGTAGGCTGAGTCGACAAAAGATCCGCAATCGTGCAGGTTATTACGGCGCATGCGCATCGATAGGAAGACGTCGACTGGCCCCGGAGTGGGTGCTGACGGCAGCGCTCAACGCGTTCCTCAATGGATTGATACGAATAAGAGAAACCTCGCTATGTCCGTACGCTTCAACCCCGGTGCCCTCAGCACAGAAGCCGCCGCGCAGGTTCAAATTGCGACTATCCCTCGGCTCCCGCCGTTGCACATACCAAGGCCTCGACTCGTCGATGCTTTATTAGACGCGCCTTGCCGACTGCGTTTGATCTGCGCGCCTGCCGGCTTTGGCAAGAGCGTGCTGATGAACGAGTGCGCGCGGCTGATACCTGCAGATACGCACCTCGTCTGGCTTGATCTAGGCGGCAGAGGGTTCTCTGCGGAAGCTCTGTATTTCCAACTGCGTCGGGTACTGAGCAGCACAATTGAGGAGAGCGGGGACGTTCAGCAAGACCTCATTCATTTGCTGAATGATTTTCCGCGACCGCTTTGGATCATGTTGGATGATTATCCACGGGAGGTCACGGCGCCTTTCGACGCCTGCCTCGACTTGCTTATCGAGAGAGGCCCCGAATCCGTCAGCTGGTGGGTTAGCAGCCGTCGGCAGCCCGCTTGGAAGCTGCCAAGGCTATTGTTGCAGGGTGACTTGTTCGAGCTGGAAGCCGAAGCGCTGGCCCTGACTGCCAGCGAGCTCCGGTTATTGCTCAAAGCGCACCGCCTGGAACTCGCCGATGACACATTCAAACAATTAATGTCGGGCAGCGAGGGGTGGCTGGCCGGTGTCAGCTTGCTGTTACTGAATGCTGATGAGCAGGCGGTTCGTGAGCGATTGATCGCTGGAACTTCACTGTTGCGAGATTACGTGCAGCGCGAAGTACTTGAGGGACAGAGCGAGGATGTTTGCCGTGCGCTTTTCGCATTGGCGCGCATGCCGCGCTTTTCATCGCAGTTGTGTGAGCATGTCCTCGACGGCATAGGAAGCGATCTTCTCGATGTGCTCAAAACATCCCAGCTGTTTATTCGCCAGACCGACAATTGTGGTGAATGGTATCGCCTGTGGCGGCCGCTGGCGTTGATGTTGCGACGCATGCCCGGGGTAGCATCGCCCACCCAGACGCACCTGCGTGCCTGCCAATGGTTTGCCAACCGCGGTGAAATGCGCGAGGCGGTGGAGCATGCGCTGTGGGCGGGGCAGCCAGAAGTCGCAGCCAACTTTCTGCAGCGCTACGGGCAGGAGCAATTGCTCATTGGCGACAACGTTTCGCACTTCATGAAGTGGCGCAGTGAGCTGCCGCAAGACTTGTTCAACAGTACGACCCGCTTGATCGTGCTGCATGGCTGGGCTTTGATTATCTCTGCTCGCTTAGATGAAGTGGATGACTGTCTCGCCGATCTGGCGAAGTTCTTTCCTCAGCCCGATGCAAGGCGCCAGGCGCAGCTACTTGCTCAGTGGCAAGCTTTGCGGGGCTTTTTAGCCCGTTTACGAGGTGAGCCGGAGGCTAGGGATTACTGCCTTCAGGCCTTGGAGGTCCTTTCTGATCATGCTTGGGCCCAACGGGTGCTTTGTTATCAGGCGTTATCTCAACAGGCGATAGCCGAAAGCCAGCTCGAATTGGCCCAGCATTACAACAGCGAAGGCATGAAGCTTGCCCGGCTCAAGGGCAGCGTTCTGTATGAAGCGATGCTGAGCGTCGATCGAATTCAGCTGCTTGAAATTACCGGCGAGTTCGAGCGAGCCGTTGGGGTTCTCGAAGAGTCTTTGATGGTGCTACGCGACGGTGTCGGCCACAGCCCGATTATTGGTCGGCTAAAGCTGCTACGGGGCCATCTGCTCGCCTATCAGGGGCTCGATGAGCCGGCCCGCGAAGCGTATCAGCAAGGTCGCGCCGAGACTGAAACCTGCGGCGATTCGTACGTATTCTTCGGCTATGCAGGGCTTGCGGAGCTGGCAGCTCGCAGTCAGGAATTCCCTTCGGCTTACCATTGGTTACGAGAGGCCGAGCGGTTGGCCCAGTGGCGACATGTGCCGGAAGCGCGTTTCCGAGGCATTCTGCCATTGATTACCGGCGTGACCTGGCTGCATCAAGGGCAGCTGAAGAAGGCCAGGGCCATATTCGTACAGGTCCTGGAACTCTACGATGGCCACACCTATATCGCACCGTCCGGGTTTTACGAGTTACTTCCACGAGTTCATCGCTATCTCGCGGTTATCGACATACTGTCCGGCCGTGGCTCGCTGGCTATCGACACGCTGCGCGAACTGATCGACCAAAACCTCCGTTCTCAACGGTTGGGCCTGGCCTGTGAGTGTCGTTTTACGCTGGCCGAAGCGCTCCAAGTGGATGGCCAGCATGACGAAGCAGAACTGGAGTTACGCAAAGCCCTCGCTGAGGCTGCGAGGCAGCATCTGGTCAAGCCGCTGTACGAATTGCAGCATCGTCAGCCGCAATGGCTTGCTAGCATGTTGCCTGCTGGCAAGGGGGAAAGCCTGCGTGATCGATTGTTGCAATTCGAGCGAGAACCAGAAGAGAGCGCTGCTTCAGGCGATGAAATCATCCTGAGCAACCGCGAACTCACGGTCCTGCGTCTCATCGCCCTGGGATGCTCGAATCAAGAAATCGCCGAGCAGTTATTTATTTCGCTGCACACGGTCAAGACCCACGCGCGGCGAATCAACACCAAACTCGGGGTGGCCAGACGTACGCAAGCGGTGGCGCGCGCTAAGGCTTTGGCCTGGCTTTAGTCTGATCAGCAGTGGCAGACCTAAATAAGCGCGTGTTGTAACGAGGGGCGCTGCCTGCCGCTGCGCCGGCAGAGAAATTGGCATTTTTCAGCTGTGTCAGAAGATCGGCAGCGCAAAGCCTACCGGCAACAACGTTGACCTTTACTGTGCTGCTGAATGCGAATGCTTGGTCAGGCGATAGGAGGTGTTGTGCCCGCCTCGTTCGATGGCGAGGCTGAACTGGAGACTGGTGATCAGGCGCTCCAGCTGCTGCTGGTCCCGCCATTGGCTGGAACTGATGAAGCGCTTTACCGCCACGCCCATCGTGTCGGTCAGCGTCAGCAGAATACTTCCGTCGGGTTTCTGAATACTGAAATTGACGTTGTAGTCTGGCTGAAACACATCACTGATTTTCTTGAATGGACTGTCCATGCCGGTTCCTGATTGGATGACTGCCCCCAATGGACCTGATGCTGTTTAACTAGTTTCGCCCGCTGAGCGTGTTGCTCTGTGGCAAAAAGAAGCACTAGGGGCCTGGGCTAAGTATAGCGCTCCGGCACTGTCAGGCCGGTTCGGCGGAAGTCGGCAGCTCCTGCAGTACTTCCGGATTGTTTTTAAAGGCCTTGGCAAAGAGGTCACGGTGCCGGGCCATGAAGATGCCAATGTCTTCAGCCTGTTGTTCGCTAAGTGACGGTGTGGCTTTCTGCAGTGCCGCAGCCAAGGCTTCGGCAAGCTCGAGCATTTTGTCGTGACGATCAGCTTCGGCTTTATCCATGAACAAGCGCTCCAGGTCCCGGCTGCTGCGGTACACAACTTCGACGGCCATCTGCCACCTCGGCTCAATTGAGAGAAATACTGTTTATCCATACAGCATATGCTGGCTGGCGCTGATTGAAAAGCCTCCGTGTCACGTCTGCGTGACAGCTGTTCAGCTCAGTCAGCGAAGTGCCCTCGAAGCCGCTCGGCGCGAAAGTCGAGGTTGCGGCTGCGGTAGCCCGCGCGCAAGGGTGGTAGCGGGGCGCAGGAGTGCCAGCGCTGACCGGGTTGCAGGTCGCCTGGGCCGCGGTATTTTGGCGCATCGTAGTTGGAGGTTACCAAGTTGAGGCTGGAGCCGGGCGAGTAGGCGGCTACTTCCCAGCTCAGGCTGCGCATTGGCTTCGGGCTATGGTTGTCCAGAGTGATGCGCAACGGCTGTCCGGCCGGGCAGCTAGTCGGTGCATAAGACATCCGCAGCTCGAGCTGGCCAAGCAGATGTTCCTCACGTTGTTCTTGCCAGATCACCCAAGCGGCAACGACACCAAGGCCGAGCAGCGCTCCCAAAGAAATCGGCACCGCTCGAAGTGGATACCGAATCAGTAAGATCAGCCAGGCGGCGACTAGAAACGCGCCGATCAGCATGATGAGCGGGCGCGTGAATGGTTAGCCATTGAAACCTCTTTTTCAGCGTGATCCGGCAACATCCTAACGCCGGCTCGCACAAGGTGCGACTTTCAGATGTCGGCCTGTGGTCGCGTTCGTGGACGCACGTCAGGAATCCTTGTCGGGGCGGGCGTGGCTGGCGAGTCGCTCAAGCGCGGCCCTGAGCTTGGGATCTGTTATGCCACGAGCGGTTTCCTGAATATTGTCTGCTGCTCGCACTGACAGTTCTGGCGCCGGTCCGGGCTTATGCCGCGGTGTTTCCGGGGGCTGAACCTTGAACTGAATACGGCTCAAGCCGCTGAACTCGTCCATGCATTGCAGCTGACGTTGTAAGCGTCTCTGCTGATAGCGCAGTCGCGTTGCCCAGTGGCCGTCGGTAACGATCAATAGCAGGGTACCTTCGCGCCATGAGGCGACACGGCAAAACTCCCGTGCCGCGGGCTGCAGTTGGCTGTCGACCAGTTTTTGTAGACGATCCAGCCGCCTCGCCTCGCCAAACAGCGCTTTTAGTGGTTTGGCCTCGCGCAGTAGCGCCGCGGGCGCTCGGGCCGGCAAAGGGCGAAACGACATGGCTGACGCTCGTAACTGAAGAGCCGACATGTTAGCAGAAGCTGCATTAGCCATCTGATCGAGGCATCACCGGCTAAACCTGCGACCGAATCGTCTGATTCCTGGCGCCATTGGCTGGCTCGCCTGCGCAGTAGGCACCTTTCCTCTCGAACGTTTCCGAGTAGAATGCCCCCTTTGCACGAAGCCGTGGTGGCCCTGCGGCCGTGCCTCCATCCCCAGCATGGAAGTCTTTGTCGATATGTTTGCGCCTTTAATGAAGAAGCTCT
Organism: Pseudomonas sp.; assembly: GCA_022448005.1. GTDB lineage: Bacteria > Pseudomonadota > Gammaproteobacteria > Pseudomonadales > Pseudomonadaceae > Stutzerimonas. Next base: position 38,029 of record JAKUTK010000032.1, read on the forward strand.
TTGGTAGCAAGAATGAGCGTGAGGTCAAGCGCATGCTCAAGGCGGTTCAATCCGTCAATGCGCTCGAAGAGCAGATGCTGTCTCTCTCCGACGAGCAGTTGCGGAGCAAGACCGAAGAGTTCAAGGCCCGCCTCGGCCAAGGCGAGACCCTTGATCAAATTCTTCCCGAAGCCTTTGCCGTCTGCCGCGAAGCCGGCAAACGCGTTATGGGGATGCGGCACTTCGACGTGCAGCTGATCGGCGGCATGACCCTTCACGAAGGCAAAATTGCCGAAATGCGTACCGGTGAAGGCAAGACGTTGGTTGCGACCTTGGCCGTATACCTCAACGCACTCGCTGGCAAAGGTGTTCATGTTGTTACGGTGAACGATTACCTGGCGCGTCGCGATGCCAACTGGATGCGTCCGCTGTATGAGTTTTTGGGTTTGACAGTGGGTATCGTCACACCTTTCCAGCCGCCGGAAGAGAAGCGCGCAGCGTACGCGGCCGATATCACATACGGTACGAACAACGAGTTCGGCTTCGACTACCTGCGCGACAACATGGCATTCAGCCTGGAAGAAAAGAACCAGCGCGAACTCAATTTCGCGGTTATCGACGAGGTCGACTCGATCCTCATCGACGAAGCCCGCACGCCACTGATCATCTCCGGCCAGGCGGAAGACAGCTCCAAGCTCTATCAGCAGATCAACCAGTTGATTCCTCTGCTCAAACAGCACATTGAAGAGGAAGAGGGCGTCGTTACTCAGGAAGGTCACTTCTCGATCGACGAGAAGACACGTCAGGTCGAACTGAACGAGTCTGGCCACCAGTTTGTCGAGGAAATGCTGACCAAGGCCGGGCTGCTTGCCGAAGGCGAGAGCCTGTATTCGGCACACAACCTCGGCTTGCTGACCCACGTGTATTCCAGCCTGCGCGCGCACAAGCTGTTCCACCGCAACGTTGAGTACATTGTCCAGAACAATCAGGTGTTGTTGATTGACGAACACACCGGTCGGACTATGCCAGGGCGTCGCCTCTCCGAGGGTCTGCATCAGGCCATCGAGGCAAAGGAAGGGCTGCCGATCCAGCCGGAAAGCCAGACCCTTGCGTCGACCACCTTCCAGAACTACTTCCGTCTGTACAAAAAGCTGTCGGGCATGACCGGTACTGCAGACACCGAAGCATTCGAATTCATGCAAATCTACAACCTGCCGGTGATGGTGATTCCGACCAACAAGCCGCTGGCACGCAAGGATTACAACGACCTGGTCTACCTGACCCAGGAAGAGAAATTCGCTGCTATCATTGCGGACATCAAGGATTGCCAGAACAACGGCCGCCCTGTGCTGGTGGGCACCGCAACCATTGAGACCTCGGAATATGTCTCACGCCTGCTGGTCAGCGAAGGAATCGAACATAAGGTGCTAAACGCCAAGCACCACGACAAAGAAGCGGAAATCATCGCGCAGGCGGGACGCCCGGGTGCGGTGACCATCGCGACCAACATGGCAGGCCGAGGCACCGACATCCTCCTCGGCGGCAACTGGGAAGTTGAAGTGGCGGCGCTCGAGAATCCAACGGATGATCAGGTCGCGCAGATCAAATCCGACTGGCAGAAGCGTCATCAGGCCGTTCTCGAGGCGGGTGGTCTGCATGTGATCGCGTCTGAGCGCCACGAGTCGCGTCGTATCGACAACCAGCTGCGTGGCCGCGCCGGACGCCAGGGGGATGCCGGCTCAAGCCGTTTCTACCTGTCGCTGGAAGACAGTCTGATGCGCATCTTCGCCTCCGATCGGGTGAAGAACTTCATGAAGGCACTGGGCATGGAGTCCGGTGAGGCGATTGAGCATCGTATGGTGACCAACGCCATCGAAAAGGCCCAGCGCAAGGTCGAAGGCCGCAACTTCGATATGCGTAAGCAACTGCTCGAATATGACGATGTCGCGAACGAGCAGCGCAAGGTGATTTATCACATGCGCAACAGCTTGCTGGCGGCCGAAGAAATTGGCGAAACCATAGCCGAATTCCGCCGCGAGGCGCTCGATTACGCCATCAACCAGCACATCCCGCCGCAGTCGCTGCCCGAACAATGGGACATCAGTGGTCTGGAAGCGGTGCTCTACAGCGATTTCGGTGTGCGGCTGCCGGTCCAGCAGTGGCTGGATGAAGACGAGAAGCTGTATGAGGAGACGCTGCGCGAGCGCATCCTCGAAGCATTGATAGCGGCCTACAACGAGAAGGAAGAATTGGCTGGCGCCGAGGCGCTGCGCACCTTCGAGAAGCAGATTGTGCTTCGTATGCTGGACGACCTGTGGAAGGACCATCTGTCGACGATGGACCATCTGCGTCACGGTATCCATCTGCGTGGCTACGCCCAGAAAAACCCGAAGCAAGAATACAAGCGCGAGTCCTTTACGCTGTTCCAGGAGCTGCTTGAGTCCATCAAGCGCGACAGTATCCGGGTTCTGTCCCACGTGCAGGTGCGTCGCGAAGACCCCGCCGAGGAGGAGCAGCGTTTGCGCCGCGAGGCCGAGGAGCTGGCGCAGCGTATGCAATTTCAGCATGCCGAGGTTTCGGCGCTGGAAGCCGACCAAGAGGAACCCGAGGCTGAAGGCAATGTAGCAGCCGCTGTGGCCCCCGCGCGTACCGAGCAGAAGATCGGGCGCAACGAACCCTGCCCCTGCGGGTCAGGTAAGAAGTACAAGCATTGCCATGGTCAGGTCCAGTAAACGGATCCGTCTGTGTTGACCCGCGCCGCGACCGGCTCAAGCCGCTCGCGGCGTTTTTCTCCCTGATTTTCGGTGGCCGAAGGCCATCCATTCCTTCTTAAGGAGCGCATCGATGGCTGTCGGTCTTGGTCCCTTACCTGCACTGCACCCGGTTGCCGGATTCGAGCTTGGTATTGCTTCGGCGGGTATCAAGCGACCTGGACGCAAGGACGTCGTGGTGATGCGTTGCGCCGAAGGCTCAACGGTTGCGGGTGTGTTTACCCTCAATGCCTTTTGCGCCGCGCCGGTAATTCTTGCGAAGCAGCGAGATCAGGGAGCCGTACGTTACCTGCTAACCAATACCGGAAACGCTAACGCCGGCACCGGCGAGCCTGGCATGCAGGCTGCAATCCGCAGTTGTGCCAGTTTGGCCGCTCTGGCTGGGGTAGAAGCCGAAGCAATCCTGCCGTTTTCAACTGGCGTCATCGGTGAGTTGCTGCCCGTTGAGAAGATCGAGGCGGCGCTTCCTGCCGCGTTGGCCGACCTGGATGAAAACCACTGGGCCGAAGCCGCCACCGGCATCATGACCACCGATACGCTGCCCAAGGGTGCGAGCCGTCAATTCGAGCATGAAGGCGTGACGGTCACAGTTACCGGCATCTCCAAAGGCGCCGGTATGATCCGCCCCAATATGGCGACCATGCTGGGGTACATCGCTACCGATGCGAAGGTCGCTCAGCCGGTTCTGCAGGATCTGCTACGGGACGCAGCCAACAAGTCGTTCAACCGTATCACCATTGATGGCGACACCTCGACCAACGACTGCTGCATGCTGATCGCTACCGGCAAGGCTGGCGTCGTGGAGATCACTGAGGCTAGCGGAGAGCTGTTCACCAAGCTCAAACAGGCGGTTTTTGAAGTCAGCATGGAGGTGGCGCAATCCATTGTCCGTGACGGCGAAGGCGCGACCAAATTCGTCACCGTTCAGGTCAACGGTGGTGGTAACCATCAGGAGTGTCTGGACGTCGGCTATGCCGTCGCGCATTCGCCACTGATCAAGACGGCACTGTTCGCCTCCGACCCTAACTGGGGACGTATCCTGGCCGCGGTTGGTCGCGCAGGTGTTCCCGATCTGGATGTGAGCAAGATCGATGTCTATCTGGGGGACGTGTGCATTGCCAGCCAGGGCGGGCGTTCACCGAGCTATACGGAAGAGCAGGGTGCCGCGGTAATGGCTGAGGAAGAGATCGAAATTCGTATCGAACTCGGTCGCGGTGATTGCAGCGAGACGATCTGGACCACAGACCTCTCTCACGAATACGTACGGATCAATGCCGAATACCGCACCTGACCCGCTGGTAGGAACTAAAGTGAGCAAACCGCTGCGACAGGTCCCCGAAGCGCTCGGATCGCCGCTTGGTATCCAAACATGAAACGGCTCCACGTCGCCGCGGGCGTGATCCGTGGCGCTAACGGTCATGTGCTGATCGCCAAGCGCCCCATGGACAAGCACCAGGGCGGGCTCTGGGAATTTCCTGGCGGCAAGGTCGAAGAGGGCGAGAGTGCAGAAGCAGCGCTCGTACGGGAACTGGCCGAAGAGTTGGGGATCGCCGTAACTGCCGCTAGGCCCCTGATACAGGTACGCCACGATTATCCGGACAAGCAGGTGTTGCTCGACGTCTGGGAAGTGCTTGAGTTTGTCGGCGAGGCGCACGGCGCAGAAGGGCAGCCTCTGGCTTGGGTCGCGGCAGAGGATTTGCCGCGTTATGACTTTCCGGCGGCGAACCGGCCAATCATCGCTGCGGCTCGTTTGCCGAAGTCGTATCTGATTACCCCGGACCGCTTGGCGCCACAGCAATTGCTAAGCGGATTGGCGCTCGCGCTTGATGCGGGGACTCGGCTGCTGCAGTTACGCTGTCCCTCTCTACCTGATGCCGAGTATCGAGCGTTGGCGTCTCAAGTACTGGAAATGAGCGCCGGGCGCGCGCAGGTGATGCTTAAAGGGTCGCTGGAATGGGCGCATGATTTCCCGGACGCCGGCTGGCATCTGACGGCCTCGCAGTTGGTTAGGCACGCCGGCGCCGGAAGGCCGATCGAGCCGGGGCGATGGCTTGCTGCGTCATGCCACGACAGGGCGGAGCTGGAGCTGGCAAAGCAGATGGGGGTTGATTTCATCGTGCTCTCGCCGATACTTGCTACGGCCTCGCACCCCGAGGCGAGCCCCATGGGGTGGCAATGCGCTGCCGATTTGCTGCAAAGCTTTGCTCAGCCCGCCTATCTGCTGGGCGGCCTTGGTCTGAGCGATGTGGCGAAGGCTACGCAGATCGGCGCGCAGGGCGTGGCTGGAATTCGCGCTTTCTGGCCGTAGCAGCAACAGAGCTGAAGTCGGTCCAGCAAGTTCGAATTGTCGACGCCAACAGCTGTCATAGCTGCCGACGCCGATGAGGAAGGCCTCGATAGCTTTGATCTATTGGGTTAATTTCCTCAATCAATTAACCATATCTCGCTGCCTGCGCTATCTTAGGCGGCGTTAAATTCTGAATCCCAAAAGGAGTTAGTAGATGTCTCTGATCAACACCCAAGTCCAGCCGTTCAAAGTTAACGCTTTCCACAATGGCAAGTTCATCGAAGTCACCGAAGAGTCCCTCAAGGGCAAGTGGTCGGTACTGATCTTCATGCCGGCAGCCTTTACCTTCAACTGCCCGACCGAGATCGAAGACGCTGCCAACAGCTATGCCGAATTCCAGAAGGCCGGTACCGAGGTGTACATCGTTACCACCGATACCCACTTCTCTCACAAGGTCTGGCACGAGACTTCCCCAGCTGTCGGTAAAGCTCAGTTCCCGCTGATCGGTGACCCGACTCACCAGCTGACCAACGCTTTCGGCGTTCACATTGCTGAAGAAGGTCTGGCCCTGCGCGGTACTTTCCTGATCAACCCGGAAGGCGTGATCAAGACCGTTGAGATTCACTCCAACGAGATCGCTCGCGACGTTTCCGAGACCCTGCGCAAGCTGAAGGCTGCTCAGTACACCGCTGCGCATCCAGGCGAAGTTTGCCCAGCCAAGTGGAAAGAAGGCGAAGCCACTCTGGCCCCGTCTCTGGATCTGGTCGGCAAGATCTAAACAGCCGAGAGGCGCTGCGCTCAGCGCAGCGTCCAACGTGCTGTTTTTCGGACGATTCATCTGTCCGAGCTCCAACGCCTGGGCGTGAACCGTCCGGGCGTTTTATTACCTGAATTTCGTAAGAAGGGGATCGCTGCTCATGTTGGACTCCAATCTCAAAACGCAACTGCAAACCTACCTGGAAAAGGTCACCCAGCCGTTCGAGATCGTCGCGTCCCTCGGTGACGGCGCCAAATCCCAGGAAATGCTCAGCCTGCTGGAAGACATCACCAGCTTGAGCGATAAGATCACGCTGCGTACCGACGGTGACGACGTTCGCCGGCCGTCATTTGCGCTCAATCGAATCGGTGGCGACATCAGCCTGCGTTTCGCCGGCATTCCGATGGGCCACGAGTTCACGTCCTTGGTATTGGCCCTGCTCCAGGTGGGCGGTCACCCGTCCAAGACCGCCCCTGACGTCATTGAGCAGATCAAGAACCTCGACGGCGAATACAACTTCGAGACCTATTTCTCGCTGTCCTGCCAGAACTGCCCGGACGTGGTCCAGGCGCTGAACCTGATGGCTGTGCTCAACCCGAATATCCGTCACGTCGCCATCGACGGTGCCCTGTTCCAGGAAGAAGTCACCGTTCGCCAGGTCATGTCGGTGCCGAGCATCTACCTCAACGGCGAGCTGTTCGGTCAGGGCCGCATGGGCGAAGAAGAGATTCTCGCCAAGCTCGACACCGGCGCCTCGGCGCGTGATGCCGAGAAGCTCAGCGCCAAGGACGCCTTTGACGTGCTCGTGGTCGGCGGTGGCCCGGCCGGCGCTGCAGCGGCCATCTACGCGGCGCGTAAGGGTATCCGTACCGGTGTTGCCGCCGAGCGCTTCGGCGGTCAGGTGCTGGACACAATGGCCATCGAGAACTTCATCTCGGTCAACGAAACCGAAGGCCCGAAACTGGCCCGTGCGCTGGAAAACCACGTACGCGAATACGATGTCGACATCATGAATCTGCAGCGTGCCGCGCAGTTGATCCCCGCTTCAAGCGAAGGCGGTCTGCACGAGATCAAGCTCGAAAATGGTGGCTCGCTGAAAGCCAAGACTCTGATCCTGGCCACCGGTGCGCGCTGGCGCGAAATGAACGTCCCGGGCGAGCAGGAATACCGTGGCCGTGGCGTGGCCTACTGTCCGCACTGCGACGGCCCGCTGTTCAAGGGCAAGCGTGTGGCGGTGATCGGCGGTGGCAACTCGGGTGTGGAAGCGGCGATCGACCTGGCCGGCATCGTGGCCCAGGTCACGCTGCTCGAATTCGATAGCCAACTGCGTGCCGACGCCGTGCTGCAGAAAAAGCTGCACAGCCTGCCTAACGTCACCGTCATCACCAGCGCACTGACGAGCGAAGTCACCGGTGACGGCAAAAAAGTCACTGGCCTGACATACAAGGACCGCAACTCCAGTGAATTCCATGAGCTGGAACTGGAAGGCATCTTCGTGCAGATCGGGCTGCTGCCCAACTCCGATTGGCTGAAGGGCACCGTTGAGCTGACCTCACGCGGCGAGATCATCGTCGATGCGCGTGGCGAGACCTCGCTGCCGGGCATCTTTGCTGCCGGTGACGTCACCACGGTGCCATACAAGCAGATCGTCATCGCCGTTGGCGAAGGCGCGAAAGCCTCGCTGAGTGCCTTCGATCATCTGATTCGCAGCTCAGTCGAAGACTGAGCGTCCGGGTAGAAAAGAAAGGGGAGCAGGCTTAGGTCTGCTCCCCTTTTTTGTTTGTGGCTGCGGACGGTCGAGATGAGTCCGCGACCGACTCGAAGGATAGATAGCCGATATCCAAGGTCTACCTTATTACACCGGATCCGCTTTGGCTCGGGTGATAACGAGCGAAACGGGCGGCTTTTGACCGCTCGCCGTGCATGTACCAGCAGTCCATGGAGCGAGCCCTCAGATGATCAATGCGGATGCGCCGCACATGCCCCGCGGGGCAGTAGTGACTCTGGCCAACAGAGCCAGAGATCCCAAACATGAAAAGGCCGTGCACGAGCATCTGGCCAAGCGTCTTGCCGCAGTTAAGGGCCTGACCTTTCTAGGTGAGTACGACCAGGCCATAGAGTATTCGCACCCACTGTATTTCGTGCCTTCGGGCACCATCATTGGTACCGATGCAGCCCGTGAACTGGGCCTTGATGATGAGGAAGACCTGTTCGGTGGCGTGGTGCCTCAGGGGTTCATAGAAACCAAGGCCATCACACATCCGCTTGTGCGGCCCGATGCGGATGCACCGAGGGGCTGGTCCCGTGACTTCGCGGCTCGTGTCAGTGGCAGCGTGCTGCCTGGCTATAGCGTCTTTTCACTCGACGATGCTCGCGAAGCTGGGCGACGGTTGCTGCACGAAGGTTCGTTGAGGCTCAAGCCGGTGCGGGCCACTGGCGGGCGAGGTCAGGAACGAATCAATACCGAGCAGCAGCTGGATGATGCTCTGGAACACGTTGATGCCAAGGAGATGGCCCAGTATGGGCTGGTGCTCGAGGCCAATCTGGAGCATGTAACGACGTTCAGCGTTGGGCAGATCCGGGTGGCGGGAAGAACACTCAGCTACTACGGCACCCAGCGGCTGACGCCTGACAATTCTGGCGAGACGGTCTACGGCGGATCGGATCTGGTCGTCTCGGACGGTGATTTTGAGGCGTTGCTGAAGCTCGATTTGCCGGAGAAGGCTCGACTGGCCGTGATGCAAGCGCAGGTCTATGACGATGCCGCGTCTGCGTGCTTCCGTGGTTTCTTCGCGTCCCGTCGTAACTACGATATTGCGCAGGGCGTTGATGGCAGTGGTCGTGCTTGCTCCGGTGTGCTGGAGCAGTCCTGGCGAATCGGGGGCGCAAGTGGTGCTGAAATCGCTGCGCTTGAAACATTCATCAAGGGCGAGCGCGGAGCAGTACGGGCGTCCACTGTAGAGGTCTATGGTGAGTCGCAGGCCGTTCCGCCTGGGGCGACCGTCCTGTTCCGCGACGAAGACGCCGACGTAGGTTTCATTACCAAATACGTAGTGGTGGAGGACTATGGCAACTCAGAGTGAATGCGTAGACATCCTGGTTGATGATGAACATATCGCCGGTACGTTCCTCTCACCGCCCACCAAGCTGCCTGGGGTGCTGTTCGTGCACGGCTGGGGAGGCAGCCAGGAGCGTGACCTGACGCGTGCCCGTGGCATCGCGGGCTTGGGCTGCATCTGCTTGTCCTTCGACCTGCGGGGGCATGCCTTGACGCTGGCGCAACAGCAGACCGTCACCCGCGAGCAGAATCTGAATGACTTATTGGCCGCCTACGATCTGCTGGCGCAGCATCCTCATATCGATCCGTCCGCCATCGCTGTGGTGGGAACCAGCTATGGCGGTTACCTGGCGGCGTTGCTGACAACTATGCGGCCGGTGAAGTGGCTGGCTATGCGGGTTCCGGCGCTGTACGGCGACGATGACTGGATGGTGCCCAAGCGTCAGTTGAATCGCGATCTGCTCAATCAGCTGCGCGGCAGACGTGTCGTGCCTGAAGAAAACCGCGCACTGGCAGCTTGTGCCGCATTCCGCGGCGACGTGCTCATCGTCGAATCCGAGCACGATCATCTGGTCCCGCACAGCACCATCATGAGCTATCGCGCTGCCTTCCATCAGACGCACTCGCTGACGCACCGGATCATTCTCGGCGCTGATCATGCGCTGACGAGCGACTGCTGCCAGAAGGCCTACACCGACATTCTTGTCAATTGGGCGACCGAGATGGTGGTCGGGGCTCGACTCGATCAGCAGGAAGGGCTTGCCGCCGCCAACCGGAACTAGCCTGGCGGCGACGGTGGCTGAATGGGCCCGACGAACCGGCTCCAGCGGCGATCCAACACCTGCTGTTTGAGCACCTCGATGACGTCCACCAGCAGCTCTTCGAGCGCCAGGTCGGTGTTTTCGTCCTGGTAAACCCAAGCCTCGAAGAATTCATCCGCCAGGTTTCGCGCAAGTCGACGAAATTGCGGGCTCTGGAGCCCTTCGGCAGCGCCTTGAAGGAGTTGCGCTGCAATGTCGGCGAGCGCCTCATCCAGAGTGTCGGCGACCCGTCCCCCCATGGGCAGACGACGCAACCGGATCACCTCAGGGTTGTTCAGCAGCGCCTGGTGGATCAGTCCGCCCACGTAACCCTCGATGGCGCCGCGATTATCTCGGTAACCGCTCTCCAGCATGCTGTGCATGCGGCGTGAAAGGTCGTTGAGCAGTCGCTCTTTGCGCGGCCTGACCACCTCCTGCAGCAGGCGCCGGGACAGATCGTCACTGGCTCCGATTTCCTGTTGCATGCGGCTGAACAGGCGAACCATGACGCGATCGGACAGTTCCTCGAGCAACAGCAGGTAGTAGCGATTGAGCAGGCCAAATACCGCCCAGCGACGCATGTCGATCAGACCCAGTCGTTGCAGGCGGATCAGCAGGCTGCCGACGCGCAACACCCGCAACCAACGGAAGCCGCTCAACGGAATGCAGCCGAGCACGTCATACCAGTGAGCGAAGGGGTAGTAGTACCAGCGGGCGTAGCGGCGCTCGAACAACGCAACGGTCCAGCCCAGCAGCACGTCGAAGAGGAAGATCGCGACGAAGGCGAGGTCGATGTACTGGAAGTTCTGGTGAATCAGCGTGTCGTAGCGTTGATGCAGGACAGGAGCCCATTCGGCCAGTGCGTCGTTGATCGGCTGCAAGATGAACAGGCTATCGAACAGGATCAAGCCAAGGTTGATGCACACCAGCAGGACGATCAGGACTTCCCACGCCGCATGCATCCCGTCGATGACGCGCTCGCGCCGCCGCGTCTGCTCAGGCATCGGCATTGGCGGGCGCGTCGGCAGCATGCCAGAGGATTTCCGGGCAACCCTGACGCCGAGCAGTCAGCCGGGCCACCACGAAAAAGAGATCCGAGAGACGGTTCAAATAAGCCAGGCCGACTGTGCGCAGCGGCTCAGTCGCGTTGAGCTGCTGGCAACGGCGCTCGCTGGTTCGCGCCATGCTCCGGCACAAATGGGCCAGGGCAATCAGGCGTGAGCCACCCGGCATGATGAAATCTTCCAACGGGCCTAGCTCTTGATTCCAGTGGTCGATTGCAGCTTCCAGACGCTCCACCTCGCCCTCCGTCAATGCCTGATACTCGGGCATCGCCAGCTCGCCACCCAGGTCGAACAGTCGATGCTGGCATGGGCTCAATACTTCAATCAGCTCGGCCAGTTGTGGCCAGCGGACCTGGGCTTCGGCGAGCTCCGCCAACAACAGACCCAGTTGGCTATTGAGGGTGTCGATTTCGCCCATCGCCTCGATTCGCGGGTGATCTTTGGGCACTCGGCGGCCGTCGGCCAGGCCGGTTTCCCCGGCATCACCGGTGCGGGTATAGATCTTCGAGAGTCGGTTGCCCATCTGGATTCCTTTGATTCAGTTGTTGGTGGGTTCACTAGGTGAGACCAGCGGCAGGCGCAGGGTAAAGCAGGTGCCCTGGTCCGGCCTGGATTGCACTTCCATCTGGCCCTTGTGATTGTTGGTGATGATGAAATACGAAACGGAAAGCCCCAGCCCGGTTCCCTGACCCACCTCTTTGGTGGTGAAAAACGGCTCGAAGATCCGCTTGCGGATGTGTTCCGGAATGCCGCTGCCGTTGTCTTCGACCTGGATTTCAGCCCAGGGGGGATTCAGGCGGGTGCGCAAAGTGATCTGCCCGCGGACTCGCTCGGGTTTCTGGTGAATGGCCTGTGCCGCGTTTTTCAGCAGATTCAGCAATACCTGCTCCAGCTCGTTACCGATGCAAGGCACCCGGTCAATCTGAGGGTCGAAATCACGGACAATTTCGATAGCACGGAAATCGAAGCCTTCGATCAGCGCGAAGTCATTTCCGGCGATTTCCAATGCCTGGTCGATCAGCACCGCCAGCTGACATTCGGCCAGCTGGCGGTTGCTGAGCCGGGTAAAACTGAGCATATGGCTGACGATCTTGGCTGCACGCGAGCCTGCCTGCTGAATGCCGTCAAGCAGCTGGGGTATTTCGCGCCGTTGCAGGTACTGGTTCACCGCCTCCAGCAAAACACCGGTTTCGTCAGCAGCTTCTCGGTTGCGCTCCAGGTCAGGGGAGAGGCGTCGGCGGATATTCTGCGCGTTGTGCAGGATGGCTCCGAGCGGGTTGTTGATCTCGTGCGCCATTCCGGCAGCGAGGCTGCCAACCGAGAGCATCTTCTCCGACTGCACCATGATCTCTTCCATATTGATCCGCTCGGTAATGTCGTCGATGCGGATTACCACGCCGCGCCCGCCACCCCCCATCAAGGGATACAGCGTCAAGGCGTAATGCCGAGGCTCGTCGTTGAACGCCCAGGTGACCCGTTCAATCTTTTCGACCTGATGGTGTTCGGATGTCCGGCGGATCTGAGTAAGAAACGGGCGCAGCGGCTCGAAGGCAATGAACACCGGTTGGTTCAGGGCGTCGTCGATCGAAGTTCCGGATAGCGCACTGGCCTGTTGGTTCCACTGAGTCACGTAGAGTTGCTCGTCCAGCGCGATGAGCACCGAAGGCATCGAGTCTATGATGCTGTTCAGGTAGTTCTGGAAGCCGGTGAGTTTCTTTTCGATCTTGCTGCGAACCTGCACTTCCAGTTCCAGTTTGCGGTTGGAATGGCGGGTTTCCTCAGCCAGGCCCTGGGCGTGGTCGAAGGCTTCCTGGGCCTCGTCGCGGGCGCGTTTGAGCTGCTGCTCGCGGGCCTCCATGCGCGACAGCATGGTGTTGAAGGCATCAGCCAGATGGCCGATTTCGTCCCGGTTTTTCGGAGTTGCCCTCAGGGAATAGTCCTCGTCTCGCGTCACTTGCCGGGACAAGGCTTCCAGGTCGCGGATCGGGCGGGTGATCAGACGGCGGATCTGCCGGGCCACCAACGCCCATAGCAACAGGCTGGCAAGGAGGATCGCGAGGCTGGCGGTGAAGGTGCCGGTATAGAACGCGCCTGGCAGTTCGCTGCTGGCGACCATCAATAAATGGCCAGGTGGCCCTGCTGCCTGTGGCAGCTCGATCAACAGATTGGCGCGCATCTCGGTCTTCTGCCAATCCGGTAGGTCGCTCACCTGGTGCGGCAAGTCCAGCGGATCGCCACGATACAGCTCGGCCAGGCGGCGTCCGGTGCGGTCATAGACCACAGCGGCCCGCAGCGGTGCATATTCATTCAGCTTGCCTAGCAGCTCATCAGCGGCGGCTTTGGATTCCAGCGCTCGATTACTCAGTTCGGGTGTGGCGAACAGTGCACCGAGCGTATGCATCGCCTGGGGCGCGACGCTCTGGCGTGAAATCCAGTAGGCCGCGCTGATGAAAGTGAGGTTGGACACCAGCAACAAGGTAGCCAACAGCACGAGCAGGGCGATCAGCAGCTTGCGGCCGACCGAAAGATTTTCGAGGCGCTGGCGCAGGGTCATGGCAGGTTCGGGCAAAGGATGTTTCTGCAGGGTAGCGGTGGCTCAATCGTCGGGCAATCCATGACGGCGAAGGAGCGCCTGGAGCCGATCGAGTAACTCGCATAGCTCGGGTGTCGCCAAACCATGCTGGCGTGCGGCGCGACAAGCCTGGCCCAGCAGAAAGCTGACTTCAGTCCGGCGCCCGTTTTGCACGTCCTGATGCATCGATGAAAAATTCTGCGCGGTCGCCTCGATGATCCGCAGCACTTCAGCTTCGAGCCCATCGGCTGCGTCCATCTGGTCGCATGCTCGCAGCACTTCGCTGAGCTCGCAGCAGAGCTTGTGCAGCGGCTCAGGTTGATTCGATAGCTCGCCGTTGTGGCAATCATTCAGCACGCTAAGCGGGTTGATGGCGCAATTGATCGCCAGCTTGCGCCAGAGCTTGCCCATGATGTCTTCGGCCCAGCGGTATGGAATGTCTGCCAGGTTCAGTTCGGCAAGCCAGGGCGGCGGTTGGCGATTGCCCGGGTCGCCGAGCCAGTTGTGCCCCAGACCGGCATGCACGATTCGAAAGCCGACCTCACGGTAGGCCCCTTCGGTGCTGGAAATGAAGATGCAGCGGCTCTCCGGCCACCGTGCCGCAATGGCCTGCTGGCTGCCCAGCCCGTTCTGCAGGAGCAGGATCTCCGAATGTTTGGTAAGTCGCGGTGCAACCTCGGCGACAGCGGCTTCCGCATCATAGGCTTTGCAGGCGACCAGCAGCCGTTCTATCGGCGTGGTGGCTTCTGGTAGCTCCGCAGGTATTGGATAGAGACGGCTCGTACCGTTCTCGAGCAGCTCAAGACCACCCGCGGCGTGGTATTCGGCAAGCCGTTTTGGATTACGCAGAATCAGATGCAGCGGCACGCCAGCGCGGAACAATCGCGTAGCCCATAGCCCGCCCAAACTGCCGGCGCCGAGCACATGCCAAACTCCTGTCATGACACGGGCTGCTTGTAGCGCAGGGGCACGATACGTCCCGTGGCGTATGCGTCAGGTAATAATGTCTCCGCCTGTTCAATCACTCGCTTGGGATCAACCGGTAGCGCGCTCGCATCGAGGCTGACCATCGCGATACCGGCTTTGATCGAGATGAAGCCCTCACCGGTCTTGAACGCCTTGAGGTTGAGTCCTTCATGGAGTCGCTTGAAACTGCTTGGTGAGCAGCCGCGCAGGTCGTCGATCAAGGTCAGCACGCCGAAATGGCGATCGTCCAGGCGGGTGAGCACGTCGAGCGGGCGTACTAGCTGCTGAAGGCGTCGCGCGACACCGCGCAGCAGTTCCTGATGAAAATGCTCGCCGTAGCGTTCCCGCTGGCTGGGGATCTCCGGCAAGCCTATAAGCAGATAGCACAACGCACCACCTCGGCTTTCGATCTGGCGCAGGCTGTCGCCAAGGCGCTGATGGAGGTAACGGCTGTTTCCAAGCCCCGTGATCGGGTCGATCAGGTTGCGCTTCTCCAGGCTGGCGATGTTTTCGGTCAACAGGCGATTTTCCCGCATCAGCCGCTGCAGTGAGCCGCATAGTCGATCGGCGGCATACACCCTTGGCACGAGCTGGTCGTTCATCACCGATTTGCCAATGAAATCATCCACGCCGTGATCGAAGGCCTTGCTTAGCACGTCTTGGCCATCGCGGCCGGTCAGGAGAATGATGTAGGTGTAATGATCGGACATCTCATCCTGCTGGCGGACCTGGGCGGTCAGCTCCAGACCATCCATTTCCGGCATCAGCCAGTCGGCGAGCAGAACGTTGGCGGGGCGTTGCTCGATCAGCTCCAGCGCCGCGCTGGCACTGTTGGCGAAACGAATATCTTCGTATCCGGCCTTGGTCAGCGCGCGACCTATCATGACGCTGGAAAATTTGGCGTCGTCGACAACCAGGATGCTGAGTTGGGGGTTGGGCATTCAAGGACTCGGAGAAGGAGAGGGCTAGCACTGGGAATGGAAGGGCCAGAGCAGCGCGAACAGTTATAATGATGGCGCATTTGAACCGTCAAGCTAAGCGCGCTGGGTCACACCCTTGCGCCGTTTCCAAAGGAGGAAGCCCATGCCCTCGTTCGACGTGGTGTCCGAACTGGACAAACACGAGGTAACCAATGCGGTTGATAACGCGGTCAAGGAGCTCGACCGTCGCTATGACCTGCGTGGCAAAGGCAGTTTCGAATTCAAGGAACTGACCATCAATCTGACCGCCGACGCGGATTTCCAATTGGAGCAGATGCTGGAAATCCTCAAGTTGAGCCTGGTCAAACGCAAGATCGATATCCAGTGTCTGGAGCTGAAGGATCCCTATCCGTCCGGCAAGACCGTCAAGCAGGAAGTGGTGCTGCGTGAGGGCATCGACAAGGAGCTGGCCAAGAAGATCGTCGCGTACATCAAGGAAGCCAAGCTCAAGGTGCAAGCGGCTATTCAGGGCGAGCAGGTGCGTGTGACCGGCAAGAAGCGTGACGACTTGCAGGAAGCAATAGCTCTGCTGCGCGCCAAGGATTTCGGGATGCCGCTGCAATTCAACAACTTCCGCGATTGATCACCCCGCGCACGTTTTCGTGCCACTTCCCGCATTAGCCGAGCGCTTCTAACCCGAACGCTCGGTGCCCCATGGAGACCCTTTTCAATGGATTTCAGTGTCGATTACCTGGTCGAGCTTTCCGAGGCCTGGTTGCCTGTTGTCATTCAATACGGCGCGCAAGTCACCCTGGCGCTTCTCACTTTTCTCATCGGCTGGTGGCTGATCAACAAGCTCGTCGGCAAAGTGGGTACGGTATTGAATCGCCGCCAGGTAGACGCTTCGCTGCATGGCTTCATCGAAAGCCTGGCAAGCATCATCCTCAAGGTTCTGTTGCTGATCAGTGTCGCGTCGATGATCGGCGTCGAGACCACATCCTTCATCGCCGTGATAGGTGCAGCCGGTCTCGCGATCGGTCTGGCTTTGCAGGGCAGCCTGGGCAACTTCGCCGGTGGCGTGCTGATCCTGATCTTCCGCCCCATCCGGGTTGGCGAATGGATTGAAGCTCAGGGCGTGTCCGGCACCGTGCATTCGATCCAGATCTTCCACACCGTCCTCAAGTCTGCTGACAACAAAACCATCGTGGTGCCCAACGGCAGCCTCTCGAACGGCCATATCACCAACTATTCCCGCGAGCCGCGACGTCGCGCGGACATCAATATCGGTATCGATTACAGCGCCGATATCAAGCTGGCGCGCAAGATCCTGCTGGAAATCGCCGAGGACGAGCGTGTGCTGCGCGATCCTGAACCCGTGGTTCATGTGGTCGGGCTGGCCGACAGCTCGGTGAATCTGTCGCTGCGGGTATGGGTCGCCACTGGCGACTTCTGGCCAGTGACCTTCGGCTTCACCGAATTGGTCAAGGAGCGCTTCGACGCCGCGGGAATTGGTATTCCGTTCCCGCAGCGCACCGTGCATCTGGTACAGCGCTGATCTGCGACGCGAAAAGAAAAGCCGGCTGATCAGACTGTGTTAAAACAGCTCGCAAGCGCAGCGGTATAATCAGCAACGCCCCGACTGGTTCGGGGCGTTTGCTTTCTGAGCAGAAAAA
>JAKUTK010000033.1:0-5130 GCA_022448005.1 Pseudomonas sp.
CGGCCGCGTCGGCTTTTTCATCGCTGCAGTCGCCGCCACGGGGCTCATCTACCTGACGTTCTACCTCAGCCTCAGCGACAGCGCGGCGAGCAGTCAGTATGTTCAGGCCGCCGCACTTGGCACGCTTTGCTTCGCTGCCGCGTTGCTGGTGCAGGGCCTGACCAGACGACTCCAGGACAGCGAAACCCTTGCCCGCCAGCGCGCCGAAGAGGTCGCCAATCTTGAAGCCTTGAATGCCCAGATCTTGCAGCGCATGCGCACTGGCATTCTCGTTCTCGATGCACAGGAACGCGTGCTGCTTGCCAATCAGGGAGCCCTCGAACTGCTCGGACAAGAGGCCCTGACGGGCGAACGGCTAGGGCCACGTTGCCCGGAAGTCATTCGCGGCCTGCAACGCTGGCGTGACAACCCCACTCTGCGGCCGAGTAACTTCAAGGCCACGCCCGACGGCGCGACCCTGCAGCCGAGCTTCGCCACGCTGCAGCATGGCGTGAAGCAGGACACGCTGGTTTTTCTCGAAGATATTTCTCAGATCGCACAAAAGGCCCAGCAGCTCAAACTCGCGTCGCTTGGCAGACTGACTGCCAGCATTGCTCACGAAATTCGCAACCCGCTCGGCGCCATCAGTCACGCGGCGCAGTTGCTGCAGGAGTCGGAGGTGCTGGACGCTGCAGATCTGCGCCTTACGCAGATCATTCAGGATCATTCGCGGCGCATGAATTTGGTCATTGAAAATGTGCTGCAGCTGTCGCGCCGGCGCCAGGCTGAGCCCCAGCTGCTGGATCTGAAATACTGGGTGCATCGATTTGCCAGCGAATTTCGCCAGACGCTGCCGCCTCAGCAAATTGTCCACGTGGAGACTCAGGGCAGCTCGCTGCAGACGCGCATGGACCCAAACCAGTTGATTCAAGTACTGACCAACCTGGTGCAAAACGGCCTGCGCTACAGTGGACAGAAGCACGACCAAGCACAGGTGTGGCTGAAAGTCTTCCGGGACGAGGCCAGTGATCTGCCCGTGCTGGAAGTGCTCGACGATGGTGCAGGTGTGCCGACCGAGCAGGTACAGAACATCTTCGAGCCGTTCTTCACCACAGAAAACAAGGGCACGGGCCTTGGGCTGTATATCTCCCGAGAACTCTGCGAAAGCAATCAGGCACGGTTGGATTACCGTGAGCGAGACGAGGGCGGCAGCTGCTTTCGCATTGTCTTTGCGCACCCACGCAAGCTGAGCTGAGGCCTGCTTAAGCCGCAACGGATCACACATCGGCCATGCGGCGGTACAAGGCAGGCCCTGTGGCGTTAACATTGGGCATCCCGCTTCTTCTTTTCAAAGACCGAGACCATGACCGCCCGCCAGAAAGCGCTGATCATCGATGACGAACCCGATATCCGTGAACTCCTGGAGATCACCCTCGGACGTATGAAGTTGGACACCCGCAGCGCGCGCAACCTCAAGGAAGCCAAGGAGTGCCTGGCGCGCGAGCACTACGATCTATGCTTGACCGATATGCGGCTGCCCGACGGATGCGGCTTGGAGCTGGTGCAGTTCATTCAGCAACAATACCCGCAGCTGCCCGTGGCGATGATCACCGCCTACGGCAGCCTTGACACCGCCATCGGCGCGCTCAAGGCCGGCGCTTTTGATTTCCTTACCAAGCCGGTGGACCTAGGTCGCCTCCGCGAACTGGTCAATACGGCCCTGCGCCTGCGTACACCGAACCCCAACGAGCTGACGGTCGATAGCCGCCTGCTCGGCGCCTCACCGCCGATGAACGTGTTACGCAAGCAGATCGGCAAATTAGCGCGCAGCCAGGCACCGGTTTACATCAGTGGCGAATCCGGCAGCGGCAAGGAGTTGGTCGCGCGACTGATCCACGAGCAAGGCCCCCGCCACGAACAGCCGTTCGTTCCGGTCAACTGCGGGGCGATTCCCTCGGAGCTGATGGAAAGCGAGTTCTTCGGGCATAAGAAAGGCAGCTTTACCGGCGCGATGGAAGACAAGCCTGGGCTGTTCCAGGCGGCCAATGGCGGCACGCTGTTTCTCGACGAGGTGGCGGATCTGCCGCTGCCGATGCAAGTGAAACTGTTGCGGGCCATACAGGAAAAAGCCGTGCGCTCGGTTGGCGGTGCCAAGGAAATCGTGGTCGATGTGCGGATTCTCTGTGCCACTCATAAAGATCTGGCCAGTGAAGTCGCGGCAGGCCGCTTCCGCCAGGACCTGTACTACCGGCTTAATGTCATCGAATTGCGCGTGCCGCCCCTGCGCGAGCGCCGCGAGGACATCGCCCAACTGGCCGAGGTCATGCTCCGCCGCCTCGCCCAGGAGTGCGGCGACGCGCCGGCCCGGCTGCAACCCGATTCGCTGGCAAAACTGCAGAGTTATCGATTTCCCGGCAACGTGCGGGAGCTGGAAAACATGCTTGAGCGTGCCTACACGCTTTGTGAAGGCGAAGAAATCAAACCCAGCGACCTTCGCCTGTCCGACGCGCCAGGTATGCCGGAGAACGGCGAGGCAAGCCTGGCGCAGATCGACAACCTCGAGGACCACCTCGAGGATGTCGAACGCAAATTGATCATGCAGGCCCTTGAAGAAACCCGCTGGAATCGCACCGCCGCCGCCCAACGGCTGGGGCTGTCGTTCCGCTCCATGCGGTATCGGCTGAAGAAGCTCGGACTGGATTGAGCTAAAGCTGGAAGCGGGTCGATGCTGACAACGTTCAGCCAGGCACCGCCAAGTTTCTTTGCGCTGACCTAAAGCCTGAAGCTTATGGCTTCAGGCTGGCTGCTACCGGCTATCCCTGCGACAAGAGATTACGCAGGTCGATGACCGCCGCGTTCGCGCGCGAAATATAATTCGCCATCACCAGAGAGTGGTTGGCCAGCACACCATAGCCGCTACCGTTGAGCACCATTGGGCTCCACAACGGCTCCTGCGCAGCTTCCAGCTCTCGGATGATCTGCCTGACGCTGATCGCAGCGTTCTTTTTAGCCAACACGTCGGCGAAATCCACTTCGATCGCGCGAAGCAGATGCGACAAGGCCCACGCTTGCCCTCGCGCTTCGTAGAACACATTGTCGATCTGCATCCAGGATGTCTCGACGCGCTCTTCTTCAACCACCTGACTGACGCCTTCACGCTCAAGCTCCGGCGCAACCTGCCCATCCAGACGGACACGACCAACGCTGGCCGACAGGCGCTGAGAAAGCGACCCTAACCGGGTCCCCACATCACCAAGCCAGTTATTCAGGTTGTCAGCGCGCGAGTAAAATTGCGCGTTAGCGGCCGGGTCGCTCAAGCGCGTCAGGTAACGATTGAGGTAACGAATGCCGTTACGGTATTCCGACTCGCTGGCCGGCAGTGCCCAGCTGCGATTGTCGAAATTGAACAGCGGTTCGGCTTTGGACAGATCAGGGTCTTCCGTCGACTGGGATTGGGAGCGCGCGAAATCCTTGCGTAGCGCGCGACTGAGGTCGCGAACCTGAACCAGCACGCCATATTCCCAGCTTGGCATATTGTCCAGCCAAAGGCCGGGGGGCGCGATGTCGTTGCTCAGATAGCCGCCTGGCTTGTCGAGCAAGGTGCTAGCGACCTGCTTGAGGGTTTCGACCGTTGTATAGCCATTCACAATCTGCTGCTGGGACGCATCAGCGGCTTGGCGGACATGCTGCTGTACCGGGAACCGGTCAGGCTCGGAGCTCCAGTACCATCCGACCAAGAGGGCTACCAATAGGTAGAGGCCGATCAACAGGGCGATCCCCAGCAACAGCGGATTGCGAGTCGCCCCATCCGCTCTGGCTGAGTTTCCCGACAAGCCGAGGCGGCCGAAGCGATTCTTCCAATCCAACATGGGCGTCTGTCCTTCTCTTCATAAATTCAAAGATTCGATCGCCGGTCACGCGGAGCGTGCGGCATGTGAACCACTATAACGCAGCCGGTCGAAAGCAAGCCTCATAATGAGAACCAGGCCGCCTATCCAGGACCTTCGCTAACAACTGATAGGTGGTAGCATTGAGCCACCACAGTGGCCTCTGAGAGCACTGCCGCAGCGGGCCAGGGAACCGGACATGTCGGACCAGGAAGAACTTAAACAGCACTTCGCCCAACGGGTCATCCACCAGGCTCGGGAGGTGCTCGAAGTCTGGCAGCAACTGCAACGCAGCGAATGGAATGATGCTTACCGTTCTGCGCTGGCTGATGCCAATCAGCGCTTACGAAAATTTGCCGAGCGCTTCGAGCAAACCGAACACCGACTGCTCGCGCTTGGCATCGAAGATTGCCTAGGCGACATCCGTGACAATCGCGGAAGACTGTCTAGCGACACCATCGCCACCCTCAGCCAACTGGTCTACCGTCTCGCACGCACGGGGCTGCGCCATGGTGATCCGCGTGGGCAGTCCGCCTACGTGCCGCCGTTGAGCAAACCCGTTTACATCGCACTGGAAGATCACGAACGCGCCCAACACGTGGTTCGCCAGCTCGAATTCTTCAGCATGAATGCGCAGGCCTTTGCCAGCGATGGCGAATTCCGTGCAGCGATGCATGAGCGGCACCCGGCGGCGATCGTCATGGATGTCGACTTCAACGGTCCCGGAGAAGGCCTGCGCCTCGCCGAGCGCATTCAGCAAGGGCTGGAAGAGAAGCTGCCGCTGATTTTCTTCAGCCACCAGGAAACCGACACACCGATGCGACTGGCGGCCGTGCGCGCCGGAGGGCTAGAGTTCTTCACAGGCACCATCGATGCGTCGTGCCTTCTGGAAAAAATCGAAATCTTCACCCGCACAGCACACTACGAACCCTTCCGCGTCCTGATCATCGACGACTCGCGAGCTCAGGCGACACACACTGAAAGGGTATTGAACAACGCGGGGATCATCACCCAGACACTCAATGAGCCGATCCAGGCGATCAACTACCTGGCTGAATTCCAGCCGGATCTGATCATCCTCGACATGTACATGCCCGAGTGCATGGGTACTGAGCTGGCCAAGGTGATCCGGCAGCATGAGCGCTACGTCAGCGTGCCCATCATTTATCTCTCGGCCGAAGACGACCTCGACAAGCAGCTCGACGCCATGAACGAAGGCGGCGATGATTTTCTGACTAAACCGATCAAACCCAGCCATTTGATT
>JAKUTK010000033.1:5140-54378 GCA_022448005.1 Pseudomonas sp.
CAACCGTGGTGCGGGGGGCCGGAGGTTGTAAGGCATGTTCGTCCGAGACAGCCTGACCGGCCTTTACAACCATACGCACAGTTTGCAACTGCTCGAAGATGCCAGCTCTCGTGCGCGCCGCGACGGGCAACCGTTATGTTTCGCGATGATCGACATCGACCATTTCAAGAAGGTTAATGACACCTACGGCCACCCAATGGGGGACCGGGTGATCAAGAGCCTCGCCCTGTTTCTCAAACAACGGCTGCGCAAAACCGATCATATCGGCCGATATGGTGGTGAGGAATTTGCAGTAGTCATGCCCGACACCACCGCCCAGAACGCCGCGAAGGTGTTGGACGAAATACGCGAACGCTTCTCCGAAATCCGCTACCCGGCACATCCAGTCGACCTGGCCTGCACCTTTAGCTGCGGCATTGCCGAACTCACCCCGAGCGCGGACATCAAATCATTGACGCAGCAGGCAGACGAAGCGCTATACAACGCCAAGCATGCTGGACGAAACCGAGTGGACAAGTTCCGGCCGTCACAGAAATGACATCAAACAGCCATATCTTCTAGCCTCCAGAATCCCCGGAGGCCAGGATGCGCCTGAAGTCGCTTACCACGCTGAACACCTTGCTGCTCGTCGCCATTTGCTTTGCCCTGGGCGCAACGCTTTGGTGGTCGGAGCGTGCCCTGGAGCGTCCGTACCAGCTGATGGGTCAGTACCTGAGCCTTTCCCAGCGTTTTCAGCATCAGGTCGCCGACAATATCCAGACCTACCTGAGCAGTGGCGACGCCCTACGACACAAGGCCGCCTTGACCGAACTCGAGGGGCTTGCAGCAGACGTGAGCGCCCTGCCCGGCCCGTTCGCCAATCGTCTGCAGCCGAGCCTGGAACACCTCCACCAGTTCGCCGCTACTGAGCTGCTCGCCGCAGGCAAGCTGGCCGGCGATCCTCAAGGCCTGCTACTGCAGGCCGAGCGTGAGATAGCAGGCGTACTGGAGCAGCTGCATCGCTATGCCGCGCAAGGTCAGCATGAAGCCGTCACTCTTTATCAACGGCCACTGTTCGAAGCAAGTCGACACCTGCTTCGCCTCAGCCACGCAAGAGCCAAGCTGACGGCCAGCGGCAACGACGAGTTGGCGACCGAGGTAGAGCAAGCGCTGCAAGCAATAACGAAGGAAGCGCAAACGCTCGAAGCCCTGCCCCTGCTCGGCGTTGCGAGTGAGCAAAAATCCGGCGCAAGCACCTTCGCGGCGCTATTGGACCTCGACGAGCAAGCCCCAGCGCAGACAGCTGAAGACCAAGGCATCGCCTTCAAGCGCGACCTCTCCAGCCTCTTGAAGCGATATCAGGGAGAACTTCAACGCACACGCGGACTGATCGAGCAACGCCTGAAACTGATGGACAGCACCGAGCAGAGAGTCGCATCCCTACAAATGGCACTCGACGACCTGGAGCCAGAGATCCGCGCAGAACATGGCCGTATCCAAGCAGAAGTACGGCTGATTCAGGGCACCATCATCGCGTTGATTCTATTGGTTGCACTTGCCATTGATCGTTTGCAGCGCCAGCTTACACGCTCGCTTGGACAATTGGCTCCGGCGCTCTCCGCTTGGGCAGGCGGCGATTTCGAAAAACCTATCGATATCCGCTCCAAAACGCCTGAGTTGGCGGAAATCGGTACGTCGCTCAACCAGCTACGCAGCTACCTGCTC
Source organism: Pseudomonas sp. (assembly GCA_022448005.1). Classification (GTDB taxonomy): domain Bacteria; phylum Pseudomonadota; class Gammaproteobacteria; order Pseudomonadales; family Pseudomonadaceae; genus Stutzerimonas. The sequence goes on from JAKUTK010000033.1 coordinate 6,845, forward strand.
ACGCTTGTCGGCACGCTGCGCCAACACGCACAAGAAGTGACCGGCAACAGTCGGAGCCTCGCGGAAATGAGCAATGATCTGCACCAAGGTGCCAGCCGCCAGAGCAGCGACACCGCGCAGATCCGGGACGCGCTGGGTGAACTGGAAGCCACCATCCAGGATGTCGCTACCAGCGCAGACCAGACGGCCGAGGCCGGCCGCGCTGCAGGCCACGCCGTAACCCAGGGACAGCAGGTCATCGGTAGAAGCCTGACCGGACTGCACGGTCTGGTTAGCGAAGTGCAAAGCAACGCCTTGGCCATCGAACGCCTAGCCGACGAAACCGGAACGATTGGCAAGGTACTGACCGTCATTCGCTCGATCGCAGAACAGACCAACCTGCTTGCTCTGAATGCAGCGATCGAGGCCGCAAGAGCTGGGGAACAGGGCCGAGGGTTTGCCGTCGTAGCTGACGAGGTACGTACCCTGGCGCAACGCACCAGTGGTGCCACTGAGGAAATCCAGTTGCTGATCGGGAGCTTGCAGACCGCTGCACATCAATCGGTCCAAGCCATGCGCATCCAGGTCAATCACGCCGAAGAGACAGCCCAGCTGGCCGAGACGGCGGATTCGGCGCTGAATCAGATTGTGGTCACCATCGGTTCCATTGAGCAAATGGCCGCACAGATCGCGCTAGCGACCGCGCAGCAGAGCGAAGCGGTCAGCGAAATCCGTGGCCACAGCGAACGTATTCATCAGCTCGGCGATAGCAACCTGACGCATATCAGCCGGGGCCGAGAGCAGAGCGAACAAATGTTGCAGCTGGCCAGCGAGCTGAACCAGGCGACACTGGCGTTCAAAGGCTGAACGCCGTCGTATAGAAACTATGGCGCCTCAGATGGGCGCCAGTTATGGCTCAACGAGGGACAGCGGGACGCTGGGAAGGCTTACGCCCTTTTGCGCTAGGCTTGCCGCCACCGGCTGCAGCCTTACGCCGCGCTTCGGCTGCCGCCTTGGCCTCTTCACGCTTGTCCCATGCATTGCCATCGTGGCTGCGCGGAGGCAAACCGTTGTGCTGGGTGAGAATCTTGCCGCCCTGTCCGGCCTTTTTGCTGCCGACCGGGGTCGAATTCTTGCGACGGGCGCTCTGATAGCCTTCGGTCGCAGGCTGGTGCGCCGGGATCAGCTGATTTTTGCCATTGCCGATCAGATCGGCGCGGCCCATCCGCTGCAAGGCTTCGCGCAGCATCGGCCACCCCTTGGGGTCGTGATAGCGCAGAAAGGCCTTGTGAAGACGACGCTGTTCCTCACTTTTAACGATGGGCACGCCTTCGCTCTTATAGGTGACCTTGCGCAGCGGGTTCTTGCCGCTGTGGTACATCGCCGTGGCGCTCGCCATGGGTGACGGATAGAAAGCCTGAACCTGATCGGCGCGAAAACCATTGGCTTTCAGCCACAGCGCGAGGTTCATCATGTCCTCGTCAGTGGTGCCAGGGTGCGCCGCGATGAAGTACGGAATCAGGTACTGCTCCTTGCCCGCCTCCTTCGAATACTTGTCGAACATCCGCTTGAACTTGTCATAGCTGCCGATACCCGGCTTCATCATCTTGTCCAGCGGACCGCGCTCGGTATGCTCAGGCGCGATTTTCAGATAGCCGCCGACGTGGTGGGTGACCAGCTCTTTCACGTATTCCGGCGATTCGACAGCCAGGTCGTAACGCAGCCCGGATGCGATCAGGATTTTCTTCACACCAGGCAACGCACGCGCTTTGCGGTACAGCTCGATCAAGGAGCTGTGGTCGGTATTGAGATTCTCGCAGATGCCCGGATAGACGCAGGATGGCTTGCGGCAATGCTGCTCGATCTCAGGGCTCTTGCAGGCGATGCGGTACATATTGGCGGTCGGCCCACCAAGGTCCGACACCACACCGGTAAAGCCCGGCAGCTTCTTCATCTCTTCGATCTCGTGCAGGATCGACTCGTGCGAGCGGTTTTGGATGATCCGGCCTTCGTGCTCAGTGATGGAACAGAAGGTACAGCCACCGAAGCAACCACGCATGATGTTGACCGAGAAGCGAATCATGTCGTAAGCAGGGATCTTCTCGCCGCCATAGGCGGGATGCGGCACGCGCGCATACGGCGAGGCGAATACGTAGTCCATCTCTTCGGTAGTCAAGGGGATCGGCGGCGGGTTCAGCCAGATGTCATGATCGCCGTGACGCTGCACCAGAGCGCGAGCGTTACCTGGATTGGTCTCCAAATGCAGCACGCGATTGGCGTGGGCATATAGCGCAGGGTCGTTACGAACCTTCTCGAACGACGGCAGGCGGATCACGGTCCGGTCACGTTCGATTTTCGGACTGGGCAGAAGCTGGACGACCTTCGCCTCGTTCGGATCCTCGACTGGCCCCTTCTCCTGCTCGATGGCGCAGGCCTGCAAATCTTGCGTATTCACATAGGGGTTGATGATCTTGTCGACCTTGCCCGGACGATCGATACGGGTTGAGTCGATCTCATACCAGCCCTCAGGCGCGTCACGGCGAACGAATGCAGTACCGCGAACATCGGTGATCTGCTCAACAGCCTCACCGCGCGCAAGGCGTTGCGCCACTTCGACGATAGCCCGCTCGGCGTTGCCATACAGCAGGATGTCTGCCGTGGCGTCCATCAGGATCGAGCGGCGCACCTTGTCCTGCCAGTAGTCATAGTGGGCGATGCGGCGCAACGATGCCTCGATACCGCCGAGCACGACCGGCGTGTCGGTGTAGGCTTCCTTGCAACGCTGGCTATAGACCAGACTTGCCCGGTCCGGGCGTTTACCGGCCAGCCCCCCTGCGGTATAGGCGTCATCCGAACGGACCTTGCGATCGGCCGTGTAGCGATTGATCATCGAATCCATGTTGCCTGCGGCAATACCGAAAAATAGATTCGGCTGGCCGAGCTTCATGAAGTCGTCTTTGTTCTGCCAGTTCGGCTGACTGATGATGCCCACACGAAAGCCCTGGGCTTCCAGCAAGCGCCCAATGATCGCCATGCCGAACGATGGGTGGTCAACATAGGCATCCCCGGTCACGATGATGACATCACACGAATCCCAGCCGAGCTGATCCATCTCCTCCCTGCTCATCGGCAGGAATGGCGCCGGACCGAAACACTCGGCCCAGTACTTGGGATAGTCAAAAAGGGGCTTGGCTGCGTGCATGGCTAGAAACCGGGGCAACGAAAACGGGCGCGGAATATAGCACAAAAAATGACCAGGAAGGCCGACCACGTTGGTCGGCTTTTACTATCGCCGCGCAGGCGAAACGGCGTTCAAGAGTTGATATAACGCCGTGGTACACGCTGGGTAACCTTGGTCAGCAGCTCGTAGCCAATGGTGCCGCAGGCCTGCGCCAGTTCGTCGATTGGAATCTCGTTGCCCCACAGCTCCACTGCATCCCCGAGCACCGCTTGCGGCAGATCGGTGATATCAACAGCGAGCATGTCCATTGAGACCCGGCCAGCCAACGGAACTCGCCGGCCACTGATCGCCACGCAAGTGCCGGCCGGCACCGTACGTGGATACCCATCGGCATAACCGCAGCTCACCGTGGCGATACGCGAGGGCCTCCGGGCGACCCAACTGGCGCCGTAGCCGACACTGTCGCCCACAGGAACCTCGCGGATCGCGATGATCGAGGCTGTCAGCGTCATCACCGGCTTCAGCCCCAGGGTTTCAGCGCTCAGTTCGGCGAAAGGCGTAGCACCGTAGAGCATGATCCCGGGGCGCAGCCAATCCATGTGCGCAGCAGACATCGTCAGCACAGCGGCGGAATTGGCGAATGAGCGGTTGTCAAATGCGAGATACAGAAGACTGCTGAACTGCTCCAGCTGCGCTTCGTTGAGCGGATGCCCCCGCTCATCGGCACAGGCAAAATGACTCATCAAGTTCAGTTCGGCAACCTGCGGCGCGCCTTGCAGACGAGCATGGCCGTGGCGCAACGCATCGGTGCTGAAGCCCAAGCGGTGCATGCCGGAGTCGAGCTTCAGCCACAGATTCAAGGGCCGCTCGATAACTGCAGCTAGCAGCGCCTCAAGTTGAGCCTCGCCTTGAACTGCAACGTCCAACCCAAGCTCGGCCGCGGCGACATACTCGCTCGGCTCGAAGCAGCCTTCGAGCAGTAACAGCCGTGCGTTCGCGTCGACCAACCGAACCTGCTCCGCTTCCTCCAGAGACGCCACCGCAAATCCGTCAGCCATGTCGCGCAAGCACTCGACCGCAGCTGCTGCACCGTGGCCATAGGCATTTGCCTTGACCACGGCAAAAGCTTTGCGCCCTGGAGCGCACTGTTTGGCTAGCTGATAGTTGTGACGAAGCGCGGCAAGATCGACCGTAGCAACCAGGGGACGCATGGAAAGTCCTTCAGGACAGGAGTGAGCCGTTATTGTCCGGCGCTTTCTGTCAGGCCCGCAAGCAGCTGGGCGTCAGGTTACTCATCGTCAAACTGATAACTGCCCGGCGCCAGGTTCTCGAAGCGAGAATACTTACCGAGGAACGCCAGACGGGTGGTCCCGATTGGACCATTACGCTGCTTACCAATAATGATTTCGGCGACGCCCTTGTATTCCGTTTCGGGGTGATACACCTCGTCCCGGTAGACGAACATGATGATGTCGGCGTCCTGCTCGATGGCTCCAGACTCACGGAGGTCCGAGTTGATCGGGCGCTTGTTAGGTCGCTGTTCAAGCGAGCGGTTGAGCTGGGACAGCGCGATCACCGGGCAATTGAATTCCTTGGCCAGGCCCTTCAGCGAGCGGGAGATCTCGGAAATTTCATTGGTTCGGTTGTCGCCACTGGAGCCAGGAATCTGCATCAACTGCAGGTAGTCGACCATGATCATGCCGATTTCGCCATGTTCGCGAGCCAGACGTCGCGTACGCGCGCGCATTTCCGAAGGCGAAATACCGGCAGTATCGTCGATGAACAATTTGCGGTCGTTGAGCAGGTTGACCGCCGAGGTCAGCCGCGGCCAATCGTCGTCGCTGAGCTTACCCGTCCGCACCTTGGTCTGATCGATTCGGCCCAGGGAAGCCAGCATACGAATCACGATAGAGTCGGCGGGCATTTCCAGCGAGAAGACCAGGATGGCCTTATCGGAGCGCAAGGCCGCGTTTTCCACCAGGTTCATCGCGAAGGTGGTCTTGCCCATGGAAGGACGGCCGGCAACGATGATCAGGTCCGCGGGCTGCAGGCCGCTGGTCGCCTCATCCAGATCGGTAAAGCCAGTCGACAGCCCGGTAATGTCCTCGCCCGCATTGAACAGCGAGTCGATCCGGTCTATCGCCTTGACCAGAATGTCATTGATCCCGATCGGCCCACCGGTATTGGGGCGCGCTTCGGCGATCTGGAAGATCATCCGCTCCGCTTCGTCGAGGATCTCGTCGCCCGTGCGCCCCTGCGGCGCATAAGCGCTGTCGGCAATGTCGTTGCTGATGCCGATCAGTTGGCGCAACGTTGCACGCTCACGAATGATCTGCGCGTAGGCTTTGATGTTTGCCACGGACGGGGTGTTCTTAGCGAGCTCACCCAGATACGCCAGCCCACCGACCTGCGGCAGATGCCCTTCTTTATCCAGCTGTTCGGAGAGCGTCACGACGTCGAAGGGAGAGTTTCGCTCGGCAAGCGTGAAAATAGCGCGGAAGATCAGTCGGTGGTCATGGCGGTAAAAATCACCGTCCGACACCTGATCCAACACGCGCTCCCACGCATTATTGTCCAGCATCAAGCCGCCCAGCACGGCCTGCTCGGCCTCGATGGAATGTGGCGGCACTTTGAGCGCTGCGGTTTCCAGGTCGTACTGCTGGGGCACACTGATGTCGTTCATGGCACTCGGAATTCTTTGGCATTCAGAAAAACAAAGGGCACGTTCCACTCGCGTGGAAACGTGCCCGATGGTAACCGTCAGGCACCCGAGGTGCCAGACGATAGCCGCTGTTAGCCAGCGATGACGATCAGCTTGACGGTCGCTTCGACGTCGGTGTGCAGGTGCACAGCTACGTCGTACTCACCAACCTGGCGGATGGTGCCGTTCGGCAGACGGACTTCGCTCTTCGCCACTTCAACGCCGGAGGCGGTCAGTGCGTCGGCGATGTCGTGAGTGCCGATGGAGCCGAACAGCTTGCCCTCATCGCCCGCTGTAGCGGTGATGGTGACTTCCAGCTCGGCCAGCTGAGCGGCGCGAGTTTCGGCAGAAGCCTTACGCTCGGCAGCAGCTTTTTCCAGATCAGCACGACGAGCTTCAAACTCGGCGATGTTGGCCGCAGTTGCAGCAGTAGCCTTGCGCTGCGGCAGCAGATAGTTGCGGCCGTAACCAGACTTGACGTTTACCTTGTCGCCCAGGTTGCCCAGGTTTGCGACTTTTTCCAGCAGGATGACTTCCATTTGAGTCTTACCTCTTTAACTTAACCTTCACCGTTCGCAGGTCCCGCATCGTCATCACGAGATGCCCGACCGCGAAAATCAAACAAGCTGTCGACAATGGCCATAACGGCCAGTAACGGATAAATCAACTGCATGAACAGCACCAGCGTGACGTAAAGCCCCACCAGCCAGAACCGTGACATCCGGTTCTTTGCCACCAACCCGTGTATCAGTGCGATACCGGCAAAGACCAGCGGAACACTGCACAACGGCGCCAGCATCGCCACCTGCACACCGAGACTTGGTCCCAGCAGCATGCCCATCAACAACACCATCGCAGGCAACGCTGAAAATCGCAGCGACCGAAACTCGAGGCCAAACCCACCCGGGTTGAACAACACGGCCTGCCAGTACCGCCCGAGCATCAGACTGAGCAGCGTGGTGATCTGCAGTAGCCCTGCCAACAAACCGGTCAGAACCGGAGCCAGCAATGCTCCCAATCGGGCTTGCTCTTCCACCGAAAGCTGCTGATAGGCATCCGACAGCATGTCGGGTAGCACTTTCTGCAACTCGGTAGCGAGTGCCGCGATTGGCTCGCCGAAAACCATTCCCAGCGCCCAGGCGTACAACACCCCGAGCCCTACGCTGCACAACATCACACGAGACCAGGAGCTCTGGTTGCGCAACAGCAGCGCTAACCCGAACGACCCCAGCAGTACCAGCAAGGTCCGCGGATCACCGAAGTACCACCAGACCAGAGCGGGCAACAGAGCCCATGCCACTACGCCCAGTGCGTCGTTCAACCCGCGACGCAGCAACACCAGACTTCCCGCCGCAGCGGACAGCCAGAACAACATTGGCAGCGCTGCAGAGCCAGCCACCACAACAATTGCCTGCATACGGCCGCGCATGATGAACTCAGCCAGGGCGCGCATGCGATCTATCCTTTACGTCTGTCCAACAGTTCGATTAACGGCCGTGGCTGTCGGTGTAGGGCAGCAGGGCCAGGAAGCGGGCGCGCTTGATAGCGGTAGCCAGCTGGCGCTGATAACGTGCTTTGGTTCCGGTGATACGGCTAGGAACAATCTTGCCGGTTTCGGAAATGTAGGCCTTCAGCGTGTTGAGATCCTTGTAGTCGATCTCTTTCACGTTTTCTGCAGTGAAACGGCAGAACTTACGACGACGGAAAAAACGTGCCATGAAATAGGCTCCTCAATAGGTCCGTGGATTACTCGTCAGCGTTGTTGTCGCGGCTGTCGCTGTCACTGTCATTTTCATTGGCAGAGTCAGATTCAGGGCGATCACGACGCTCACGGCGCTCGCTACGGTTTTCCTCAGCCTTCAGCATCTCGGACTGCTCAGTCACGGCTTCGTCGCGACGGATGACCAGGTTACGGATGACGGCGTCGTTGTAGCGGAAGTTGTCTTCCAGTTCTGCCAGCGCCTTGCCGCTGCACTCAACGTTCAGCATCACGTAGTGAGCCTTGTGAACATTGTTGATGGCATAAGCCAGCTGACGACGGCCCCAGTCTTCCAGACGATGGACTTTGCCACCGTCTTCTTCGATCAGCTTGGTGTAACGCTCCACCATGCCGCCAACCTGCTCGCTCTGGTCGGGGTGGACCAGAAAGATGATTTCGTAATGACGCATTGTTGCTCCTTACGGGTTGCAGCCTGCCGCACCACGCGGATCAGGCAAGGAGTGAATCAGTTATGTTGACTTGCCAGCCAGAGAGGCGCGCAAACGCCTGCCATCCGGGCAAGGGGCGCAATTCTAGAGAAGCCCGGACAACCACGCAAGACGATTTGGTGAATATTTAACCAACGAGCGATCAGTCGCGTCCGGCGATGGTCCGCTCGGCCTGGATGCTTTCAAGCAACGATCGGACCTGGTGGATATCGTAGGGCTTGAGCATGGTACGCAGGTCATCCAGCCCCACTTCCCGCGCATCGACTGCGTAGCCCGAAGCAATAACGACACTCAGGCTGGCATCGCGCACCCTGGCCTCTCGAACCAGGTCAATGCCGCTCATGCCGGCCAGCCCGACATCAGTAAGCAACACGTCGAATGAATGCTGTTCGAGCTGCTTAAGCGCAGCCTCGGCCGACTCGCAAAGGCTCACCTGGTGTCCCAGCTCGTCCATGACTTCACCAGTGAGCATGCGCAGCGTCGGATCGTCTTCGACGAAGAGAATCCTCAGACCTGATGCAGGCGCCGCCTCGATCTGCTCGGATGCTGCTGATACCGACCCGCGCTGCTCGGACATCCCGACAGAATCGATACCTTGTTCGCCCAAAGCAACCTTGCACGGCAAGTAGACCCGGACCGACGTACCCTCGCCTTCGTCGCTTTCCAGTACAACGAATCCACCACTTTGTTTGACGAAGCCATAGACCATGCTCAGACCTAGACCGGACGCGTTGCTGTCTTTACGCGTGGTAAAGAAGGGCTCGAACGCGCGCTCGAGGATTTCCGGGCGCATGCCCTCGCCCACATCAACCACCGCAAGCTCTACGAATGGACCGGGCTCCACCCCAGGCTGCCCGGCAAGCTCGCTTGAGCCCAGATCACAATTGCGCAGACGCAGGCAAAGGGTGCCGCCACCGCTCATCGCGTCGCGCGCATTGACCGCGAGATTGAGTATTGCCGCCTGCAGGTTGCCGACATCGGCCAACACCGGCCACAGACCCGGCGCTACATCAACTTCAACCTGCACCGCGCGCCCCAAGGCGCCGTTGAGCAGCTCACTCATCTGATCCAGCAAATCACCGATGTCCACGGACTGCGGTTGCAACGGCTGGCGGCTGGCGAAGGCCAAAAGCTGCGAAGCCAGACGAGCACCTTTCTCTACACCACCAACGGCTGATTCCAGCCGCCGCTGAGCCGTCTCGTCATTGCCAATGTTGCGGCGCAACAGCTGCAGATTGCCCCCGATGATTTGCAGCATGTTGTTGAAATCATGGGCAATTCCCCCGGTAAGCTTGCCAACAGCCTCAAGCTTTTGCGCCTGCATCAGGGCCGCCTGTGCGGCGCGGCGCGCGGACTCGCTGTCCAGTAATTCGCGGGTACGCTCACGCACCAACTCCTCGAGATGCTCGCGGTACTCGCGCAGCTCCTGCTGACTGCGATGCTGCTCGGTAACATCGCTGCCGAGCACGAAAATACCGGACGTCCGGCCATCGCGCTCGATGATTGGCTGAAATACCAGATCGACAAACACCTCTTCCGGCTCGGCACCTGGACGGCGGTGCAGCAGTGCCCGCATGCCCCTGTCGGAGTAGGGCTCGCCGGTGCGATAAACCTCGTCGAGCAGCTTGATGAAACCCTGCCCTTCCAGCTCCGGCAGCCCGTCGCGCACCGGTTTGCCGAGCAGCTGGCGGTGTCCGGTAAGCTGCTGATACGCCTCGTTAACCAGCTCGAATACATGCTCTGGGCCGCGCAGAAAACAGACGAAACCAGGCGCCTGTGCGAACAATCGGCGCAGCTGATTGCCTTCATCCTGGATGAACCGCGCTCGGGAAATGATCGCCGCCTCGATCTGTTGCGCCGGTTGTCCAGACGATTCAGCCGAGCGCATGGAATCCTTCAGCTGCTGCAGCTCAGTGATATCCACAGTGTGCTGGAGAATGGCGACGACTTCGCCCTGGTCATCCAACAGTGGCGTATGTGTCGCGCTCCAATAGCGGTCCTCATACGCCGCACCGCTGCTGGAGTTGACCGCGATTGAATAGCGGATCACGGGAAGAGTATCCAACGCCTTGGTACTCAGGACCCGAGCAAACGAGTCGAGCAGTTCATCGACATGAGTCGACTCAGGAAACTGCGGGTCGGCGGCAAACGCATCCTGAATTCGCCGTCCCGCAATCTCTTCGAGGCTGCGCGCAGTCAGCTTCAGATACGCCGCGTTCGCATCCAGGATCACCAGATCAGGATCGAGCAGCAGGTAGGCGTTTGGCGAAACCCTGAACAGGGCCTCGAAAGAAGGGCGTTGCGGCATACCACCTCCGTGATGCAAGCCTGGCGCTGGCTGCGACCATAAGCTGGCGCCCGGACTACCCGACGCCCAGCCAAAGCAAAAAGTGACGATCTTGCGTCAGATTCAGAACAGACAATTGACCGCAGCGAAAACGATCCGTTTCCGCTGAAGCCAACGTTCCTAACGGGACAATACCGGCTATGCGGGCACTAGCTTGCGCGCCGCGCAGAGCGTCGCTGACGCAGGGCCTCGAACAGGCATACCCCGGTGGCAACCGAGACATTGAGACTGCTGACGCTGCCGCCCATGGGCAAGCGCACCAGGAAGTCGCAGTGCTCACGGGTCAGGCGCCGCATCCCCTTGCCCTCGGCCCCCATCACCATGACGATCGGCCCACTGAGATCCTGATCGTAGATCTCCTGCTCGGCTTCTCCAGCCGTGCCGACGATCCACAGACCGCGCTGTTGCAGTTTTTCCAGCGTTCGAGCCAAGTTGGTGACGGCGACCAGCGGAATGACTTCAGCAGCTCCACAAGCCACCTTGCGCACCGTAGCGTTCAGTGTGGCGGATTTGTCCTTCGGGATGATCACTGCCAGTGCGCCGGCCGCATCGGCAGTACGCAGGCAGGCTCCCAGATTATGCGGGTCCGTTACACCGTCGAGCACAAGCAATAAGGGTGCACCCTCGGTGCGATCGAGCAACTCCTCGAGCATCGCATCGCCCCAAACCTGACTGGGGCTGACCTCGGCAATCACGCCCTGATGCACGCCCTCGACCCAGGCGTCCATTTCGCGACGCTCGCACTGACCGACTCGCACTTTGGAGTCAGCAGCCAGCTGGAGCAAATTCTGCACGCGCGGATCATCCCGCCCCTCTGCCAGCCAAATCTGTTTGACTCGCTTCGGATGATGGCGAAGCAACGCCTCGACGGCATGAAGACCATAAACCTTTTCAAGATCGCTCATGGTTTGGCCTTGCGCTTACGAGGCGCGGCGCCCTCAGGCTTCAGCGCGGCCTTGCCGGCGGCCGCCTTCGGTTTCGAGCCGCTGCGCTTTGGCTTGCTCTTCGAGGTTTTGCCTGCCTTGGCGTCGCCTAACAGTGCCTTCTTAATCTCACGGCTCTTGCGCACGTCATCGCTGACCGACTCATTGCCCTTCGACAATGACGCATCAGCGCCTTTCTTGCCGCGACCGTCTTTACGCGCACCGCGACCGTCCGAGGCTCCGCGCTCGCCGATTCCAGTTTTGCTACCACCACCAATCAACTCGAAGTCGATCTTGCGCTCATCGAGATCGACACGCATGACCCGCACCTCGACGCTGTCGCCAAGACGGAAACTGCGACCGCTGCGTTCACCGGACAGGCGATGATGCAACGGATCGAAGTGGTAGTAGTCGCCCGGCATCGCCGTCACGTGCACCAACCCTTCGACGTAGATATCGGTCAGTTCGACGAACAGGCCGAAGCCGGTCACGGCCGTGATAACGCCGGGAAAATTCTCACCGACCCGGTCTTTCATAAACTCGCATTTCAGCCAATTCACGACGTCACGGGTCGCTTCATCGGCGCGGCGCTCGGTCATTGAGCACTGCTCGCCCAACTGCTCCAATGCGGCCTCGTCATATGGATAGATGCGCGCCTTGGGCATGCTGGTAGCGCCCTCACGGCGAACGTGCGACGTGTCGCGTTTGGAGCGGATCACGCTGCGGATCGCTCGATGGATCAGCAGATCCGGGTAGCGGCGAATCGGCGATGTGAAATGTGCGTATGCCTCGTAGTTCAGGCCGAAATGGCCATTATTGTCAGGGCTGTAAACCGCCTGACTGAGGGAGCGTAGCATTACCGTCTGAATAACATGGAAGTCGGGACGGCCCTGGATATGCTCCAGCAGCGCCTGGTAATCCTTAGGCGTTGGCCCCTCTTTGCCCTTGTGCAAGGTCAGGCCCAGCTCGCCGAGAAACGCTCGGAGTTTCTCCTGACGCTCCAGGGGGGGACCATCATGCACACGATACAAGCCCGGAATGTCGTGATCCTGAAGGAAGCGTGCAGTGGCCACGTTGGCGCATAGCATGCACTCCTCGATCAGCTTGTGCGCGTCGTTGCGCTCGGTCGGCTTGATTTCCGAGATCTTGCGACCAGCGCCGAAAACGATGCGGGTTTCCTGCGTCTCGAAGTCGATCGCCCCGCGGGCATGCCGCGCCTTGAGCAATATTTTATAGAGCGCATAGAGCTGCTTAAGGTCGGGCAGCACTTCACCGTACTCGCCGATAAGGCGTTTGCCTTCAGCCGAAGATGGCTGTTCAAGCATGCTGCTGACCTTGTTATAGGTCAGTCGTGCGTGGGAATGGATCACCGCTTCATAGAACTGGTAATCCGTCATCTTCCCCGATTTGCTCAGGGTAATTTCGCAGACCATCGCCAGACGATCGACATGCGGATTTAGCGAGCAGAGCCCATTCGACAATTCTTCCGGCAGCATCGGCACGACCCGCTCGGGGAAATACACCGAGGTGCCACGCACTTCAGCTTCCTGATCCAGCGCCGAGCCGACCTTTACATAGTGCGAGACATCGGCGATCGCCACGTACAGGCGGAAACCACCGGAAAACAACTTCCAGCCACTGAGCTTCTCGCAATAGACGGCGTCATCGAAGTCACGCGCATCCTCGCCATCGATGGTGACGAACGGCAGATGACGAAGGTCGACACGCTTCTGTTTGTCCTTCTCCTCGACTTCCGGCTTGAGCTTGGCGGCTTCACGCTTGACCGCATCCGGCCAGACATGCGGAATATCGAAACTGCGAAGCGCGACGTCGATCTCCATGCCGGGTGCCATGTAATTGCCGATCACCTCGACCACATCTCCCTGAGGCTGAAACCGCTGAGTGGGCCAATGGGTAATCTTGATCTCGACGAACTGCCCCGGTTTGGCATCCATGGAGCGACCCGGTGTAACCAGGACTTCCTGCTGGATCTTAGGGTTATCGGCCATCACAAAGCCGATGCCACTCTCTTCTTGATAGCGGCCTACGATGGTTTCGTGGGCACGGCCAATGATCTCCACAATGGCGCCTTCGCGTCGGCCGCGACGATCAAGGCCGGCTACGCGAGCCAGGCAGCGGTCGCCATCGAATACCAGACGCATCTGCGCCGGACTCAAGAACAGGTCATCGCTGCGGTCATCGGGAATCAGAAAGCCAAAGCCGTCGCGATGGCCGCTGACACGACCGCAAACCAGGTCCAGCTTGTCTACCGGGGCATAGGTGCCACGCCGGGTATAGATAAGCTGGCCGTCACGCTCCATCGCACGCAAACGGCGGCGCAGAGCTTCAATGTCATCTTCGGAGGACAATCCGAACTCTTCCACCAGCTGCTCACGCGCCGCTGGCGAGCCGCGCTCGCTCAGGTGCTGGAGGATCAATTCGCGACTAGGGATGGGGTTTTCGTACTTTTCCGCTTCACGTGCGGCCTCGGGGTCGAGGGATTGCCAATCGGCCATTAAGAGATGTCACCTTTCATTCATTTATAGAGGCAGAACGCCCTATATCTATTGAAGCGCGAAACGCCGTCCGACGGCAGCTTTCGCACAAATTATTTTTCCTGGACGGGGCTTTACAAGGCATAACCTCGCCCGTATAGTTCGCGCCCACAATGTCTGGTAGACGTTGTAACACGGAAACGATGAAGTATCATCGTTTGCAGTGCCCAGGTGGCGGAATTGGTAGACGCACTAGGTTCAGGTCCTAGCGGTGGCAACACCGTGGAAGTTCGAGTCTTCTCCTGGGCACCACTCTTCAGAAAAAACCGAGCCCACTGGCTCGGTTTTTTCGTTTCTGCTGTCTGGAGTCCATCCGAAGGGCCGCCAAGCCATAAGCGGTAGCTCAACGCTCTACTGATGCTCTTTCTTGGCAGCTAAAAGCCATTAGCCTTGGCCCCAAAAAAAAAACCGCCCGAGGGCGGTTTTTCAATATCACACCAGCGATCAGGCGTAGGGATGACGCAGCACGATGGTCTCGTTGCGGTCCGGGCCAGTTGAAATAATGTCGACTGGCGCCTCAACGAGCTCTTCAATGCGCTTGATGTAAGCACGCGCGTTAGCCGGCAGCGCCTCAAGCGACTTAACCCCAACGGTAGACTCAGTCCATCCGGGCAGCTCCTCGTAAACCGGCTGCAAGCCCTGATAACTGTCCGCATCGGTCGGCGCATCGACCAGCATTTCCCCATTGCGATCTTTGTAAGCGACGCAGATGCGGATGGTCTCCAGGCCGTCCAGCACGTCCAGCTTGGTCAGGCAGATACCCGACACGCTGTTGATCTCAATTGCGCGACGCAGGATGACCGCATCGAACCAACCGCAGCGCCGGGCGCGGCCAGTAGTCGAGCCGAACTCATGGCCACGCTCAGCCAAACGAGCGCCTACCTCATCAAACAATTCCGTCGGGAACGGACCGGAACCGACGCGCGTGGTGTAAGCCTTGGTAATGCCGAGGATGTAGTCCAGATACAGCGGACCAAAACCGGAACCGGTAGCAGTGCCACCTGCAGTGGTGCTGGAGCTGGTGACATAGGGGTAGGTGCCATGATCGATGTCGAGCAGCGAACCCTGGGCACCCTCGAACATGATGCGCGCACCCTGCTTGCGCAACTCGTGCAGCCGGGCCGAGACATCGGTCATCATCGGCCGAAGAATTTCGGCGTAGCCCAGCGCCTCATCCAGAGTCTTCTGAAAGTCGACAGGCTCGACCTTGTAGAAATTCTGCAGGATGAAGTTGTGGTACTCGAGCAGCTCACGCAACTTGACCGTAAAGCGCTCAGGATTGAACAGATCGCCGATGCGCAATCCGCGGCGAGCAACCTTGTCCTCGTAAGCCGGCCCTATGCCACGCCCAGTTGTACCGATCTTGCCTTCGGACCGCGAGGCTTCACGCGCCTGATCCAGGGCAACGTGGTACGGCAGGATCAGGGTGCAGGCAGGACTGATGCGCAGACGCTCGCGAACCGGGACACCCTTTTCTTCGAGCTTGGTAATCTCACGCATCAGGGCATCCGGCGCCACGACCACGCCATTACCGATCAGGCACTGGACGTTTTCGCGCAAGATTCCGGACGGAATCAGGTGCAGTACGGTTTTCTCGCCATCGATGACCAGCGTGTGACCGGCGTTATGCCCGCCCTGGAAACGCACCACGGCCGCAGCCTGGTCGGTCAGCAGATCGACGATCTTGCCCTTGCCCTCATCACCCCATTGGGTGCCCAGGACCACGACATTCTTACCCATAAACCTTGTCCTCTTGGCGAAGCATACCGGTCATGACCGGCGAAAAATCTGGAAGACCTGCCAGCACAGCCACATCAGCGGTCCAGCGGCGATACAACCCAGGAACCTTCTTGCAACAGCAGCTGCCGGTCACATCCGACACTTGGCGCGGCATCGCTCTGTTGCCCGCCCAGGGCCTGCACTACGCGCTCCCCCCGCTCACGCAGCCGACGAATTGCCTGCCACAAAACCGGATCTGTACTGTATGGCGCCCAGACACCAGCCGACGGACCAACGAGTTCGGCATTGCCCAGCCTGACGAGCGTCTTTAAATCTGTTGAAAAGCCGGTCGCCGGACGCGCCCGACCAAAATCAGCACCAATATCGTCATAACGTCCTCCTTGAGCGATCGATTGTCCGACGCCTGGGACGAATACCGCGAAAACGACACCGGTGTGGTAGTGATAGCCGCGCAGCTCGCCCAGATCGAAATACAACGGCAGCTCCGGATATCGCATCGCCAACTGGTCGGCGACCTGCGCCAAACCTTCCAGTGCTTCAAGAACTGGAGCAGGCGCACCGGCAAGTAGCTCGCGCGCAGCATCGAGCGTCTCCCGCCCACCACAGAGCCGCGCCAACGCGCGCAACATGCCCGCCAGCGAAGGCTCGATATCTGCGGTCAGCGCCGCGATCTCGTTCATGGCCTTACGCTGCAGGGCATCGAAAAGGCGCTGCTCTGCATCTCCAGAGAGGCCGGCGGCGCGCGCCAAACCGCGATAGATCCCCACATGCCCGAGATCCATGTGCAAGTCCGGCACATCAGCGAGCAGGAGGGTTTCCAGCATCAGACTGATCACCTCAAGGTCGCTGGAGGTACTGCTGTCTCCATAAAGCTCTGCGCCCAGCTGAATCGGGCTTCGCGACGTGGCGAGGGCCTGCGGCTTGGCGTGCAGAACGCTGCCGGCATAGCACAAGCGACTAGGACCTTCACGGCGCAACGTATGGGCGTCAACTCGCGCCACTTGCGGCGTGATGTCCGCCCGCAACCCCATCTGACGGCCTGACAAAGGATCGACAACCTTAAACGTCTTGAGGTCGAGGTCCTGCCCTGCGCCAATCAGGAGCGATTCGAGAAACTCTACATGAGGGGTGATAACCAGCTCATAGCCCCAGCACTGGAACAGATCCAGCACACGACGCCGTGCAGTTTCGATACGCGCCGCTTCGGGGGGCAGCACTTCTTCAATGCCATCTGGCAGAAGCCAGCGGTCTATCGTTGCCATTTCGCCAATCACCTCTCGATACGGCAAGCCTAGTCAAGCAGACGAACGCCGGGGCGACAGCCTTAGCCGCCCATCGGTCGCGTGCGATTGTGTTCGAACCATGGCGACACCGCCATGCCCCTCCCAGGGGATAGGCATGGCTGGCCATGCCCGGGTCAGCCTGCTACCGCCGGGGCGCAGACGCAAAAAAGCCGGGCTTTTTCCCGGCTCGCGGATCATAACAATGTTTCGCTAACGGGTCACCCGGCGGACAGTACTCACCCAGCCTGATGACCCGTTTGCGATCACTGCGCGGTTGCGGACTCCAGATAACGGAAGAAATCGCTATTAGGGTCGAGCACCAGCACGTCTTCCTTGTTGGCGAAGCTCTCACGGTAGGCCTGAAGGCTACGATGGAAGGAATAAAATTCCCGATCCTGCCCGTAAGCAGCGGCATAGATGGCTGCCGCTTGCGCATCGCCATCACCGCGCAGCTCTTCAGCTTCACGGAACGCCTCAGCCAATAGAACCCGGCGCTGGCGATCAGCGTCGGCACGAATGCCTTCGGCCAACTCCTTGCCTTTCGCGCGATGCTCACGGGCTTCACGCTCACGCTCAGAGCTCATCCGCTCGAACACGCTGCGGTTCACTTCGCGCGGAAGATCGATGCCCTTGACCCGCACATCCACCACTTCAATCCCGAGCTCCTGCTGCGCAGCTCGGTTCAAGCTGTTGGTCACCAGGCTCATCAACTCGTCGCGCTGACCGGACACCGACTCGTGCAAGGTCCGCTTACCGAACTGATCGCGCAGCGCAGCTTCGAGACGCCGCGCAAGACGCTCGTCGGCGATCTGCTTCATACCCGAAGTCGCCGTGTAGAAACGCTCGGCATCGTCCACACGCCATTTGGCATAGGAGTCAACCATCAAGGCTTTCTTCTCCAGCGTCAGAAAGCGCGACGTCGTGGTATCCAGCGTCATCAGACGCGCATCGAACTTGCGCACGCTGTTGACGTAAGGAATCTTCAGATGCATGCCCGGCTTCACGTCGGACTCAACGATGCGACCGAATCGCAGCATTACCGCTCGCTCCGTCTGCGAGACGATGTAGAAGCTGTTCCACGCCACGATCGCCAGCACTACACCCACAATGAGTGCGGTCAGGGACTTATTGCTCATTAGCGGACCTCCCTTGTACGCACTTCACGCGGATCCAACTCCGGCGGCAGCCTCGTAGTCTGCGTCGAAGCGCCTGACGCAGATGCGGCAGGGGACTGTCCAGAAGAAGCAGCGCCGCGACCATTGATCATCTTGTCCAGCGGCAGATAGAGCAGGTTGTTTTGACCCTGCTCGCCGGTAACGAGCACCTTGCTGGTATTGCTCATGAGCTCCTGCATGGTTTCCAGATACAGGCGCTCACGCGTCACGTCTGGCGCCTTTCGATACTCGGTCACCAGCTTGGAGAAGCGATCCGCCTCACCCTGGGCGCGTGAGATCACCGCGTCACGGTAACCACTGGCTTCCTCCAGCATGCGCTGAGCTTGACCGCGCGCCTCGGGAATCACTCCGTTAGCATAGGATTCGGCCTGATTCTTCTCGCGCTGCTCATCTTCCCGGGCACGGATAACGTCATCGAACGCTTCCTGAACCTCGCGCGGCGCAGCGGCACTCTGCAGGTTCACCTGAGTCACGATGATGCCGGTCCCATAGTTGTCGAGAAACCGCTGCAGACGCTCTTTGACCTCGCCAGCCATGGCCTCTCGACCCTCAGTCAGCACCTGATCCATCGCAGTCGAACCCACAACGTGGCGCACCGCACTATCGGTCGCGTGCTGCAACGATGCTTCCGGATCTTCGACATTGAGAACGAACGCCTGAAGATCGCTGATTTTGTACTGCACGGTCAAAGGCACTTCGATGATGTTCTCATCCTCGGTAAGCATCTGCCCTTGCTTGCTGTAGGAACGCTCTCGAGTCACGTTTGCCTGGAACTTCCGATCAAATGGCGGGAAGTAGATATTCAGACCCGGGCCTACGGTTTCGTGGTATTTCCCGAAGCGCAACACCACAGCCTGCTCTTGCTCATCGACAATGTAGATGGCATTGAACAGCCAGACAGCAAGCAACACCACCAGACCCACCCAGACCAGCGCAAACCCACCACGGCGCCCTGAGCCACCACCCGAAGATCCACCACTGCGTTTCTTGCCGCCGAACATGCCGTTTAGGCTGTCCTGCAATTTACGGAAAGCCTCATCCAGGTCCGGTGGACCTTTCTGATCGCCACCGCCACCGCCGCGACGACCACCGCCACCGCTACCCCAGGGATCCTGGTTGTTCGAGTTGCCACCCGGCTCATTCCAAGCCATAGCGCTCTCCATTCAAATAAAGCTAAAGACGCGCCAGCGGCACGTCCGCCAATGCTACCGAAAGCCCGGAACGAACGGCTTAAAAGCCCCCCGAGCTTTATTGCAAAGTGTGTTGTTCGAAGAACTGTTCCGCCTCAAAGCCCGCGCGACTAATCAGTCGATGCAGCTCGACACGCTGCAAACGTACATCAAGCAGGCTGACACCCTCTTCATCGTGAACTTCGGACTGCACGGCCCCAAGGTCGAACAGCTGCGCACGCATGCGCCCAAGCTGCTGAGGCAACCGAAGCGTTCCTACGAAAAGATCGTTACCAAGCAGTTCGGCAATGGCCTGCTTCAGCAGATCCAGCCCCAACCCCTGTTGCGCCGAGACCCATACCCGCTGCGGCACGCCATCAGCATCGCGCTGGATCTGCGGCTCGATGCCTTCAAGCAGATCCACTTTGTTGTAAACCTCAAGAATCGGTAGCTCATTCGCACCGATCTCGGTCAAAACCGCCAGCACCTGCTCGATCTGCTGATCCCGCTCAGGCTCGTGAGCATCGATGACATGCAGCAGCAGATCAGCATTACTCGACTCTTCGAGCGTGGCCCGGAAAGATTCGACCAGTTTGTGCGGCAAGTGACGAATGAATCCAACCGTATCAGCAATAACCACCGGCCCCAGGTCATCCAGATCCAGACGACGCAAGGTGGGATCCAGCGTAGCGAAAAGCTGGTTGGCGGCGTAAACCTCGGATTCGGTCAAAGCATTGAAAAGAGTGGACTTACCCGCGTTGGTATAGCCCACCAGGGATATAAGCGGAATGTCAGCACGTCTGCGGCCACGGCGAGCCTGCTCACGCTGACTACGAACCTTTTCCAGCCGCTGCTTGATCTGGCGGATACGCACACGCAGCAAGCGCCTGTCAGTTTCAAGCTGTGTCTCGCCAGGGCCGCGTAGACCAATCCCCCCCTTCTGCCGTTCAAGGTGAGTCCAGCCCCGCACCAGTCGAGTGCTCATATGATCCAACTGAGCCAGCTCAACCTGCAACTTGCCTTCGTGCGTGCGTGCCCGTTGAGCAAAGATATCGAGGATCAGCCCGGTGCGATCAAGCACACGGCATTCGAGCGCTCGCTCAAGGTTGCGCTCCTGGCTGGGCGTCAGGGTGTGATTGAAAATGACCAGCTCGACCTCGCCATCCTTGACAAGGTCATGCAGCTCTTCGACTTTGCCGCTGCCAATTAAAAACTTGGCGGAAGGTTGGTGCTTGGCAACATTGACGAAACCAACGGTTTCAGCGCCAGCTGACCGCGCCAGCTCCCGAAACTCTTGGGGGTCTTCACGCGCCGCTGGATCCTGAGCATCCAGATGAACCAGGATAGCCCGCTCACCACCACCGGGACGTTCGAAGAACAATGAAGGCTCCCTTTATTCGTTACCCGACTCGGACTGCTCAGCATCGCCAGCAGCAGGCAGACGCACCGGACGGCCAGGAACGACAGTCGAGATGGCATGCTTGTAAACCATCTGACTAACCGTGTTCTTCAACAGAATGACAAATTGGTCGAATGACTCGATCTGACCCTGAAGCTTGATACCGTTGACCAAATAGATGGAAACCGGAACGCGCTCCTTACGCAGGGTGTTCAGGTAAGGGTCTTGTAGCGAATGCCCTTTTGACATGTGCCGCACTCCTTAAAGGATCTTTTCATTAATTATTCGAATCGAACACGGCCGATCAGTAATTGAGAATAGCCGGTCAAATAGTAGTGTCAGCTCAATATGGTGAGCCTCTCCAAGTATTTCAATGCTCGCGGCAGATTGTCGCAGGCCGAACTTTCCAGCCAGTGAACCCCCTCCCATCCCCTCAACCAGGTCAGTTGACGCTTGGCCAGTTGCCGGGTTGCGATCACTCCACGCTCAACCATTTCCTGCGCAGAATACTCACCGTCCAGATAGCGCCAGACTTGACGATAGCCGACCGCTCGCATGGACGGCAGTTCGGCATGCAAATCAGGGCGCCAGCGAAGAGATTCGACCTCTGCAACAAAGCCCTGTTCAACCATCTGAACGAAACGCTGCTCGATACGCTGGTGCAAGACCTGCCGCTGCGCAGGCGCCATGGACAACTGCGCGACAGTATAAGGCAAGACGCAGCCGTCTGGCGTGCCGGCTCCGGCTTTTTGAGCGGATTGCCGAGCACGATGCTCGGTCATACTGATACCGCTGACTCGATAGACTTCAAGCGCCCTGATCAGACGCTGCGGATCGTTCGGATGGATACGTGCGGCCGATACCGGATCGACTTCGCTGAGTTGGCGATGCAGCACCCCAGCGCCCTCCGCCCGCATCTGTGCTTCGAGCGCCGCGCGCACCTCGACATCGGCAGCCGGCATATCCGCCAACCCATCCAGCAATGCCTTGAAGTACAACATGGTGCCACCTACCAGCAGCGGAATGCGCCCTGCCTCGGTGCTCTGCGCCATTGCAGTAAGGGCATCGCTGACAAACTCGGCGGCTGAGTAGCTCTGGACTGGGTCTCTGATATCGATCAGCCGATGCGGGAAAGCTCTCAACAGCTCGGCAGAAGGCTTGGCAGTTCCGATGTCCATGTTGCGGTAGACCAGGGCGGAATCGACGCTTATCAGGTCACAGGGCAAGGCACGAGCAAGCTCGATCGCCAGGTCTGTTTTACCGGCGGCGGTAGGACCCATGAGAAAAATGGCGGGTGGTAGTCGGGACATCGGATGCTCAAAGAAATGTATCGAGGGCGATGCAGGCGCCAGCGAGAAGGCTAGACCGCCTTTCTATCGCCCCCGGAGGAAGAGCTTGTCCAGGTCACCCATGCCTAGCTGGGTCCAGGTCGGACGCCCATGATTGCACTGACCGCTGCGCTCGGTCTGCTCCATATCGCGCAACAGGCCGTTCATCTCCGGCACGGTAAGACGTCGGTTTGCACGGACCGCGCCGTGACATGCCATGGTGCCAAGCAGTTCGTTGAGGTGCGCCTGAATGCGATCGCTGGTGCCGTATTCAAGCAGGTCGGCCAGCACATCCTGTACCAGCCGGGTCGCCTCGGCCTGCTTGAGCAAGGACGGAATCTGGCGGATCGCCAAGCTTTCCGGGCCCAATCGCTGCAACTCGAAGCCAAGCCTTTGAAACCACTGCGCATGCTCTTCAGCACAATCGGCTTCGCGCTGGCTGACGGCGATCGATTCGGGAACCAGCAGCGGCTGGCCACGCAGCCCTTCGCTGGCCATCGCGGCTTTCAGGCGCTCATACATGATTCGCTCATGGGCGGCGTGCATATCCACCAGCACAAGCCCTTGAGCATTTTCCGAGAGGATATAGATGCCCTTGAGTTGAGCCAGCGCATAGCCAAGCGGCGGCACATCGCCCTGGCTTTCCGGCAGGGCCGCTGCATTCGCCTCAGCCAGCGGCGAAAAGAACTCCCGGTAAGCGCCCTGCGCTTCTGCAAGGTTGCCGACTGGCATCGGCCGAGGCGCCTGATAACCCGCGCCGGCTCCGCGCCAGGCAGGCTGCTCTGCTTGCGGCTGTTCCAGCACGTTGGCAGCAAGGCTCATTTCGTTCTGCCCGGCGAACTCTCCGGCATCACGACCAGAGACAGAGACCTTGGTTACCGGCGCCACACTCGCTGGCGCGGCAAGCTGATCCTCCGGACGCACATCACCGAGCGCGCGGTGCAAGGTGCCGTATAGGAAATCATGCACCATGCGATTGTCGCGAAATCGCACCTCATGTTTGGTCGGATGAACATTGACGTCCACTACCGCCGGGTCGACATCGAGGAACAACACGAAGGTCGGGTGCCGACCATTGAACAGGACATCGCGGTAAGCCTGCCGCACCGCATGCGCGACCAGCTTGTCGCGCACCATGCGTCCATTCACATAGAAATACTGCAGATCCGCCTGACTACGGGAAAACGTAGGCAAGCCGACCCATCCCCAGAGATGCAGGCCGGTACGCTCAATCTCGACCGGCAATGCCTGTTCCAGAAAGGCGGGGCCGCACACCGACGCGACGCGGCGCCCCCGAGACGCAGGATCACTGGCCGGATGCAGCGCAAGCACCACCTTCCCGTTGTGGCGAAGATGGAAGGCGACATCGAACCGCGCCAGTGCCAGCCGCTTGATCACTTCCTGCAAGTGGTCGAACTCAGTCTTTTCAGTACGCAAGAACTTACGACGTGCAGGCGTGTTGAAGAACAGGTCGCGCACCTCGACCGAGGTTCCGACCGGATGCGCCGCTGGCTGAACGCGAGCCTCCATGTCCCGGCCCTCGGTTTCGACCTGCCACGCCTCGGCTGCCTCGGCCGTACGGGAGGTCAAGGTCAACCGAGAAACCGAACTGATCGACGCCAGCGCCTCACCGCGAAAACCAAGACTCATCACCCGCTCGAGGTCTTCCAGGTCCCGGATCTTGCTGGTCGCATGCCGAGCCAGGGCCAGCGGCAAATCTTCGGCAGGGATACCGCAGCCATCATCACGCACCCGCAGCAGTTTGATGCCGCCTTGTTCGACGTCCACTTCGATCCGGGTCGCCCCGGAGTCGAGACTGTTCTCCAGCAGCTCTTTGATCACCGAAGCGGGTCGTTCAACCACTTCACCGGCGGCAATTTGGTTCGCCAGCCGCGGACTGAGCAGCTGGATGCGCGCAGCCTCTATCATGGCTGTGAGGCCAGGGTCGTCGCGGGAATATTCAGCGTTTGGCCAACCTTGATCACGTCGCTTTTCAAGCTGTTGGCACTGCGCAACGCAGGCAAGCTGATCTGATAGCGCTGAGCAAGCAGCGCCAGGCTTTCGCCTGAACGAACGACATGCTCGCGCGCCGCGCTGGCAATCTTGCCGGAGTCGCGCATCCAGGCAACGTAGGTGCCGGGCGGCGGATTTTCATGGAAGAACTGTCGCACGCCGCTGTGGATTGAGCGCGCCAAGGCCTGCTGATGCGCTGCGGTTTGCAGCTTCCGCGCCTCGGATGGATTGGAAATGAACCCGGTCTCTACCAGGATCGACGGGATATCTGGTGATTTCAGCACCATGAACCCGGCCTGTTCCACGCGACGTTTGTGCAACGGCGTGATCCGACCCATGTTGCTCAGCACCTTCTGCCCGACGTTAAGACTGGAAGACAACGAAGCGGTCATCGACAAATCCAACAGCACGCCGGCAAGCATCTGGTCCTTGTCGCCCAGGCTGACATTGCCGGCACCGCCGATCAGGTCCGAACGGTTTTCACTGTCAGCCAGCCAACGTGCAGTTTCCGATGTCGCACCGCGATCCGACAAAGCAAACACCGACGCGCCGTAGGCCGACGACCGCGGCGCCGCATCGGCATGAATGGAGACGAACAGATCAGCGCCCTTCTTGCGGGCAATTTCGGTGCGTTTACGCAAGGGGATAAAGTAATCACCGGTGCGCACCAGCTCGGCGCGGAAGCCTTTGTCGGTATTGATCTGGCGCTGCAGTTCCTTGGCAAGAGCCAGCACCACGGTTTTCTCATAAATCTTGCCAGGACCGATGGCGCCGGGGTCTTCTCCGCCGTGCCCGGCGTCGATCGCAACGACGATATCGCGCTTGCTGCTTGGCAGCGGGGGCAGCTTGATCGCCGGCAGGGTCGGCGATACAGGAGCAGTTGGCGTACTCGGCGTGGTAGTCGCCGGGACGTTGGCAGTGGACGCCGCGGCCGCATCAGCAGCATTGTCGAACAGATCGACCACCAGCCGATGGCCATACTGCTGGTTCGGCGTGAGCGTAAAGCTCTTTGGCGAAACCTCGGCGCTCAGGTCGATGACCACCCGCAAGGTGTCCGCGTCGTATTTCGCTGCACGCAGCCCCGAGATGGGCGTGTTCTGCAGCGGCAACTGATCGAATGGCTTGGCCAGATTGGCGCCGTCGACGTCAATGACGATGCGATCCGGAGCCGTCAAGGTGAATACCTTGTGCTGGACCGGGCCAGACAGGTCAAAGACCAACCGTGTGTTGTCAGGCGCTCGCCATAGACGCACGCTCTGGACGTCGGAAGCCGCCAGAACCTGTATGGCCGCGAACATCAATGCCAAACCACTCACCAGCGCGCGCATGCGCATACCCAACCCCATGATGTTCATTGATTGCCGACGGTCAAGATGGAACACCAGCCTTCACCGCGCTCGCCATGTGGCGTCAGGCGCAGCATACGACCGGCCCCGTGCGGCGTAATGGTAATGTCCAGGTCAGCCTTTGGCAAAATGCCGGCGCCACGCTCTGGCCACTCTACCAGGCACAGGGCGTCCCCTTCGAAATAGTCGCGAATCCCGAGAAATTCCAGTTCTTCCGGGTCGACCAGACGGTACAAGTCGAAATGGAACACGCGTGCAGCCGGAGTCTCATAAGGTTCGACCAGGGTAAAGGTCGGGCTCTTGACCTTGCCCTCATGCCCCAGCCCGCGAATTAACCCGCGCGACAGCGTGGTCTTGCCGGCGCCAAGGTCACCGTGCAGGTAGATCACGCCCCGACCGCCGGTCACCTGGGCGATGCGCGCGCCCAGCGACAGCATGGCGTCTTCGTCGGCAGCCAACAGCGTCAGGTCAGACATGGCGAATGCTCCTCGAGCAGCTGGCGGACCATAGGGATCAGATCGGCGGCAACCAGCCCGCGCCCCTCGGCGCCAAGGCGCTCGCCCGCTACCGCGTGCAACCAGACCGCAAGGCAGGCCGCTTCGAAAGGTGCCAGCCCCTGCGCCAGCAACGCACCAACAACCCCCGCCAAGACATCGCCGAGGCCCGCGCTGGCCATGGCCGGATGCCCGCGATCACACAGTGCCAGTCGGCCGTCATGATCGGCGACCAAGGTTCCGGCACCCTTGAGCAGCACGGCACAACCGAAGCGAGCAGCCAGAGCACGAGCAGCGGCAGGTCGATCGGCCTGCACATCAGCCACGGAAATATCCAGCAGCCGCGCCGCCTCTCCAGGATGCGGCGTGAGCAGACAATCACTTGGCAACTCGACCGCACCTGTCGCCAGCAGATTCAGTGCATCGGCATCCCACACCTGCGGGATTCGACACTGCGGCGCCAGCGACAGCAAGCTGCGCCCCCACGGCGCTTGGCCCAGGCCGGGCCCGATCACCAGCACATCGGCGCGTTGGGTCAACGCCGTCAATGCATAGGTGGACTCGACGCCGCTGCACATGATTTCCGGGCGCCGGACCAGCGAGGCGGTGACATGTTCCGGGCGTGTCGCCAGGGTCACCATGCCGGCACCACAGCGCAGTGCAGCTTCGGCACTGAGCAACGCGGCGCCGCCGGTACCGAGATCGCCGCCGATGACCAGCACCTGACCAAAGCTTCCTTTATGAGCAGTTGGCGACCGGGGTGCGAGGGTCGGTAAGTTCGCCTCGCACAAGCGCAGAGCGTACGGCTTGATCTGTGCGACGACCTCCGCATCGGCCTGCAGGTCATCGAATACCAGCGCTCCGATACAATCCGGACCCTGGCCAGTAAACAGGCCGAGCTTGAGGCCGATAAAGGTTACAGTCAGCTCAGCCCGCACAGCGCTGCCGAGCTGATGCCCGGTGTCGGCACACAACCCGGACGGCAGGTCGACAGAGAGGATCGGCTGCGCGCTTTCGTTCATCGCGCGTATGGCGCTGGCATAGGGCTCACGCACCTCGCCAGTAATACCGGTGCCGAGCAGCGCATCGACCAGCACGCCGCGCAGGTCCGTACCGGCTGCCCAGGGCGTGACCTTGACGCCGGCTGCCTGGGCTTCAGCAAAGGCCTGGGCGGCATCGCCCTGCAGTTGCTGCGGATCGCCCACGGCCAACACCCTGACCTGACGACCTGCACGCTGCGCCAACGCCGCAATCAAATAGCCATCCCCGGCATTGTTGCCCCGGCCAGCAAGCACGCTGATCTCGTCTGCATCAGGCCAGCGGCGCCTTAAGGCACGCCATGCCGCATGCGCGGCACGCTGCATCAATTCGTAACCGGGCGTCCCGGCAGCAATCAACCGAGCGTCGATCTCGCGCACCTGAGCGGCAGAGTAAAGCGGGATGGGGAGTGTATCGGTGGTCTGGGACATGAATCACCCGAGCGAATATCTGGCAGAATTATACGCATGCGCCGCCCGCCCCGCTCCACGCATCGGTGGCGGATCAAAGCGTCACGGTCGTCTCGTGGTGCGCAGCGCAGCAGATCGGCGATCGCCTCCGCAGGCTGCCTCGTTAACCCGCTCCCCCACCGCAATGCCCGACGATTCGAAGCCATGTCCAACACCACCCTCGACCCAGCCGTTCTTGCCGATTCCATCAGGGAGTGGGGCCGCGAGCTCGGCTTCCAGCAGGTCGGCATCACCGGTATCGATCTGGGTGAGCACGAGGCCCACCTCGAACGCTGGCTGGCAGCCGGCTACCACGGCGAGATGGACTATATGGCTGCTCATGGCAGCAAACGTTCCCACCCGGAGCAACTGGTGCCGGGCACGCTGCGAGTCGTGTCGTTGCGCATGGACTACCTGCCAGGCGACACGCGCATGGCCGAGCAACTGGCGCACCCGGAAAAAGCCTACGTGTCCCGCTACGCGTTGGGCCGCGACTATCACAAGCTGATCCGCAAGCGCCTGCAACAATTGGCCGAGCGCATTCAGCAAGTGATCGGCCCCTTCGGCTTCCGTGCCTTCGTCGACAGCGCACCCGTTTTGGAAAAAGCTGTGGCGCAACAGGCCGGCCTCGGTTGGATCGGCAAGAACACCCTGGTGCTCAATCGGAAAGCCGGCAGCTGGTTCTTCCTTGGCGAACTCTTCGTCGACATCGCCCTGCCGGTCGACGAACCCACCGCCCGCGACCACTGTGGGAGCTGCCATGCCTGCCTGGACATCTGCCCGACCGAGGCCTTCGCCGGCGAACGCGTGCTGGATGCGCGAAAATGTATCTCCTACCTGACCATCGAACTGAAAGGTCCGATCCCCGTCGAGCTGCGCTCGAAAATCGGCAACCGCGTGTTCGGCTGCGATGACTGCCAGATCGTCTGCCCCTGGAACCGCTTCGCCAAACCGACCCAGCAGACCGACTTCCAGCCCCGCCACAGCCTGGACAATGCCGAGCTGGCCACGCTGTTTCGCTGGACAGAAGACGAATTTCTCAGCCGCACCGAGGGCTCGCCGCTGCGGCGGACGGGCTATCAGAACTGGTTACGCAACCTGGCCGTTGGGCTCGGTAATGCACCGTCCAGTATTCCTGTGATCGAAGCACTGCAGGCGCGCCGCGATGACCCGTCCGAGCTGGTGCGCGAGCATGTCGAGTGGGCACTGATGCAGCATGAACAACGCTCTTCGTCAGCCTCAAATAGCGGGAACTAAGGGCGCATCGGCTCCGCCGAGGCGCTGATTGAAGCAGCACTCAAGCTGAGTAAGTCTTCACCTTCCAGTGTTTCCTGCTGCAGTAGCCTGCTTGCGCTGCGCTCAAGCAGCTCCCGTCGTGCCTCAAGCAGCGCCAGGCTGCGCTGAAAAGCGGACTGAACAAGCTCCTGCACCTCTTCGTCGATCGCTGTGGCGGTACTTTCCGAGTAATCATGCTGCGGCTTGAGGCCGAGCATCGCTTCGTTGCCCAAAAGGAATTGGGCTCGCGCTCCAACGCCATATGGCCGAGGCGCCGGGACATGCCGTAGCGGGTGACCATGGCTCGGGCAATGTCGGTGACCTTGGCCAGGTCGTCCGCCGCACCGGTGGACAGGTGGGCAAACACCAACCACTCTGCAGCCCGACCGCCGAGCAGTACCGCCATCTTGTTTTCCAGCTCTTCGCGCGTCATCAGGAAGCGATCTTCGATGGGTCGCTGAATGGTATAGCCCAGCGCGCCCATGCCACGGGGAATGATCGATACCTTGTGTACCGGGTCGACGCCCGGCAGCGCCATGGCGACCAGCGCGTGGCCCATTTCGTGATAGGCGACAATCTCGCGCTCACGTGGGTTGAGCAGCCGATTGCGCTTCTCCAGACCGGCGACGATGCGCTCGATGGCGGCGGTGAAATCTTCCATACCCACCGCCTCGGCGTGGCGCCGGGTCGCCAGTAGCGTCGCCTCGTTGACCAGGTTGGCCAGGTCGGCACCGGTGAATCCAGGCGTCAACGCAGCGATGGCCTGGGGATCGACATCCGCGTCGAGCCTGGCTTTTTTCAGGTGCACGTTGAGGATCTGTACCCGCCCAGCTTTGTCCGGTCGATCGACCAACACCTGACGGTCGAACCGGCCAGCGCGGAGCAGTGCCGGATCGAGAATCTCCGGCCGGTTGGTGGCGGCCAGCAAGACTAGTCCGCTGGAGGTATCGAAGCCGTCCATCTCGACCAGCAGTTGGTTGAGCGTCTGCTCCTTCTCATCGTGCCCGCCGGACAGCGGCCCGGCGCCACGGGCGCGACCGAGGGCGTCCAGTTCGTCAATGAAGATGATCGCCGGTGCCTGGGCACGGGCCTGCTCGAACAGGTCACGCACCCGCGCGGCACCCACTCCAACAAACATCTCGACGAACTCGGAGCCGGAAATGGAGAAGAACGGCACCTTTGCCTCGCCGGCCACGGCCCGCGCCAACAACGTCTTGCCGGTGCCGGGCGGGCCAACCAGCAGCACGCCCTTGGGCATGCGTCCGCCGAGGCGGCCGTAGGCCTGCGGATCACGCAGGAACTCGATAATTTCCTTGAGTTCGTCCTTGGCCTCGTCGACGCCGGCCACATCAGCGAAGCTAACCTTCATGTCAGTCTCGACGTAGACCCGCGCTTTGCTCTTGCCGATCTGCATCATGCCGCCGCCAAGGCCACCGCTCATACGGCGCAGCAGAAACAGCCAGATGCCGAAGAACAGCGCCGCCGGAACGACCCACGACAGCAGGTCGCGCACCAGTGTGCTTTCCACCCTGCCGGTGTAGCGCACCGGATATTGCTGCAGGTGCTCGGCCAACTGCGGCTCGACGCGGTTACTGACGAAGCGTAGCTGCCCGCTGGGCAACGGCTCCTTGAAGGTGCCTTCGATATGCCGCTCGGTGATCGCCAACTCGTCGATGCGCCCATCCTTGAGGTGCTGCTCGAACTCGCTGTAGGGGATCGTCGCCACTTCCAGCTGTGCCGTCAGCAGGTATTGAATGCCGAGAAACGCCAGGACGGCGATAAACCAGTAACTCACGTGAAACTGAGCTTGTTCTTTCACCCTTCCCTCCTGGTCCTGACCACCCTGCGCAACATATTGCAGATACGGCGACTATGGCCCTTTCCGTGGCTCCACGCTGGACCCAGATCAGTAACAGGCCAGGCAGTGTCACCTCAGAACGTTTCAGAGACCGCCGCTGACGCCAAGCCCAACACCCAATACGGCGGCGAGGGCAAAGGGCAACAACAGCGTGTCCAGCAAAGCGCTGGCTGGTAGGTCGAGCGCTGCATGCCTGGGCGCCTCGGCACCAAAACGGTCCTGCGGACAGCAACCCCCGTTGAGGCTGTACCAGTCCAGGCGAGTGCCGGAGTAGACAATGGGTGCGCCGGGTTTGGCGGCATTCAGGGTGCGCACTGTCCCGCAGCCGGAGAGCAGCAGAACTGTCAGGAGTAGCGAGCAGCGCCGCATGACAGATCGTTTCATAACCGCTCCTGGTCATCAGTCACGGGATGGAGACGGTGCCTCTGCCCGGTTACGCAGCCACACTCAATCGTCACTGACGATATGGTGCTCGCCCCAACGCGGCAGCATGTCCTGCGGGATGTTGAGCAGGTTGAGAATGCGCGCCACGATGAAGTCGACGAGGTCATCGATAGTCTGCGGCTGGTGATAGAAGCCCGGTGATGCCGGAAGGATGGTCACCCCGAGATTGGACAGCTTGAGCATGTGTTCCAGATGGATGCTCGAGTACGGCGCTTCACGCGGCACCAGGATCAGCTGCCGGCGTTCCTTCAAGGCAACATCCGCCGCACGCTCGATCAGATTATTGCAGGCGCCGGTGGCGATGGCCGACAAGGTGCCGGTCGAGCACGGCACCACCACCATCGCGGTCGGTGCGCCGGAGCCGGAAGCCGGCGGCGCCATCCAGTCTTCCTTGGCGAACACGCGAATTTGCCCCGACGCGGCACCGGTGTACTCGGAGAGAAACGCTTGCATGGCCTGCGGCTTTGCCGGCAGCACAACATCGGTCTCGGTCGCCATCACCAATTGCGCCGCCTTGGAAATCAGGAAATGAACCTCGCGATCTTCCTGGATCAGACAATCGAGCAGACGCAGACCGTATTGCGCGCCGGAGGCGCCAGTCATGGCCAAGGTGATGCGTTCCGGTCCGCTCATGAATGTGCTCCCAAAGCTGCTGCGCTTGCTTATGCTGCGTTGAAACCTTACTCGAAATGCTCACTTGCACCAGCAAGCTCCGCTTTTTCGCAAGGTTTCGCCTTGCCTAAGCTTCGCTCGCGACGTTTTGAGAACAAATTCGCCCTATTCGGAATCTCGTACGGTGGAAAACCGCGAAGCGTTTTTCCACCGTTACGCCCGACACCAATTTCCCTACCAACTCTACGCGTGGAAATGCCTTCGGCGATTTCCACCCTACGCCAGAGCAGTGGCCAGTTTGACGTGCAACCCACCAAAGCCGCCGTTGCTCATCACCACCACCTGCGTCCCCGGCGTGGCGTCGGCCTTGACCTTGGCGATGATCGCCTCCAGCGAGTCGCAGACGGTGGTTTCGACCGGCGAGCCGGCGACCGTAGCGGCCAGGTCCCAACCGAGATTCGGCGGCGCGTACCAGATAGCCTGATCCGCCAGCGCCACCGACTCGGCCAGACCCTCGCGGTGAGCACCGAGCTTCATCGAGTTCGACCGCGGTTCAACCACTGCAATGATTGGCGTGTCGCCAACACGCTTGCGCAGCCCATCGAGCGTGGTGGCGATCGCGGTCGGGTGATGGGCGAAGTCGTCATAAATGGTCACGCCGTTGACCTCGGCGACCTTTTCCATGCGCCGCTTGACGCTGCGGAATTCGCTCAACGCTTCGGCGCCCTGCTTCGGCAATACGCCCACGTGCCGCGCTGCAGCCAGGGTCGCCAGTGCGTTGTTGACGTTGTGCTGGCCGGTCAGCTCCCAGTCGACTACGCCCTGTACGTCACCCTCAAAAATCACCTCGAAGCGCGAGCCGTCGGCGCTCAACAGATTCGCCTGCCACTGCCCGCCTTCGCCGGTGGTCTGCACCGGCGTCCAGCAACCCATGCCGATAACGCGCTTGAGCACTTCTTCGGACTCCGGGTGGATGACCAGCCCTTCGCCCGGCACCGTGCGCACCAGATGGTGGAACTGGCGTTCAATTGACGCGAGGTCCGGGAAAATATCCGCGTGGTCGAACTCGAGATTATTGAGGATCGCCGTGCGCGGGCAGTAGTGGACGAACTTGCTGCGCTTGTCGAAGAAAGCGCTGTCGTACTCGTCCGCCTCAACCACGAAGAACGGCGTGCCACCCAAACGCGCCGAGATGCCGAAATTCTGCGGCACGCCGCCGATGAGAAAGCCCGGGCTCATGCCGGCGTGTTCCAGTACCCACGCAAGCATGCTGCTGGTGGTGGTCTTGCCGTGGGTGCCTGCCGCAGCCAACACCCAGCGGCCCTGCAGCACATGGTCAGCCAGCCACTGCGGGCCAGACATATAAGGTAGCCCCTTGTTCAGCACGTATTCCACGGCCGGATTGCCACGTGACAACGCATTGCCGATCACTACCAGGTCCGGCGCCGGTTCGAGCTGACTGGGCTCGTAGCCTTGGGTCAGCTCGATGCCCTGAGCCTCAAGCTGAGTGCTCATCGGGGGATAGACATTGGCGTCCGAACCGGTGACGCGATGGCCAAGTTCCTTGGCCAGCACTGCCAGCGAACCCATGAAGGTGCCGCAGATGCCGAGAATATGGATATGCATGAATGACCTCTGAAAAGCGCCGCGCCGAGCAACCGGAACAAGTGGCACAGCCACGCCTGTGGGCGCCGAAAACTGCGGCGCAGATTAGCACAGCACTGGCGCTGCCAATGCCCGACCAGCGGTACACCGCACGTCGCCTCGCCAGCCGACGAACGGACTTTGTTCTACGCTGAATGACAGCAGTCCCAACACAATTACAAGCCCCGGAGACTCACCATGCGTTACGCCCATCCCGGCAGCGAAGGCGCTGTCGTTTCCTTCAAGTCCCGTTACGGCAACTTTATCAACGGCGAGTTCGTCGAGCCTGCCAACGGCCAGTACTTCACCAACCTGTCACCGGTTAACGGTCAGCCCATTGCCGAGTTTCCGCGCTCCGACGCTGCGGATGTCGAGAAGGCGCTGGACGCCGCCCACGCTGCTGCCGACGCCTGGGGCAAGACCAGCGTGCAGGCGCGCTCATTGATCCTGCTGCAGATAGCCGACCGCATCGAGCAGAACCTCGAGATGCTCGCCATCACCGAAACCTGGGACAACGGCAAGGCCGTGCGCGAAACCCTTAACGCGGACATCCCCCTCGCCGCCGACCACTTCCGCTACTTCGCCGGCTGCATCCGCGCCCAGGAAGGCACCGCAGCAGAGATCGACGAGCACACGGCCGCCTACCATTTCCACGAACCGCTGGGCGTGGTCGGGCAAATCATTCCGTGGAACTTCCCGATCCTGATGGCCGCCTGGAAGCTCGCCCCAGCGCTGGCCGCGGGTAACTGCGTGGTGCTCAAGCCTGCCGAGCAAACGCCGCTGGGCATCGCCGTGCTGATGGAAGTGATCGGTGATCTGCTGCCCCCGGGTGTGCTCAATGTCGTGCAGGGTTATGGCCGCGAGGCTGGCGAAGCCCTGGCGAGCAGCAAGCGCATTGCCAAGATCGCCTTCACCGGCTCGACCCCGGTCGGCTCGCACATCATGAAGCGCGCCGCCGAGGCCATCATCCCGAGCACCGTCGAGCTGGGCGGCAAGAGCCCGAATATTTATTTCGAAGACATCATGCAGGCCGAGCCGACCTTTATCGAAAAGGCAGCCGAAGGGCTGGTGCTGGGCTTCTTCAACCAGGGTGAAGTCTGCACCTGTCCGTCTCGGGCGTTGGTGCAGGAATCGATCTATGGACCGTTCATGGAAGCGGTAATGAAGAAGGTCGCGCAGATCAAGCGCGGCGATCCGCTGGACACCGACACCATGGTCGGCGCCCAGGCCAGCCAGCAGCAGTTCGACAAGATCATGTCCTATCTGGAAATCGCCAAACAGGAAGGCGCCGAAGTGCTCACCGGCGGCGCAGCAGAGAAGCTCGAGGGCTCCCTCGCCACCGGCTACTACATCCAGCCGACGCTGCTCAAGGGCACTAACAAGATGCGCGTGTTCCAGGAGGAAATCTTCGGACCGGTGATCGGCGTTACCACCTTCAAGGACGAAGCCGAGGCCCTGGCCATCGCCAACGACACCGAGTACGGGCTCGGCGCGGGGGTCTGGACCCGCGACATCAACCGCGCCTATCGCATGGGCCGCGCGATCAAGGCCGGGCGCGTCTGGACCAACTGCTACCACCTCTACCCCGCGCATGCGGCGTTTGGCGGCTACAAGAAGTCCGGCGTTGGTCGCGAAACCCACAAGATGATTCTCGACAGCTACCAGCAGACCAAAAACCTGCTGATCAGCTACGACATCAACCCTCTGGGGTTTTTCTAGCCCATAACTTCTAGCCCATAAAGAGTGCCCGCCCGCGCCGCAAGGCGTCGGGCTGGTGCACCCGTGGCTGCACTTCCACTCAGAGGCTCCCAAACGCCGTAGATCGCGCAAAGGCACAGCGCTTGCTTTAACGATCCTGCCGTACCCGAACCCATCAAAGGATGATCCTCCATGGCTCTCGAACACAGCAGTGCGACACCCGCGACCCACGCCACCGATTTCGAAGCCGTTGGCAGTACCTATTTTCAGGAACGCGAACTGAAGAAAGGCGCCGCCGGTTGGGTGCTGCTGGTTGGCCTCGGCGTCGCCTACGTAATCTCGGGCGACTACGCCGGCTGGAACTTCGGCCTCGCCCAAGGGGGTTGGGGCGGCCTCTTCATCGCCACGCTGCTGATGGCGACGATGTACCTGTGCATGTGCTTCTCGCTCGCTGAACTGTCCTCGATGATTCCCACTGCAGGCGGCGGTTATGGCTTTGCCCGCAGCGCGTTCGGCCCGCTGGGCGGCTTTCTCACCGGCACTGCAATCCTTATCGAATACGCCATCGCGCCGGCCGCAATCGCCGTCTTTATCGGCGCCTACTGCGAGTCGCTGTTCGGCATCGGAGGCTGGGCGATCTACCTGGCCTTCTACATCATCTTTATCGGCATCCACATTTTTGGCGTTGGCGAGGCGCTGAAGCTGATGTTCATCATCACGGCGATCGCCGCGCTGGCGCTTGCGGTGTTCATCGTCGCGATGGTGCCGCACTTCTCCGTCGACAAGCTGCTGGACATCGCACCGACCACGGCCGCTGGCGCCAGCAATTTCCTGCCTTACGGCTATGTGGGAATCTGGGCAGCGATCCCCTATGCGATCTGGTTCTTCCTTGCCGTCGAAGGCGTGCCGCTGGCCGCTGAGGAAACCAAGAATCCACAGCGCGACATGCCTCGGGGGCTGATCGGCGCCATGCTGATTCTGGCCGCGTTCGCCGGGCTGATCTTGCTCGTCGGCCCTGGTGGCGCGGGTTCCAGCACGCTGGTCGAATCCGGCAACCCGCTGGTGGAAGCGCTGACCACCGCCTACGGCTCTTCGACCTGGATGAGCGGCTTCGTCAATCTTGTCGGCCTGGCCGGGCTGATCGCCAGCTTCTTCTCGATCATCTACGCCTATTCCCGGCAGATCTTTGCGCTGTCGCGGGCTGGCTACCTGCCGCGCAAGCTGTCGCTGACCAACAAGAACAAAGCGCCCGTTATGGCATTGGTGATCCCCGGCATTATCGGTTTCCTGCTGTCACTGACCGGCCAGGGTGACCTGTTGATTCTGGTCGCGGTGTTCGGCGCGACCATCTCCTACGTGCTGATGATGGCCTCGCACATCGTCCTGCGCATGCGCCGGCCGGATCTGCCCCGCCCCTACAAGACGCCCGGCGGCGTGCTGACCTCCGGCGTCGCGCTGGTGCTGGCCTGCATCGCTGTGGTCGCCGGATTCCTGGTCGACCCACGGGTGGTCATCGCCGCGGTGGTTATCTACGGGATCTTCATCGCCTACTTCGCTTTCTACAGCCGACACCATCTGGTCGCTGGCACGCCGGAAGAGGAATTCGCCGCCATCGAGAACGCCGAGGCGACGTTGAAGTAGTTTATTAGGGTGGGCGTTAGCCCACCGAGCCGTGCACATCATGGGCGGACTGAAGCGGACCGGGTTCGCACGAGCTTATGGTGGAAATGAGCATGTCGACTGGGCTCGCAAATGAGGCTGCTATCGACGCACTAACGCCAACGCAGGTGATGCTCACGACCTGCCAATGGGAGACGAGCATGACGGGATACTCGCACAGCATAGGCGGCACCAACTGGCGCTTCGACAGCCTGCGTGAAGTGATGGCCAAGGCCAGCCCGGCGCGCTCCGGCGATTTCCTCGCCGAAATCGCAGCGGGCAGCGACGCCGAGCGGGTCGCCGCGCAGATGTGCTTGGCGCAGATCCCGCTCAAGCGCTTCCTTGACGAAGCGCTGATCCCCTATGAAACCGACGAGGTCACGCGACTGATCATCGACAGCCACGACGCCAACGCCTTCGCCCCGGTCAGTCACCTGACCGTCGGCGACTTCCGCAACTGGCTGCTCGGGGATGAGGCCGACGAGGCTGCGCTGAAAGCATTGGCGCCTGGCCTGACACCCGAGATGGTCGCCGCGGTATCGAAAATCATGCGGGTGCAGGACCTGATTCTGGTGGCGCAGAAAGTGCGGGTCGTGACGCGCTTTCGCAACACCATCGGCCTGCGCGGGCGCATGTCCACCCGCCTGCAACCCAACCACCCCACCGATGAGGCGGCCGGCATCGCCGCCAGCATCGTTGACGGCCTGCTCTACGGTAACGGCGATGCGGTGATCGGCATCAACCCGGCCACCGACAGCACCAGCGGCATCTGCGAACTGTTGAAGATGCTCGACGCCATCATTCAGCGCTACGAGATCCCCACCCAGGGCTGCATCCTCACCCACGTCACCACCTCCATCGAGGCGATCAACCGTGGCGCGCCGCTGGATCTGGTGTTCCAGTCGATCGCCGGCACCGAAGCGGCTAACAGCAGTTTCGGCATCAACCTCGCGGTGTTGCAGGAAGGCTACGAGGCAGGCCTGTCGCAGAAACGCGGCACGGTCGGCGATAACCTGATGTACTTCGAAACTGGCCAGGGCAGCGCCTTGTCGGCCAATGCGCACCATAGCGTCGACCAGCAGACCTGCGAGGCCCGCGCCTACGCCGTAGCGCGACAGTTCAAGCCACTGCTGGTGAACACCGTGGTCGGCTTCATCGGCCCGGAATACCTCTACAACGGCAAGCAGATCATTCGCGCCGGGCTCGAAGACCATTTCTGCGCCAAGCTGCTCGGCGTGCCCATGGGCTGCGACATCTGCTATACCAACCACGCCGAAGCCGATCAGGACGACATGGACGTGCTGCTGACCCTGCTCGGCACCGCCGGCATCAACTTCATCATGGGCATTCCGGGCTCAGACGACGTGATGCTCAACTACCAGACCACCTCCTTCCACGATGCGCTCTATCTGCGCCAAAGCCTCGGTCTGCGACCCGCACCGGAGTTCGAAGAATGGCTGGCAAAGATGGACATCCTGCGCCAGGACGGCGGACGGCTGCAGATGGGGCGCGAGCTTCCACCTGCTTTCCGCCAGGCGCTGGAGCGTATGGCATGAGCCCCTTCAGACATCGCTTGCCCTGCAGGAGCGAGAGCGACGCCCGGTTTTCGATCTCGAATCGCGAATCGCATGCCCGCTCTGACCCGCTTCGCCAGCAAGCTGGCTCCTACGAAACGCAGGCCGTGCGGGAAATTATTCCCTGTAGGAGCCAGCTTGCTGGCGAACCAAACCGCACAGAGGCTCCGGAACTAAACCCAATACCTGCGCAGCACGCCGAATACACTAGCGGAGCAACTGAATGACCAGGCATCCCCCAACCCCCATCATCACCAACCCCTGGGCTCACTTGCGCCAACTCACCCCAGCGCGTATCGCCCTGGGTCGCGCCGGCGCCAGCCTGCCCACCGACGCCCAGCTGGATTTCCAGTTCGCCCATGCCCAGGCGCGCGACGCCGTGCACCTTGCCCTGGATACCGAAGCTCTGGCCATGCAGCTGGAACAACGCGGCCATCGCGTCCTGCAGCTGCACAGCGCCGCACCGGACCGCGACATTTATCTGCAGCGGCCTGACCTGGGCAGGCGTTTGAGCGACGACTCGGCCGAGCGGGTAGTTGGTCACGCACAGCAACACGCGGCCGGCTACGACCTAGCCATCGTCATCGCCGATGGCCTGTCAGCGCTCGCCGTCCAGCGCCACGCCCTGCCCTTTCTCCAGCGCATCGAGGAGCAGATCGAACAGGACGGCTGGAGCCTCGCACCGATCAGCCTGGTGCAACAAAGCCGCGTCGCGCTGGGTGACGAAGTGGGCGAACGGCTCAAGGCGAGAATGGTGGTGATGCTGCTCGGCGAACGCCCCGGCCTGAGCTCGCCGGATAGTCTGGGGCTGTATTTCACCTACGACCCGAAAGTCGGCCGCACCGACGCCGACCGCAACTGCATCTCAAACATCCGTCTGGAAGGCCTGAGCTACAACCTCGCCGCCCACCGTTTGATCCATCTGATGCGCGAAGCCTGCCGCCGGCAGCTCTCCGGCGTGAATCTTAAAGACGAAGCGGGAATGCTCAGCCTCGACGATGGCACGCCGAAGACTGGTAACTTTCTGTTGGGCTAAGTGGTGCAAAGCCCGGGGCAGAGCCCGACCTACTGGACTGGACGGCCA
The DNA here is from genome assembly GCA_022448005.1 of Pseudomonas sp. Taxonomy (GTDB): domain Bacteria; phylum Pseudomonadota; class Gammaproteobacteria; order Pseudomonadales; family Pseudomonadaceae; genus Stutzerimonas. Next base: position 46,021 of record JAKUTK010000033.1, read on the forward strand.
AGCGTCCTGAAGCCGTCGCTAATCCAAGGCGTGGACCACGCCCAGCGGGCAGCTATTGCCCGTGAAAGCGACCCGGTAAGAGTCGCTGGCAGCCGCATCATCTCGCAGCATGTGCCTGCGATCGGCTCCCAGCGCACATGCATGCCTCTGCATCACGACCATCTTCCTCGCTTGCCGCCAACTATCGCGCCGCATAAGGTGATCGCCCCCAGGTTGGAAGCTCGTTCATGTGGTCTTTTCGCGACTGGCGCCGCAAGCGCATTCTCGCCCGTCTCGCCATCGAACCGGCGCTCTGGCAAAGCGTTCTTGACAGCCTGCCGATTCTCGATGGCCTCAGCACCGAGGAGACCGAGCGTCTGCGTGAGCGCAGCCTGCTGTTCCTGCATGCCAAACGATTGACCGCGCTGCCCGGCGTCGAGCTGGAGCCGGCTGACCGGCTGCGCCTGGCCGCCCAGGCCGAGCTGCCCTTGCTGCACCTGGCGGACCTGGACTGGTATCAGGGCTTCCATGAAATCGTGATCTACCCCGACGATTTCAACAGCCCGCAAAAGCACCGCGACTCCACTGGCGTGATGCATGAGTGGGACGGCGAGCACAGCGGCGAGGCCTGGCTGCAAGGGCCGGTAATCCTGGCCTGGCCGGGCGTGAAGGAGAGCGGCGCCTGGGAAGGCTACAACCTGGTGATCCACGAGCTCGCCCACAAGCTCGACATGCTCAACGGCGACGCCAACGGCCTGCCCCCGCTGCACCGCACCATGCGTATTGAGGATTGGGCTCACGCCATGCAAAAGGCGTACGACGCCCTCAACGCCCGGCTGGACGCCCATCCCCATGCCCACACCGCCATCGATCCCTACGCCGCGGAGAACCCAGCCGAGTTCTTCGCCGTCACCAGCGAGTACTTCTTCAGCGCTCCCGATCTCTTGCACGAGGCCTATCCAGAGGTCTACCTGCAGCTCGCGGCCTTCTATCGACAGGACCCGCTGGCACGCCTGCAGCAACTGCAAGCCAGCCATCCGCATCATGCGGAACCTCACTGATTTGTGACCGTCGAATGCGCGCATTGCCAGACCAGCGAGCTTCGCCACCGCCGGCATGGCAAAACGCCCGACACTGCGCCTATAATCGCGCCCACTTTTTTCGCCCCCAGGCCGCGTTGGCCGACCACGGAGCAATGTTTATGAGCTACAGCAAAGTCCCGGCCGGCAAAGACCTGCCAAACGACATCTACGTCGCCCTCGAAATCCCGGCCAACCACGCGCCGATCAAATACGAAATCGATCACGACACTGACTGCCTGTTCGTCGACCGCTTCATGGCCACCCCGATGTTCTACCCGGCCAACTACGGCTTCATCCCGCACACCCTGGCTGACGACGGCGACCCGCTCGACGTACTGGTCGTGACCCCCTACCCGGTCGCCCCAGGCTCCGTCATCCGCTGCCGTCCGGTCGGCGTGCTCAACATGACCGACGAAGCCGGCGGCGACGCCAAGCTGATCGCCGTCCCGCACGACAAGCTGACCCAGCTCTACACAGACATCAAGGAATACACCGACCTGCCGCCACTGCTGATCGAGCAGATCAAGCACTTCTTCGAGAACTACAAGGATCTCGAGAAGGGCAAGTGGGTCAAGGTCGAAGGCTGGGAAGGCGCCGACGCCGCCCGCGCTGCCATCATCAAAGCTGCCGAGGCTTATCAGAAGTAAGCCGAAGCACTGAAGAAAAACCGGCCACAAGCCGGTTTTTTTATGCCTCGAGTTTATCTTCCCCAAGACGCACTCATGCGTGCTCGCCATCCCCGACTAGGCTGGTATTACCGAAGTTCTGTAGCTGCGTCGACGTAGCGCCAGCGCAATGACGCATCAAGCAATGCCGGCCAAAGGCTCGCAAATCGACGGACGGCAGTTGTTCTCTCTAAGCCGCCGGAAGGCGTGCCCTTGCCCGCGCCTAGTGGCGCTTCCCGTTCCATATAGCGTCGCCTGCTACCACTCGGCGAACGCCCCCGCCTCCCAATCACCCGCTTCCTTCTGAAACGCTTGTCGCTCAAACGCAGTCCAACCGTTTGGATCACAACAGGCCGCACTTCGGTCGCAGGGTCAGGACCGCGTGCACTGCACGCTTGCCAGAAACGCGCTGCCGCAAGGCAGCCCAGCGATGGGGCAAACCATGGCAGACGACAACCGCAACCCGCCCGGGCAGGACGCTCGCGAAAAGAAGTCACGCAGCGGGGTCGAGATTCATGATCCCGACACCGCGTCCAAATCACGCCGCGCCTTTCTCAAGGCGGTCGGGGCGACCGGCCTGGCGGCGGCAGCGGTGCCCGCCTGGGGTCGGGTCGGGTACGTCAATGACGACAAGGAAGAGCCGGCTGCGCAGCGCGCGGATGGCGAAGCGGGCCCGGCGGCCGGCCAACAGCGAATCACGCTCAAGGTCAACGGCAAACCCCATACCCTGGATGTCGCGGCCAACATGGTCTTGCTCGACGTGCTGCGACATCAGCTCGATCTGACCGGCACCAAGAAAGGCTGCGATCACGGCCAGTGCGGCGCGTGCACCATTCACGTCAACGGGCAAGTGATCAATTCCTGCCTGAGCCTGGCGATTGCCCACGACGGTGACGAGATCACCACGGTCGAAGGCCTGGAGCGCAACGGCCAGATGCATCCCATCCAGCAGGCGTTTCTCGAACACGACGCTTATCAGTGCGGCTACTGCACCTCGGGCCAGATGATGACGGCGGTAGCCATCCTCAACGACCCCAGCGTGGGCAAGGACGATCTCTCCGTGCGTGAGGCCATGAGTGGCAACCTCTGCCGCTGCGGTGCCTACAAGAACATCCTCAGCGCCATCCAGTCGGCGCGCCAGCAGATGAAGCCTGCCTAGGAGATCGACATGCGCCATTTCGACTACAGCCGCGCCGACAGCGTCGACCAGGCAGTGGCCACTTATTCCGGGGCGAAAGACGCCTCGTTCCTGGCCGGCGGCACCAACCTGCTGGACATGGTCAAGCTCGACATCATGCGTCCCGAGCTGATGGTCGACGTCAATCGACTGCAGCTCAATCAGATCGAGGAGCAGGATGACGGACGACTCAAGATTGGTGCGATGGTCTCCAATGCTGCACTGGCCCGTCATCCGCGCGTGGAGAAAGACTACCGGGTGCTGTCCGAAGCGCTGCTGTCCGGCGCCTCGACGCAGTTGCGCAACAAGGCGACCACCGGTGGCAATGTCATGCAACGGGTGCGCTGCCCCTATTTCCGTGACGGCACCTCGGCCTGCAACAAGCGTGACCCAGGCTCAGGCTGCTCAGCCATTGGCGGCTACAACCGCTCGGTGCATGCGGTGCTCGGGACCAGTGATCAGTGCATCGCCAGCCATCCCTCCGACATGTGCGTGGCCATGGCAGCCATTGGCGCCAAGGTCAACGTAGTCGGCTCAAATGGGGCACGTGATATCGACTTTCTCGACTTTCACCTGCTACCGGGCGACAAGCCCTGGGAAGAGTTTGCGCTGAAGGATGATGAGCTGATCACCCACGTCACCCTGGATGCGCCGCTGCAGGGCGGGAAGTCCGGCTATCTGAAGCTGCGCGATCGTTCCTCGTACCAGTTTGCCCTGGCCTCGAGCGCAGTCATCGTTGCACTCGATGGCAACACCATCCGGGACGCGCGCCTGGCACTCGGTGGCGTCGCGACCAAACCCTGGCGCGCCCTGGAAGCCGAGCAGGCCCTCAAAGGGCAACCGGCTAACACCGCCACGTTCGAGAAGGCTGCGCGCATCGCCATGCAAGGGGCCAAGGGCTACGAGCACAACGCCTTCAAGATTCCGCTGGGGCAGCAGGCCATCGTGCGCACGCTGACCACCCTCACCGCCGGATGAAGCCAGCCAATACAGGACTGCAACCATGAGCGAAAAAATCATCGGTGCTGCTAAGCCACGCATCGACGGCCCGCAGAAGCTGACCGGCCGCGCCAAGTATTCCTCGGACAACAACCTGCCCGGCATGGCGTATGCCTACGGCGTGTTCAGCACCATCGCCCGCGGCGAAATCACCAACATCGATACCCGCGTGGCGAAACAGTCTCCCGGCGTGATCGACATTTTTCATCACAACCACTTCCCGAAGCTGTACCACACGCCCAGCAGCATGGCACAGGAAAACAAGGTCGACGAGGTGCGCCTGCCGTTCGAGGACAACAAGGTCTATTACGCCGGCCAGTTCGTCGCGCTGGTGGTGGCTGACACCTTCGAGAACGCCCGTGCAGCCGCCTACAAGGTCAAGGTCGATTATCAGAAGAGCGCCGCCATCGCCAATCTTGACCAGGCTGTCGAACGCAACGGCAGCAAGATGCAGAAAAAATCCAACCATACCCGGGGCAATCCTGAGCAGGCTTACGGGAACGCGGCCAAGACCATCGATGCCACGTACTACACGCCGGTCGAGACCCACAACCCGATGGAGATGCACGCCACCGTGGCGGCCTGGAATGACGGCAAGCTGACCATGTACGACACGACCCAGGGCGTGGTGAATGCGCGTAACGTCTATGCCAAGGTGTTTGGTCTATCGCCGGATCGGGTCGAGGTGCTGACGCCGTTCCTTGGCTCGGGTTTCGGCAGCAAGCTATGGCCCTGGCCGAACGCGATTGCCGCGGCGGCGGCCGCCCGTGAAATTGGTCGGCCCGTGCAGCTCGTGGTACCGCGCCAAGAGATGTTCACCACCACCGGCCACCGCCCCGAGACGCGCCAGCGGATGCGACTGGGCACCGATAACTCTGGGCGATTGGTCTCGCTGCGCCATGAGACGATCTACACCACGTCCACGGTCGACCAGGTCGATACCTACGTCGAGTCCTGCGGAAAGATGACCCAGGGCCTGTACAGCTGCGACAACCTGAGCGTGACCCACGCAGCAGCCCGTACCAACCGCGGCACGCCCACCTCGATGCGCGCGCCAGGCGCGGCGCCGGGCATGTTTGCGCTGGAATCGGCCATGGACGAGATGGCCGAGCAACTCGGCATGGACCCGCTCGAATTCCGCCGTCGCAATGTCTCCGATACGGACGAGAGCAAGGGGCTGCCCTGGTCGAGCAATCAGATCCGTGAAGCCTACGATCAGGCTGCCGAGCGCTTTGGCTGGGCCAAACGCAATCCAGCGATCGGCTCGATGCGCGACGGCAATGAAATCATTGGCTGGGGCATGGCGAGCTGCAACTGGGAGGCGATCCGCCGGCCCTGCGATGCGCGGGTGTCGCTGCGTGCCGACGGTTCCGCTTTTGCTTCCTGTGCAACCCAAGACATCGGTACCGGCACCTACACCATCGTGGCCCAGGCGGTCAGTGACGTGACCGGCGTGCCGCTTGAGAAGATCGAGGTCGAGCTCGGTGACTCTTCCTATCCGTCCGGGCCGATCTCCGGCGGTTCCTGGGCGACGGCGACCACCCTGCCCGCTATCGCCGCAGCCGGGCGCAAGGCCATCGAGGTGCTCAAGGAGTATGCGACGTCGGAAAACGGGGCCTTTCCAGATGCCAAGCCAGAGGACCTAACTTTTGAAAACGGTCAGCTGAAGAACACCAATGGGAAGTCGATCGGTTTCGCCGAGGTCCTCAAGGCCCGTCAGCTGGCCAGTGCCGACGGCGAGGCCCATACCGAAGGCGCCCCCACCGAGACCTATGCCTTCCGCTCGTTCGGTGCACATTTCGTCGAGGTACGCTGGGACCCGGGCATCTCCAACCTGCGCGTCACCCGCGTGGTCAGCGCCATCGATGTCGGCCGCGCCATCAACGCATTGACGTCGCGCAACCAGGTCGAGGGCGCCATTGTCATGGGCATCGGCATGGCGCGTTTCGAGCAGACTGACTACGACCACCGCGATGCACGCCCGGTGAACAACAACTACGCCGAATACCTGGTGCCGGTGCATGCTGACCAGCCGGACGTCGACGTTATCCTGCTCGACTATCCGGACTTCAAGTTCAACGAGTTCGGCGCGCGCGGCATTGGCGAGATCGGCATCACCGGGATACCCGCCGCGATTGCCAACGCGGTCTACCACGCCACCGGCAAGCGCATCCGCGACCTGCCGATCACCATGGACAAGCTGATGGACGCCTCGGCTTCGATGAAACAGGCGTAACGGCGAAGGCAGCTGGAAGGCAGCCGGCTCGCTCAGGCGCGGCCGACCAGACAGCTGCAGGCTCTGGCCGCTTGGCCAGGGTTTTGCTGCCAGCGCTCTGCAGGTGGCGCTTCGGTTCCGTCCCAGCGTTGAGACTGATGCGAGCTACACGTCGCATTCGCGCACGCAGTTAGACGAAGCGTCTTCGACACCACTGCTCACCTCGCGGCAACGGGTCGTCCGACATGAAAAAGCCGGCCTGAAAGGCCGGCTCACGAGGCCGCAAACAGAACGCTACCGATGCGTCTGATTACAGACGAATCGGCAGCGTTCGCCCGTCAGCTCTTGCCTTTCTTGATTGCCTCTCCCGAACCGAGATCGGCACCGGTCATCGGATCGACGGAGACGTCGGACTGAGTCCGCACCGCCATCTGCTGCACCACTTTCTGCTGCGCCTTGCTCAGATCGACGGAGGGCTTTCCATCTCCGCCGTCTACAGCCGGCTCTGGGTTCTCGACGAACTCCCACTCCGGCCCCTGGTTCCAAGGGCCGCGCAAGTCGCCTTCGCCCTGCGAGAGGTTGTAGTAAACGTTGGCAAATTGCGGATCACCCGGCAGTTTGCCCTGAGGGAAGTTGGGCTGAATCGCGTGCAAGGCCTTCTCGAAGGATTTCTGGTGCGCAATTTCGCGGGTCATCAGAAATTTGAGTGCATCCTTGATGCCTGGGTCATCGGTCACGTTGATCAGACGCTCGTAGACGATCTTGGCGCGCGCCTCGGCGGCAATGTTGGAACGCAGATCTGCGGTCGGTTCGCCGATGGAGTCGACGTAGGCCGCCGTCCAGGGGACACCCGCCGAATTGGTCAGCGCCGGACCGCCGCCGTACAGCAGCGAGGTGATGTGCGAATCGTTGCCGCCACCGGTCAAGGAGCGATACAGGTCCGCTTCCTTTTCGACGCCTTCGGACAACTCGCCCTTGGCACCCTTGTTGAGCATGCCAACGATGGAGCCAATGACTTCCAGGTGGCTGAGTTCTTCGGTCGCAATGTCCATGAGCATGTCTTTGCGGCCTGGGTCATCCTCGGCTACGCCCTGGACGAAGTAGCGCATCGCAGCGGCCAACTCGCCTTGCGGTCCGCCGAACTGCTCGAGCATCAGGTTGGCCAGCCCCGGATTCGGAGCGGCTACTCGCACGGTGTATTGAAGTCGTTTGTTATGGACGAACATGGTTCACCTCTCAGGTTGGGCTTCCCTAATTCACTGCCTCCTATGTGGTCGAAAATGATCGCTGCGAACTGCACTGATTGCAGGCGACCCTAGAGATGGAGTGCAAGGCGCGGTAGCCGTCCGATTGTTTTTTTAAATGGTGCCAATGAGAAATAGCAATGGCTTGTCGTTGCGGTTCGACTGTCCCTCGCCCGCCGCTTTGCTTTGGCTGTCATGAAAAACGTGAACGGATCCAAACGAGACGACTCTATCGAAACCACAGCTTTGGCTGATTGAGGTGTTAGATGCGTCATCCCCTAGGATCTATCCGTCACCGTTTCGTCCCCTTGATGTTGGCAGCCACAGCGCTCTCGTTCGGCAGCACCTCAGGGTTTGCTGACTCGCCTCAGGTGCTCGGCTGGGTCGAGGAAGGGTTGATCCTTCCGGAAAGGGTCGCGGTGAAATTCAAGCTCGACACCGGCGCCCTGACCTCTTCGATGCATGCTGAAAACATCGATCATTTCGAGAAAGATGGCGAAGACTGGGTACGGTTCACCGTCGAGCTGGAAGACATTAACACCGACAAGCAGGTGCGGACTCGCTTGGAACGCGCGCTGATCCGCGACATCAGGGTGCGTGGTGCAGGCGGCGCTGAAGAGCGGCCGGTGGTGCTGATGAAGGTCTGCCTCGGCAGCCAAATGTATGAAGAGCAGTTCTCGCTAAACGACCGGGACAAGATGAATTACCCGGTGCTGATTGGCCGCCGCACGCTGGAAAAGGTTGGCCTGGTGGATTCATCCAAGACCTTTACCATCGAGCCAAGTTGCTCCGAGCCTGAGCAATAACAGCCATCAAACCCGACCGGGCACTGCGCGCTAGCCAGCACGCTGAGTGCTACGGTCAGCATCGATGCGCAAGCCCGGCGCTTTTTCTGCAACTCACCCAAGCCCCTCCGGTCAACTGAACAGCAGCCTGTCGCCGCCAGCGAGGCGATAGCCCTGGCTGCCTGGGCAGATCTCAGCAAAACGACCGGTCA
>JAKUTK010000034.1 GCA_022448005.1 Pseudomonas sp.
GCGCAGGGCGTCGGCAATTCGCTCACCGAGCAGTGGATCATCGCCCGGCATGCGCACAAGAACATCCGTGGTGGCACCAAAGCTCTGAACCACAGCTTCATTGAAACCGGAGCCAGCAAGCTGAGAGCGCACCTGATCCAGAGCAACCGGCTGTTCGTATGAGAGCTCGATTAGCGTGCCGCCGGTGAAGTCCAGACCGAAGTTCAGACCCTTCACCGCCAGACTCGCCAGCGAGACCAGCGTGAGCACCACGGTCAGGGCAAACGCCACATGACGAACGCCCATAAAGTTGATTACGCGTTTCATCGTGCTAGCCCCTTAAATCCACAATTTCTTGAGATCACGGCCACCGTAGATCAGGTTGACCATGGCTCGAGTCACGATGACGGCGGTGAACATAGAAGTCATGATCCCGAGCGAGAGCGTAACGGCGAAACCCTTGATCGGCCCGGTTCCCATGGCGAAGAGAATGCCGCCTACCAGCAGGGTCGTGAGGTTGCCGTCAACAATCGCTGAAAACGCGCGATCGAAGCCTTCATGGATGGCGCGTTGAATTGACATGCCGTTAGCAATCTCTTCGCGGATCCGCGAAAAAATCAGCACGTTGGCATCAACCGCCATGCCCATCGTCAACACGATACCGGCGATACCCGGCAGCGTCAGCGTGGCGCCCAGCATCGACATCAAAGCCGTCAGCACGATCATGTTGAACAGCAGCGCGACGGTAGCCAGGATCCCGAAGAACTTGTAGATCAGCACCATGAACACGGCGACGAACAGAAAGCCCCACATCGCCGCCTCGACACCGAGCTGAATGTTTTCAGCACCCAAGCTTGGGCCGATGGTGCGCTCTTCGGCAAAGTACATCGGTGCAGCCAGCCCCCCAGCACGAAGGAGCAATGCCAACTCGGATGACTCGCCCTGACCGTCAAGACCAGTGATACGGAACTGACTGCCCAAGGGAGATTGGATGGTTGCCAGGCTGATGACTTTTTTCTCTTCCTGGAAGGTCTCGACTCGAACTTCCTGCTCGACTCCGTCGACCATCTGCTTGACGTAGCGCGTTGTCGGCCGTTGTTCGATGAACACAACCGCCATGCTGCGCCCAACGTTGTTGCGAGTGGCGCGGTTCATCAGATCGCCGCCGTGACCATCCAGGCGAATGTTTACCTGAGGCCGGCCATTCTCGTCATAGCTGGCCTGAGCGTCGGTGACCTGGTCACCAGTGATGATCAGGTTGCGCTCGAGCTGGACAGGCGGACGCCCCTCCTCACGGAACTCGAAGGTCTCGGTTGTCGCACGGGCAGCGTCAGCTTCGGCCGCCAGCCGGAACTCGAGGTTCGCAGTCTTGCCCAGGATACGCTTGGCTTCAGCCGTGTCCTGAACCCCCGGAAGCTCAACCACGATACGGTTGGCGCCCTGACGCTGAACCAACGGTTCGGAGACACCCAACTCATTGACCCGGTTACGGACGGTGGTCAGGTTCTGCTTGATCGAATACTCGCGGATCTCCGCTAGCTTGGCCTCGGTAATGGCCAGACGCAGCACCTGCTGGCCGTTGCGCTCGGTGGACGTCAATTCAAAATCGTTGAAGTTCTTACGGATCAGCGACTGAGCAGTCGAAAGCGAGGCCTCGTCGGCGAAACCTAGCTGCACAGCATTTTCAGCTAAGGGAAGGCTGCGGTAGCGCACACGCTCCTTGCGCAACAGGCTCTTGACCTCGCCCTCGTAGACGTTGAGGCGCGTTTCGATGGCTTTTTCCATGTCGACTTCGAGCAGGAAATGCACACCACCGGACAAGTCCAAGCCCAGCTTCATCGGGCTTGCAGCCAAGTCACGCAGCCACTCTGGCGTCGTGGGCGCAAGATTGAGCGCAACGACGTAGGCATCGCCCAGCGCGCGACGCACCACGTCCTTGGCAGGCAGCTGATCGTCCTGATCAGCCAATCGCAACAGGCCGCCCCGCCCCTGCTCGTCAAGGCTTGCAGCCTTGACTTCGATACCGGCCTCGGCAAGCGCTTTGCTCGCCTGATCGAGATCGGCTTCGGTGACATTAAGCGAGGTGGCAGCGCCGGTGATCTGAACAGCCGGATCATCCGGATAGAGATTGGGCGCCGAATAAATGATGGCAATGCCGAGCACTACCACTATCAGCAGATATTTCCAGAGGGGGAATCTATTGAGCATGACGCAGCCCGTCTAATGACGCGGGGCGCCTTGCGCGCCCCGTCGTTGGTGTTGAGTAGAAGTCGGCTCAGATGGCCTTCAGCGTGCCCTTGGGCAGCGTTGCGGCGATCGCCACCTTCTGGAACTTCAGCTCCACCGAGTCGGAGACTTCGATCACAACGAAGTCATCAGAAACCTTGGTGACCTTGCCAGCGATACCGCCGGAAGTTACCACTTCGTCGCCCTTCTGCAGGCCGCCGATCAGGTTCTTGTGCTCTTTCGCACGCTTGGCCTGTGGGCGCCAGATCATCAAGTAGAAGATGACCAGAAAGCCGACCAGGAACAGCCACTCGAAGCCACTACCAGCGGGACCAGCGGCAGCCTCTTGAGCGTAGGCGGCGGGAATCAGAAAGCTCATGTAGCACTCCTGTTGCAGAGATCAGTTAAGTTATGAATTCGTCACGCAAGCGGCGGCGTTGGCAGGCCGCGCTTGGCATAGAAGGCGTCGACAAAGGCCGCCAATGTACCCTGTTGAATAGCTTCGCGTAAACCAGCCATCAGGCGCTGATAGTGCCGCAAGTTGTGGATCGTATTCAGCATGCTCCCCAACATTTCGCCACATTTATCCAGATGATGCAGGTAGGCTCGAGAGAAGTGTTTGCAGGTGTAACAATCACAGCCCGGATCCAGCAGCGAATCATCGTAGCGGTGCGAGGCGTTGCGGATCTTGACCACCCCGACATCGGTAAACAAGTGTCCATTTCGCGCATTACGGGTCGGCATCACGCAATCGAACATATCCACCCCACGACGCACACCTTCGACGAGGTCCTCCGGCTTGCCAACGCCCATCAAGTAGCGAGGCTTGTCGGCCGGCATCTGCGGTGGCAGAAAATCAAGCACACGAACCATCTCTTCTTTCGGCTCACCGACGGAAAGCCCGCCGATCGCCAGACCGTCAAAGCCGATCTCGCACAAGCCTTCCAGTGAGCGCATGCGCAGGGACTCGTGCATCCCGCCCTGCACGATGCCGAACAGCGCCGCCGGACTATCGCCATGGGCATCCTTGGAGCGCTTCGCCCACCGCAGCGACAACTCCATAGAACGCCGCGCGACGTCCTCGTCCGCCGGATAGGGCGTGCACTCATCGAAGATCATTACGATGTCGGAACCAAGATCACGCTGAACCTGCATCGACTCTTCGGGGCCCATGAAAACCTTGGCGCCGTCGACTGGCGAGGCGAAATAAACGCCCTCCTCCTTGATCTTGCGCATCGCCCCCAAGCTGAACACCTGAAAGCCACCGGAGTCCGTCAGGATCGGCCCCTGCCACTGCATGAAATCGTGAAGATCTCCGTGCGCCTTGATCACCTCGGTACCGGGTCGCAGCCACAGATGGAATGTGTTGCCAAGGATGATCTGCGCGCCGATCCCTTCAATATCGCGCGGCAGCATGCCTTTCACCGTGCCGTAGGTACCCACCGGCATGAACGCCGGGGTTTCTACCGTGCCACGCGGAAAGGTCAGACGGCCGCGGCGCGCTCGCCCCTCGGTCGCCAGCAGCTCGAAGGACATGTGACAGGTACGACTCATTGGGAATCCTCGGGGCCGCGCGGGGCCGGATTGCGTGTGATGAACATGGCGTCGCCGTAACTGAAGAAGCGATAACCCTCAGTAATGGCCTCGGCATACGCAGCCATGGTTTCGGGATAGCCCGCAAATGCCGACACCAGCATCAGCAGAGTTGATTCAGGCAGATGAAAGTTGGTGACGAGCGCGTCGACCACGTGAAATGGCTTGCCCGGATAGAGAAAAATGTCGGTATCGCCGCTAAAAGGCTTCAGCACACCGTCGCGCGCCGCACTCTCCAGCGAACGCACACTGGTAGTACCCACAGCCACCACGCGGCCACCTCGGGCACGGCAGCCTGCCACCGCATCGACAACGGCCTGATCAACTTCGAGCCATTCACGGTGCATATGGTGTTCTTCGATGCGCTCGACACGCACTGGCTGAAACGTGCCTGCGCCTACATGCAGCGTGACAAACGCACTCTCAACGCCTTTATCACGAAGGGCAGCCAGCAACTCGGCATCGAAATGCAATCCGGCCGTCGGTGCAGCAACTGCCCCCGCCCGCTGGGCATAGACCGTCTGATAGCGTTCCCGGTCTGAGGCTTCGTCTGGTCGGTCGATATAAGGCGGTAATGGCATATGACCGACGCGCTCCAGTAACGGCAACACGTCTTGATCGAACTCCAATTCGAACAGCGCGTCATGGCGCGCCAGCATCAGCGCCTCGCCGCCGCCATCGATGTGAATTCCACTCCCTGGCTTAGGCGACTTGCTGGACCGGATATGCGCCAGCACCCGGCGACCATCGAGCACGCGCTCGATCAGCACCTCGACTTTGCCGCCAGACGCTTTCTGGCCGAACAGACGCGCCGGAATCACCCGCGTGTTGTTGAAAACCATCAGATCGCCGGCGCGCACGTAATCGAGCAACTCAACGAAACTGTGGTGACCAAGCGTACCGGTCGAGCCGTCGAGCGTCAGCAAACGACTGGCACGACGCTCGGCCAATGGATGTCGAGCGATCAGCGAATCAGGGAGATCGAAGGAAAAAGCGGAGACTTGCATTGAAAAGATCAGCACGGAGCAGCAGGGGCGCAAAGCTTAGCGGAAACACCTCATTCTGACCACGCCAGACGATTGACCGCTCCGCAATGCATCCCTATACTGCGCCGCCACTGAGCCTCGATGGCGGAATCGGTAGACGCAGCGGATTCAAAATCCGCCGTTGGTAACAACGTGAGAGTTCGAGTCTCTCTCGAGGCACCATACTTCAGTGACCAGAAGCAGCTATCGCTTCTGATGGGGGATCCGCAGCGAGAAGCGGTTTCACCGACCTGCGAAAGGCCATCAGCGCCCTGCTGAAGCAAGCCTTACGCTTCATGGAAAAAAGTTTCGTACTGGCGGCGCGTCATACAGCACCGACTGAACCAAACTGCGATAAGTCGAATTTCTGCAGCACTAAATAGCACTGTAAGCACCGCTTGCGGTGGGCGTAATCTATGGCTCCAAGGGCTTGGCATCGCCCAGCGAGTTATCGTAGAGTGTGCCCACTGTGTTTGCATGGGTCGCTGTTGAATCGTGGCCTGGTGCAGTAGATCTCAAGATCCGCTACATCCGTTCGACTCTTTACTCCTTGCAACCAGTTTCCGCTTTCTGCATTTGCAGAGGCGCTTCCACTATTGAGTTTCAAGGATACAAAGCTATGTCGAATCGTCAGAACGGTACCGTCAAGTGGTTTAACGACGAAAAAGGTTTTGGTTTCATCACTCCCGAGAGCGGTCCGGATCTGTTCGTGCACTTCCGCGCGATCGAAGGCAATGGCTTCAAGAGCCTGAAAGAAGGCCAGAAAGTCAGCTTTGTAGCTGTACAAGGTCAAAAGGGCATGCAGGCTGACCAGGTTCAAATCCAGGAATAAGCCCCGCTCCGAAAAGCCCCTGATGGCAACATCAGGGGCTTTTTTATGCGCGCGTTTCCGTAGAATGCGCCACCGCCTTTCCTAGCGAGACAATATGCATGCGCAACCATCCACTCAGCCCGCAGGGCCCGTTTCCTGCCGCCGGCCTGGTTCGTCGACTCGCCGCCATCTTCTATGATGCCTTCCTGTCGATCGCACTGATGATGGTGGTTACGCTGTTCTACCAGCAGGTGCTCTTGCGTTTTTTTTATGGCAACGAAGGCCTTAAAGCAGTGGCGGAAGCCGGCGGACTCGATATAGACCCGATCCTCTCGACTCTACTGTTGTTCACCCTGTTCGCCTTCTTTGCCAAGTTCTGGACACACAACGGTCAGACACTCGGAATGCAGGTCTGGGGCGTACGCATTCAGAATGCCGATGGCAGCGCCATCGACCTGTGGCAGGCCCTGCTGCGCTTCCTGATTGCGATCATGTCCTGGCTTGCCCTGGGGCTGGGCTACTGGTGGATGCTGGTCGACAAGAAGCGCAGAACCTGGCATGACATCTACTCGGAGAGTCAGGTCGTGCAGCTACCAAAGAACATCCATAAGAAATAGCGCCAGGCGGCGAGTCATTCTCGCTCGACAGATCAAGCCCCGCAGGCTCAGGTTTTGAGCCTGCAGGAATGCAATCACCCCGCCCGCCGCAATAGCCAGACACCCGCCAGCGCGCAGATGGTCGCCGGCACCGCCACTGCCAGCAGCGGCGAGAAGCCGAATACCTGGCTTGCCGGACCCAACAGGTCCTGCAAAATTCGGAACACGAAACCAACAATGACACCGGTGAAGATGCGTTGACCGAGCGTTACGGAGCGCAACGGTCCAAAAATGAACGAGATGGCCAGCAACACCAGTGCTACTGTCACCGCTGGCTGCAATACCTTGCTCCAGAATGCCAGCCAGTAGCGACCGTTGTTCAGCCCCTGCTCACCCAGATAGTGGATATAGCGCCACAATCCGGTGATCGACAACGCATCCGGCTCCATCACGACAGTACCGACCAACTGAGGTGTCAGCCGAACATCCCAACGTTCCTCGGCGACTTTTGTCACCTCAGTGTGATCACCTCGAAAATGCGTCGTAGCGACATCACTGAGCAACCACTGCTCACCCTCGTAGCGAGCGCGGCGGGCAAAGCTTGCGGATAACAACTGACGCTGTTCGTCAAAACGGTAGCGGGTAACTCCGAGCAGCAGACCACTGGGCTGCACCGCATTGATATGCACAAATTCGTCACCCTGACGATGCCAGAGCCCGCGCTTGCTGCTCTGCGCTTCGCCAGCGCCCTGCGCCGAAGAGCGAGTGGCCTGTGCGATGTTTTCGCTCCAGGGCGATACATATTCACCTATCAGTACACCGATCAGCAGCAGTAACAGCATCGGCTTCATCACAGCCAGCACGATGCGCCCGAGAGACACGCCGGCAGCCCGCATAATGGTCAGCTCGCTACTGCTCGCCAGCGTGCCAAGCCCGA
The DNA here is from genome assembly GCA_022448005.1 of Pseudomonas sp. Classification (GTDB taxonomy): domain Bacteria; phylum Pseudomonadota; class Gammaproteobacteria; order Pseudomonadales; family Pseudomonadaceae; genus Stutzerimonas. Next base: position 7,168 of record JAKUTK010000034.1, read on the forward strand.
TAAGGCAGCCGATCAAGGCCGCCATCGGCAACATCTCGTAGATCCGTGACGGCGTGGTGAGCAGTACGTAAACGGCGGCGTTCAACGTGCCATAGCTACCCTTCACATCGCCCAGTTCGTCGATAAAGGCGAACAGTAATGCGAGGCCGACAATGATGCCGAGTACCGTCAGAATCGCCAGCAGAACGTGGCTGCCGATGTAGCGATCAAGCTTACGCATGGGCGGCCCTCGACAGGCTGCGGCGCTTGCTGATGGCAAGCCTCAGCGGTTCCCAATAAAGCATCAACATCCCTATTGCGAAGAAGATTCCGTGTACCCACCATAGCCCCAGCGCCGGGGGGATTCGACCCTTGTCCAGCGAGCCCCGGGCAGCGATGAGCAGCGCGAGGTAGGCCATATACAGAAGGATTGCGGGTAGCAGCTTCAAGAAGCGCCCCTGCCTCGGATTCACCTTCGACAGCGGGACCGCCAGCAACGTGACGATGAACACCAACAGTGGCAGCGACAGACGCCACTGCAGCTCGGACTGCAGACGAATGTCGTCACTCCCAAGCAGATCGAGCGTCGGCATTGATTCACGCTCGCTCAGCTCGACGCTGACCTCCGGCCGGGGCAACAGCACGCCATAAGTGTCGTACTGGATCGCCCGATAATTGGCCTGCCCTGGGTTGCCGTCATAGCGATAGCCGTTTTCCAGAATCAGATAACGGCTTCCATCAGGCTGGATTTCTTGACGCCCGCTTTCGGCAACCAGAACGGAGAGTCCGCGCTTTTCGCCGGTCGCGCTGGACAGGTTGGTTTCGGAGATGAACACGCCGGCTAACTCGGTGCGATCAGCAGTCAGTTCACGGGTATAGGTCACGCGAGTGCCATCGCGCAGAGCCTGAAAGCGGCCCGGCACCAGCGTGTCGAACTCAGTCAGCGAGTCCTGCTCATTAAGGATGCGATCAACCTCAGCCACACCCTGCGGCGCCAGCCCTAGACTCAGCCAACCGACCAGTCCGGCGACCAGCGCAGCCGCCGCCAAACTGTAGGCCAGCAGACGGCGCTGACTCATACCAGTAGCCGAGAGCACGGTCATTTCGCTGTCGAGATAGAGCCGCCCATAAGCCAGCAGAATGCCGAGAAACAGGCCCAGCGGCAGAATCAGCTGCAGGAACCCCGGCAAGCGGAACCCCATGATCATCAGCAGTACACCGGGATCGAGCAGCCCCTGTGCGGCCTGCGCCAGGTATTTGATGAAACGCCCGCTCATGATGATGACCAGCAGCACGGCACTTACCGCACTCAGGGTGACCAGAAGCTCACGGGACAGGTAACGAAAGACGATCAAACCGGACACTCCAGGGTTGTCAGGCTCCGGCGGCTACGCTCAAACTAGCCACCAAGCAGCCGGCCCGCACGTAACAGAGCGTTGGAGTCACTCAGCATTTTCCAACGCCCCGGTAGACGAACCACCGGAAAACAAGCCCGGCATTATCCTGCAAACCCGACTCTTTGTCTTGGGGACTCGACGCCATGGAATTCGTTGTAAAGAACACCAAAGCCGCTGCCGCAAAAACAGCCACCCTGGTTCTGCCCTTTGGCGAAGAGGGTCTGCTCGGTGCAACAGCCCAAACCGTCGACCAGGCCACCGGCGGCGCGATCAGTGCAGTGCTCAAGCGCGGCGACCTGAAAGGCAAAGCGGGAGAGACGCTGTTGCTGCACAGCCTGCCAGACCTCAAGGCCGATCGCGTTCTACTGGTTGGCACTGGCAAGGACGACGAGCGCGACGGGCGCCAGTGGCGAAAGATCGCCGCAGCCGCCCTCGGCGTACTGAAAGGCCTTGCCGGAAGAGATGCGACCTTTGCCCTGCAGGATGTGCAGGTCAAGGACCGTGATACCTATGCGCGTGCTCGCATGCTGGTCGAGGTATTGGCCGATGGTCAGTACGTGTTTGACCAGTTCAAGAGCAAGAAGAACGACGAACCCAAGCTCGGCAAGATCACCCTATTAACTGACAAAGCTGACCAGGAACGCGTCGAGCAGGCTGCTCGTCACGCCGCAGCGATTGCCGCCGGCATGAGCTTCGCCCGCGACCTTGGCAACCTGCCGCCAAATATCTGCCATCCGAGCTACGTGGCCGATCAGGCCAAGCAGCTTGGCAAGACCTTCAAAGGTTTGAAAGTCGAAATCCTGGACGAGAAAAAGCTGCGTGAACTTGGCGCTGGCTCGTTCCTCGCCGTTTCCCAGGGCAGCGTGCAACCCGGCTGTATCGTCGTCATGCAGTACAACGGCGGGAAAAAAGGCGAGCAACCCTACGCACTGGTCGGCAAAGGGATCACATTCGATACCGGAGGCATCAGCCTCAAGCCCGGCCAGGGCATGGACGAAATGAAGTACGACATGTGCGGTGCCGCCAGTGTGCTCGGCACCTTCCGTGCTGCATTGGAGCTTGAGTTGCCGATCAATCTTGTCGGTCTACTCGCCTGCGCGGAAAACATGCCGAGCGGCAACGCCACCCGCCCCGGCGACATTGTCACCACCATGAGCGGCCAGACTGTTGAGATTCTCAACACCGACGCCGAAGGCCGTTTGGTGCTCTGCGACACCCTGACCTACGCCGAGCGTTTCAAGCCGCGCGCAGTCATCGACGTCGCCACCCTGACCGGCGCTTGCATCGTAGCGCTGGGCAGCAACACGTCCGGCCTGCTTGGCAACAACGACGAACTGCTGCAGCAGGTATTGGGCGCCGGCCAGAAAGCCGACGACCGTGCCTGGCAACTGCCATTGTTCGACGAGTACCAGGAGCAGCTCGACAGCCCCTTCGCCGACATCGCCAATATCGGCGGGCCCAAGGCCGGCACCATCACCGCGGCCTGCTTCCTTTCGCGCTTCACAAAGGCCTACCCCTGGGCGCACCTGGACGTCGCCGGTACTGCCTGGATCAGTGGCGGCAAGGAAAAAGGCGCAACGGGACGTCCGGTTCCACTGCTGACCCAGTACCTGCTGGACCGAGCCGAGCAGGCATGAACGAAACGCGCGTAAACCTGGCATGACTCGGATCGAGTTCTACGTATTGCCTGACAGCGAGCAGGCGGGCCGCGCGAGAGCGGCCTGCCAGTTGGCAAGCAAAGGCTGGCAGCATGGCCTGTCGGTGTTCATTCGGTGCCAGGACGACCAGCAGTGCTATGAACTCGACGAGCTTCTGTGGACCTTTCGTGCAGAACGCTTCATCCCGCATGAACTGCATGGGGTCGATCCACTTGCCCCTGTTGTGATTGGTACAGAGCAGCCACCCGCCTTGGTACAGGGCTTGCTGATCAACCTTTCACCGACACTATCGCCGCATACCGACCAGTTCAGCCGGGTGATCGAGATCGTCAATCAGCAGCCTGAGCTACTGACCATCTGCCGGGACAACTTTCGCCTCTATCGGCAGCGTGGCTATGATCCAAAGAGAGTCGAACTGTAATGCACGATGGCTGCAAGCAAAGGAGTCGCCAAGCCTGACACCGATGGACATCAATAGCTTCTGGGCCAATGCCCGATCAGGATCGCCTTAACACGCCTGGACGCTCAATTCCGGATGCCCCGTACATGACGCAATCGCGCCCCCCTAAAGCCCACCTTCTAGATGATCTGGAATCCATTCGCGCGCTACTAGGCGACCAAGACGCGCCACTGCTGAGCGAGACACTGGATCCGGACAGCATTCCGCTGCTTTCAGACATCGTCCAACAGGCGCCAGCAGCCGAACCGGAGGTCGAGCCACGCGAGCCTGCCGTGCGTACAGCCTTCCGAACGCTCGCCGAGCGTCATCTCGACCACGAGTTGCGAAATGCTGCGCAACTGATCCTGCAGGAGGTCATCGATGATTTCGTGCCGCAGATCGAAGCCGAACTGCGGGTTCGCCTGGAGGCACGCGCCGAGCAGCTGATCAAGTCTCATCGCTCCTGACTCGCTGACAACCAAGGCACACGCTCCGCCGGAACAGCCATCCACGCGCGCTTAGCTGTGCCAGCTGGACAAAAGCGGCATCGCAAGCCTGCCGATCATCCACTTTGCCTTTATACTTGCCCGCTTTTCCGATCAGCCGTTCTAAGGGTCCCGCCGCATGGACAAGACCTACCAGCCGCACGCCATCGAAACCTCCTGGTACCAGACCTGGGAATCGAACAACTATTTCGCGCCCCAAGGTTCAGGCGAGCCCTACACCATCATGATCCCACCGCCGAACGTCACCGGCAGCCTGCATATGGGCCATGGCTTCAACAACGCCATCATGGATGCACTGATCCGTTTCCGGCGGATGCAGGGTCGCAACACCTTGTGGCAGCCAGGCACCGATCACGCCGGCATTGCCACCCAAATGGTGGTCGAGCGTCAGCTTGGCGCTCAGGGCGTTAGCCGTCATGATCTGGGACGCGAGAAGTTCCTCGACAAGGTCTGGCAGTGGAAAGAAGAGTCCGGCGGTCACATCACCCGGCAAATTCGCCGCCTGGGCTCCTCTGTGGACTGGTCGCGTGAGCGCTTCACCATGGACGAGGGGCTTTCCGAGGCTGTCAAAGAAGCCTTCGTGAGGCTGCACGAGGACGGCCTGATCTACCGCGGCAAGCGCCTGGTCAACTGGGATACCAAGCTGCACACCGCGATTTCCGATCTTGAAGTCGAAAACCATGATGAGAAAGGTCACCTCTGGCACCTGCGCTATCCGCTGGCAGATGGTTGCAAGACAGCCGATGGCAAGGATTACCTGGTCGTAGCGACCACCCGGCCGGAAACCATGCTGGGCGACGCCGCGGTCGCGGTGCACCCCGAGGACGAGCGCTACAAGAACCTCATCGGCCGCCACATCATGTTGCCGCTGGTGAACCGCCTGATCCCGATCATCGCCGACGACTACGTCGACCTCGAATTTGGCACCGGCTGCGTAAAAATCACTCCGGCTCATGACTTCAACGACTATGAGGTCGGCAAGCGCCACCACCTGCCGCTGATCAACATCTTCGACCAGAACGCCTGCATCCTGGCCCGCGCCCAGGTGTTCAACATCGACGGTTCGGTGAACGACAAGATCGACGGCAGCCTGCCGGACGGCTATGCGCACATGGACCGTTTCGATGCACGCAAAGCCATCGTCGCCGAATTCGACGCCATGAGTCTGCTGGAGAAGATCGACGATCACGGACTGAAAGTACCGCGCGGCGACCGCTCCGGCACCATCATCGAGCCGTGGCTGACCGATCAGTGGTACGTCTCCACGAAGCCGCTGGCCGAGAAGGCAATCGCCGCCGTTGAAAGCGGCGACATCCAGTTCGTGCCCAAGCAGTACGAGAACATGTACTTCAGCTGGATGCGCGATATCCAGGACTGGTGCATCAGCCGTCAGCTCTGGTGGGGCCACCGTATTCCGGCCTGGTACGACGAAGCGGGCAATGTCTACGTCGGCCGCGACGAAGTTGAGGTACGCAGCAAGTACAACCTGTGCAACAACGTTGAACTGCGTCAGGACGAGGACGTGCTGGATACCTGGTTCAGCTCCGGACTGTGGACTTTCTCCACTCTCGGCTGGCCCGAGCAGACCGATTTCCTCAAGACCTTCCATCCTACCGACGTATTGGTCACCGGCTTCGACATCATCTTCTTCTGGGTGGCCCGGATGATCATGCTGTCGACCCATCTGACCGGGCAGATTCCGTTCAAGACCGTGTACGTGCACGGGCTCGTTCGTGATGGTCAGGGTCAGAAGATGTCCAAGTCCAAGGGCAACGTCCTTGATCCGCTGGATATCGTCGACGGCATTACCCTTGACGAGCTGCTGCAGAAACGTACCAGCGGCATGATGCAGCCCAAGCTGGCCGAGAAGATCGCCAAGCAGACCCGCACCGAGTTTCCTGAGGGCATTGCCAGCTACGGCACCGACGCCCTGCGTTTCACCTTCTGCTCGCTGGCCTCTACCGGTCGCGACGTGAAGTTCGACATGGGTCGCGTCGAGGGTTATCGCAACTTCTGCAACAAGATCTGGAACGCCGCCAACTTCGTCTTCGAGAACACCGAAGACAAGGACACAGGGATCAATGACGAACCCGTTGAGCTGTCGTCGGTGGATCGCTGGATCATCTCTTCGCTGCAGCGCACCGAAGCCGAAGTCACCCGCCAGCTCGAGGCCTTCCGCTTCGACCTGGCCGCTCAGGCTCTGTATGAGTTCATCTGGGACGAGTATTGCGCCTGGTATCTGGAACTGGTCAAACCGGTGCTGTGGGACGCAACGGCCAGCGCCGAACGCCAGCGTGGCACGCGTCGCACGCTGGTTCGGGTACTGGAAACGGCGCTGCGCCTGGCACACCCTTTCATGCCGTTCATCACCGAAGAAATCTGGCAGCGCGTCGCACCGCTGGCCGGCAAGTCCGGGCCGACACTGATGCTGCAGCCGTGGCCGGAATTCAATCCGGAGCGCCTCGACGAAGCGGCCGAAGGTGATATCGAGTGGGTCAAAGCCTTCATGCTGGGTATCCGCCAGATTCGCGGCGAGATGAACATCTCCATGGCCAAGCGCATCGACGTCGTGCTGGGTGACGCCAGCGAATCCGATCAGCGTCGCCTCGCCGATAACGAGCCGCTACTGAAGAAACTGGCCAAGCTGGAAAGCGTTCGCGTCCTCGCTCAAGGCGAAGAACCGCCGCTGTCGGCCACCGCGCTGGTCGGCGACATGCAGGTGCTGGTGCCCATGGCAGGCCTGATCGACAAGGACGCCGAACTTGCCCGACTCGACAAGGAGATAGGTCGACTGGACGGCGAAGTGAAGCGCGTAGGCGGCAAGCTCGGCAACGCCGGCTTTGTCGACAAGGCGCCCGCCGAAGTCATCGACAAGGAGCGCGCCAAACTGGCGGAGGCTGAGCAAGCCAAAGCCAGACTGCTCGAGCAGCGCGAGCGCATCGCCAGCCTGTAAACAAGCGAAAGGCCAGCACTTGATGTGCTGGCCTTTTTGCTTAGATAACTGCGCTTGATTGATGACAAGTCGCCTTCAGCGCCGCTGGTACACTATGCCGCATCCGACAATAACGAATTGCAACTGACAGGCCTGAACCCACGCGGAAAGCTCCACGACATGAAGTAAGTCAGCAGCGAAGCAAACCCGAGGCGGTTTGCCCTACGCGCAGCCGTTCACGACGCAGGTAAAACCTTCCGTACCACGGTTACTTAATTCTCTCGCACCGCCAGCCGCCCATTTTTTAAGCCTGTCAGCCCCGAGCCAGTAGAACAACCCGAATGGCCCGGCACGGTTTATAAAAAATGGAGCCCCTCCGATGTATGTACTCATGGCTGTTCTATTTGTTCTGGGCTATCTATGCATAGCCTTCGAGCATCCGCTGAAAATTGACAAGGCCGCCGCCGCAATCCTCACAGCCGTGCTGTGCTGGACTGCATTGATACTCGGTGCGGAAACCATCGTGCCACTGTTGCCATCTGCCGCGCATCACCCAGGCGAACCTTCAGCCTTTGTAGTCGAATCGCTGAGACATCATCTGGGCGAAATCTCAGAGATTCTGTTCTTCCTGCTCGGCGCCATGACCATCGTCGAACTCATCGATTCCCACGAAGGTTTCAAGGTCATCACTGACCGGATCCAGACGCGCAAGCGCGTGCACCTGTTGTGGATCATCGGCTTCCTGACCTTCTTCCTGTCCGCCGCGCTGGACAACCTGACCACTACCATCGTCATGGTATCGCTGCTGCGCAAACTGATCCGCGGCCGTCCCGAACGCTGGCTGTTCGTCGGCGTCGTGGTGATCGCCGCCAACGCGGGCGGCGCCTGGTCGCCGATTGGCGACGTCACCACCACCATGCTCTGGATTGGTAACCAGATCACCGCCTCGGGCGTGATCGTCGGATTGTTTATCCCGAGCCTCGTCTGCCTGCTTGTTCCGCTGTTGATCCTCAGCTTCAGCATGCGCGGCGAAGTGCCCCGTCCAGGTGCCAGGGCGCATCTGGCCGAAAGTAACCCGCCAACGACCACGGTGTTCGAACGCAACCTGGTATTAGCGCTCGGTATCGGCGCGCTGGTGTTCGTGCCGGTCTTCAAGACCGTTACCCACCTGCCCCCTTATATGGGCATCCTGTTCGGGCTCGGCGTGCTCTGGGTCACTACCGAGTTTCTGCACCGTCACAAAGAAGACGATCACAAGCACCCGCTTTCGGTCGTGGGCGTCCTGCGCAAGGTCGATACCCCGAGCGTGCTGTTCTTCCTTGGCATCTTGCTGGCCGTTGCGGCGCTTGCCACAGCCGGTCATTTGACCCAGGTCGCGACGGCGCTGCGCGATTCCCTCGGGCACATCTATCCGATCAACTACAGCATTGGCCTGCTGTCGGCGGTGGTGGACAACGTGCCACTGGTCGCCGGCTCGATGAAAATGTACCCGCTGGTAAGTCCGGAAACCCTTGATGCCGCACCAGCCGCTGAAGCCGCTTGGCTGTCGCAGTTCGTCGTCGACGGCAACTTCTGGGAGATGCTCGCCTATTGCGCCGGGACGGGTGGCAGCACGCTGATCATTGGTTCGGCCGCAGGCGTTGCGGCCATGGGCATGGAAAAGATCAGCTTCACCTGGTACGTCAAGCGCGTCAGCCTGCTGGCTTTTCTCGGCTATACAGCCGGCGCCGTGACCTATATAGGCATGCTCGCCCTGCGTTGAACCACTCAGGCGGGCCCGTCGAAGCCGCTCGGGCGGCATTCAACGGGCCCGGCCCCACTGTTATGGAGCTGTGATGACAGTCAGCAAAACCAAAAGCAGTTTTTATCGCCGTTTGTATGTCGCCTGGCTGATTGACAGCGGTGCCGCCACCAGCGTGCCCGCCCTGGTAGAAGCAACCGGAATGCCGCGCAGAACGGCGCAGGATACGTTGGCAGCCCTCGCCGACCTGGACATCGACTGCCGCTTTACGCAGGACGACGGCGAGCGACATAACGCCGGTCAGTACCGAATCCACGACTGGGGCGCGATCGACCCGCAATGGATCGAGCGCAACCTGGCGCAGATCAGATTCGTTCTCGACTATCCGTAACCGCGAGCGGTAAACATCCACTCTGGCGCCGCTCGGCCGTCCCAGAATGGGGTGCGGGATGGGTAGCCTTTATCCGCGTACTCGCAACGTTCCTCTCAACCATCAGTAGCGTGGTCCTTTGCCAGGCGCGCCGTTAAGCTGTTCGGTCTCTTCGCCCGCATGGTTCGTCGTCAATGTCTCAACGCCCCGCCCTGTTCCCGGCACTGCTCGCTGGTGCCGCCCTGCTACTGGTTGTCCATGGCCTCGGGCGATTCGTCTACACGCCGCTTCTGCCGTGGCTGGTAGAGGATGGCGTGCTCACCGTGCAACAGGGCGCGAGCGTCGCCAGCTGGAATTACCTGGGCTACCTGATTGGCGCGCTGCTCGCTCTGCGCTGGCACCAGGTTGGTCAGATTCGCCGGAGCTTGCCTTGGGCACTGGTGCTGCATGTCGGAACCACATTGGCGCAGACCCAGGCCGAATCGGTAGAGCTGCTTTCAGCGCTGCGCCTGCTCAATGGCATCAGCAATGGGCTGGTTTTTGTGCAGGCTCCCTCGCTGCTGCTGGAATGGCTGGCGCGTCATCGCCGCGTCTCCTCCAGTGGCCTGGTCTATCTTGGCGCCTGCGTTGGGCTGATCGTGTCCAGTCTGATGGTCAGCTTAAGCAACGGTGTGCTTGAGGGTGCTGATCGTTGGTGGCCTGCGGCGATTCTGTCTATCCCTCTCTCGTGGTGGGGCTGGCGCAAACTGGCGAGCCTCGACCTGCCTCCCGAAGAACCCCAAAGCACTACCACAAAGCCCCGGAGTGCGCGCCTGCTGGACCGCGCCAGTACGCCGCTGTTTCTCTCGTATGCGGGCGCCGGCATGGGCTATATCTTGCCAATGACCTTTTTGCCGATGGTCGCGCGGTTGCAGGTCGAACCGGGAGACATGCTGGTGGAGAGCAGCTGGTTGGTGGTCGCACTGGCTACCCTGCCCTCACCCTGGCTCTGGAATCGCCTCGGCGCTCTGCTCGGCGATACGCTGGCACTGCGCTTCAGTTATGTCACGCAACTGGTCGGTGTGCTGGCTGCGCTGTTGCTGCCCGGCGCACCGGGGATCCTGATATGTGCCGTCCTGGTCGGCGGCACCTTTCTTGGCACCGTGTTACTGACCCAGCGCCTGGCACGCGCCCTTCATCCGCACCAGGGGCCGCGACTGTCAGCAGCGCTGATTGCACTCTACAGCCTGACGCAACTGGCCGGCCCCTGGCTTACTGGCGTCTGGCTAAGCATGGGCGGTTCCCTGCACAGCGCTTTCTGGCTCGGCGCCGGCGCACTGCTATGGGGACTGATATGGATGCTGCTGGTGCCACGTCGGGCGTGAAAGCTGTGGGACAATACGGACTTTTACCGCTAGCGGCAGCCGACCATGACATCCAGACCCGCCACACCGCCACCACGCAAGGCCAAGCCAGCGGTTGATAAGGCCGTGCTGCACCCTCGTAACCGCCATACCGGGCGCTATGACTTTCCGGCACTGATAGCGGGCAGCCCCGAGTTGGCGAGGTTCGTCATTCTTAATCCCTACGGCAAGGAAAGCATCGATTTTGCCGATCCGGAGGCAGTCCGCGTCTTCAATCGCGCACTGCTCAAACAGTTCTACGGAATCGTGCACTGGGATATACCGCCGGGTTACCTGTGCCCGCCGATTCCAGGCCGGGCCGACTATCTGCACGGTCTGGCCGACTTGCTGGCGGACGAAAACGCTGGTGAGATTCCGCGCGGCGCAAGCATTCACGCACTGGACATCGGCACCGGCGCCAACTGCATTTACCCGTTGATCGGTCTGCGCGAATACGGCTGGCGTTTTACCGGGTCGGATATCGATGCAACGGCGCTGGCGTCGGCCCGTACCATCGTCACCGCAAACAAGCTCGGCAAGAGCATTGAACTGCGCGCGCAGCAGCACCCTCGCCACGTATTTGAGATTCTGCTGCAGGCCGACGATCGCTTCGACGTCACACTCTGCAATCCACCCTTCCATGCCTCGCAAGCAGAAGCCAGCAGTGGCAGCCAGCGAAAGTGGCGCAACCTTGGCAAGCTCGACCCCAAGCGCAAACTGCCCGCGCTTAACTTCGGCGGTCAGGCAGCGGAACTCTGGTGTGAAGGTGGAGAGGCAGCATTTATCTCGCTGCTGGCGGAAGAAAGTCGTGGCGTGAGCCAACAAGTCTGCTGGTTCAGCACGCTGGTTTCGAAAGCGAGCAACGTGCAGCCTCTACAGGCTCGGGTCAAGAAGCTTGGCGCCCAACAAGTACGCGTATGCGAAATGTCCCAGGGGCAAAAGCGCAGCCGCTTCGTGGCCTGGACCTACCTCGATAATGAACAGCGCGCGAAGTGGCGGAGTGATCACTGGTGAGTCGCCAGTTGGGCTGATCGCTTTCCGAATGATCAGCTGAGCAACTTACTTCAGACGGCAATATCCCAGCGCTGGCGATCTTTAAGGGCCAGCGTCTGGATATACCTCGGCTCCCCGTTGATTTCTTCCAGCTCGGTCATCCCGGCGAGTTCGCCGACGACGCGATAGCGCTTGCCGACGCGTTTGTCCTGCAGCGGATAGAGCTGGGCAATCTGTTGGGCGAGTTCGGTAAGAGTGGACATGGTTCGGTAGCTCCAGATAACTGCATGCCGCAGCTTTTTACAGGCCTTAGGTTACGATTCAACGACAACCTTCCTTCGTCTCGCCTGTTGGAGCCATCCGTTGCGCAATTGATTCCCTAACAGAAGCAAAAACTACCCGAACGATTGATCAACAGATCCCTACACCCAGCTGCAACAGTGCCAGGCCACCCTGCTGCCAGCCCCACCAGGCCGCGACCAAAAGCAGCGAAGCCAACATGGCGCCGCCTGCCCATAACCAGCCGCGGCGCATCAGGTCATACCTGCCGCCAAGCGCACACGCTCGACCGGCTGCTCACGAATCGGCCAATTGAGTGCTGCAGCCATCAGGCTCAGCGCGATGGAAATTTGCCAGACCAGGTCATAACTGCCAGTCGTGTCATACACCCAACCGCCCAGCCAGCCACCGAAGAACGAACCGATCTGGTGGAACAGGAACACGATGCCGCCCAACATCGACAAATTGCGCACGCCAAACAGCGTAGCGACCGTGCCGTTGGTTAAGGGCACGGTAGAGAGCCACAACAGCCCCATGGCGATGCCGAATGCATAGGCGGTCCACAGCGTCAGCGGTGCAAAGAAGAACGCGCTGATTACCACGGCCCGAGCCAGATAAAGCGCCGTCAGCAATTTCGGCTTCGAATAACAACCGCCCAGCCAGCCCGCCGTGTAGGTGCCGATAATGTTGAACAGGCCAACCAGTGCCAGAACGGTCGTGCCGGCCATCGCAGGCAGCTGCTTGTCGACCAGATAGGCCGGCAAGTGAATACCGATGAACACCACCTGAAACCCGCAGACAAAGAAACCCAGCGCCAGCAGGCGGAAGCCGGAATGGCTGACCGCTTCACGCAGCGCCTCCATCAGCGTTTGCTGCGGACCGGTCACCGGCGCTGTCGGCCCGCTGCGCAACATCAGCGCCAGCGGCATGATCAGCGCCACCAGCAAACCCAGCGCTAGCAAGGCCGACGACCAGCCCAACCAGCCAATCAGACCAAGCGTGCCGGGCAGCATGGCAAACTGGCCGAACGAACCCGCTGCGCTGGCAACGCCCATCGCCATGCTGCGTTTTTCGACCGGCACCGCGCGCCCAACTGCACCAAGGATCACGGAAAACGAGGTTCCAGAAAGCCCCAGCCCGATCAGCAGGCCAGCGCTGAGAGACAGCGAAGCCGGAGAATCCGCGCCCGCCATCAGCAACAGGCCGGCCGCGTAGAGCACGCCACCGAGCAGCACGGCCCGGGCCACACCAAAACGGTCCGCCAGCGCGCCGGTGACCGGCTGCGCCAGGCCCCAGATCAGATTCTGCAGGGCAATGGCAAAGGCAAAGGTTTCACGCCCCCAGCCGAATTCGGCGCTCATCGGTGGCAGAAAAAGGCCGAACCCATGCCGGATACCCAGGGAAAGAGCAAGGATCAAGGAGCCGCCCAGCAGGATCCAGGTACTGTTGCGCCAAATCGCATTCATCGCTGACACACTTTGCAAAAATCGAGGGGGATCCATCTTACTCGCAACCACCTCGTCATCCACCTCCCCTTTTTACTCAGTGAACGACGAGTGGCGGGTTTGCTCGGGTAAACTGCCGCCTGTCTGCCTTTCTCGACGCGAGTACCCCATGCCGATTCGCCACTGCATCGTTCACCTGATCGAAAAAAAGCCGGACGGCACGCCTGCCGTTCTCCATGCCCGCGACTCGGAGCTGGGCGATTCTCAGGCCATCGAGAACCTGCTGGCCGATCTCAACGAGAGCTACAACGCCAAGCAGGGCAAGGCCTGGGGCTTCTTTCATGAGGAATCCGGTGCCTACCCCTTCAGCGGCTGGCTCGCGCAGTACATGGAAGGCAATCAGGACTTCACCGCGTTCAGCCGCCAGGCGGTCGAGCATCTGCAGAAGCTGATGGAAGAGTCCAACCTGTCAACCGGCGGCCACGTGCTGTTCGCTCACTACCAGCAAGGTATGACCGATTACCTGGCCATCGCCCTGCTGCATCACAGCAACGGCGTGACCGTGACCGAGGCACTGGATGTAGCCGAAGCCAGACACCTCGACCTGGGGCAACTGCATCTGGCGACACGCATCAACATCTCCGAGTGGAAGAACAACAAGCAGTCCAGGCAATACATCTCCTTCATCAAGGGCAAGAACGGCAAGAAGGTGTCCGAGTACTTCCGCGACTTCATCGGTTGCCAGGAAGGCGTCGATGGCCCGGGCGAAACGCGCACGCTGCTCAAGGCCTTCAGCGATTACGTCGAGAGCGAAGACCTCCCCGATGAAAAGGCACGTGAGAAAACCAGCGCATTGGTGGGTTACGCCAGCAGTCAGGCCAAGATCGGCGAACCTATGTCACTGGAAGAATTGTCCGGCGTTATCGACGAGGAGCGGCCACGTGCCTTCTACGACCACATCCGCAACAAGGACTATGGCCTGTCGCCGGAGATTCCCGCTGACAAGCGCACCCTGAACCAGTTTCAGCGGTTCACCGGGCGTGCCGAGGGACTGTCGATCAGCTTCGAATCACATCTGCTGGGCTCGAAAGTCGAGTACGACGAAGCCCGCGACATGTTGATCATTCGCAACCTGCCGACGCAGCTGACCGATCAACTCAAACGACGCAAGGGATAAGGCGCCGGGCAGCGACGCCCGTTCACGCCGGCGGCTGCTGAGGCTCTGTGCCAAGGCCCGCGCAAGGCACACTCGCTACGAAAATCTGCCTTCCCGCTGGAATGAAACGGCCATCTGCCAGTCAGATGGCTGCTTATCGCTGCCGCAACCCCCCGCTCTATCCGTAACGGCTAAGGAATCACAATGGATTGGCTTCACCTGATTATTCTGTCCCTGGTGCAGGGCATTACCGAATTTCTCCCGATTTCCTCTTCCGCCCACCTGATCCTTCCTTCGCAAGTGCTTGGATGGCCCGACCAGGGCCAGGCATTCGACGTTGCGGTGCACGTCGGCACCTTGCTCGCCGTATTGATCTGCTTCCGTCACGAAGTGATCGCGACCACCCGCGGCTGGCTGGCGCACGTGTTCCGTCGGCAGGTCAGTGCCGAGAGCCGTCTGGGCTGGGCGATCATCATCGGCACACTGCCGGCGGGAATCATCGGCTTGCTGCTGGAAGACTATATCGAGCAATACACCCGTTCGATGCTGTTCATTGCGGCCACGACCATCATCTTTGGCCTGCTGCTGTGGTACGCCGACGTCAAGGGCCGACGTGTCGCCGAAATGGACCAGCTGACCTGGAAAAGCGCACTGATCATTGGCTTTGCCCAGGCGCTGGCGCTGATTCCCGGTACATCGCGCTCGGGTATCACCATGACGGCAGCCCTGTTGCTCGGCTTCACCCGGCAGACTGCTGCACGCTTCTCCTTTCTGCTGTCGATACCGCTGATTCTCGCCGCAGGCGGCCTGAAAGCGGTCGAACTGGCTCAGTCAGGTGAAGCTGCGCCGTGGAATGACATTTTCATCGGGGCAGCACTGTCGTTCATAGCCGCTTTCCTTTGCATCAAACTGTTCCTCAAGGCACTCGACGCGCTGGGCATGCTGCCTTTCGTGATCTATCGCCTGCTGCTGGGCGTGACACTGTTGTTCATCGCGCTCTGACGAGCGTTGATGTCGATGGAGGCCCGCGCAACGCATGTGCGCGGGCCCGATACATCAACGCGCGTCGATGCGATAACCCATACGCGGGAAGTGCGCATGCACGACGCCAGCACGCTCATCCTCACGTCGCAGAATCAACTCTTCCACGCCAGCGAAGATCAGCTCACCCTCGACCGGATCGGTGCCGTAGTCCACTGCGGAGATGGTCACGACCTGGCCTGCTTCGAACCCGTTGGGTTCAGAGAATGGCTCATCCGGTAGATCGGCCGGCGTTGCCTCGCGGGCGATAGCGACGGCGTCTTCGGCTGACAACTCGGACAGCGAGCCATGCCCCACGGCCAGCACCTTACCCAGCCAGGCTGCTACGTCCGGATAGGCGTCAATCAGCGGCGCAGTCACCGGTGTGCCCTTGAGGAACCAAAGGCAATGGGCGACGGAGAAATCAGCCACGCAGGGTGCGCTGCCAAGCAGAAACTCTCCGTTACCACGCGCCAGTTGCTGTTGCAGGCGCGCCATCAGGACCGGCCAGTGGTTCTTCGCCTGCTCCAGTGGAACCCGAGCCGCCGAGCCGCTGCTGAACAACGCGGCGCGGTCCTTGCTGAACGCCTCAATGAACGCCTTGGGCACTTGAGCGAAACGCATCGCCATCGACTCAGGCTGGAACACCAAGCTCACAGCATGCAGAAACAGCACCGAGTCAGCCCACTGCGCCAGCGTAGCCGCGACGAACTCCTGTCCTTCCGGAAACAGCGCAGGTGTAGCTTTCTCGGCTTCCAGACGACGCGCAATCAATGCGGTGTCGCAATAGATGTCAGCGCCAATCTGCAGCACCGGCGTCCGCCGATAGCCACCTGTCAGTGCCGTCAGATCCGGTTTTGGCATCACCGGAGGAATTTGCACCGAGCGCCAGGAAAGCTGCTTGAAACCCAGCATCAGTCGCGCTTTTTCGGCAAAGGGCGAGGTTGGATAGTGGTGCAGGATCACTTCGTGCATTGCAGGCTCCGCCAGTCGTTAGGTAGACCGGCAGCTTACTCGCGCCAACGGAGGCAGCCTACCCGTTCAGCTGATTGCCTGGACATTCACCGGATCGCTACCGGACTGAGCAGAAACCAGTGCCTCTTTGGCGGGTTTCTTCATTTGTTTGATGGCGCGCTCACGCCGAAGTGCATCGCCCTTGCTGCCAAGCCTCTCGACATAGACCAGCGCCACCGCGGGACTGGAGTGGAAGAACCGCGCCCCTCGCCCACCCTGATGAGCCGCGAAGCGGCGCTGTGCGTCGTCACTTATCCCGCAATAGAGCGAGCCGTTGGCGGCGCGTACAAGATAGACGAACCAAGGTTTGATAGCAGCGGTGCTCATGCAGCGGGCTCTTGAAAAGACGGTTGGATTCTCCCTGCGCCAAACCCTTCAGGACAAGGCCGCTCTAGCGAAACGAATATCCGCAAGCGCACCGCTTGTCGTCTCGACTTCATCGCGTTTGAACGCTGCAGCAATGTTCCGACACAGTTTTGGTCTGCGTGCGACCAGCAGCCAAGCCGCTAATGGCACTGGCTTCGAGGAGTGTCGCTTCGCTTAGCAAAGTCCGTCGATCCTGTCGAGATATGGTGGCGGTTCGCCTTTGCGTATACTGCGACGATGTTTGCCCACACTGCATTCCGCAAACGCTGCGCCTCTTGGTTGCTGGCGGCCGGACTCTTCCTGATGCTCAGCAGCTGCGCTGAACCGCCCAGCGCACTCGAGCGAATTAAGGAGGAAGGCGTCCTGCGCGTGATCACCCGCAACAGTCCTTCCACCTATTTCCAGGATCGCAACGGCGAAGCCGGCTTCGAGTATGAGCTGGTCAAGCGCTTCGCCAGCCATCTCGGCGTCAAATTGCAGATCGAAACCGCCGACAGCATCGAAGAAATCTTCACCCGCCTCAACCGCCCTGGCGGCCCAACACTGGCAGCCGCCGGCCTGGTAGCCAGCGAAGGTCGCAAAGACCTGGCGCGCTTCACCCAACCCTACCTGGACGTCACCACTCAGGTGGTCTATCGCCGAGGGCAGCGTCGTCCGACCCAACCCGAAGACCTGGTTGGCAAACGTATTCTGGTGCTCAAGGGCAGCAGTCAGGCGGAAAAGCTCAAGGCTTTGCAGAGCGAACTCCCCGATCTGCGCTACGAAGAATCGGATGCTGTGGAAGTGGTCGACCTGCTGCGCATGGTCGATGAGGGCCAGGTGGACTTGACGCTGGTCGAGTCCAATGAACTGGCACTGAATCAGGTCTACTTCACCAATGCACGAGCGGCATTCGATCTCGGTGAGCAAAGCAGCCTGGCTTGGATCGTGGGCAAGGGCGAAGACAACAGCGTGCTTGAAGCTGCCAACCAGTTCCTCACCCAGGCCCAGGAGAACGGAACCCTGCAACGCTTGCGGGAACGCTATTACGGTCACGTCGACGTGCTCGGCTATGTTGGCGCCTATGCCTTTGCCAAGCACCTGCAGCAGCGCCTGCCTCGCTATGAAAAGGTATTCCGCGAAACGGCCAAGGAGCACGGCGTCGACTGGCGCCTGCTCGCCGCCATCGGTTATCAGGAATCCCACTGGCAGCCCGAAGCCACCTCGAAGACCGGCGTGCGCGGCTTGATGATGCTGACGCTCAACACGGCCAAGGCCATGGGCGTAAACAATCGGCTCGACCCGGTTCAAAGCATCCAGGGCGGTGGCAAATACATCGCCCGGGTTCATGCCAATCTGCCTGACAGCATCAAGGAGCCGGACCGCACCTGGTTCGCGCTGGCGGCTTACAACGTCGGCGGCGGTCATCTGGAAGATGCGCGCAAACTAGCCGAAAGCGAAGGTCTGGACCCTAACAAGTGGCTCGATGTGAAACAGATGCTGCCAAGGCTGGCGCAGAAACAGTGGTACACCAAGACGCGCTATGGATACGCGCGCGGTGGCGAGCCGGTGCATTTCGTAGCCAACATCCGCCGCTACTACGACATCCTGACCTGGGTAACCCAGCCGCAGATGGAAGGCCAGCAACTGGTCAACAACGAGATCCACGTTCCGGGCATCAACTCCACCGATCTCGGTGAGATTCTTCCGCCGCTCTGATCCTTGCGGCCCTGCCCCTCAGCCCCTTCCGATCGGTGCGAAGCTGCCTGCGGTGTGCTCGGCCAATACCTCAGCCGCCAACTCCACCTCCAACCCTCGCCGTCCGGCGCTGACATAGATGCTCGGTTGTGCTTGCGCTGAAACGTCGATGAAGGTGCGTAGCCGCTTCTTCTGGCCCAGCGGGCTAATACCACCCACCAGATAGCCGGTCGCACGTTGCGCTGCCACAGGATCGGCCATGTCGACCTTCTTGACCTTGGCGGCCTGCGCCAGCGCCTTGAGATCAAGCGAGCCGGCAACCGGCACGACAGCGACAAGAAGCTCGTTCTTTTCGCTGCACGCGAGCAGCGTCTTGAACACTCTCGCCGCCTCGAGACCGAGCTTCTCCGCGGCCTCGAGGCCGTAGGATGCCGATTTCGGGTCATGTTCGTAACTGTGGATGCGGTGCTCGGCCTTGGCCTTTTTCAGCAGATCGATAGCGGGCGTCATGGCAAAAGGATTCGTCGAGGAAAGGCCACTACATTAGCCAAAACCCAACGGCCCGCACAGCGTACGGGCCGAAGCTACTGCAGCACTGACCGGCCGTTAGGCCGGTCCGGCCTACCCTCAAACCAGCGGTCAGGCCACCTTGGCCCGGTTCGCGGTCCGCAACTGGCGAGCCGCCGCGACCATGTTGACCAGCGCCGCTTCGGTTTCCGCCCATCCGCGGGTTTTCAGGCCGCAGTCGGGGTTGACCCAGAGCCGCTCTGCCGGGATTCGCTCGCTGGCCTTCTGCAGCAGTTGCACCATCTCTGCTGTGTCTGGCACCCGTGGCGAGTGGATGTCGTACACGCCGGGACCGATGTCGTTGGGGTAGTCGAAGGCGCGAAATGCTTCCAGCAACTCCATTTGCGAGCGCGAGGTCTCGATGGTGATGACGTCGGCGTCCATGGCGGCGATCGCCTCGATCACATCATTGAACTCGCTGTAGCACATGTGCGTGTGGATCTGCGTCTCGTCGCGTACCCCACTGGCGCACAGGCGGAACGCATCGACTGCCCAGTCCAGGTAGTACCCCCATTGGGAACGGCGCAACGGCAAGCCTTCGCGAAAAGCCGCTTCGTCGATTTGGACGATTTTGATACCCGCCGCCTCCAGGTCACAGACCTCGTCACGGATCGCCAGCGCCAGCTGCCGGGCCTGCTGCTCGCGGCTGAGATCCTCGCGAGTGAAGGACCACATCAGCATGGTCACCGGGCCTGTCAGCATGCCTTTCATGACCTTGCTGGTCTGCTGCTGAGCGTAGCGAATCCATTCCACCGTCATCGCTGTCGGGCGGCTCAGGTCGCCGTAGATCACGGCTGGTTTCACGCAGCGCGAGCCGTAGCTCTGCACCCAACCGAAACGGGTGAAGGCATAGCCATCCAATTGCTCGGCGAAGTACTCGACCATGTCGTTGCGCTCGGCCTCGCCATGCACCAGCACGTCCAGTCCCAATTGCTCCTGGACGGCGACCGCGTGGCGAATCTCGGCATGCATCGCCTCGGTGTAGTCGGTCAGCGCCAGCTTGCCCTGTTTGAAGGCCTGACGCGCCAGGCGGATCGCCGGAGTCTGCGGGAACGAGCCGATGGTGGTCGTCGGGAATGCCGGCAGATCCAGCCGAGCGCGCTGCTTCTCGATGCGGCTTTCGAAGGCAGATTGCCGCTGGCTGTGCCTGGGCTTGATCGCAGCCAACCGCGCCTGCACGGCGGGCTTGTGGATTCGCGGAGACTCGGCGCGGCTCGCCTGAACCTCGCGGCTTTGCTGTAACGCGACCTGCACCTGGGCATCGTCCGGTTGATTGACCGCTCGCGTCAGTACGGCAACCTCCGCGCATTTCTGCACGGCGAATGCCAGCCAGCTGCGCATCTCAGCATCCAGCTGGTCCTCCCGCGCAAGGTCTACCGGTGCGTGCAGCAACGAACAGGACGGCGCGACCCAGAGCCGCTCACCCAGTCGTTCTGCAGCGTGGCGGAGCACGTTCAAGGCTTTATCCAGATCGCAACGCCATACGTTTCGTCCATTGACCAGGCCGAGAGACAAGATTTTGTAGGCGGGCAGTCGATCCAGAATGACCGGGTACTGGTCCGGTGCCCGCACCAGATCGATATGCAGGCCATCGACCGGCAACGCTGCGGCCAAGCCGAGGTTGTCCTCCAGTCCACCAAAATAGGTCGCGACCAGCTTCTTCAACGGCGCGCGCTGCAACTGGTTGTAGGCTCGTTCGACGGCGTTCTTCCAGTCCTGAGGCAAGTCGAGCACCAGGATCGGTTCGTCGATCTGCACCCACTCGACACCCAGCGCGGCGAGTCGCTCCAGCACTTCTCCATAGACTGGAAGCAGGAGTTCGAGCAGCGCCAGCTTGTCGAACGCCTCACCCTTGGCCTTGCCCAGCCAGAGATACGTCAGCGGCCCAATCAGCACCGGCTTGACCGCATGCCCCAGCGCTTTGGCCTCTTCGACTTCTTCGAACAGCTGTTCCCAGGACAACTGGAAGGTCTGATCGACGCTGAATTCAGGGACCAGATAGTGATAGTTGGTATCGAACCATTTGGTCATCTCCTGCGCCTGACCACCACCGCAGCATGCGTGGGTAACGCCCCGCGCCATGGCGAACAAGGTATCCAGCGTAGGCTGGCCATCTGCGGGACGAAAGCGCTCAGGCACAACGCCAAACATCAGGGAGTGCGTCAGAACCTGGTCGTACCAGGCAAAATCGCCAGCCGGTAGCAGTTCGATGCCGGCATTGGCCTGCAGCTGCCAATGGGCGGCTCGCAATTCCCTGCCGACCTGGCGCAGCTCGGCCTCGCTGAGATCACCCTTCCAGTACGCTTCAAGCGCCTTCTTCAATTCTCGGTCGGCACCAACACGTGGGAAGCCCAGGGAATGCGCAACAGCCATGACGATCTCCAATTCGTTCGTTTTCGATGAGCGGATTGTGATGGCCCGACAGCGATGAAACAAACTCACGCATTTCTTGATCATTAGTAGATATTTTCATGTTCCTTGCTAGTGCGGCTCTTTTCAGGCGTACAGCACCCGCACTCTGCACTCTGCACTCTGCACTCTGCACTCTGCAGTCTGCAGTCTGTACGTCGCGGCAGCCTGGATCCCAACGAAAGATATTTGAGATTGGTTTGATAGCGACGCCGCTTTGCACACTCATCCGTGCGCACCCTTCAGACGCCGACGATCGACATGCCGGCTCGACAAGGGTCGGCGCGCTGGGACACACTTCGCCGCCACAATGAGAACGGCTCAAGTCACCCGTCCTCAGCGCCCCGTTAAAACCCCGGCTCGCCAACGAAACAGCAGGAAGACCCCAGCATGCTGGAAATCCGCCACCTGAAGACCCTTCATGCACTGCGCGAAACCGACAGTTTGGTAGAGGCCGCCGAGCGGCTGCATCTGACCCAGTCGGCGCTGTCCCATCAGTTCAAGGAACTGGAAGAACGCTTGGGCCTGCAGCTGTTCGTGCGCAAGACCCGTCCTGTGCGTTTCACCAGTGCGGGTTTGCGCCTGTTGCAATTGGCCGACAGCTTGCTGCCACAGCTGCGCAGTGCCGAGCGGGACCTGGCCCGGCTGGCTGGCGGCACCGCAGGGCGCCTGCACATGGCGATCGAATGCCACAGCTGCTTCCAGTGGCTGATGCCAACCATCGACCAGTTCCGTGATGCCTGGCCGGAAGTCGAGCTGGACCTGGCCTCGGGGTTTTCCTTCGCGCCGCTTCCGGCTTTGGCACGAGGTGATCTGGATCTGGTGGTGACGTCCGATCCGGTCGACCTGCCGGGCATCACCTATGTGCCGTTGTTCACCTACGAAGCGCTGCTCGCCGTCGCTAACCAGCACGGGCTCGCGCCCCGCCCGTTCGTGCGCGCCGAAGACCTGGCCAGCGAAACCCTGATCACCTATCCGGTGGAACGGGACCGTCTGGACATCTTCACCCGCTTTCTGGAGCCGGCCGATGTCGAACCGGCGCAGGTGCGGACGTCCGAACTCACCGTGATGATGATGCAGCTGGTGGCCTCTGGTCGCGGCGTATGCTGCGTGCCGAACTGGGCATTGCATGAATACAGCGCGCGCGGCTATGTCACGGCCAAACGCCTGGGTGAAAAAGGCTTGTTTGCCACCCTTTATGCGGGCATCCGCGCTGACATGCTGGACTCGCCGTTCATGCGCGATTTCCTTTTGACCGCCAAGGACACCTCCTTCTCGACCCTGGAAGGAGTCAGCGCCGCATCGAAGACCAGATAGATTATTCCTGCCGATACGGCAGCGCATCGCGCGCTGTCTCGGCATAGCGCATCACGCCCAGCCGCTCCTGCTGAAGGAACTCGCTGACCGCAGCACGCAGCCCCGGATGCTCCAGGTAGTGCCAGGAGCGCGTGATCACCGGCTCGAAGCCGCGTATCAGCTTGTGCTCGCCCTGTGCTCCGGCATCGAAGCGTGACAGGCCAGCAGCAATCGCCTGATCGATCCCTTGGTAAAAGCAGGTTTCGAAATGCAGGCGGTCGAAGTCTGCCAAGCTGCCCCAGTAGCGACCATACAGCTCGCCAGCACCAATCAGACTAAACGCCATGGCCACCGGCCGGCCGCGCTGGCAGGCAAGCACCACCCGGATCGCCTCGGGCATCCGCTCGGCCAGCAGGCTGAAAAAGCTGCGAGTCAGATACGGCGCCTGACCGCGAACATGGTAGGTATTGGCGTAACAGGCATAAACGAAATCCCACTCTGCCTCGCTGACCTTGTGACCTTCGCGCCACTCGAATTCGATCCCCTGCCCCACCACCTGCTCGCGCTCTTTTCGCAGCTGCTTGCGTTTGCGCGACGTCAGCGCGTCAAGAAAATCCTGGAAATCACGGTAGCCGCGGTTGTGCCAGTGAAATTGACAGCCGATGCGCTCAAGCCAGCCATCACGGTTCTGGAAAATCGCATCGGCGTCCGGCTCGGTGAAGTTCACGTGCAGGCTGGAATAGGCTTCCTCGGCCAAGCCGGCGGTGAGCTGGTCGAGCAATTGGCTCGCCGCCTCGCGGTTACCCAACAGCCTCGCGCCGGTCACTGGCGAGAACGGCACCGCACACAGCAGTTTGGGGTAGTACTCGATCCCTGCACGGTGGCAGGCGGCCGCCCAGGCCCAATCAAACACGTACTCGCCGTTGGAGTTGGTCTTGCCGTACAGCGGTAGCGCGGCGATCACGTCACCCTGCGCATCGCTGAGGACTTGATGATGCGGACGCCAACCGGTGCGACCCCCGACGCTGCCGCTGTCTTCCAAAGCGGACAGGAAAGCGTGCCTTAGAAACGGCTGAGGGTTATCGACAAGCAATGCATCCCAACGAGCGGGATCGATATCAGCGAGGCGGGACAGGGTCTGAATAGGCATGCGCGCCAGTCTGGCCTGTAACCGGGACGAAAAAAAGCCCCAAGAACATGGGGCTTTATAAGGAGCATCGCGAGCGTAGCGGTGTTGCTTAGAAGACGTATTGGGCGCGCAGGGAAATGGCGTCGCCGTCGTCGTCGCCATTGGCGTTGACCACGTCATCCACACTGGTCTTCAGGTAGTTGGCGGAGATCTTTACCGCCTCGTTGGCATACCAGTTGACGCCGATGGTGTGAGTCTTCGCGGCGGCCTCGGCACTGTCGACCGTCAAGCCGGCCACAGGCACGGCGCCACCTTCACCAACCGGCAACATGGCCGTTTCGTCAACCGTGATGTTGTCGTAACGGTAGAAGACCTCCCACGCGCCGAGTTGCTTGTTCTCGGGCTTGATCTTGTCGAACTTGCCGCCATCAAGCTTGTAGCTGCGTGACTCACCGGTAAGTGTGTAGGCGAGCTGGACGTTGTAGCCGGTAGCTTCCAGATCGTTGTCATTGCCGTTCAGGGCAGCGTCGCCATCCGCGTTGCGGGTGAGGTACTCGCCCTGGACGGAGAACGGGCCGATCATGTACGCCGCTTCGAGGCCCCAGGCCTGGTCAGTGCCATCCAGCGCGGCGCCACCAAACAACGCGCGGTTACCATTCGGACCGTCTTCGGTGGTGCCGCGGACCGACAGGCGCGATTCGATTTCTTCTTCAAAGCCCGCTTCGACCTCACGTGTAGCGAAATTCAGACCGAAGTGCAGCACCTGGTCATCTTGAACGATCGGCGCGACCACACCGCGAGCGATGAACGAGGTGTTGTTCTGGCCATCCTCATCCTCGTTTCCGCTCTGGCGGTATCCGCCGACTTCACCATGGAACATGCCTGCTGTTGCGCGCAGTCGGATGCCTTCGCCATCTTCATGGCTATTCAGCCAGGGCGCCAGGTCATACATGGCCGACCGCTCGATCGCAGTGATCCATTTGGAACTGACCGCTTCTTCCAGACCGAAAGTCGGCTTGATGCGGCCTATCGATAGTTGGACGGGCTTCCAACCGTTGTAGTGGATCGCCAGTTCATTCCAGTTGCTCGAGCTGTCGCCGAAGTTGCGGTTGAACGTATAACCCCAGTCGGTAAAGGCCACACCCGATATCTCGATACGTGCCCGGCGGAAATAGGTCTCGTCAGCACGCTCACCGTTTTGGGTGTAGAAACCATCGAAGCTGTCAGCATCGGCTTGCAGACGACCGTTGATCTTGAAAGAGAACTCTTTGTCCGTCGTCCCTACTTCCAGACCACCCTTGGTCTTGATCATGATATCGGCGCCGTCAGTCGTAACGGTGCCGGCGAAAGCCTGAGCGGAAACGGCCAGAGCGAGGGCGCTGGCGGCGAAACCGGCGAAGTGCTTACGGATCATCGAAAATTCCCCTTTTGGTTTAGCGTCGGAAAACACACGGCTAATGGCTCTTTGTGTTGCCGGCATCTTGGCCAGCACGTGTGTCAGCCAAGTGGCTATTCCATAAAGGTTTTATGACAGTGGAAACTTAAAATATTCGCCTTTATCGCCAAATTCTCAACACGGCAGCCGGATCCTCTCTGCATGCAGCGGCGAGGTACAAAAAAGGCGGACCGAAGTCCGCCTTTAGGTTTTAACGCAACTCAACGTTTACGCAGGATCACGCTGCCAATTGAGTAGCCCGCACCGAACGAGCTGAGCACGCCGAGGCTGCCGCTGGACAGGTCATCCTGATGCTTGTGGAAGGCAATGACCGAACCTGCCGAACTGGTGTTGGCATAGGTGTCGAGAATAACGGGCGCCTCTTCCGAGCTAGCATCACGACCGAGCAACTTGCGTACGATCAGATGGTTCATGTTCAAGTTCGCCTGGTGCAGCCAGAAGCGCTTGACCTCGCTGACCTCGATCCCGTTTTCCTTCAGGTGCTCGCCAATCAGCTCGGCCACCATCGGGCAGACTTCCTTGAATACCTTGCGGCCTTCCTGAACGAACAGCTTGTCCGGGTTGGTCATGTATTCCTCGGCGGTGCGATTGAGGAAACCGAAGTTATTGCGGATATTGTTGGAATACTCAGTCGCCAGCTTGGTGCTAACGATGTCCCACTGATAGCCCGAGGTGGCCTGATCGGCGCGCTCGACGATGACCGCCGTGCAGGCGTCGCCGAAGATAAAATGGCTGTCGCGGTCGCGGAAGTTCATGTGCCCGGTGCAGATCTCCGGATTGACCATCAGCACCGCACGCGCCTGGCCCAATCGCACCGAGTTGGCGGCATTCTGAATACCGAAGGTGGCCGAGGAACAGGCCACGTTCATGTCGAAACCGAAACCCTTGATACCCAGCGCCGCCTGCACTTCGATGGCAATCGCCGGATAAGCGCGCTGCAGGTTTGAGCAGGCAACGATCACACCGTCGATATCGGCTGCGGTTTTACCTGCGCGCTCAAGCGCCTGCTGAGCGGCCTTGACCGACATTTCGCAGAGGATGGACCACTGGTCATTGCTGCGCTCAGGAATGCGCGGAACCATGCGATCCGGATCGAGGATGCCGGCCTTGTCAGTGACGAAGCGACTCTTGATGCCGGACGCCTTCTCGATGAACGCAGAGCTCGACTCCGGCATCGGCTGAACATCACCCGCTTCGATCGCCGCAGCGTTCTCGTCGTTGAAACGACGTGAGTAGGTGTTGAAAGACTCAACCAGCTCGTCGTTGGAAATGCTCTGGGCAGGGGTGTAAAGGCCGGTACCGCTGATGACGACGTTATGCACAGTCGTTCCTCTCGAATATTGGCTGATCATAGTCGGGCGCCGGAACAGGAGCGAAGCCGGCCAGCGCCGATGCGATCGTTCATGCCGCGTCTGTTTATATGGCGGCTATTGTGCACGAAAACTGAACAGAATCTGCAGCTCAGCGCGTAAAAGCAGCCAAAGGTTATCGAGGCACGACGATGAACATCGCTGACCACCCAAAGCCAGCAGGCAGGCCCTGGAAAGGCTTTCGGTTATCCTTGCGCTCCCCGCACCGCAGGAATGTTTCCCGATGAAAGACCCACTTGCCGAACTGATCCGCCTGATCAGTTCGGGCTGCATGAGCGACGACGAGATCAACCGGCTGGCCGACGAAGCGGCTCAAGCCTATGCCGACCCCCAGGCCTTTCTGCAGGCCAACCCGGATATCATCTACGGCGATGACTTCCCGATCCCACTGGGCGAATGGATGATCGTTGGCAGCCTGCCGGATACCGTGCTGTTCCAGGCCGATGACTACCAGGCGCTGTTCGAGCAGATTGTCGGTTCCTTCGGCCCGGACGTGAATTTCATCCTCAAGCCCAAGCAATTGGCCAAGACCGAGCCATTGAAGGCGCTCAACCGCATCCAGACCCAGCTCAGCAGCCTTTACCCGGAAAAAGGCGGTTACGTGCTGGTGGACTTCAGCGAGCCACTGGACGACGAGTTGCAGGCCGTCCTCGTCTATACCTGCGACATCGAGCGGGTCATGGCGCTGGCAGTAGAAGTGGGTATCTACGCGGCGCCCGCGCTGGCGGCGCTACAGGCCCAAAGCCAGGCATGAATCAGCGGCGGCGCAATGGCTCGAGCAGCGGCAACAGACCGTTGTGGTCGATCTCCTGCATGAGCGCCAGCAGCTGCCCGAGATCCCCGGGCGGAAAACCGACCCGGGCGAACCAGTTCAGGTAGTTGCCCGGAAGATCCGCGATCAGCCGGCCCTTGTATTTGCCGTAGGGCATCGTCTGGGTCACCAGGCGTTCGAGGTCTTCAGCTTTCATTGCAGCAGTTCATCGACAGAGAGGTGGCAAATACTGCCATAGCCGCTATGGCCGCGCAGCCTCACGCCCGTTTCGCACATTTGCGCGGCCTATCGGTCGGATAGAAACGCAGTTGCCAACATAGACCGCTTGGCAGCTCGGCGTGTCTGCGCCACTCGCCTAACCCTGAAAGCCGAGGACATCAAGATGACGGATCAACCGAGCCCCAAGCCCGAACTGGACGACGCCGCGCTGGCGTTCGCCGCTCAGGTTTTCGAAAGCGCCCGCAGCGGTGATGCCGAGCGCCTCACCGACCTGCTCGGTCGCGGCTTGCCGGCCAACATTCGCAACCACAACGGCGACAGCCTGTTGATGCTCACCAGCTACCACGGCCATCTGGACGCCTCCCGCGTGCTGCTGGAACACGGGGCTGATCCACAGTTACGCAACGACAAGGGTCAAAGCCCGCTGGCGGGCGCTGCCTTCAAGGGCAATCTGGCAATGGCGCGACTGTTGCTCGATCACGGCGCCGATGTCGAAAGCGCCTCGCCCGACGGCAAGACCGCCCTGATGATGGCGGCCATGTTCAATCGCAGTGACATTGTCGAACTCTTACTGGAGCGCGGCGCAGACCCAAGCCAGGCCGACATGAACGGCGTGACGCCTCTGGCCGCTGCGCAAGCCATGGGCGCCCGGGACACACCCAAACTGCTAACCGAAGCCGTTGCTGCCTGCAGCTGAGTTTCAGCTTCGCAGGCTCTGGACCGCAGCCGTCCTCGGGGTAACGCAACGCACGTCGGGCGCTTGCAGCTGTCAGTTACCGTGCCTGGCCAACCGCAGTACCTCAAAGAAGCTCTGGGCCTGGTTAGGGTCCTTGATGTATTGCGGATGCAGGACCCGCCTCGGCGCAACCGCCGCACTACTTGTCTGAGCGCGCCATCGAGGTCCAGGCGTTGCCATACGCTAGGGATAATGGCTTGACAGTGCTCGCTGCGGCACTAAGTGCCGCGGCCTGCTTTTCGGCCGAATGCCCAGCAGCCCCTTTCGCTCGAGATGATCCGCGCAATTCGAATCCCAAGCACAATGCAAGAACCCCCAGCCCTCATGCGGCACCTTTCCCCGGTCAAGACATTGAATGCAATGGCTCATGAACGTCTTGGCAAATTCCGGTGTTTGGTCCAGCGACAGGTCGGCAATAGATACAGAAACAGCGGCGCGCCAGCAATCAGATAGAAGTAGTAGGTCACGAAGCGCCAGATCAGGATGGCCGCCGCGGCCGTCGATTTCCCCACGAACGGCGCAAGCAGGGCCGCGGAAGCAAGTTCGGCGCTGCCCGCGCCGCCCGGTAGCAGGCTCAGCTGCCCCGCCGTCAAGGCCAACATCTGCACGATAAAGGTCCAGGCCCAGGCCAGGGATTTGCCCAAGCCCAGCAAGGTGAGATAGAGCACGCTATAGCGCAGCAACCAGTGCAGTGTCGTCAGCACGAACACACTCAGCAGGATCGACAGCGGCAACCTGAAACACTCGAGCAAAGCATTGCGAAAACTCAGCGCCTTCTTGGCCCAGCTGCGCTGTCGGGCGCCCTTCACGCCGAGCCGCCCAATCAACCAGCCGTTGAGCAGGAACACCTGCCGATGAAAGCGCCCGAGCAATGCCAGCAGCACCATCAGGCCGATCAGCAATGCCGCACTGACGCCCAATAGACTGGCGATATAGGTATTCAGCGAATGGGTGACCGCATAGATGAGCACCCCCACCAGCGCACAGGCAAAAAACAGCAGATCGGTAAGCTGCTCAACGGCATAGGTCGCGGTGCCCTTGGCGGGCGGCACGCCATGGCGCAGCAGCAGCGCCATCATCGTCAAAGGGCCACCGGCGCCGCCGGGCGTGGCACAGATGGCAAATTCCGTGGCGATCACGATGCCCACCGCTCGGTGCTGGCCCAGGCGACGACGGCCGACGAGCAACCGCAGCCGTAGCGCATTCAAGTACCAGCCAACAACAATCATGCCCAACATCAGCAACAGCAACCCCGGCGGAAAGCTGCGTAACCGCTCGAGCAAACCGCTGCCGCCGAGCAGAATCGGCACCAATGCCGCAACCAGTAAAGCGCCAGCGAGCAACCACCAGCGGCGATTCATGCCGCGGCGCTCGAAGCCAGTATGTGTCGATTAAGCCAGGCAATCTTTGTCACCGGCTTGCGCCCGTCCGCCAAAAGCAGAGTCAGCGTGTCCAGCCAGTATTGCCGCGAGAACCCATGCCGCATGTCCACCGGATGCAACCCAAGCCGCAAAACCGGCGATTGCTGGTGCCGCCTGAGCATCCGCTCGCTGACCAGCCGTGACATGCCGCGACGCCAAGCGCTTCGAGCGCTCCAGACCAGCCCTGGCGCGTCTACGGGTTGATAGTCGGGCAACAAGTAGAAGTGGCCTGGGTCGCTGGTATAGGTCAGCCCGGTCGCCGCTAAGGCTTGCCGAGCCCCCGCCCCCAACAGCCAGGCAGGTGCCACGAAACCATGGAGGGGCCATTGGTGGCGCTCGAACAGGTCGATACCACACTGCAAGCGCCTGGCTGACTCCTCGCGACTGAGCGGGTAGAACTCGCCTTCATGGGTAAAGACGCGGCGCATGAACCAGTCTCGTGGCGTGCGTGGCGAGGGGGCTTCATCTGCGTGGTAGAAACCATGCAGGATGAGCTCATCGCCACGTGCAAGCCGCCCGTCCAGCAGGCGCCGAAACTCGACATGATCGTCGAGCCGGTTGCGGCGATGGAAATCCGGCACCACAAGCCAGCAGATCGGTATCTGACCCAGCGCGTCGACCGCTTCGACGAAGGGCCGATAATCGGGCCAGGTCTCCGGCGCCACGTCATGCAGCACCAGCATCAGGCTGCGCTCAGCCATGCACGGCAACCGGCAGTTCAGCGGTGCCCAACGCGGCGTGATAATGCGCCAGCAGGCCGGCTACCACTGCATCCCATGCGTGATGCGCCTCGACATGTTGACGGGCTTGCATCCCCAGCAAGCGCGGATCGTCCTCGAATAACTCTCGGACGGTCTGCGCCATCGCTGGAGCGTCCAACGGGCGACATAACCGACCGGTGTGGAAGGGCACCAGTTCTGGCAGGGCGCCGGCGCGTGCCGCAATCACGGGTATCCCACTGGCCATGGCTTCGAGCGCCACCAGACCGAAAGTTTCCTGATTTCCGGCGTGCAGCAGCACGTCACTGCTGGCCATGTAGCGCGCTACGTCCGCCGCCGGGCAAAAACGATCGATCACCGACACGTTGGGCGGTACGCGATGGGGCATGCCGGAACCGACCAGCAGCAGATGGTAGGGCTCACCCAGCCGACGTGCGGTCTCCAGCAGAACACCGAGGTTCTTTTCGCGCGACCCGCGCCCAGCGAAGATCATCAACCGAGTATCGTCGGCAAGACCCAGCTCGCGGCGCACCCGCGGATCGCGCAGGCTTGGCCGAAAGGTGTCCAGATCCACGCCCAATGGCTGCACATAGACGTTCTCGACCCCGAGCGACGTCAGCTTTTGCGCCATTACCTGGCTTGGCGCCAGCACCCGATCGAAGCTGCTGTACAGCCGCGACACATAGCCATTCATGTTGGTGCCCAGCCACCTGCCGATGCGGTTACTCACCAACAAAGGAAGATCCGAGTGGTAGAAGCCGATCACCGGCACGTCCAGGCGTCGCCCAGCGTCTAGAGCCGCCCAGGCAGTCATATAGGGGTCCCCGACTTCGATCACGTCGGGACGAAGGGATCGCAGTTGATTACGCCACGGAGCGCGCCGTACTGGAAATCGATAGCCGTTGCTGAAAGGGAGCGCGGGCGCCGGTATCTGATAGATGCCAGCGTTGTGGCTATAGCGCTCACCCGGAACCAGGATGCTGTGGCGGACGCCCGCGTAGAGCCGCAGCCGGCGATGTTTAGCTTCAAGATAAGTACGCACG
Organism: Pseudomonas sp.; assembly: GCA_022448005.1. Taxonomy (GTDB): domain Bacteria; phylum Pseudomonadota; class Gammaproteobacteria; order Pseudomonadales; family Pseudomonadaceae; genus Stutzerimonas. Next base: position 38,659 of record JAKUTK010000034.1, read on the forward strand.
CCGCCGCTGGCGGGTGCGTAAAACATGGTCATGTCGGCGATGTGCAAAGTGGAGCGTCTCCGTTAGGTCTCGATGCAAAACCTTTGGAGGCGGCCCCGTCAGCCGTAATCTGCTGCCCTTTGGCGGGGCGCAGCCAGACCACCGCTCGAAAGATTCTGCAATGAAATCAATGGACAGCCGGCCCTGACAGTTGTTCGCCGTCGCATCGGCGTTATCCGACGCTATCTGTGGACACGCTTGTCTCCCTCTCCCTTCCCTTCTACGGAGGCGTGTTCGATCACAGCATTCATCTCCGCCCCGAAGAGCAGGACCGCGGCAGAGATGTAGAAGTACAGCAACAGAACAATGACGGCCCCGATGCTGCCGTAGGTCGCGTCGTAGTTACCGAAGTTCTGCACGTACAAGCCGAAGGCAATGGAGGCGGCAATCCAGACGATCACCGCCAGCACCGAACCTGGGGTGATGAAGCGGAACTCCTGTTCGACATCAGGCGTGACGTAATAGATCACCGCCAGCACCAGCATCATCAGCACCACCACAACGGGCCAGCGCAGCCAGGTCCAGAGGGTGACCACGATGTCCTTCAGGCCAACCTGATCGGCCAACCACTCGATGACTTGTGGGCCGACAATCATCAATGCCGCGGTAGCCAGCAGAATCAGCGCCAGGCCGATGGTGTACACGACCGAGAGGAGGATCAGTTTCCACGTTGGCCGCCCTTCCTCGACGTCATAGGCCTTGTTCATCGCGTTCATCAACGAGCGCACCCCGATTGAGGCCGACCACAATGCCACGAGAATACCGAAGGAGAGGAAGCCACCTTTTTCCTCCTGCATCTCGTCAATGACAGGGTTGACGAGACTAAGGGCGTCGGGCGGTAACACCAGCGAAGCCTGCTGACGAAGCCAAGTGAAAAACTCTTGCAGATCTAGCAGACCCAGCAGGGCGATCAGAAACAGCAGAAACGGAAACAACGAGAAAATGGCACGGTACGCCAAGGCCGACGCATAGGTAGTCATGTCGTCGTTGCTGAACTCCTTGAAGGTGCGTTTCAGCAGCTCGAAGCTGCCTATACCACGCAAATCCAGCATCGCCATTCCCCCATTCACTGTGATTAAAGCCGAAGCCGTTAATCGTGGGACGACCCCCGCCTGCAAGAGTTCGGCCCACGTGACGGGCGACGCAATGTAGGGCCCGCTCGCACCGCATGCGCCCCACCGGGTTAAGCACGGCTGAGGCGTGGCGGAGGAACTTTCTTCGCTCGCAACGCTCTTGATGGAGTCGCCAATTTGGTCCAACGCTGACTAAAAGCGCACGCACAGCTGCCAGGTACAAATCGCTTAATCCGCGCGTTTGGCTTGGCAGGAGCAGCAACCCGGACGCCAGCCATGGCTTTTGTCGCGATCAGCGGCCGCAGGAGCACTGAATGAAATCGGCCTATGCCACGGACGCAGCCCAGCCTGGAATGAAAGCCGACCTCGTCAAATACGCTCGACTCATAGTGACCAAAGGCAGCGGCGCCGGCGCTACGCTCGGCCTGAATATTCTATTGGCGCGGCTTCTCGTGCCAGAGCTTGCCGGTACCGTGTTTTTTTGCGTGGCCCTGGGCATCTTTCTATCGCTGCTCGCACGACTTGGCCTCGACATCGCTTGCCTGAAAAACATTTCATCCTTACACGAAGGCCAGCAGCGCAACTATTTCGACCGTGCACTGATACTCGCAGCGCTGATGAACATTCCGGCGTTCCTGATAGGCCTGGCAGTCGTGTATTTCTCCGAGACCACACAAGCCTATTTCGTTCATGCGGCAGTTCTGTTCGCTGTCACCGCGCTTGGCCTGTCACTGCTGAGCATCGCCAGCGAGACCTTGAAGGCCAAGCATAAAACCAGCGAAGGCCTGTTCTGGCAGACGGCGTTTCAGCCTGCACTGACTCTTCTACTGGTGGCGATCACCGGCAATGACCTGACGACGGTCGTGGGCTGCTTCGCGTTCAGTTTCACGCTGGCCATTCTCGGGTCGATCTGGCGTGCCCGTACCAGCCTGCCCTACTCAGGCTCCGAGGCTGCGCTGGGCTGGCGAGAAATGCTCATTCTCTGCATACCGCTGATGCTGATCGCTGTCATGAACAGCATCATCGAGCTGTCCGACACGCTGTTGCTCGGCGTGTTGCGCTCGGCCAGCGAAGTCAGCATCTATTACATCGCCGCCAAGATTGCAGCGCTCTCGACCACACTGCTGTTCATCATCAACGGCACCATCGCTCCAGACATCTCCAAACGCTGGGCACGAAACGACCGCGCTGGGGCATTCGCCATTGTCCGCAGATATTCGCGCTTCATGCTGGCGCTGGCACTGATGATCCTGCTCGCCATCGGCCTGCTACGCGAATACATCCTTGCCGTGTTCGGCCCCGAATACCGCGAGCAGGGCGTCTATCCGTTGTTGGTCCTTGCTGTCGGCTACTTCTTTGTCCTGGCCGCAGGCCCTCTGGGCATCTTCATGACCATGACGGGCAATCACCGCCGATACCTTCACAACAACATCGCGGCCTGCGTGATCAACGTAGCGCTCAATCTGATCCTCATCCCGCGCTACGGCGTCAACGGCGCCTGCTTCGCAACTGCCGTGGCGCTGGCGATCAAAAACACTCTGCTCTACGTGCAGTTCAAGAACATCGAAAGGAGTCCGACGCCATGACTGACCGGATAAACGTAATTGCTTACGGAGCCTATGACCGGCACAACTATGGCGATCTGCTCTTCGCAATCGTCCTCAAGCGTTACTTGGAAGCGGATGGTCGCTTTTCGGTAATAGTTGCCGCGACCAAGAAATCCAATCTCTCGAGCTACGGGGCATTGCCCACCGTTCCGCTGAAAAAAGCGCTGGAGGCCACCCGCCAGCAGCCGAAAACGATGCTCATCGTGGCGGGCGGCGAGTGCCTTACAGCGCAATGGGAAAGCATTATCGGCTACCTAGCGCCGCAGGCGATCTACTACCCGATCAAGGCCAGCCCCTATCTGATGGGTCACAAGGCGTTCATTCGCCTGAGCCGTCTGTTCACCTCGATTCCTTCTGACATCCCACTGGTCCTGGGTGAGCGCGACCTGCCCGGCTACAAAGTGATGTACAACAGCGTGGGTGGCAACGAGATCAGCCGGAAGAAGCCACTGATCCATGACGCCATCAAACGCAACCTCAAGGACTGCACCTACGTGTCCGTGCGTGACCGGGAAACATCGGCCGAGCTGGACAAGCTCGGAGTCGAGCACAACCTGGTACCGGACAGCGCCATCCTTATCTCCGACATTTACCCGCAGCAGGTCGACTCGGCCGAGCCCGGCCATATCGTCTTCCACATCTCCGATCATCACGCAAAACGGCGCATCGAGGCGATCGCTCAGCAACTGACCGAACTCAACGTCAATACCGGGCTCAAGATCGCATTGCTGACCATCGGCAAAGCGCCAGGCCACTCGGATGACGATCCTCTCGACAAGCTGCACAGCCTGCTCGGCGACGAGCGCGCGTACCGTGTCGATAGCGGGAACATCAATGACATCATCCACTGCATTGCCACCAGCAAGCTCTATTGCGGCACCAGCCTGCACGGCGCGATCACCGCGCTTGCCTACGCTGTTCCGCAAATCGCATTGCTGCCGCAGCGCGTGATCAAGCTGTCGAGCTTTCTGGAAACCTGGGTGCCGAAGCAGTCGTGTGGCTTTGCGGAAGTCCCGCAGATCAGCCAGATCGGCACCAACCTGATCAACGTCTTCGGCGATAACCAACGGGCCGAACTACGCGCGGTCGTTGAAGCCATGAAAGGCCGCGTACGGGCTAACCTCGATCATATGGTCAATCTCTATGACGCAGCGCCCGCCCGGGGTGAGACGAGCAGTAACCAGCAGCGCAAGCCCGAAGCGGTAGCTGCAAGCTGATCGATCAGCTGCGTTATCTGAACAACAAAGCCCGCAGCAGTGCGGCAAGGCTGTTCATTTAAACACTGAGTCCATGCTGGGCTTCTAGAAATCCGATACCAGCCCTCTGGTATCGGTGTTTCTGAATCACCGTCCAAGGCCGGAGCGGCCAAGAACGGTGAAGATTTCCAAGACACGGTACCCGGTAGACCGTAGGCTGCTCCGCTTAAGTGAACAGCATTACGCCAAGGCGGGGCTTTTGCGTACCACTTCAGTTATTTCTTTCCGAGCTTCTTCAGCTCTTCATCACGCAGTTCTCGGCGCAGGATCTTGCCAACGTTGGTAGTCGGCAGACTGTCACGGAACTCGACGGTCTTGGGTCGTTTGTAGCCGGTGACGTTGTCGTGCATGTGCTGCATGACCTGTTCCTTGGTCAGGCTTTCGCCCGGCTTGACCACAACAAACAGCTTGATTGCCTCGCCCGATTTCTCGTCCGGCACCCCGATGGCCGCGCACTGCAGCACTCCTGGCAGGGTTGCGAGCACGTCTTCCAGTTCATTGGGATAGACGTTGAAACCGGAGACCAGAATCATGTCCTTCTTGCGATCGACGATGCGCATGTAGCCGTCGTCCTGGATGATGCCGATGTCGCCGGTCTTCAACCAACCCTCAGCGTCCAGGATTTCATCGGTGGCTTCCTGGCGCTGCCAGTAGCCCTTCATGACCTGAGGACCTTTGACGCAGAGCTCGCCGATAGCGCCCATGGGCAGGTCGTTGCCCTCGTCGTCGATGACTTTGCACAATGTCGATGGCATCGGAATGCCGATGGTGCCGATCTGGATGCCACCGAACGGGTTAACCGAGACCACTGGGCTGGTTTCGGTCATACCGAAACCTTCACAGATTTCACACCCGGTGACCTGCTGCCAACGCTCGGCCGCCGCTAATTGCAGTGCCATACCGCCGGAGAAGGTAGCTTTCAGCGAAGAGAAATCAAGCTTGCGGAAGTCTTCGTTGTTGCACAGGGCGACAAACAAGGTGTTCAGTCCGACGAAACCGGTGAAACGGTATTTGCCCAGGTCCTTGACGAACGTCGGCAGGTCGCGCGGGTTGGTGATCAGCACGTTGTGTGCACCGATCAGCATCATGGTCATGCAGTGAAAGGTAAACGCATAGATGTGGTAAAGCGGCAGCGGCGCGACCATCGTTTCGCAGCCATTGCCCAGCTCCGAGCCCATCAGGGCCCGACACTGCAGCATGTTGGCGACAATGTTGCGGTGGGTCAGCATCGCACCCTTGGCCACGCCTGTAGTACCGCCGGTATATTGCAGAACCGCCACTTCATCACTGGCCGGACTGGCTTCGCGCGCCACCTTGCCACGGCCCAGCGCCATGGCGTCGGTAAACTTGACCGCTTTCGGCAAGTTGTAAGCCGGCACCATTTTCTTTACATGCTTGACCACGGCGTTAACCAGCATGCGCTTGACGGTTGGCAGCATATCGCCAACCTCAGTCACTACGACGTGCCGGATGCCTGTCTTCGGCAGCACTTCTTCTGCCAGATGGGCCATATTGGCGAGGCAGACCAGCCCCTTGGCGCCGGAATCGTTGAACTGGTGCTCCATCTCGCGCGACGTGTAGAGCGGGTTGGTATTTACCACCACAAGCCCAGCGCGCATGGCGCCAAACACGACGATAGGATACTGAATGACGTTAGGCAGCTGGACCGCGATGCGATCACCTGGCTGCAGATCGGTGTTCTGCTGAAGATAGGCAGCAAACTCACCGGACAGTTTGTACAGCTCACCGTAGGTCAGGGTCTTGCCGAGATTACTGAAGGCAGGCTTGTCTGCGAATTGCTCACAGGACTGTTTGAGCACAGCCTGAATGTTCTGGTACTCATCGGGATTGATCTCACTGTTGACCCCGACAGGATACTTATCCTTCCAGAAGTTATCGGTCATGTAACCCCACTCCTAAGCGACAGCTTTACTGCATATAGCAGCTGTTTTGTTGTGTTTTGTTAATTTTTGTACGGAACTTCCGGCCAAAAAGTGGATTCGAGGTTAGCAGTTTTGGAACTGGCCGAACAGTGTCCATCCAGAGCAAAAAGGGCATAAAGTGACCGATCAGGATTTATCGGTCACTTCCAGAGCAATGCCAGGTATCACTCGTATCAGGCCTGATCGCGCAATTCCCGGCGCAGAATCTTGCCCACCGGAGTCATTGGCAGCGAGTCGCGGAATACTATTTGGCGAGGCACCTTGTATCCCGTGAAATTCTCTCTGCAATAAGCCTTCAAATCATCGACTGTCAGGCTGGCATCGCTGCGCACGGCGAACAACTTCACGGCTTCACCGGACTTTTCATCAGGCACGCCGATCACTGCGCAGGCGGCCACCTTCGGATGCGCCATGACCACATCTTCGATCTCGTTGGGGTAGACGTTGAAGCCGGACACGATGATGAGGTCCTTCTTGCGATCGACGATGCGAACAAAACCATCCTCATCGATTACCGCGACATCGCCGGTTTTGAGCCAGCCCTCGGCATCCAGCACTTCGGCCGTGGCGTCGGGACGCTGCCAGTAGCCCTTCATTACCTGAGGACCTTTGACGCACAACTCACCGCGCTCACCGAGAGGGAGTTCGCTGCCGTCATCGTCGATCACTTTCAACGTCGTGCCCGGTACCGGCAGGCCAACGGTCCCCAGACGTGAACCGTCGCCGTGGGGATTAGCGCAGACCACGGGTGAGGTTTCAGTCAAGCCATAGCCTTCGGTCACAGTGACACCAGTCATGCTCTTCCAGCGCTCGGCCACTGCGGAAACCAGCGCCGTACCGCCTGAGTTGGTGCCCTTGAGCGAGGTGAAATCGATCTTCTTGAATTCAGGGTGCGACATGAGCGCGACGAACAGCGTGTTCAGTCCGAGGAAAGCGGTGAACTGCCACTTCTGCAGCTCCTTGACGAAGCCATCGATGTCGCGAGGGTTGGTGATCAACACGTTATGGTTGCCGGTCACCATCATGCACATGCAGTTAACCGTGAAGGCATAGATGTGATACAGCGGCAGCGGCGCGATCATGATCTCCTGCCCTTCCTTGATGATCGTGTGCCCCTGCTCGTCCAGCTGCTGCATGTTGGCGTGGACCTGCTGCATATTGGCGACCAGGTTGCCATGAGTCAGCATGGCGCCTTTGGCCACGCCAGTCGTCCCGCCGGTGTATTGCAGGACCGCAACATCGTCCAGCGTCAGCGACACCGGCTTGAGCCCATGCCGCGCGCCATCACGCAGCACGTGCTTGAACGACACGGACTGGGGCAGGCTGTACGCCGGAACCATCTTTTTCACATGCTTGACCGCGGCGTTGACCAGCAGCCCCTTGAGCGACGGCAACATGTCGCCGATACGCGCCTCGATGAGGACCTTGATACCCGTATCGGGTACGACCTCCTGTACCAGCTTGCCGAAGGTATTCAGGTATACCAGCGCCCGCGCACCGGAATCCTTGAACTGGTGGCGCATCTCCCGTGCGGTATACAGCGGGTTGGTGTTGACCACGATCAGCCCGGCGCGCAGGGCACCGAAGACAGCAATAGGGTATTGAAGCAGGTTGGGCATCTGCACCGCGATGCGATCGCCGGGTTGCAGGTCAGTGTGGTTCTGCAGCCAGGCCGCGAAAGCCGCCGAATACCGCTCCAGGTCCGCATAGGTCAGCGTCACGCCCATGTTTCTGAATGCGGGACGGTCTGCGTGTGTCTTGCAGGAGCGCTCGAATACTTCCACAACCGAGCGAAAACCGCCCATATCCACGTTGTTAGGCACACCGGCGGGGCGTTTGTCATTCCAGAAGTCAGGTTGCATTGTTATTGGCCTCTATACCTGAGAGTGTCTGACCCACTCGCGGCGGGCTGTGGCGAACTTAACAGCTCCGCTGTCCGGTGCAATAGCGAGGCGGGTGTAATCAGTGATGTGAATCTCCGGCCACTGCTCCAGACCACCAGACACGGGACAACCCCATCGCAGAGCTCTAGAATGCAGCCACTCGGGCGCCTTCTACGGCGTGCCTTTCGCTCCGACGGATCCTATTGCGGCGGGTTCTGTCGTTTATATCCGCATTCAGAGGTCTACGCATGAGTACGCTGAGCAACACTCCCTACGCTGATCTGGAAGTTGGCCAAAAGGCCTCCTATAGCAAGACCGTGGAAGAACGTGACATTCAACTGTTCGCCGCCATGTCGGGGGACCACAACCCGGTTCACCTGGACGCTGAATTTGCCGCCTCGACAATCTTCCGTGAGCGCATCGCCCATGGCATGTTCAGTGGCGCCTTGATCAGCGCAGCCGTGGCATGCGAGCTGCCTGGGCCGGGCACCATCTATCTCGGGCAGACGATGCGCTTCGCCCTGCCGGTCAAGCTTGGCGACACCTTGACCGTGCGTTTGGAAATTCTCGAAAAGCTGCCCAAGTTTCGCGTGCGCATCGCCACCCAGGTATTCAACCAGCGCGACGAGATGGTCGTGGACGGCGAGGCCGAAATTCTTGCCCCACGCAAGGCACAGACCGTCGAGATCAAAGCCCTGCCGCCGGTCAACATCGGCTGAGAACGCAGCGATGCAGGCCCGGACCAATGCCACCCCTGCATCACCGGATGCTGTCACCGTGATCGGGCGGTGACAGATAGCCCAGTCGGCAACGGTTCCGGCATGGACGCCTCTTAGGCCGCCACCAGATCACTTCATTTTGAACTGCCCGATCAGCCCGTGCAGCTCCCGCGTCATGTTGACTACTTCCCCGCTCACAGCCACGGTGTGGCTGGCTTCGGTCGCATTGGCTTCACTCAGACTCTTGATAGCCAGTGTGTTTCGTTCGACGTTCTCTACAACGATCGCTTGCTGTTCCGCCGCAGAGGCGATCTGAGTGTTGTGATCGATGATAAGCCCCATGCTTTCGGTGATGCCCTCAAAGATCGCCGCGGTGCGGGTCACTTCCTCCACTGTTTCGGACGCATTGCAGTGGCTGGCCTGGATGATGTGCACGGCATCGCTGACCTGCTGCTGCAAACGACCGATGGTGGCGTAGATTTCGCCGGTCAGAGCGTGGGAGCGCTGCGCCAGGCTTCGCACCTCATCGGCCACCACAGCGAAGCCACGTCCTTGATCGCCGGCTCTGGCCGCCTCAATGGCAGCGTTCAACGCCAACAGATTGGTCTGCTCGGCGATGGTCTTGATGACGTCGACAGCTTTGGCGATCTCGCTGCTCTCCTGTTCGACTGAGGTGATCGCTACGAGGGACTGATCCATCTCGCCGAACAATCGATTGATCTGAAGGACTGCGAGCTCGATCTGCACCTGCCCGTCACGGCACTGGTCGCCAGCCCGATTCGCTTTTTCTGCCGTAGTCAGCGAATTGCTGCTGACCTCCTGGACGCTGCTGACGAGCTCGCTGATGGCGCTGGCCATCAGCTCGAGCTCGGCTGCCTGATGGGCGATGGCCTGCTGGCTGTCGATCGCACTGGTATTCAAGCGCTCGGCCTTGCCAGTGGTCGACGCAGAAAACCGCGCCACTTCACTGATCAGCTCACGAATGCGGGTCTGCATGCGATTGAAGTCTTGCGCCAGGTCGCCCAGCTCATCGCGGGCGCGAGTCTGGATGTCATGCGTCAGGTCACCCTCGGAAAGCTGCCGTGTGCCATCACCAATGACTTTGATGGCACCACGCACCGACAGATAAAAACCCGCAAACAGATAAAGAGTGAAAAGCACCACCACCAGCAACGCCGCTGCCCAGCTGTACAGGCTGGTACGCTCGTTCGCCAGATGCTCGGCGACTTGCTGGCGCACCGTGCTGAACAGGCTGAGCGAAGCTTGGTCAAGCAATCTGGCGACGTCATCGTAGCGGGCGAAATCATCTGCCCACAGCTGCACGCTGTCGCTGCCGAAGAAGCGCGAACGGGTATAAGGCTCGGTGACCGCTGCATAGGTCTGCGCCAGCGTTTCCGACGCCACAGCCACTTGCTGGGCGACCGCTCCGGGACCAGGCTCGGCGACCGCCATGGCTGCGATTTCGCTGCCAAGGTTGATCACGGACGGCCTGGTTGCAGACTCCAGGTAGCCGTAAGCCTTCAAGTAGGCGCTGTAAGCGCCGGCCTGGGCCAGCTTTTGGTGAAGCGGGAGGATGCGATTGAGCAGGCGGTCCATTTCGCTGAACACCAGCGGATCCTGATCCTGTGCCAGGTGTGCACGGGCGGCAATCGCTTTCATCGCCTCGACATGCCCGAGCACTGGCGCGCCGTGATACATGAACAAGGTGTCGACTGCCGTGCCGCGTTCAAACTTCATCTCCTCAGCCCTGGCGGTGGGATGCGCTGCCAGCTCGCTAAAGCCATTGGCGTTCAGCCAGCGATTGAACTCGCTTGCGTGAGCTTCGTAGATTCGGCCCTGCTGAACTATTGCCTCGTTGACGTCAGGCTTGTCGCGCGCCTGGCGAACCACCTGCAGAGCAGCCACGCGCCACGCCGCCTGCTGCACAGTCAGATAGCGCTCAAGCGCCTCGAGCCCAACCTGCTCGTGCTCAAGCGCATCGATAGAGCGATAGATCGCGGACAGCTTGTCGCTGGATAACCAACAGTACGGCAGCATGAACACAACCAGGATAATGATGAATTTCTGGGCATAACGCGCCCTAGACATCAGAGACAGAACCGGGGCGAAAAAAGACATGGGATTCCTCTGCATACCGCCGGCTGCAGGAAGCCGGCGTTCCAGCGCCCAGGGAGGGACGCGCTTACGAGGCTGGTTGCAACATCCTTGCCCACAACACCGACGACCACGCTTTTCCTGACTGACTGGCCAGCATGTATACCGGCCAACCCAAACGCCCGCGGCGATAGCAGTGAGCCATCAAAAAAGCTGCCAAGCCTGCTGTGACTTTTCGCTCAGAGGTTTTACTCAGCAAGCAGCGCTCTAAAACGGGGCTCCCCCGCGAACTGTGCACCACGATGAACGCATCGACTGGCATTCCAGCCGTTGCGCCGCGCCACTGCCTGATAAGCAAGAGAGATTGAAGGGGTAACTGTTTACCTGCATCCCGATGGCGTATGCACCGCCTGCAGCCGGCAGCAACCCGAAGGGGCGGGAAGACAAATCAACTTGGGGAAACGCGCTGCGCGCCTCGCCCCCTCGGACGAATCGAGAAACAGCGGTGTTTCGTGGTTGTAGCGAATTACAGACAAAAAAAAGGGCGACCTAAGTCGCCCAAATGCCTTGCGTGCTCTGTACCACCAGCCGGATCAACGCTTCTTGTGCGCGTCCCGCCAGATGAAATATCCGAAACCACCGAGGAAGGCGACCATAAGGCCGACCGTGACCACCCCTGCGAGCACCACATTATCGACGAACATGATTTCCTACCTCCAAGCTGTTTCGCTGTCTGATGGCTGCATAGTCGTCTTCCCCGCCGATAAAAAAATTGACCGACGTCAATCACCACGGAGCCTTTGAATAAAGGCACCGCGGTAACTGATCTGGATCAAAAAAATGGGGGTATCAGGAGGGACGCTACGGGACAGCAGCCACGCGATCAGTCGTCGCGAGCAATTTGGAACGGGCTGTCAGCAAGCGCTGTCAGCGCTTTTTCGGCTTGGTCTTGGGCTTTTTCTTTGGCTTGCTTAACGGCAGCACCTGTTCGAAAGCCTGACGCATTTCGACCAGCCGCTTTTCCTTGATGTCATGAATACGCTTTTCACGCTCGGCACTGAAATCGATCAGCTTTTCGTCACTGCTCATAAGGTCGGCCCGTGGATGATCTGGCGGAAGGTCAGGTTGAGGCGCGGTGCGCGAACCTTTCGTGTTCTGGCGATCTGGTGCTGCCAATAATGCTGGGTGAGACCGCTCATGACCAGCAGCGATCCATGTTCGAGCGAGATGGAGTACTCAATACGGCTGGTTCCCTTGCGGCGAAAATCGAAGCGCCGCGTTGCACCCAGGTTGAGCGACACCACCAAGGGCTGCCGACCCAGCTCTCGCTCGTCATCGCTGTGCCAGCCCATCGCGTCGTGTCCATCGCGATAGTAGTTGAGCAGGACACCATTCAGGTGCTGGCCGACCTGCTGCTGTACCCGCTGGCGGATATCGGCCAGCAGCGGCGTCCAGGCAAGCGGCTCGTGTGTGAAACCGGAATACCGATAATGCGCATCGGCATCGCCATACCAGGCGACCAATCGCGGCACCGCAATGCTGCGACCGTAGAGTTTGATTTGGGGTTGGTACCAAGGTGTCTTTGCGGAAATCTCCGACAACCATCCGTCAGCCAGATCTGCATCGACCCATCGCGGGAAGTAGCGCAGATCTGCATCTGCCAGCTCGATCAGCTCGCTGTCGTCTGACATAAACGGATCAAACCTCCACATCCACCCACAGTCCCTGCCGCGGCAGTTCATCGAGAGCGGCCTGATCTTCTTCGGCTGTCTCGCCTTCGGCGAGCTCCTGGGCGGTGTAGCCACGACGACGTTGCCGCCTGCGCTGCTCGTCGCGCAGCATCTGCTCGGCTTCCTGAGGATGACGGCGATCAAGGCCCACCGAGCTTTCGTTGGCGCTAGGCTGCACGGGCGTCACCGGCGCGATATCGGGTCGCGGCTTGACCGCGTCCTGTTGCGCAGTGACCTGGACGGTACCGGGTGGAATGACTGGCAGCATCTTCGCTCTCTCCTGCAGACCGATCGCTTGCTATCCCGGCCTGGCGGGCCTGTACCGGTTGATCGGCGGATCTGCTGACGACTTTAGCAGCAACGCTACACTGCCGGGGTGCGTTTCCGGGTCGTCATGGATGAACATGAGCGGTGACAGGCTTGATCCAGTGGCATCTATCGTCGATCTATGGGCAGTGTTCCGTTAACATAGCGGGCTTTTTTACAGCGGGAGGCAGGGCATGGCGCAGCAGTATCTACCGGGGCAACGCTGGATCAGCGACAGCGAAGCGGAACTCGGTCTGGGAACCATCCTCATGCAGGACGGCCGCATGCTCACCGTGCTCTACCCCGCGACGGGTGAAACTCGCCAGTACGCTGCACGCAGCGCTCCGCTGACGCGCGTGCGTTTCGTCCCGGGTGATGAAATCACTCACTTCGAAGGCTGGAAGATGACCGTGCGCGAAGTCGACGATGTCGACGGCCTGCTGGTCTATCACGGCCTGACCGCACAGAGCGAAGCCCGCACTCTGCCGGAAACCCAGCTGTCGAACTTCATCCAGTTCCGCCTCGCCAGTGACCGTCTGTTCGCTGGCCAGATCGACCCGCTGAACTGGTTCAAGCTGCGCTACCACACGCTGGAAAACCAGAGCAAACAACTCACCTCCTCACTGTGGGGCCTGGGCGGCGTGCGTGCGCAACCCATCGCGCACCAGCTGCACATCGCCCGTGAAGTCGCCGACCGAATCGCCCCGCGCGTTCTGCTGGCGGACGAAGTCGGTCTCGGCAAGACCATTGAAGCCGGCCTGGTGATCCATCGCCAGCTGCTGTCCGGGCGCGCCAAGCGCGTGCTGATCCTGGTGCCGGAAAACCTCCAGCACCAGTGGCTGGTGGAAATGCGCCGCCGTTTCAACCTGCAAGTCGCGCTGTTCGACGACGAGCGCTTCATCGAGAGCGATGCCACCAACCCGTTTGAAGACACCCAGCTGGCATTGGTGTCGCTGGAATGGCTAAAAGATGACGAGCGCGCTCAGGACGCGGCCTTTGCCGCCGGCTGGGACCTGCTGGTGGTGGACGAAGCGCATCACCTGGTCTGGCACCCGGAAAACGCCAGCGCCGAATACAAGCTGGTCGAGCAACTGGCCGAAGTCACCCCCGGCGTTCTGCTGTTGACTGCTACTCCCGAACAGCTCGGTCAGGAGAGCCACTTCGCACGTCTGCGTCTGCTCGACCCGAACCGTTTCCACGACCTCGAAGCCTTCCGCGCCGAAAGCGCCAGCTATCAGCCGGTGGCCCGCGCCGTGCAGGAATTGCTGGACGAGGGGCGCCTGTCGCAGGAAGCACACCAGACCATCCATGACTTCCTCGGAGCCGAAGGCGAAGCGCTGCTCGCTGCGGCCACCGACGGCGACATCGAAGCCAGCAGCCGGCTGATCCGCGAACTGCTCGACCGCCACGGCACAGGCCGCCTCCTGTTCCGCAATACCCGCGCCGCCGTGCGCGGTTTCCCTGAGCGCCAACTGCATCCCTATCCGCTGCCCTGCCCCGCCGAGTACCTGGAATTGCCGCTAGGCGAGCATGCCGAGCTGTATCCGGAAGTCAGCTTCCAGAGCCAGCAGGAAGAGCCGGACCCGCAGAACCGTTGGTGGAGTTTCGATCCGCGCGTCGAGTGGCTGATCGACACGCTGAAGATGCTGAAGAAATTCAAGGTGTTGGTGATCTGCGCCCACGCCGAGACCGCGCTGGATCTGGAAGACGCGTTGCGCGTGCGCTCCGGCATCCCGGCCACCGTGTTCCATGAAGGCATGAGCATCCTCGAGCGCGACCGCGCCGCCGCCTACTTTGCCGATGAAGAGTTCGGCGCGCAGGTGCTGATCTGTTCCGAGATCGGCAGTGAGGGCCGCAACTTCCAGTTCGCGCATCATCTGGTGCTGTTCGATCTGCCGGCCCACCCGGACTTGCTGGAGCAGCGCATCGGCCGTCTCGACCGCATCGGTCAGGCCCTCGTTATCCAGCTGCACGTGCCCTATCTTGAAACCAGCCCGCAGGAACGTCTGTTCAAGTGGTACCACGAGGCGCTGAATGCGTTCCTCAACACCTGCCCCACCGGCAATGCTCTGCAGCATCAGTTCGGGCCGCGCCTGTTGAACCAACTGGAAGAAGGCGACGACGACGAGTTTCAGAAGCTTATTGAAGAGGCTCTCGCCGAACGCGTGCGCCTGGAAGCCGACCTGCATGCCGGCCGCGACCGCCTGCTGGAGCTCAATTCCGGCGGCGGCGAACAGGGCAAGGCGCTGGTCGAAGCCATCGAAGAGCAGGACGACCAGTTCGCCTTGCCGATCTACATGGAAGAGCTGTTCGACGCCTTTGGCATCGACAGCGAAGACCATTCCGAGAACGCCCTGATTCTGCGTCCCAGCGAGAAGATGCTCGACGCCAGCTTCCCGCTCGGCGACGACGAAGCCGTGACCGTCACCTATGACCGCGAGCAGGCCCTTGCTCGTGAAGACATGCAATTCCTTACCTGGGAGCACCCCATGGTTCAGGGCGGCATGGACCTGGTGCTGTCCGGTTCCATGGGCAACACCGCCGTGGCCCTGATCAAGAACAAGGCGCTCAAGCCCGGCACCGTCCTGCTGGAACTGCTCTATGTCAGCGAGGTGGTCGCGCCGCGTGTCCTGCAGCTCAACCGCTTCCTGCCGCCATTAGCACTGCGCTGCCTGCTGGATTCGAACGGCAACGACCTGGCGCCCACGGTGGGGTTCGAGACGCTCACTGATCTGCTGGAACGCGCCCCGCGCGCCCGTGCTAACAAGTTCGTCCCGGCGCCGCGCGACGTGCTGGCCAAGCAGATCGCCGATGCCGAAGCCAAAGTCACCCCGCGCCACACCGAGCGCGTCGCCGAAGCGCAGCGCAAATTGAAGGCGAGCCTCGACGAAGAGCTGGCGCGAC
>JAKUTK010000035.1 GCA_022448005.1 Pseudomonas sp.
AGCCGTGCACGCCCAGCCCCAAGAGCCAACGCACGAGCCGTCGCTGTTCCAGCACCGTCAACAGGGCCGGCGCCAACTGCACCGCGCGGGCGTCGCGGGCCAGCTTTTCGCTGAGCCAGAGCCACAGCCGACCCAATGCACCGCCGGAGTCGCCCGCGAAGAGAAAGCCCAGCAACCAGCCCAGCAGCGTCAGCAGATTCAGCCC
This sequence comes from Pseudomonas sp., assembly GCA_022448005.1. Classification (GTDB taxonomy): domain Bacteria; phylum Pseudomonadota; class Gammaproteobacteria; order Pseudomonadales; family Pseudomonadaceae; genus Stutzerimonas. Next base: position 206 of record JAKUTK010000035.1, read on the forward strand.
GAGCAGACTGCCCAGTGCCCAGAACACATTGACCGGCCGCATTCCGTCGCCCAGCGCAGCCAGCGCCAATCCGGCCCCGGTAACCAGCGCCAGTAGCATCAGCGCATACCCGGCCAGCCGCGCGCCCTGCCGCCAATGACGCAGCGCGTCGAACAGCCCGTCGCGGCGCGCCAGCCACAGCGCCCGATGCTCGATCAGGTCTGGCAGTGCCCCACCGTGCGCACGGGCTTGCCGGTTGGCCTCGGCGTCATCGAGCGGGCCGGCATGTTCTTCGCGCAGGCGCACGGCTTCGGTCAGCCAGAGGCGGTCGAGCGGATTCGGTGAGGAAAGTGCGGACACACGGGATCTCTTGGATGGGCTCGGACCTGAGCATAACCGTTGCCGGCCAGAAGCGTGAACGGCGTGCCAAGGCGCCGCGCTGATTCTGCTAGCATCCGCGCCCGATCATCAGATCGCCTCGCGGTTCGCCGCATCATCTGCCAGGGACAGGTCCATTGCGCCAAGCGGCGCTTCAGCTGCCCTGCACACATAAAAAGGGACTTTGCCATGAAAGACGTCTTCTTCTTCGACTCCATGCTGACGCCGAAGATCATTATCTTCATCTATTGGCTTGGCTTGATCAGCGTGGTCGTGGGCGCGGTTGGCACCATGTTCAGCGGCTACGGCGGTGGCTTTTGGTCCGGCCTGGGCATCCTGCTGTTCGGCCTGCTCGGCACTCGGATCTGGTGTGAGCTGCTGATCGTGCTGTTCAAGATCAACGAGAACCTGCAGAAGGTCGCCAACCGTCAGTGACCTGCCCAGGGCGGCTTCCCTGCCGCCCTTTCAGGTTTACAGCCGCATCGGCTGTTGCCTAGCTGATCCTGATGCGTTCCTGCCAATAACGCCGAACGGCGAAGAAAAGCGACAAGCCGGTGAGCACGATGAAGATCCAGGTAATCGGCCCTCGGAAGAAGATCATCGGGTCGCCGCGGCCGATCAGCAGCGTGCGCCTGAGGTTGTCCTCGAACATTGGCCCGAGAATGAAGCCGAGGAGGAAGGGCGCTGTCGCGAACCCGGTACGGTTGAACAGATAGCCAATCACGCCGAAGAGCAGCATCAGGCCAATGTCGAACAGGCTGTTGTTCACGGCGAAGGCACCGTAGACGCAGAACATCAGCACGATGGGGAGCAGGATGGCCTTGGGGATCTCGGCGATCAGTGAGAAATACTTGATCACACCGTGACCGACAAACAGCAGCACCGCCGAGCTCAGCATGATCCCGCAGAACAACGCGTAGACCAGTGTCAGGTTCTCCTGGAACAGCACCGGGCCGGGCGTCAGCCCATGGATCATGAAAGCGCCGAGGATGATCGCTGTGATCACATCGCCCGGGATGCCCAGCGACAACAGCGGTATGAGGGTTGCGCCGGCCACGCCGTTGTTGCCTGACTCTGCTGCGGCGACGCCTTCGAGTTCACCTTTGCCGAAGTTCGCCCGGTTGGCCGAGCGCCGTTTGGCTTCGCTATAGGAGATGAACGATGCCGCGGTGGCGCCGGCGCCTGGAATGGCACCGATGATCACGCCGATAAACGAGCCGCGCACGATGGTCACCAGGCTGGACTTGAGCTCGCCAAGCGTCAGGCCAGCCCCGCTGGAGGCGGCGCGGATATGCGGGCCGGCCTTCTTCAGGTAGAAATCGATCACTTCGGGGATCGCGAACAGGCCGATCAGCAACGGCACAAAGGACACCCGGTCCATCAGGTTGTAATTATCGAACGTCAGGCGCTGGCTGCCGTACACCGCATCCATGCCGATCATGGAGACGATGACGCCGAAGCTGGCGGCGATCAGACCCTTGACCGGCGAGTCGCCCGCGATGGAGACGATGATGGTCAGCGAAAAGCAGATCAGCCAGAAGAACTCTGGCGGCCCGAAATTGAGCGCAACCTTGGCCAGGTAGGAGGCAAACAGGATCAGCGCCAGGTTCGATAGCACATCGGCAATACAGGACGAGTAAAGCGCCATCTGCAGCGCCTTCTTTGCCTTGCCCTGTTGCGTCAGTGGATAGCCATCGAGCAGGGTGCAGGCAGCGGCCGGCGAGCCGGGCGTGTGAATTAGGATGGCGGTGATCGAGCCGCCGTACATGCCGCCCTTGTAGATGCCGACCAACAGCAGGATCGCCGTCACCGGCTCCAGGGAAAAGGTGAAGGGCAAGGCCAGTGCCACGGCCATGGTCGCGGTAAGGCCAGGAATCGCTCCGATGACCACCCCAATCAATACGCCGATAAAGATGGCGATGAAATTGTCGACGCTGAGGAACAAGTCCAGGACTTCGGAAAAACCTTCCATTCGGTTACTCGCGTGAGGGCGCTGTCAGTTCCAGAGCGTGCCGGAGGGCAGCGGGACATTCAGTACGTGGATGAACAGCAGGCATACCAGCCACGGCAACGCGATCGCCAGCAGGTAAAGCCAGGGCTTGCGCACAGGGTGAGCGGCAAACAACAAGAGCGTGCCAAGGATGCCAGCAGCGATGGCGCCGAGCAGGTCGAACAGCAGCCAGTAAGCGCCCAGCCCGGCCAACATCAGCAGCCAGCGCCGGGCCGGCGCACGTTCGGATTCGTCCTCTGCCGTTTGGGCCGGCGGCCGCAAGCAGCCCTCGACGATCAATGCCAGCGACAATGCCGCGATCAGCCAGCCCGCCACGCTGGGCAGCCAGCGTGGCGACTGCATGGGGTTGTCGACCATGGGGGCTTCGTCGATATGGTTCGGCACCAGATAGAACAGGAACACCAGCGCTGCGATCAGCCAGAACGCGCCCAGCCACGTGTTGAGATTGGCCCAGCGCGGGCGGCGCAGCGCAGCGTCGGTGGTCATGGCCGGCCTCCGATCAATTCAGCTCGGCCTGGCCTGCGACGCGCTGCCAGCGTTGAACGTCTTCAGCAACGTAGTCGCGGAAGCTATCGCCTTCCTCGGTCGCCGGCTCTCCGCCGATCTGTGCGGCGAAATCCTTGAAGCCCTGATCGTCCATGACCTTGTCCAGCGCGGTCTGCAGCGTCTCGACGGCCTGGTTGGACATCTGGTCATCGGCGATCAGTCCGAACCAGGCGGTGGTGACGAAATCACCCAGGCCGAGGTCCGCGCCGACCTTCGACAGCGGCTCGACATCGGGCAGGTAGGGCGAGGCCTCTTTCGAAGTCACGGCCAGCGCCTTGAGCTTGCCGGACTGGATGTGGGAGAGCACGGTCGGCATGTTTTCAAAGGAGACGTCGACGTCGCCGCTGAGCAGTGCCGGCAGCGCTTCGCCACTACCGCGGAAGGGCACGTGGGTCATCTTGGTGCCGGTCATGGTCTTGAACAGCTCGCCGGACATATGGATCGAGCTGCCGATGCCGGCGGAGCTGAAGGTCATCTCCTTGGTCTTGGCCGCCTCGATGAATTCTTCGACCGAGTTGTACGGGCTGTCGGCCGGCACCACCATCACATTGGGGATTTCGATGATGTTGCGGATGAATTTGAAGTCCTTCACCGGCTCGTAAGGCAACTTCTTGTAGATCACGGGGCCGATGGTGTGCCCCGGAGAGGCCATCAGGATCGTGTGATCCGCGCCCCGCCCGCCGCGGGCCAGTTGTCCGGTGGCCATGGTCGAGCCAGCACCCGGACGGTTTTCGACGACGACCGTGCCGATCTGTTGCTGCAAGAGGTCGGCCACCTTGCGCGACAGCACATCCGTGGTCCCGCCGGGCGCATAGGGCACCACCAGGCGAACGGTGTCGGTTGGCCATTCGGCGGCCTGGGTCAGCGAGGCGAGGGGGAGCGTGGCGGCCAGGAGGAACAGGCTCAGGGTGCGCTTCATAGTCAGGGGCATGGTGGAGTTCTCTTCTTGTAGTTGTTGTAAGTCTGCACGTGTAGCGATCAGCCGACGCTGCCACCTTAAAAGGATCGAACCCTGACGGGAGTCCGATGAGTGAAAAACGGTTCGGTAATCGCACAAATGTTTGCAGGCCATCTGTTGTGGTTTCGACCCGCTTGCGCCAATTTCGTCGTCATCGCCCGATCAAATATGCAGGAGAGTCGATGAGCGTTCTGCAAGGCATCAAGGTACTGGATCTGACTCGCATCCTAGCCGGGCCCTGGTCGACCATGGCCCTGGCCGACCTTGGCGCCGAGGTGTGGAAGATCGAAAGCCTGGAGGGTGATGACACCCGCAGCTGGATGCCGCCGGCCAAGGCCGGCATCTCCACCTACTACCTCAGCGCCAACCGCAACAAGCAGAGCCTGGCGGTGGATATGCGCAAGCCCGAAGGCCGCCAGTTGATCCTCGACCTGGCTGCGCAGGCCGATGTGGTAGTCGAAAATTTCCTGCCGGCGAGCCTCAAGCGCCTCGGGCTGGATTACGAAACACTGGCCACGATCAATCCAAGGCTGATCCATTGTTCGATCACCGGCTATGGCCGCGGTAACCCGATGGAGAACCGTCCCGGCTACGACTTCATCATTCAAGCCGAGAGCGGCTTCATGTCGATCACGGGTGACAGAGAGGGCGAGCCGATGCGCCTGGGCGTGGCTTTCATTGATCTGGTCACCGGTATGAACGCCGTTCAGGGCATTCTCGCGGCGCTGTACGAGCGCGAAAAATCCGGGCTCGGCCAGTCGGTGGACATTGCCCTGTCCGACAGCGCGCTGCATTTCCTGGCCAATGTCGCCTCCGGCTATCTCAATACCGGCAAGGTGCCGCAGCGCTACGGCAATGCCCACGCCAGCATCGTGCCCTACCAGCTGTTCAACACCGCCGATGGCAGCATCGCCCTGGCGGTGGGCAACGACGAGCAGTACCGGCGCTTGTGCCTGGAGGTACTCAAGCGTCCTGAACTCCACAGTGATCCACGCTTCACCCAGAACAAAGGCCGCACCGAGCACCGCGAGCTGCTGATTCCGCTGTTGCAGCACGCGTTCACGCAGTGGCCCAGCGAGGCTTTGATCGAAGCCCTGCGCGCGCAGGCGATCCCGGTCGGCGAAGTGAAGGATGTCGCGCACGCGCTTGAATCGGAAACGGCACGCTACCGGGATCTGGTAGTCAGCGCCGAGCATCCGGTGGCAGGCGAGGTGCGCATGGTACGCAGCCCGCTGCGGCTGTCGCGCACGCCGACGGTCGCGGCAAAGGCCCCGCCGTTGCACGGCGAGCACACCGACTCGGTGCTCGGGCGGGTGCTGGGTAAGGATCAAGCCAGCCTGAATGCATTGCGCGAAGCCGGCGTCATCCGCTGACACCGGCTGCTTGTCACCTACCCACAGCCAGGGGCGATCAACCCGTGGCTGTATCGGTCAGTTCTGCTGTTGGCGCAGGCGTACGGCAATGTCCGGCTGATCGATGAACAGCCCGTCGATACCGGCGTCGAGGAAGGCCTCAATGTCAGCCTCGATATTGCCGCGCTCGGCTGGAGAGTCGCCGTAGCGCAGGTTGGTCGGCAGGAACACGTTCTCGGCGCGGAAGGTGTACGGGTGCACCTTCAGGCCCGCCGCATGGGCGTTCGGCACGAAGTCGGTCGGCTGGCCGAGATTGCCGTTGGCATCGCGCGGGATGATGTAGCCCTTTTCCGGGCCGACGCCGGCTGCATAGCGGGAGATCGCCTTGAGCCCTTCGGCCGTGGCCATCTGTGCGTAGGTCAGGTCGCTGCCGCGAACCTTTTGATCGTAAGGCTGACCGCCGCCAAACAGCTGGACCAGGCGCAGCTGCGTCATCCGGCTGAGGATTTTCAGGTTTTCCACTTCGAACGACTGGATATAGACCGGCGCGCTGCGGCCCGCGTAGCCGTTGCGATGAAGAATGCTGACCAGAGGCTTTTCCATCGCCAGGCCAAGTTTTTGGAAGTGCGTCGGGTGCTTGGTTTCCGGGTACAGACCGATGCGGCGGCGCTCGCTCAGCTGCAGGGTTTTCACCAGATCGATGATCTCCTGCAGCGTCGGGATTTCCAGGCTGCCGTCGAGCCGCGCGTTACCGGGGCGGATCGTTGGGATGCGCTCGATGGCGCGCAGGGTTTTCAGCTCGGCCAGGGTGAAGTCTTCACTGAACCAGCCGGTGAGCTTCACGCCATCCACCCTCTGCGTGCGCTTGCGGTCGGCGAACTCGGGGCGTTGCGACACGTCGGTGGTCAGCCCCAGCTCGTTGTCATGACGGGCTACCAGCTGGCCGTCGCGGGTCATCACCAGATCGGGTTCGACGTAATCGGCACCCTGCAGGATCGCCAGCGCGTAAGAGGCAAGCGTGTGCTCGGGCACGTAGCCGCTGGCGCCACGGTGGGCGATGACTAATGGATTGGGCTCTTCGCGGCCGTTCTTGGTGGCGACCGAGGCGTCAGGCGTGGCGGCAAACGCGGCGATCGGCAGCAGCAGGCTGCAGGCGGCAAACAGGTGGCGCAAGGTAGGGCGGCTGTGGCGGGCCATTGTGGGCATCTCCGTGGAAGGGGAGCGGTTAGCCTGAAGCGTGAGAATGACGACAGCTTGACGCTTCGGTAAACCAGATATGACCGTTCGATGATGCTGACGTGTATCTGGCGGCGCTGACTGCCCGGCGGGCGCTCTGCTATCCTCGCCGCCATGAATCAGACCTCGCTTCCCCTCGCCATGATCGCGGCCCTAGCGGACAACCGCGTCATCGGGCTGGACAACAAGATGCCCTGGCATCTGCCGGCCGACCTCAAACACTTCAAGGCCATGACCCTCGGCAAGCCGATCATCATGGGTCGCAAGACCTGGGATTCGCTTGGCCGCCCACTGCCGGGGCGCTTGAACCTGGTGGTCAGCCGTCAGCCCGATCTGCACGTCGAAGGTGCTGAAACCTTCACCACGCTGGATGCTGCGCTGGTTCGCGCCGAGCAGTGGGCGCGTGAGCAAGGCGTCGACGAGCTGATGCTGATCGGCGGCGCGCAGCTCTATACCCAGGCCCTGGGTCAGGCGCAGCGGCTTTATCTCACCCGCATCGAAGTCAATCCCGCGGGCGACGCCTTTTTCCCGGCCTATGACGAAGCTGACTGGGAACGTGTCGACAGCGAGGCACACCCGGCCGAGGGTGAAACGCCGGCTTACCGCTTCGAGACCTGGCAGCGGCGCTAAGCCCGTCACCCTACGCTTCCTTGACTGACGCCAAGTCCTGACCTGGCGTCAGTGCTTATGCTTTCCGTCCGCTCCACACGAGACACTTTCCATGCAGAACGACAAGCCGAGCCCAGTGCAATGCGACGCTGAGCAGGCGGAAACCATCGCGCCGATATTCGTCCGCCATCCGCTCTGGGAGGACGCCCTTGCGCTGCTCTTGGGCACCGCGATGGTGGCGCTGGGGATCGCCTTCTACAGCCACGCCGGGCTCTTGACCGGCGGCACGGTCGGTCTGGCCTTTCTGCTCAAGTACTTCGCCGGCTGGCCTTTCGGGCTGGTGTTCTTCACCCTGAACATTCCGTTCTATCTGTTGGCCATCTGGCGCATGGGCTGGAGCTTCACGTTGCGCACCGTGATCGCGGTGGGACTGGTGTCGCTGCTGGCCGAGCTGACCCCGAACTGGATTCGCTTTGCCGAGCTGAACATCTACTACGCGGCGCTGTTTGGCGGTTTCGCCATGGGCGTCGGGCTGCTGATGCTGTTCCGTCATCGGGCCAGCCTCGGCGGGGTAAACATCCTTGCGCTGTTCCTGCAGGAGCGCATCGGCCTGCGCGCCGGCACTTTTCAAATGGGCATCGATGCATTGATCGTGCTGGCGGCGGTCTTCATCGTGCCGCTGGATAAGGTTGCGCTCTCGGTGCTGGGCGCGGTGGCACTGAATCTGGTGCTGGCGATCAATCACCGCAGCGACCGCTACATGGGCGTGAGCTGAGCGCTTAACCCAGCGTCACCAGCTGCGCGCGTGGCTGGCCGTCTTCGATATCCAGCAGTGCCAGGCTGATCGGTAGTGTGAAACGGCGACGGCCTGCACTCCCCGGATTGAGGTAGAGCACGCCGTTGACCTGCTCGATCTTCGGTTGGTGTGAATGGCCGGCAATCACCACGTCGACCTGCTCTGCAATCGGGTCGATGCCCATCGTCTTGACGTCGTGTGTGACGTAGATGCGCAAGCCGCCGATTTCCAGGTCCAGATACTCCGGGACCGCCGCCGCCCAGTCACCGCTGTCGACATTGCCGCGGATAACATCGAGCGGCGCCAGTGCGCGCAGCCCCTCCAATACCTCGGGTTTGCCGATGTCGCCGGCGTGGATGATGCGCTCGCAGCCTTGTAGCGCCGCGAGGGCCTCAGGGCGCAGCAGGCCGTGAGTGTCGGAGATGACGCCGATGCGCATGGTGGCTCCCGTTTTCGAAATTGCCTGAGGGTTGGGCAAGCGAGACTTGGCCCTGGTTCGATCTTGCGGCAGTCTGGCGCTCGCCTAAACGAAGGGGAAACAAATGGAGCAGGTCGATTGCGTCGTGATCGGGGCCGGCGTGGTGGGGCTCGCGGTAGCGCGGGCACTGGCCCAGGCCGGACGCGAGGTGCTGATATTGGAAGCCGAAGCGGCCATCGGCACCGGCACCAGTTCGCGCAACAGCGAAGTCATTCATGCTGGCATCTACTACCCGCAGGGCTCGCTGAAGGCGCGGCTGTGCGTGGCCGGGCGCGACGCGCTTTATGCCTTCTGCGAGAGCCACGGCGTTCCCTACCGGCGCTGCGGCAAGCTGATCGTCGCCACCGATGATTCGCAGCTCGCGGGACTCGATGCGTTACAGGCGCACGCCTTGGCCAATGGCGTAGACGATCTGCAGCGGCTCAATGGCGCTGAGTTGAAGGCATTGGAGCCGCAGCTCAACGCCGTGGCTGGCCTGCTGTCGCCCAGCACCGGGATCGTCGACAGTCACGCCTTGATGCTGGCGCTGCAGGGTAATGCCGAAGCCGCGGGCGCGCTGCTGGCCTTGCTGGCACCAGTGGAGGCTGTTGAAGTGATGGATGACGGCTTGAAACTGGACGTCGGCGGAGCTGAGCCGATGACCTTGCTCGCCAAGACGCTGATCAATTGCGCAGGTCACGCAGCTCCTGCGATTGCGTTGCGCACCAAAGGGTTGCCTGTCGACAAGGTGCCGCCGCGCTATTTCGCCAAGGGCAGCTATTTCAGCCTGGCGACTGCCACGCCGTTCCGCCATCTGGTCTATCCGATGCCCGAGCCTGGCGGGCTGGGCGTGCATCTCACGCTGGACCTCGGTGGGCAGGCGCGTTTCGGCCCGGACGTGGAGTGGGTCGACAGCCTCGATTACACGATGGATGAGAGCCGCGCGGACGGTTTTTATGCCGCCATCCGCCGTTACTGGCCGGGCTTGCCCGATGGTGCGTTGCAACCGGCCTACACCGGCATCCGGCCGAAGATCAGCGGGCCCGGCGAACCGGCTGCGGATTTCCGTATCGACGGGCCTGCCGAGCATGGCGTTGCGGGGCTGGTGAATCTGTTCGGCATCGAATCGCCAGGGCTGACGGCCGCCCTGGCGATTGCCGATGAGCTCTGCCAGCGCCTCGCTCAGGAGGCGCGTACCAGTTGATCAGACCGGGTTCTGCTCTGCGCTTGCCGGCGACTCGGGCAGAAACCAGTTCATCACCAGGGCGCAGATGCCGCCGGTTGCAACCCCGGATTCCAGCACGTTGCGCAGCTCGCCCGGCAGGTTTGCCAGGAACTCCGGCACCTGAGAGAAACCCAGGCCCAACGCCAGCGAGACTGAGATGATCAGCAGCGCGCGGCGGTCCAGCCTGATGCCCGCGAGAATGTTGATGCCGGCTGCCGCCACCGCACCGAACATCACGATCGCGGCGCCGCCGAGTACTGGCTCGGGCACCGCCTGCAGCACGCCGGCAACCGCCGGGAAAAGCCCGAGAATCACCAGCATCACCGCGATCCACATGCCGACGTAGCGGCTGGCAATGCCGGTGAGCTGGATGATGCCGTTGTTCTGCGCGAACACCGAGCTTGGAAAGGTATTGAAGAAGCCCGCCAGCAGCGAGTTGGCACCATTGACCAGTACGCCGCCCTTGATGCGCTGCATCCATAGCGGGCCTTCTACCGGCTGACGCGAAAGCTTACTGGTGGCGGTGATATCGCCGATGGCTTCAAGCGAGGTGACCAGGTAGATCACCACCATCGGAATGAACAGGCTCCAGGAAAAGCCGAGGCCGAAGTGCAACGGCATCGGCACCTCGAACAGCTCGGCTTCGCGCATGCCCGTGAAGTCCAGCCGGCCCAGGTAGGCGGCCAGCGCATAGCCGATGGCCAACGCGATGATGATGGCGCAGCTGCGCATCCACTGCACCGGCAGGCGGCTAAGCACAACGATGGCGGCCAGCACCACGCCGGAGAGCAGCAGGTTTTCACGGCTGGCAAAGCTACCGTCGCCCATGGCCGCGTAGCCGCCACCCATGCTGATCAGCCCGACCTTGATCAACGTCAGCCCGATCATCAGCACCACGATGCCGGTCACCAGCGGCGTGATCAGCCGCTTGATGAAAGGCAGCACGCGGGAGACGCCCATCTCAATGAAGGAGCCGGCAATGACCACGCCGAAGATCGCTGCCATCACGCCTTCGACCGGCGTGCCCTGCTTGACCATCAGCACGCCGCCCGCGATCAGCGGGCCGACAAAGTTGAAACTGGTGCCCTGAACAATCAACAACCCGGCGCCCAGCGGGCCGAAGCGCTTGCACTGCAGAAAGGTGGCAATGCCGGAGATCACCAGCGACATGGAGACGATGATGTTGGTGTCGCGTGGCGATACGTCGATGGCCTGGCAGATCAGCAGGCCGGGCGTGACGATGGGCACGATGATCGCGAGCAGATGCTGCAAGGCGGCGAGGAAGGCGATCCAGGGGCGGGGGCGGTCGTCGAGGCCATACACCAGGTCGTTACGAAGCTCGTCGGGGGAGGACTTCAGCGCGCTCATGGCATGCTCCAGCAAAAAAGAGCGCGATTCTACGTGGCAGCATCGATGGGGCACAGCTGAACCTTTCGGCAGATGACGTGCGCCTGATCGCGAGCTCGCTCCTACGAAAAGCGGGACGCCCGGTCGCTGACGGCTGTACTCAGATAGCCAGGCTCTATTGGAGCCAGCTTGCTGGCGATCCGGGCTCTCCCGCAGCATGAGTCTCAGCGCTTGACCGCGAGCGTGCTCGCCCCTACGAAAACCGGGAAGGCCAGTGGCTGACGGCTGAATTACCTGCCAGCCTCACGGGCGCAGCGCGGTATGTTGAGACTCTGACGTTGCAACCGCATAACCTGCGCCTGACCGCGCTGCCACGATTTTCTGAAGGAACAATCATGCAACCAGCAAGTGAGCATCGACCCCTGATGGTTTATCTGTCGGTGGGTCTGTTCCAGGGGCTGACGTTATGGCTGGCCAGCGAGAGCTGGCCGCACGGGTCTGTCTGGCGGTCCCTCTGCTCGGCCCTCATTGTGTTGGTCGTGGTGGGGGGCTGGCAGCTGCAGATGCTATGGGGGCAATTGCGCGACGCGGATCGCTGGAAGCTGCTGCTCCCGACGATTCTTTTGCCCGCGGCGCTGGCGGCGTGGCTTGGGGTTCAGTTCGATCAGCCGCGCTGGTATCACTTCGATGAAACGACCGGCACGCTGCTGCTGTGGAGTCAGCTGGCGTTGGCCTACATTCTCACACCCTTCATCCAGGCGCGGGACCCTGCGCATCGCTGGCGCTTCGACTACAGCGCGCTCTACCGTCACGCCTGGAACAACGGTTTGCTGCTGTTCATGGCGCTGGTGATGCTCGGGGTGTTCTGGCTGTTGATCTGGCTCTGGGCGGGCCTGTTCAGCATGCTTGGGGTCGATCAGTTCAAGCGGCTCTTCAATTCGTCCGGCTTCGTCTGGCTCGCCAGCGCGACCGTTGTCGCTGCTGGGCTGCGGATCGGGCTGGAGCGCGGCCAAGTCATCGATGCGCTGCGCAATGTGCTGCAGGCCATGTGTCGTTTTCTGCTGCCGCTGACAGTGGTGATTCTGTTGCTGTTCGTGGTTTTCCTGCCGTTCACCGGTCTTGCTCCGCTCTGGGCGACACGCCACGCGACCCCGATCTTGCTGGCGCTGGTGTTCGCGCATGTCGCACTGCTCAACGGGGTCGTGCAGGACGGGCTGCAAAGGTCTCACTACCCGCGACCCTTGCGGTTGCTGACGGATGCCAGTTCGATGTGCCTGCCATTGCTGGCGGGCCTCGCGATGCATGCGTTGTGGCTGCGGATCGACCAGTACGGGCTGACCCCGGATCGCGTGCTGGCTGCGCTCCTAGCGCTGGTAGCGATGGTGCATGGCCTGGCACTGGTGAGAGCAGTGATCCGGCGTGATGCCGCGTGGCTGAGCGGGCTCCGACAGAGCAACCCGCCGCTGGCACTGTTCGCCGCCTGCCTGTTGGTGCTCATGCATGTGCCGGCGCTAAGCCCGCTGCACCTGAGCGCGGCTAGTCAGTATCAGCGTCTGCTGAGTGACGAAGTGCCAGTCGAACGAACCGACATGGGCGCGCTTCGCTTTCAGTTGGGCGAGCCGGGGCGGCAACATCTGCAAGCGCTGCGTCAGCAACTAGACGAGCGTTGGGAAGACGAGGCTCGTCGCACGGGCCTGCAAGCCGATCTGCAGCGGCTTGATAAGGCGGACCACTATTGGGCGTGGAAACGCGAGCAAGAAGTGGCTGCCGCGCCGCCAGTGCCCTGGATTGGGGAGCCAGTGGCGGATGGCGATGGATCACTGGCGCGTGCGGTCAACTATCAGGGGTGCGTAGACAGTTGCAGCTTGTTCGCTGTAGATCTGGACCGGGACGGCCAACCCGAGGTGCTTCTACTTTGGGCAGAGCCGTGGGCGGTGCCGGTGTTTGGACAGGCTGCTGCGGGGGGCTGGCAGAGGATTGGCCAGCTACGCATCACTGCAGGCGTGCTCCCGGACAGCGACTTGCTCAGCGGGCTTTTACAGCGCGGTGAGTTCGAATTGGTCGCGCCACGGTTCAATGCGATTGAGATCGATGGCGTTCGCCTGGAACCAGCCATTGAGCGATGAAAAAGCCCGACGCGATGGTCGGGCTTTCTTTTGCCGCAGTAACCCGAAAGATCAGCCGTCCAGCATCGCCTTGTTACGCACTGCGCCCTTGTCGGCACTGGTGGCGAGCAGGGCGTAGGCCTTGAGTGCCGTGGTCACCTTTCGCGCACGCGGGGCGGCAGGCTTCCAGCCTTTCTTGTCCTGCTCGATGCGGCGGTGGGACAGTTCTTCATCGCTGACCTGCAGCTGGATGCTGCGGTTGGGGATGTCGATCAGCACTTTGTCGCCGTCCTGCACCAGGCCGATGGCGCCGCCCGCGGCCGCTTCTGGTGAGGCATGGCCGATGGACAGACCCGAGGTGCCGCCGGAGAAGCGGCCGTCGGTGAGCAAAGCGCAATCCTTACCCAGCCCTTTGGATTTCAGGTACGAGGTCGGGTAGAGCATTTCCTGCATGCCCGGGCCGCCTTTCGGGCCTTCGTAGCGAATGATGACGATGTCGCCGGCCTTCACTTCGTCATTGAGGATGCCTTTCACGGCGCTGTCCTGGCTTTCGAAGATCTTTGCGTTGCCTTCGAAGACGTGGATGGATTCGTCGACGCCGGCGGTTTTCACCACGCAGCCATCAAGGGCAATGTTGCCGTAGAGCACCGCCAGGCCGCCTTCCTGGGAGTAGGCGTGCTCGACGCTGCGGATGCAGCCTTCGGCTCGGTCCAGGTCCAAGCTGTCCCAGCGGGTCGACTGGCTGAACGCCGTCTGCGTCGGGATACCGGCCGGGCCGGCCTTGAAGAAGGTATGAACCGCCTCGTCCTGAGTCTGGGTAATGTCCCACTGGGCGATGGCTTCTTCCATGCTGCGGCTATGCACGGTTGGAACGTCGGTGTGCAGCAGGCCACCGCGGGCCAGCTCGCCGAGGATCGAGAAGATGCCGCCGGCGCGGTGTACATCCTCCATGTGGTACTTCTGGATGTTCGGCGCCACCTTGCACAGCTGCGGCACCTTGCGCGACAGGGCGTCAATGGCGCGCAGGTCGAAGTCCACCTCGGCTTCCTGAGCGGCGGCCAGCAGATGAAGAATGGTGTTGGTCGAACCGCCCATGGCGATGTCCAGGGTCATGGCGTTTTCAAACGCGCGGCGGCTGGCGACGTTGCGCGGCAGTACCGACTCATCGCCTTCACCGTAATAACGCTGGCACAGCTCGACGACAGTACGGCCGGCGCGCAGGAACAGCTGCTCGCGGTCGCTGTGGGTTGCCAGGGTCGAGCCGTTGCCGGGCAGGGCGAGGCCCAAGGCTTCGGCCAGGCAGTTCATCGAGTTCGCGGTGAACATGCCGGAGCAGCTGCCACAGGTCGGGCAGGCGCTGCGCTCGTATTCCGCGACCTTCTCGTCGGAGGCGCTTTCATCGGCAGCGATGACCATTGCGTCGACCAGGTCCAGGCCGTGGCTGGCCAGCTTGGTCTTGCCGGCTTCCATCGGGCCGCCGGAGACGAATACCACCGGGATGTTCAGGCGCAGCGCGGCCATCAGCATGCCGGGGGTGATCTTGTCGCAGTTGGAGATGCAGACGATGGCGTCGGCGCAGTGGGCGTTGACCATGTACTCCACCGAGTCGGCGATGATCTCGCGCGAAGGCAGCGAATAGAGCATGCCGTCGTGACCCATGGCGATGCCGTCGTCGACCGCGATGGTATTGAATTCCTTGGCGACACCGCCGTGCTTTTCGATCTCGCGGGCGACAAGCTGGCCCAGGTCTTTCAGGTGCACATGACCGGGCACGAACTGGGTGAATGAGTTGGCGATGGCGATGATCGGCTTCTTGAAGTCTTCGTCCTTCATGCCGGTGGCGCGCCACAGCGCGCGGGCACCCGCCATGTTGCGGCCGTGCGTGGAGGTTTTCGAGCGGTAATCGGGCATGACGGTTCCTGCGGCTAATCAGCTGGTCGAGTGGTGCTAATGGTGAGCGTCACCTGTGCCGCATGCAACGGCCGGTAGCCGTACATGCGCAGGGGCCGATCGAGGCGGGGTATCGCTCGGGCGGCCTGGGCTCATGGCCCGCCGGGGGATGGTGGCGAGGAATGGGCTCGATTCTACGCGCCGTCGTGTTACTGCGAAAGGCTGACGGTCGGGCGCTGAGGGTGGCCGGCGTGGCTTGGCCCGCCATCGCAACCATAGGCTCGACCGTAAAACGGCGCGGCGGTGGCATCCTGTCCGCTGCTTCTCGGTGCGACGGGCGCGCTCAGCCGCGTAGCGTGGCGACCGGGTGCAGAATGGCCGAGGTGATTTGCGAGAGCGGTATTTCCTTTTCTACCGCGCCGAGTTTGAAGGCTTCCTTGGGCATGCCGTACACCACGCAGCTGGCCTCGTTCTGGCCGAAGGTATGGGCCCCGGCGCCGCGCATTTCCTTCAGGCCGCGGGCGCCGTCATCGCCCATACCGGTCATGATGATGCCCACCGCATTGGTACCGGCCGAGCCGGCCACCGAGCGAAACAAGACGTCGACCGACGGGCGGTGGCGGCTAACCGGTGGGCCATCGACAATTTCCACCCGGTACTGTGCACCGCTGCGTTTGACCAACATATGGCGTCCGCCGGGGGCGATCAGCGCCAGCCCCGGCATCACTCGGTCGCCGTCTTTGGCTTCGCGCACTTCGATCTGGCAGAGCTTGTTCAGCCGTTCGGCAAAGGCGGCCGTGAAGCGCTCCGGCATGTGCTGGACGATCACCAGTCCCGGGCAGACCCGTGGCAGGGCGGTGAGCACATATTCCAGTGCCTGGGTCCCTCCGGTGGACGTGCCGATGGCCACCAGGCTTTCAGTGGTGCGGGCCATCGCCTGGCTGGTGGGCAGGATAGCGTCGGCAGTCTGCCGTGGCGTGGGCGGTGGCGGGGTGACGATGCGTCGCAAATTGGCTCGCGCGGCGCCCTTGACCGCATGGATCAGATCGTCGCTGGCGTCGAGCAGGAACTGGCGCAGGTTCAGCTGCGGCTTGGTGATAATGCTAACGGCACCTGCAGCCAATGCCTGCATGGTGGTCGCTGCACCCTTTTCGGTCAGGGTCGAGCAGATCACCACTGGTGTCGGTCGCTCGGCCATCAGTTGCTTGAGAAAGGTAATGCCGTCCATGCGCGGCATCTCCACATCGAGCACGATGACGTCCGGCCATAGCCGGTTCATCTTTTCTCGGGCAAACACCGGGTCCGGTGCGGTAGCGATTACCTCGATTGCCGGGTCGGCAGCCAGGGTAGCGGCGAGCACTTGGCGGACCACCGCCGAATCGTCGATGACCATGACTTTAATAGTTTTCATTGGTGCGGGGCTCCAGAGGCCATCCCTGGCGGTTGCGCGGGTAAAAGCTGGCGGACGTCCACCTGGCCGCTGTAGATATCAAAACTCAGTTTGCGGTGGCCGCAGCCACCGACGTGCTCGCCGTGGAGCTGCAGGCCATGTCGGTCGATCAGCCGTCGGGCGGCCTCTACGTTGCGCTCACCGACGCTGCTGTCGGGTTGGCGAACGAACCGGGGAAACATGTCGCCACCTCCAAACAGGTACAGCTGGTAGTCCTCAGCGCGCGTGCCGGCGGCGTGGACCGCCTGCAGCAGCAACGCGATGGCCTCGTCGCCATAGCGGCCGTCCAGCGCGGCGCGCGGCAGGCGATGGCGATTGGGCAGCATGAAATGGCACATGCCGCCAAGACGCCGCTGCGGATGCCATAGCACCACTGACACGCAGGAGCCGAGCAGGGTGCGCAGGCGTACCCGGCGGTCGCCGAAATAGAGCTCGCCGGGCTGTAGGTAGATGTCTACCGATGGCTTTTTGCTAGGCATCGGGCTTGCGGTAGATCGATGGCTTGATCACCTTTACCGCGTCGCTGATGCCGTTCAGGCTTTCCGAATGGCTGATGATGAAGTAACCGCCGGGGCGCAGGTGCGCCAGAAGACGCTCCATCACCTTACGCTTGGTGTCCTGGTTGAAGTAGATCATCACGTTGCGCAGGAAGATCACGTCGAACTGTCCGACGTCGGGCAGGGTCGTGTTGAGATTGATCTGAGAGAAATGCACCCGCTTGGCGATCACCGGGTCGATACCGAAAAGCCCTTCATGGCGCCCGGTGCCCTTGAGGCAGTACTTGTGCAGCAGCTCGCGAGGAATTCCCTCGGCCTCTTCCAGCGGGTAAGTGCCGGCCCGCGCCTGTTCGAGGATGCGCGTGCTCAGGTCCGAAGCCAGGACTTCCCACGGGCGCTGGCCAAGATGCTCGGCCAGCAGCATGGCAATGGTGTAGGGCTCCTCGCCGCTGGAGCAGGCGCCACTCCAGATACGCAGCGGGCCGGGGCGGCTGCGCAGCTCACCCTGCAGCAGCTGACGCAGAAAGTCGAAGTGCTTGGGCTCGCGGAAGAAGTAGGTCTCGTTGGTGGTCAGCAGATCAACTGCAATCTGGTGCTCACTGCTTTCGCGTTGAAGCAGACGGAAATAGTCACCGTAACTGGTCAGCCCGCGCTGGCGTAAACGCTTGCCGAGGCGGCCCGCTACCAAGGGTTTTTTCGCATCCGAGAGGCTAATCCCTGCGACTTCATGGATCAGCCCTCTGAATTGGCGGAACTCGGCATCGTTAAGAGCAATGGTTTCCATAGAATTCGTCAGGCCTGGACCTGCTCGGCCTCCTCAAGATGTGCCAGCAGGGCAAGGTCATCGGCCGAGAGTACCCGGGCAATATCCAGCAGGATCACCAGGCGGCCGTCGACTTTACCCATGCCGCGCATGAAGTCTGCACGCAGGCGACCGCCGAAACGCGGCGCCGGCTCGATGTCGGCGGCACTGATCTCCAGCACCGCGTTGACCGCATCCACCACCACGCCGATCACCTGGGTGATGTCCTCCTGCGCCACTTCCAGAATGACGATGCAGGTGCGCCGGCCCAGGCGGGTGGCGCTGTCACCGAAGCGCAGGCGTAGGTCGACCACCGGCACCACGGCGCCGCGAAGGTTGATAACCCCGAGGATCGAGGGCGGCATCATCGGTATCGGGGTCAGCGCGCCGTACTCGATAATCTCGCGCACGCTCAAGGTTTCGACGGCGAGCAATTCGGCGCCGAGGCTAAAGGTCAGGTACTGAGTGGGCGCGGCAGTGGGCCGGCTAGCTAGCGGTTTCTGATTGGCAGTTGACATCACATCACCCATTGAAGCGTACGAAACCGGCCGGCATGTCGAGCCGGTTATCGGCATTCTTGGCAAAGGCGGCGCCGACGGCGCTGCCCAAGCTGTCCAGGCGCTTGGCCTTTTGCGCCACTGGGGACGGTTGCGGGTCAGTGCCGACCTTGAAAAACTCCATCAACTGTTGCAATTGCTCGGCCTGCCCGCTCATCTCTTCGGCGGTGGCCGCCAGTTCTTCGGCGGAGGAGGCAGACTGCTGGGTGATCTGGCTGAGCTGGTTCATCGCAGTGTTGATCTGGCCGACGCCTGCGGTCTGCTCTTCAGACGCGGCGGCGATTTCCTGGACCAGATCCGAGGTGCGAGTGATCGAGGGGACCATTTCATCGAGCAGGCTGCCCGCACGCTCGGCCAGCGCCACGCTGCCCTTGGCCACCTCGCCGATTTCCTGCGCGGCCACCTGGCTGCGCTCGGCCTGGTGCAGCAGGTACTGGCCGAGTCCGGCCAGAATAAGTAGGCCAATCAATGCTGAAAGCGCCAGCAGGGTCATTGTCTTGCTAATGGTCACAGGTTTACTCCGGCGCTCGCGCGCATTAGTCGAGGGGCGGGGTTACGCGTGTCGCTGGCCGGCCAGAGCCGCGAGCTCACAGATCGAAAGAACCTGCTCGATCTGTAATAGGGTGAGGAAACCGTCTTCGACCCGGACCATGCCCTGGACGAAATCGGTGCGCAGGGCGTGGCCGAAGGTCGGCGCCGGTCGCAGGGCGCCTTCTTCGATGTGCCGCACTGCGCTGACCGAATCGACCAGCGCGCCAAGCAGCTGTGGTTGCTCGGTGTCACCCAGTTCGACGATGACAATGCAGCTGCGCGAACCCAGGGCGGTCTGACCACTGCCGAAGCGCTCGCCCAGGTCAACCACCGGTACCACCGCGCCGCGCAGGTTGATCACGCCGCGCAGGAGCGTTGGCATCATGGGCACCGGTGTGACTTGAGCGTACTCGATGATCTCGCGCACGCAGTCCGTGGTCATCGCGTACAGCTCCTGGCCAACCCGGAACGTCAGGTATTGCTGTGCATCATCCGACGCTTCGATGACGCTGGCGGCAGGCTGCGACATGGCTCAGCTCCCGAAGCGGACAAAGCCGCCTTCGGTCATCTCGCGCAGGTTACTACGCCGCTCGCGCAGGCTCGGGATGGCGACTTCGGCCGAGGGCATGAAGGGCTGATGCCCCTCCAGGCTGAAAAACTGCATCAAGCGTTGCAGCTGTTCGGCCTGACCACTCATTTCCTCGGCAGTGGCGGCCAGCTCCTCGGAGGCCGAGGCGTTCTGTTGCGTGATTTCGCTCAGCTGATTCATTGCGGTGCTGATCTTGCCGACGCCGGTCGTCTGCTCTTGAGACGCCGCGGTGATTTCCTGCACGAGGTCGGAGGTCTTGGTGATCGAGGGCACCATCTGGTCGAGTAGGGTGCCCGCACGCTCGGCCAGCGACACGCTGCTCTTGGCCACTTCGCCTATCTCTTGCGCCGCCACCTGGCTGCGCTCGGCCAGCTTGCGCACTTCGGCGGCAACTACTGCGAAGCCTTTGCCATGTTCGCCGGCGCGAGCGGCCTCGATGGCAGCATTGAGTGCCAGGAGGTTGGTCTGGTAGGCGATGTCGTCGACGATGCCGATTTTCTCGGCGATAACCTTCATCGCCGCCACGGTGTCCTTCACTGCCTGGCCGCCTTCGGAGGCTTCGCAGGAGGCCTTGCCGGCCATGCCGTCGGTAATCCGGGCGTTTTCGGTGTTCTGTTCGATGGAAGCGGACATCTGTTCCATCGAAGCCGAGGTTTCCTCAACCGAGGACGCTTGGCCGGAGGCCGCGAGGCTAAGGCTTTGGGCGGTAGCGGAGATTTCTTCGGCGGCGCTGCTGAGGATGTCGGTGGAGTAGTGCACTCGGCCGATCACGTCGGCCAGTTTGTCGACGGTGGCGTTAAGCGAGGTCTTGAGCGTGAGCAGGTGGCCTTGGCATTCGCTTTCCATGGTGGTCGACAGGTCGCCTTCGGCGAGACGACCGATCACCGCAGTGGCCTCGTTGAGCGGGGTGATGATCGCTTCGAGGGTGCCGTTGATGCCATTGACAATGCGCTGGAAGTCGCCGCGATGGCGCGAGGCGTCGGCGCGAACCTCGAGCTGGCCGAGCATGGCCGCCTCGCTGAGCATGCGGGTGTCTTCAACCAGCGCCAGGATGTTGCTGCGCAACTGCTCGACGTTATCGTTGATGAAGGCCTTCTTGCCCGGGAACTGTTCCAGCGGTGCCGACAAATCACCCTCGCCAAAGGCGCGCACCGCAGCCATGGCCTTTTTCTTCACGCTGATGTGGCCCGCTACCATGGCGTTGATGCCATGCGCGATCTCACGGTAGGAGCCGGCGAAGCGCTCGGCGTCGATCATTACGTCGATATCGCCACGGTCATGCTCGTCGGACATATGGCGCATCTCGTCCATCAGCCCGGTCAGGTTGTCACGCAGCTGCTCGATGGTGTCGTTGATGAAGGCCTTCTTGCCGGGGAAGCGCTCCAGCGGGGCGGCCAGGTCGCCCTCGCCAAAGGCCTTGACGCAGGCCATGGCCTTTTTCTTGACGATGATGTGGGCGGCCACCAGCTCGTTGATGCCTTGGGCCAACGCCTTGAAGCTGCCGCCGAAGCGGTCGGTGTCCAGTACCACGTCGATATCGCCCAAGGCGTGTTCGTCGGTCATATGCTGCAGTTCGGCGCCCAGGGTGCGCAGGTTGCGAGCCAGGGCCAGGCCCTGAATGGTCAGTATCAGGACGCCGGCAAGCGCCACCAGGGATAGCAGAACGGTGTCGGCGCTCTGCAAGAGGGTTAGGCTCAGGGCCGTCAGGCTGGCCAGCGCGGCGGCAACCAGCACGAACAGGGATCGGGAAAAGGTCATGGTCGTGGCTCTCGTCAGGTGAGGGTGGCGACAGGACTGGCCTGGCGCAGGTCGTTTGGTGTGCGGGGGATATGTCCCAGCAGACCAGGAATATCGAGAATCAGGGCAACGTCGCCGCTGCCCAGAATGGTGAAGCCGCTAAGTCCGGAGACCTGGTGGAAGACCTTGCCCAGCGGTTTGATCACGGTCTGGAATTCACCGAGCAATTGGTCTACGACCAGGCCAGCACGAGTACCGGCGTAACGCACGACCACCACGTTCTCGCGTCGCGGTGGCGTGCTGGCCTCGTCGAACAGCTGGCGCAGGCGAATGAACGGCAGTACGTCGCCGCGTAGTTCCAGGTAGTCGCGCCCGTCCAGATGGCCCGGCGGCAGTTCGATACATTCCTCCACCATGTCCAGCGGCACCACATAACTGGCCTGGCCGACGCCGATGAGGAAGCCGTCGATGATGGCCAGGGTCAGCGGCAGCCGGATGCGCACGCAGGTACCTACGCCGGGGGTGCTGTCCAGCTCGACAGTGCCGCGCAGGGAGGTAATGTTGCGCTTGACCACATCCATGCCGACGCCGCGCCCAGAGAGGTTGCTGACGGTTTCGGCGGTGGAAAAGCCAGGTTCGAAGATCAGGTTGAGAATGTCCTTTTCGGCCAGGGTCTGCCCGTCCGTTACCAAGCCGCGCTGCATGGCCTTGGCCAGGATTTTCTGCGGGTCGAGGCCGCCACCGTCGTCGGAGACCTCGATGACGATCCCGCCCGCCTCGTGGTAGGCATTGAGGCTGACCCGGCCCTGCAGAGGCTTGCCGACGGCGCGGCGTACCTCGAGCGGCTCGATGCCGTGATCCATGGCGTTGCGCACCAGGTGGGTCAGCGGATCGCCGATTTTTTCGACTACGGTCTTGTCCAGCTCGGTATCACCGCCGCTGATCTGCAACGAGATGTCCTTGCCCAGCTCCCGGGCAACATCGCGTACCACACGCTGGAAGCGATTGAAGGTGCCGCCGATCTGCACCATGCGAAGGGTCAGCGCTGAGTCGCGGACTTCTTCTACCAGTCGCGAGAGCACTTCGGTCGCTTCGACCATGGCGCCTAGACCGCTGTTCTGGGCGATCATTCGAGCCCCGGCGCCGGCAATGATCAATTCACCGATCAGATTGATCAGCTGGTCGAGCTTGCCGGCGTCAACGCGGATCAGGCTGTTGTCACCGCGCAGCTTTGCGGCGGGGACCGGTCCGTCGACCGGCGCCTTCATCAGGGTGGTTTGCGCCACCACGGCGGGCGCCTCGGTCATGGCCGTTACAGGCGCCAGCACGGCGTCCAGCTCGGCGCGGCTGACACTGGCGCAGCGCAGCAGCCGCTCGCCGGCATCGGCGGGGTCTTCCGGCAGGGCGTCCAGGTGTGCGCGCAAGGCATCGGGACTTGCCGCCGGGGATAGCACCTGCACCAGGCTGTCCTCTCGGACAAACTCGAAGGCACCCTCAATCGTGGCCTTGTCGGCGTCGCTGACGAAGGCCAGTTCAAAGCCGAGGTAGCAGGTTTCCGGATCCATCTCGGCGGCTGAGGGCAGACGCTCGGTCAGTGCTTCGACCTGCAGAATGCGACCAAACGTATTGAGGTAACGGAAGAAGGCCAGCGGGTCCATGCCGTTGCGCAGGGTATCTGGGCCGAAGCGCAGCGACAGGTGCCAGTGACCCTCGTCGCGGCCGGTGTCGGCCTCGGATGCGGTGGCGGATGCAGATGTCGCTGGCTCGCCGCGGGCTTCGCTTGGGGACGCCTCGAGGTACTGGCCCATGCGTCCAATCAGCGCTTCACCGCGGGTGATGATCCCCGGCGGCAATGCCTCGAGCGAGGCGCCGGCATCAAGCTGGGCGATCAGCCCGGCCAGGTGGTCGCCGGCCTCGAGCAATAATGCACTGAGGGTGCCGTCAATCGGAAGCTCGCCGCTGCGGGCCCGGTCCAGCACGCTCTCGGCCACATGGGTGAAGGCCACGATCAGGTCGAAGCCGAACAGCCCGGCTGAGCCTTTTATGGTGTGCGCAGCACGAAAGATGGCATTCAAGGTGTCGGGGTCGTCGGGATTCTGCTCGATGTCGAGCAGCGCCTGCTCCATCTGCTGCAGCAGCTCCTGGCTCTCGGCGATGAAGGTCTGAAGTACTTCGCCCATGTCGATCATTCGCCTGCCTCCTGTTCAGTGGCGAAGAACGAGGCCAGGCCGCCGAGCGCCAGTGCCTCATGAACCGCCTCGCTGCATTCGGCCAGGTAGAGTTCGCCACCGGCACGACGGGCTTCCTCACGCGCCAGCGCCAGCAGTTGTAGGCCGGCGCAGTCGATCTCGTCGACCGCCGACAGGTCCAGGGCCAGCTGACCGGGCGGATTTAGCTGGTCCAGAAGCGACGGCTTGGCTTCGGCGGCGCTGTAAATGGTCATGGCCCCCTCCAGCCGGATTGAGCGGATACCTTCGGCGGGCATCGGATACCTCGTCGGGTTCACGGCAGGATCAACTTGGAAACGGCGTTGAGCATCTGTGCCGGCTGGAAGGGCTTGACGATCCAGGCGCGAGCACCCGCCGCTTGGCCTTCTTGCTTGCGTGCCTCGCCGGCCTCGGTGGTCAGCATGATGACCGGGGTGAACTTGTAGGCGGGCAGCTGCTTGACAGCCTTGAGAAAGGAGATGCCGTCCATGTTCGGCATGTTCACGTCGCTGATCATCAAGTGCACCTTGCGGCCGTCCAGCTTGCTCAGCGCGTCCTTGCCGTCGACCGCTTCGACGACGCTGTAGCCGGCACTCTTGAGGCTGATACCAACGACCTGGCGAATGGACGCAGAATCGTCGACGATGAGAATGGTCTTGCTCATGGCGTGTCCTTAGAAAAATGTGATGTCGGAGTCACCGGCCGCGCCGGGGCGCTGACCGCGATGGATCTCGTGCTGTTCGGGGGTGGTGTAGGTGCGCGCCAGTTCATCCAGCCAGCGCTTGCTGTCCAGCGGCGGGGCCACCTCACCGGACGAACGACAGTCATCGCGCCGCTGCAGGTGCTGGCTGAACTTTTCCAGGTCGTCGCGGATATGGCCGAGCATCTGGCTGACGCGGTCCTGAAACTGCAGGGATACCAGCACCTCTGCCAGCTCCAGTCCGACCGCCTCGCTGTCCCGGCGCATGGCTTCGCGACCGTCTACCAGCTGCCCGGCGCTCTGGCGCAATTGCCCGATCACCTCGTGAATCACCCGGTTGGCATCGTCCAGCGCAGCGATGTCCTTGTCGGCGGATGCGCGCGAGACTTCCAACGTCTTGTCGATGGCCGCGCTGACGGTAGCGACCGTCTCGCCAATCTTCTGTCCCGTCTCGCCGGACAGCGAAGACAGCTTGCGCACCTCGTCGGCGACCACGGCGAAGCCACGACCGGCCTCGCCGGCGCGCGCCGCTTCGATGGCTGCATTGAGGGCGAGCAGATTGGTCTGCTTGGCGATATGGGCAACATCCTTGGCCATGCCGTGCAGCTGCACGGTGAAGCCGGACAGCCGCGTAACCTCCTCCAGCAGCGCCTGTTTACTGTCCAGGGCTTGGCGCAGCGCAGTGACGATGGTCTCCAGTTCCCGTTCGCTGCTCGACAGCAGATCGACGAGATCGCTGTCCTCGCTGGCGTCAATGCTGGCCTGGATGCGACCGGCCAGCAGGCCGAAACGCTCGGACAGGTCGGTGATGGCTTGCTCGGTCTGGCTGCGTGCGGTTTCGATATGCTCGGCCCAGACCGGAGCCAGCTGTTGGCAGGTGGCTTCTAGTTCGATATCAGGCAAGGTCGCGGGTGCTCCTCTCTCGGGATGCTCAAGGGAATGACGCATTGCCTGCAGCTGACGTTGTTGCCAGGCGCCCGCGGCCAGGCCGGCGGCCAGTACCAGGGCAGCCGCTGGCCAGGCGCCAAGGCTTCCGGCACCGCTCCAGAGCACGGCGAGGGCACCGAACAGCGCGCTTGCCGTGGCTGGAAAAGCCGGCAGCAGGCTGGAGGCAGGGGTCGAATCGGTCACTGGGCAATCTCCGCCGTTTCAATTCAGCGGAGCCAAGCGCCCGCCGCAGTCGTGCCCGAGACCACAAGACTGATGTCAGTTTGGTGGCGTCGAATTCACGAGCGCAGCATGCCGCAGCCGATGTCAGGCAGACATCGGCTCATCCCGATCCTGTAGTAGGAATTACCGCAAAGGTTGTAGGGAAATGCCTACGGGTAGATCACTCAAGACCTTGGTTCATGGCGTAGCGCACGATGTCGGCGTTCGACTGGAAACCCATCTTCTTCATCAGGCGGGTCTTGTGGGTGCTGACGGTCTTGTTGCTGATCACCAGCTGGTCGGCGATCTGGTTGACGCTCAGGCCCTGGCCGAGCAGGCGCAGGATCTGAAATTCGCGGTCCGACAAGGCTTCGACAGGCTGCTCGGGATCGGTGTTGGCCAAGGCAATCTGCTCAGCCAGGCGCGGGTCGATATAGCGTCCGCCCTTGGCCACCCTGTGGATGGCGGCCAGCAGGGTTTCCGGATTGTGGTCCTTGGTCAGGTAGCCGGAGGCACCAGCACGCAGCGCGCGCAGAGCAATCTGCGGTTCGTTGTGCATGCTCAGAACTAGAATCGGAAGCTTGGCGTGCCCGGTATGCACCCGTGCGATCAGCGCCTCGCCACTGATGCCGGGCATGCTCATGTCCAGCAGCAGCAGGTCGTACTCGGCCTCGCGCAAACGCTCGAGGACCTGGGCACCGTTTTCTGCCTCAGCGCTCACCTGCAGCAGTGAATCGAGTCCTATCAGTTGCTTGAGCCCCTCGCGCATGATGGCGTGGTCGTCGGCGATAAGCAGGCGGATCATGGCGACTCCTTGGAGGGCAAATCCTGAGGGAACAATGCCTGGACAGTTGTGCCCTGGCCGGGATGGCTAAACACGATAACTTGGCCACCGAGCGTCAGGCCACGCTCATGCAGACCGGACAGCCCCAGCGAGCGACCCGCCGCTTGACGCGGGTCGAAGCCTTGGCCGTTATCGTGGATTTCCAGCAAAAAACTGCCTTCGCGCAGCTGGAGCGTGATCGTGATCCGGCTTGCCAGTGCATGGCGGGCCACGTTGGTCAGCGCTTCCTGGGCGACCCGGAAGGCGGCCGTGGCCCGCGTGTCGTCCAGTTCCACCTTTTGGCATGGCAGGTCGAGGGCGCAACTCAGCCCGGTGTTACGCTGGAACTGATCGACTAGCCATTCCAGCGCGGCGACTAGGCCCATGTTCAATGCAGCTGGCCGCAGCTGCGTGGCCAGGTCGCGAACCACCTGGATGGTGCCGTCGCACAGCTGCATGAGACGCTCCACGGGGGCGATCAGACCCGGCTCCCGGGTTCCAAATTGCAGGCGCAGCATCGAAATGCCCATGCGCAATGCGGTCAGGTGCTGACCGAGTTCGTCATGGATTTCCCGCGCGATCAGTTTGCGCTCTTCCTCGCGGGCATTTTCACGGCGGCTGGCCAGATCTCGGAGCCGAGCATGAGAGGCCTCGAGATCACGTTCGGTGGCGCGTATGCCGGTGATGTCCCGGCTGATGGCAATGACGCTGCGTATGCGCGCCTCGGCGTCGAGTTCCGGCACTAGGCGCACCAACAGGTGCCGAGGCGCTCGTTCGGCTCCGGGTTGCCCATGAATGAACTCACGCTCCATGCTTTCGCCGGTCTCGACGGCATGGCTGACCAGCGCCGCAAACTCCGTGTGTTGCTGACGGTCGAGGCCGAAAGTTTGTTCTGCCGGCAGCTCGATCCTTCCGGCGTGCTGATACGGGACCAGCCGTCGCAATGTGGGGTTGGCGTACAACAATTGGCACTCGGGCGTGAACCTGCCGATACCATCCGGCGCGTTTTCGACCAGCGTCCGGAAGCGTCGCTCGCTCTCGATGAGGCTGGCTTCTCTCATCAACCGCTCACTGATGTCCTCGATTCTGAGCAGCGCATAGCTACTATCGAAAAACTGAAGCGGCTGAAAGGTAAGCGCCAGTGTCAGCCGACTGCCGTCGTGTCTGCTGGTCAGGTTCATCGAGAACCGGCGCTGGCTCGCGAGCTGCTCCCAGAGATAGTCCGGCGCGTGCTCGCGCCATGGCTCGATGACTCTGTTAAGGGGCAGTTCGAGTAGCTGGTCCAGTGACTGCCCCAGCAGGCGGCAGGCGGCACCATTGGCGAAACGCAGGCAGGTCTGTCGATCTATCAGCAGCATGCCGTCCTGTAACTGATCCAGCGGCAGGCTGGCGATCTGCTCGACCGGTGGCGCCGGCAGCCGCAGGCGCAGCAGATAGCAGGCCGACTCCGGTGAGGGGATCATGCTCAGAAATTGATGTACCCAGCGAAACCCGTCGCCATCCCGGTAGCGGGCACTTGCGAGCTCCTGCTCCTCGGCCTCTCGGTGCATTGCGATGGCCGACAGCAGCGCCGGGCAGTCTTCCGGATGCAACACGGCGGCGAGGTTGCTGGGCGGGCTGGCGGCCGTAGCGATGAGGCGTTGGGCTGCCGGGTTGAGGTGCAGCAGGCTGCCGTCAGCCCCTACCACCAGCAGCGGATCGGGCGCGTGCTGGAAGACGTGCCGCAAGATCGCAGTATCGGCCAGCGACAGGTTCGGTAACGGCATGCCTCCCACAGGACGTACTCGCTCAGCTATTCGGCAGAATGCGACAGGTGATGCTCTTGATATAGCGCGTCTCGGGAATCGCCGGATGCACGGGATGATCCGGGCCTTGGCTGCCACGCTCAAGCAGCTGGATGTTCCGATCCAGATGCCGCGCACTGCCGAGCAGGATGTTCTGCAGGTTGTCTTCTTCCAGGTGCATGGAGCAGCTGGCGCTGACCAGGATGCCGTCCTTGTTCAGTAGCCGCATGGCGGCTTCGTTCAGGCGGCGGTAGGCGGCTTCGCCGTTCTTGATGTCCTTCTTGCGCTTGATGAACGCGGGCGGATCAGTGATGACCACATCGAAGCGCTCTTCGGCGTTTTTCAGCTCCCGCATCGCGTCGAAGGCATCGCCCTCGACGCAGGTCATCTTCTCGGCTACGCCGTTGAGCGCGGCATTGCGCTCGACGCCGTCCAGGGCGAAGGCTGAAGCGTCGACGCAGAACACTTCACTGGCGCCGAAGGCCGCGGCCTGCACGCCCCAGCCGCCGATGTAGCTGAACAGGTCCAGAACGCGCCTGCCCTTCACGTAGGGCGCCAGTCGCGCGCGGTTCATGCGGTGATCGTAGAACCAGCCGGTCTTCTGACCTTGCAGCACTGGCGCTTCGAACTTTACGCCGTTTTCTTCCAGCGCGACCCATTCAGGGACCACGCCGAACGCGGTGTCGACGTAGCGCTCAAGGCCTTCGGCATCGCGGGCACTGGAGTCGTTTTTCCACAGCACGCCGCGGGGCTTGAGGACCTGGACCAGGGCTTCGAGCACGGCATCCTTGTTGCGCTCCATGGTGGCGGAGGCAAGCTGCACCACCAAGTGGTCGTGGAAGCGATCCACTACCAGGCCCGGCAGCAGGTCCGAGTCGCCGTAAATCAGGCGGTAGCACGGTTGATCGAACAGGCGATCGCGCAGCGACAGAGCGACCTGAATGCGATGCACCAGCAATGATTTGTCCAGGCTGTGCTTGAGGTCGCGAGACAGCAGGCGCGCACAGATGAGGTTGTTCGGCGAGACGCCGACGATGCCCAGTGGCTTGCCACCCGCCGCTTCGAGGATGGCTTGATCACCGGCCGCAAAACCACTCAGCGGTGTGGCAGCGGTATCCACCTCGTTGCTGTAGACCCACAGATGGCCGGCGCGCAGGCGGCGGTCGGCGTTGGCTTTGAGGCGCAGGCTGGGCAGGCTCATCGGGAGGGCTCCGGGAAAAGGGCGCGATTATAGGCCAGAGGGCTGACAAAAGCGCTGGCTGGTTGAGCGCTGGGCGATGGCCGAGGCTGGACGAACAGGCGTTGGAAAGGGTTCCTATGCAGAGGGTCGCCGGCGATTGGCTGCACCCTCGGTTTCAACGAGCACCGAATCCGTTTTTCGGTGGATCGATGAAGCGCGATCCACCCTACATTCAGCCACCAGCCACCAGCCACCAGCCACCAGCCGCCAGCCACCAGCTTCCCGTCAGGCCGCGAGGGCTTTGATCAGGGCTTCGCTGAACGCCGGGATATCGTCCGGCTTGCGGCTGCTGATGAGGTGTCCGTCGACCACGACCTCCTCGTCGACCCACTGGGCGCCGGCGTTCTTCAAATCGTCGGTCAGCGAGGGCCAGCTGGTCATGCGCTTGCCCTTGACCAGATCGGCCGAGACCAGCAACCAGGCACCATGACAGATTACGGCGATGGTCTTGTTTGCTCGCGCCGCGTCGCGGACCAGTTCCTGAGCCATCTCGTCGGTGCGGATGGTGTCGGAATTCACCACACCACCGGGAAGCAGTACGGCGTCATAGTCTTCCATGTGAACAGTGTCGAAGGTCTTGTCGACGTGAAATTTGGTGGCGGGTGTGGTGTGGTTCCAGCCGGTAACTTCGCCATTCGATGAGGAGATAATCTCGGCGGTCGCACCGGCTTCTTCCAGCGCCTCCTTTGGCCCGGTCAGCTCGACCTGCTCGAAACCGTCGGTCACCAGGATCGCGATGCGTTTGCCTTTCAGGGTGTTAGCCATTTCGTTTCCTCCCGTCGATTTTGCATGATGGTCTACTTGAATCCGACCATGAACTCGGCCAAAGTTCGCGCTCTTTATTTAATGGCTTTTTGCTAGTCATCGGGCCGGGCCGTCACCATGTCTATCGAACTCACCGACGAGCAGATTCGCAGCGTGCTGCAAGGAATCAGCGTTCCCCCGCAGCCGCAGATCATGGTCGATCTGCAGATGGAGCAGGTGATGCCGGAGCCTGATCTGCGCGCCATTGCTCGGTTGATCAGTCAGGATCCGGGCCTCTCCGGTGCGTTGCTGAAGACCGTCAACTCGCCCTTTTTTGGCATCGCCAACCGAATCGCGTCGATCCAGCAGGCCGTCAACCTGCTGGGCTGCAACTCGGTGGTCAATCTGATCAATGCGCAGTCGATCCGAGGCGAGCTGACCGATGCAGCCATTGTCACGCTTAACCGGTTCTGGGATTCAGCGCAGGACGTAGCCAGTACCTGCTTCGCTCTCGCCAAGCGCATCGGCTATCGAGCACCGGACGAGGCTTACACCCTTGGTCTGTTCCACAACTGTGGCATCCCGTTGATGGTCGGTCGTTTCCCCGGCTACATGGTGGTTCTTGAGGAGGCCTACGCCAGTGTCGACGTCGAAACGCGTGTTACTGACATCGAGAATCGCGAACTAAACACCAATCACGCCGTGGTCGGCTATTATGTGGCGCGCTCTTGGAAGCTGCCGCAACCGCTCTGCGAAACCATTGCCAATCACCACAATGCGCTGGCTTTGTTCAATGACGAGTGGAGCGATCCGCAGGTCAAGACACTGCTGGCGATCCTGAAGATGGCCGAACATATCTGTGCCTGCCATCGTGTTCTTGGCGAGCAGGCGGCGGATCATGAGTGGGATACCGTCTCGCAGCTTGTTCTGGAATATGTAGGCCTGTCGGACTACGACTTCGAATGCCAGCGCGATAGCATTCGTGAGCTGGGCGTCGGCTGACTCGGCCGCGCGTTAGCTGCTAAGGTCGTCATCCGTTCCACACTGCATATTCTCTGATGCCAGAACTCCCAGAAGTTGAAACCACCCGTAGAGGTATCGCGCCGCACCTGATCGGCCAGCGTGTCAGCCAGGTCATCGTGCGCGAGCGGCGGCTGCGCTGGCCGATTCCCGACGATATCGATGTGCGGCTGTCTGGGCAGCGCATTGAGGGCGTTGAGCGGCGCGCCAAATACCTGTTGATCAAGGCTGAAGTGGGCACGCTCATCGCGCATCTGGGCATGTCCGGCAGCCTGCGGCTGGTACCGGCTGATCTTCCGGTGGGCAAGCACGAGCATGTCGACATCGTGCTGGAATCCGGAATGGCGTTGCGCTACACCGACCCGCGCCGCTTCGGCGCCCTGCTGTGGAGCGATGATCCGCTGAGCCACGTGCTGTTCGCCAGTCTGGGGCCGGAACCGCTGAGTGATGCGTTCGATGGCGGGCGTCTGTACCAGATGTCGCGGGGACGCAGCATGGCGATCAAACCCTTCATCATGGATAACGCGGTGGTTGTCGGTGTTGGCAATATTTATGCGAGCGAGGCGCTGTTCGCTGCCGGAATCGATCCGCGGCGTGCAGCCGGCGCAGTGTCACGGGCGCGCTACATGAAGCTGGCCGTGGAGATCAAGCGGATCCTGGCCTATGCCATCGAGCGCGGCGGCACCACGCTGCGCGATTTCGTCGGTGGCGACGGCAAGCCGGGTTACTTCCAGCAAGAGCTGTTCGTTTATGGGCGGGGCGGTGATTTTTGCAAAACCTGTGGCTCGACCCTGCGGGAAATCCGCCTCGGCCAGCGGGCCAGCGTTTATTGCGGACGCTGCCAGCGATGATCTCGCCTGAGTGCGCAGGCGTTGACGTTGTTCACGATCAATAACCAACGGCCGCTGCTATAGTGGCCAACACTACAATTACCTGCCTCGTATCGCCCAGCTGAAGGACCACACCATGAATCTGTTTCGCTCCACTGCTGTTGTCTTGGCCCTGACCACCGGTCTGCTGACGATGCCCGTGCAGGCGCAATCGGTACAGCAGAACGCCAGCGGCGATCCGATGTACACCGTCGAAGCCCCCAAAGCCTTTTCCATCGTTGGCGATCTGCTGATTGCCCGTCCGTTGCTGATCGCAGCCACCGCCATTGGCGCAGGCCTGTTCGTGGTCAGCTTGCCGTTCAGCGCCATGGGCGGCGGCATCAAGGAGGCGGGGCATGCGCTGGTTGTTGAACCAGGCGCCGCGGCCTTTGCTCGCTGCCTGGGCTGCACCCGCGTCGGCTATAACCGCCAGGATTGATCCGCGGCCACACAGCAGGTCGGAACCCTCATCGACCTGCTTCTTTCACGGCTTCGCCGCTTGATGCGCGCGGAGCCGTGTCGTTTCCGATAAGGCGATTCGCCCCTTGATCGCTGCAGCCGGGCTGCGGTCATCGATATGCGCATGGGCAGCCTTACCCAAGCCGCGCCTAGCGACGTTGGTTAAGGCACCCTTCGGATTTGCTGCGGTGTACTCGTAGCCGTGCGCAGACCATCTTCAACGTCATAGACGTTAACGGACGGACGAAGGGTTTGCGGAGCGATCGAGAAGTATCTGGCTGACCCCGCCGCTCTGGTGAGGTCGCGCTCGGGAGCCGATCAGGCTTTGCCGGTGATGATCATGTACTTCTGCATCAGCTCGTCCTTGCTCTCGACATTGGTTTCGTCGAGCGGGATGCAGTCCACCGGGCAGACTTGCTGGCACTGCGGTTCGTCGTAGTGGCCGACGCACTCGGTGCAGAGGTTCGGGTCGATGACGTAGATTTCCTCGCCCTGGGAAATCGCGCTGTTCGGGCACTCAGGCTCGCACACGTCGCAGTTGATGCAGTCATCGGTGATTATCAGGGACATCCAGCTGGCTCCAACTGCGGCATCTGCCGCAGCGCAAGTAATAACGACGCGCCAATTTTGCCGCATCGACTCGCCTGGTGCACGCGGCAGTGATCACCCTTTTGTCGCTAAGTGTCCGCCGCGCAAAGGCTGGAGTGCTTCAGCGCGAGCCGTAGCGCTCGGTCAGCGCCTTCATCACCGAGGGGTGAACGAATTTGCTGACATCGCCGCCAAGCCGGGCGATCTCGCGGACCAGGGTCGAGGAAATATAGGAGAATTTTTCCGATGGCGTCAGAAACAGGCTTTCCACGTCCGGAACGAGCTGGCGGTTCATGTTGGCCAGCTGGAACTCGTATTCGAAGTCCGAAACCGCCCGTAGGCCGCGCAGCAGCACGTTGGCTTTCTGCTCGGTGACGAAGTGCGCCAGCAGCGTGGAGAAACCCATCACCTTGACGTTCGGCAGATGCGAGGTCACTTCCTTGGCCAGTGCGACACGTTGTTCCAGCGGGAACAGCGGATTCTTGTTGGGGCTGGCAGCGACGGCAATGATGACTTCGTCGAACAGGCGCGAGGCGCGCTCGACCAGGTCGGTGTGGCCCATGGTGATCGGGTCGAAGGTTCCCGGATACAGCACTCGATTCATCGCGGCGTCCTGACGCTTGCGTGGGGGGTGGATGGTAGCGGCTCGGTGTCGGCAGCGTAAAGCATCAAAGCGGATGGCTACCGAATGTCAGCACAACGAAGCCGTTCACGCATTTTTCGATCGTTCGGCCAATTGACTCGAGAGTTTCGCGGCGAGGCCGTATATGGATAACTGCGGATTGGCCCCGATGCTGGTGGGAAACAGCGAGCCGTCGTGGATCGACAGGTTTTCCAACTGGTGGTGCCGGCCAAGACTGTCGGTGACCGCCTGACGCGGGTCTTCGCCCATGGCGCAACCGCCCATCACGTGAGCACTGCCGAGCCGGGTGCGATATAGCTCGAGATTCAGCCCATCGATCATCTGGCGTGCTTGCTTGAGGCTGGCCGCATGGCTGGCGTCGTTGTGCAGCGGCAGGACGGTTCTGGCGCCGGCGGCAAACTGGATTTCCGCCATGCTGTGGTAGGCCCGGCGGATGCCATCCCAGGTGTAGGGCGTCATTTGGTAGTCGAGTGTGGGCGTGCCGTCGCTGCGCAGCTGGACCTGGCCTTCGGCACTTTCCGGGTGGAAGCCGTCGCGCATCAACGCAATCATGGCGTTGGTATGCGGCAGCTGCTCCATGCGCAGGGCGTTATCGATACCGCCCCGGCCAAGTAGCGTTGCGGCCAGGGCCGGGTGGATGGGCGGCACTTCCAGCTTGTAGGACATGCGCCCGGCGATGCCGTCATCCCATTGGAACTGATCGGAATAGATCGACTGAGGCGCGCCGTAGAACGGGTTGATCACTTGCTCGAACTGGGCGGCAGAGAAATTCACCAGGTGCAGAAAGGTGCGTTTTCCGACGCGCTGGTGCGGGTCCGGCGCGTCCGAGCGCAACAGAATTGCCGGTGTGTTGATCCCGCCGCCGGCGAGGATGTAGTGGCGCGCACGCACCCGAATCTTGTGCCCGGTCGGCGCAACGCTGCGCGCATCCATGGCGAGGCACTCCAGTGCGGTGACGCGCGACTTGTCCACGACCAGACGCTCGGCGCGAGCGAGGTAGAGCAGCTCGCCGCCAGCATCCAGTGTGGCCGGGATGCTCGTCACCAGCATCGACTGCTTGGCATTGGTCGGGCAGCCCATGCCGCAATAGCCCAGATTCCAGCAGCCTCGCACGTTGCGCGGGATCACCGCCCAGCTGTAGCCGAGTGCGGCGCAGCCGTCGCGGATCACCTGATTGTTGGCGTTGGGTGGGAGCGGCCAGGGCTCGATACCCAGCCGCTGCTCCATGCGCTCGAACCAGGGCGCCATGCTCTGCTCGGACAGGTTCTTGACGGCGTGCTCGTCGGCCCAGTGCTCCAGTGTGGCGGTTGGCGTGCGGAAGCTCGACGTCCAATTCACCAGGGTCGAGCCGCCGACGGCGCGGCCCTGCAGAATGGTGATGGCGCCGTCCTTGCTGGTCCGTCCGATCGCCTCCTGGTAGAGCGAGGCGTAGGCGGCGGGTTCTTGCATGTCGAAGTCTTGGCTGCTGCGCAACGGGCCTTCCTCGATCAGCAGCACCTTGTACCCGGCCGCGCTGAGGAACTCGGCGCTGGTGGCGCCACCGGCCCCGCTGCCAACGATGGCGATGTCGGCATCGAGCGTAAGGTCGCGTTCGAGCTGCGAACCGTCATGGGTTTTCCAGCCTCGGGCTATACCTTCGGCAAAGGGGTCGGTAACAGGCATTGCGGATTCCTCAAGTCGGTCGAGCGGTCACTGCATTCACTGCTAGATAACCGGCGGGCCGGGGTAGCCGCAGTGACGCCAGGATTCCGGTCGGCCATACCAGGCCATCAGGATCATCTGCTGAAGTGAGGCATGACCCTGGCGCAATAATGCAATCGGGCTGTTTTCCCATCGCTTTAGAAACGCCTGTATCTCGCCTTCCTGCGCCTGTTCCCAGGCGCCCCAGATGCCGGTCAGCGGGCCGCGGGTGAGCGGCAGGCTCAGCAGATCGAACAGCTGCGATACTTGTTTTGATACAGCGGGTGGCAGGTGGGCGAGTCCCTCATCGAGGCTCGTCAGGGTGCCCCGCACGGCGTCGGGCATGCTCGATGCCGGGACGGCGCCCTCCAGCAGGACTGGCGTCAGGCGCTGTAGCATCGGCAGGTCGCTGTCGCGCAACTGCGTGAAGCCTGCAGCAGACCGCTCGGCACGACAGCCGGACAAACTGCCGATCAGGCCAGCGCCGGCCAAGGCGGCGCTGCCAAACAGCCCGACCCTGAGAAGGCTGCGGCGGGAAAATGATCGCTCGGTACTGGTCATTGTCGTTGTCACCGGCTGCGCTTTTCAGCGCACGAACAGCTTGTAGACCAGCTTCTGCAGCGCCTTGCCATAAGGGGGGTAAATCATTCGCGCGGCATTGAAACGTTGCTTGATAAAGACGCCCTTGGCCTTGCTGAAGGTGAGATAACCATCGTGCCCGTGGTAATGGCCCATTCCCGACGGACCAACGCCTCCGAACGGGAGGTCATCCTGCGCGACATGCAGCAGCGTGTCGTTGAGACAGACCCCACCGGAATGAGTGTGGCGCAGCACATGGCGCTGCTCAGCTCGGTCATAGCCGAAGTAATACAGCGCCAGCGGTCGGGGGCGTGCATTGACATAGGCGAGGGCCTGACCGATCTCGTCATAAGGCACCACTGGCAGCAGCGGTCCGAAGATTTCGTCCTGCATGACCTGCATCTCATCGGTGACATCAAGCAGGAGGCAGTGCGGCATTCGCCGTTCCTGGCCTTGCTCGAACAGCGGCAGCAGGCGCGCACCTTTGGCCTGGGCGTCGTCCAGATAGCCCTGCAGCCGGGCCTGCTGGCGCCGGTTGATGATGGAGGTGTAGTCGGGATTGTCTGCCAGCTGTGGATAAAAGCGCCGAACCACCTTTCGATAGGCCTCGACGAATTCATCGATTCGCGGCCGGGGTACCAGCACGTAGTCCGGCGCGACACAGGTCTGCCCGGCGTTGAGCGTCTTGCCAAAGGCGATGCGCTCGGCCGCATCGGCGAGCGGCACGTCGGTCGAGACGATAGCGGGCGACTTGCCGCCCAGTTCGAGCGTCACCGGGGTCAGGTTTTCCGCGGCGGCGCGCATCACGTGCCGGCCTACGCTGGTGCTGCCGGTAAACAACAGGTGATCGAAAGACAGCTTGGAAAACGCGATGCCTACCTCTGCCTCGCCAAGAACAACCGCGACCTGATCCTCGGGAAAGATTTGTGCAAGCAGCTCCTTGAGCAGCTGACCGGTGGCCGGTGTCGACTCGCTCATCTTCAGCATCACCCGGTTGCCGGCAGCCAGCGCGCCGATCAGCGGACCAATGGCCAGATACAACGGGTAATTCCACGGCACGATGATGCCGACCACCCCGAGCGGCTGGTAGACGACGCGGGCGCTGGCGGGCTGAAAAGCCATACCCACACGACGCCTAGAGGGCTTCATCCAGCGCGTCAGGTGCCGTTTGGCGTGTCGAATGCCATCCAGGCTGGGCATGATCTCGGCGAGCCGCGTCTCGTCAGCCGAGCGATTACCGAAATCCTCACTGATGGCATCGATCACCGGCTGCTGATGACTGGCGAGTAAATCGTGCAGCGCCTCTAGCCACTGCAGGCGATCCGCTGCAGAAGGGCTGGGGTAGGCCTGAAAAGCACTGCGCTGACGCTCGAATAACGCCTGCAAACGCTCGGTTTCGAGATGGGTGGGATGCGGATACACAGCGTCGGCAAGCATGAACGATGCTCCGGAAGGCGACAGATCGACGATTTCTAGAGTAAAAACTCTAAACTGTCAAACTTGTGCGCATTCATGGTGGTCGGGTTACCTTTGCATCCCGGCTCTAGCACGACGAAAGTAGCTTTCCG
Source organism: Pseudomonas sp. (assembly GCA_022448005.1). Classification (GTDB taxonomy): domain Bacteria; phylum Pseudomonadota; class Gammaproteobacteria; order Pseudomonadales; family Pseudomonadaceae; genus Stutzerimonas. Next base: position 37,311 of record JAKUTK010000035.1, read on the forward strand.
CATGTCACCCAAACCGAGCACCCGCGAGCGCATCCTGCAAGCGAGCCTGGAGCTGTTCAATGCTCAAGGCGAGCGCAGCGTGACCACGAATCACATCGCTGCACACCTGGAGATTTCGCCCGGCAACCTCTATTACCACTTCCGCAACAAGCAGGCGATCATTGCTGAGCTGTTTGATCGCTATGAGCGGAATGTCGATGGATTTCTTCAGCTGCCTGAAGGCCGGGCGCTGACCATCGAGGACAAGACCGGGTACCTCGAAGCGCTGCTCTCGGCGATGTGGGATTACCGTTTCGTGCACCGCGATCTTGAGCATCTCTTGAGTGGTGACGACCAGCTTGCCGCACGCTATGGGCTGTTTGCCAAGCGCCACTTGCTGAGTGCGCAAACCATCTACCAAGGCTTTGTCGATGCCGGGATCCTCCGGATGACGCCGGCTCAAGTCGAGGCGCTGGCCGTCAATGCGTGGATCATCATGACCTCATGGGTGCCTTTTCTCTGCACGCTGGGCGGAGCCGAGGGCAAGGGCATGGACCGGAACATGCTGCGCCGAGGCATTTTTCAACTGCTGGCGCTTGAGGAGGGCTTTGTGACAGACGAGGCTCGTCCGGCCGTTGCAGGCTTGCTGGCGAATTTACACGCCCCGATCCTGCAGGGATGAGCTGTGGGCAAGCGAAGCCTGGCGGGTCTGCTATGGCGCCGCCAGCCACTCCGGTATTCGCCGTTCTAGGTAATAGCGAGGTTTGAGCGGCGAGCCTTCTATGAAGCCGACGTGACCACCGGTTCGATGCAGTTCCAGCGTGGTGGTTGCGGATAGCTCATCAGGCTCCGGCACGCTGTGGCGGAAGACGAAGGGGTCGTCTTCGGCCTGGATCAGCAGCGTTGGGATGCGGATGTCGGGCAGGAAATAGCGGCTTGAGGCGCGGCGGTAGTAATCGGTTGCATCAGCATAGCCATGCAGTGGGGCGGTGAAGCGGCCGTCCAAATCCCAGAAGGTGCGCATGCCTTCCAGCGAGCCCAGACGCTGCAGTGCCGAGAGATGGAGGTCATTGCCGTTGCGCGCGAAAAGGCGCTGCTTTTCTTTCACGTAGGCCACCATTTCGCGCATGAAGTGCGCCTGGTAGACCCGCGAAAAGCCGAGGCCGATACGGTCGGCGCACTGGTCCAGGCGAAACGGCACGGACACCGCCACGGCTTTTTGCAGCGGTGCTGCCTGGCCGGTTTCGCCGAGGTATTTGAGCAGCACATTGCCTCCGAGCGAATAGCCCACGGCATACAGCGGCGCCAGTGGTCGCGAGGCTTGTAGATGGGCTATGACTTCGCTCAGATCATCGCTGGCACCGGAGTGATAAGCGCGTGGCAGCAGGTTTGGCTCGCCGGAGCAGCCTCGCCAGTTGATCGCAACGCTCGCCCAGTTCCGACTCGCCAGCTCCTGTTGCAGGCCGAGCACATAGAGCGAGTGCGATGAGCCGGTCAGGCCATGCAGTACCAGCACGAGCGGTGCCGCGGGATCATGCGGCCCATGCCAATCAAGATCGATGAAATCGCCGTCAGCGAGCCACAGCCGCTCACGGCGACGTTGCAGGAGAGGCGCGCGGCGGCAGAACGGGTTCCATAGCGTTTGCAGGTGGCCGCCGGGCAGCCATCGGGCCGGGGCGAAGGGGTGTTCCATTTCGAGTTCGGCGCTGATATCTGGAATGGTGGTGGGCATGGTCACCCTGGGTCGATTGCAATGCGATCCGTGTGGCCTGGTTGCCTGGGTCCAACCAGGCCACGGCGCGGCTGATCCTTACGCTTGGCCGGTGCGCTCCCACAGCGCGTAGTTCACCTTGCCCGCCTGTTTTTCGCGGTGCAGACGCCAGTTGCCAGGCAGGCCGAGGCTGGAAGGGGAGGCTTCGCTCTCGGTATAAACCCAGGCGTGCTTCGCCAGCCAACCCCGGTTTTCCAGCAGTTCGCAGGTGGGCTGCAGCAGGTTCTTGTTGAACGGCGGGTCGAGAAACACCAAGTCGAACGGGGTCGGGTTCTGGGTCTCGAGATAGCGCAGGGCGTCACTTTGCAGCAACTGGCCCTGGCCGCACTTGAGCGTGTCCAGATGCTTGCGCAGACTGGCGATGGCATTGGCATTCACATCCAGCGCGAGGGCCATGCTGGCGCCGCGCGACAGGGCCTCAAGATAAAGCGCGCCACTTCCGGTGTAGGGATCGAGCACCCGCGCACCGGAGAGGTAGGGTGCGAGCCAGTTGAACAGCGTTTCTCGAACGCGATCAGGGGTCGGTCGTAGGCCTTCCGCATCGGGGAAAGCGAAGCGTCGGCTGCGCCACTCACCGCCGATGATACGCAGCTGGCCCTGGCCCCCGTGGGCGGAGGGACGGACAGGTGGATTGGCCATCAATGCTCCGGAACGCTGCTGGGTTGTTCGAGGGGCTTCGTGCTCGGCGGGGGCAGCGGCTTCTGCTCAACCTGCGGGCCTGCGGTGACGATCACAAAGTTATCCGGGCTCAGATGCTTGTTCATCGCAGCCTTGACGTCTTCGACCGACAACGCCTGTACCTGTTGCATGAAGTCTTCAAGGTAGGTCAAAGGCAGGTCGTAGAAGCCGATGCTTCCCAGCTGGCCAACGATGTCACTGTTGCTGGCTGTGGACAGCGGAAAGCTGCCGGCGACTTCGCGCTTGCTGCGCGCCAGCTCAGCGTCGGTTGGGCCGTTCTGCAGGAAGTCGGCGACCAGTCGCTGAACCAGCTCCAGCGTACCTTCAGCCAGCTCGGCACGAGTCTGCAGGTTGATCATGAAGGGGCCGGCGACCTGCATCGGGCTGAAGCCTGAATAGACACCGTAGGTCAGGCCGCGCTTTTCGCGGATTTCCTCCATCAGGCGAGTGCCGAAGCCACCGCCGCCGAGGATTTGATTACCCAGATACAGCGCGGCGTAATCCGGATGGCCACGCGGAATCCCCAGCTGCGCCAGCATCAAATGAGTCTGGTTGGAAGGAAACTCGATGTGCTGGGTGCCGGCGGTTGGCTCGCTTGGCGAGGGCGGAGGCGGCAGGGCTGGGCCCTGAGGCAACGCTACGGAAACCTGCGCGGCGATGGCTTCGGCCTCCTCGCGGCTGAGGTCGCCAACCAGCGCAATTACCGCGTTACCGGCGGTGTACCCCTTCTGATGAAACGCGCGCAGCTCTGCGACGCTGATGCCTGGGATCGACTCTGGCGTACCCTCGCTGGGATGAGCGTAGGGGTGATCGCCATAAAGCTGCTCGAACAGTTCGAGGCTGGCCAGCTTGCCCGGGTTCTGTTTCTGGAATTCGAAGCCGGCCAGGACTTGGTTCTTGATTCGTTGCAGCGAGTCTTCGGGAAAGCTCGGCTGGCCCACGACCTGGCTGAACAGCTGTAGCGCTTGCTCGCTCTTGTCCGGCTCGCTGAGGCTGCGCAGGCTGGCGACCGCCATGTCGCGGTAGGAGCCGTTTCCAAAATTCGCGCCAAGGCCTTCGAAGCCCTCGGCGATAACGGTGACATCTTTACCCTCGACGCCCTCATTGAGCATGGCATTGGTCAACATGGCCAGGCCGGGCACCCCGTCATCATGGCTGCTGCCGGCGGCAAAGGTCAGACGCAGGTCGAACATGGGCAGCTGGTGCGCCTCGACGAACAGCACCTTGGCGCCGCCGTCGGTCTGCCAGCTTTGAATATCGAGTTCGCGACAGGCCAGCGGCTTGTCGCCGAGTTCGGCCAACGACTCAACCTGTGTGCTGGCCGCTTCGGCCTCCTTGGCCTCAATGGCGATGGCCTGACCGGATTCGGCTGGCGTGGCGACGGTTTCCTCGGTGGGCACCGGGATCGATGCGGCGGCGTCGCTGGCTTCTTCGGTGCAGGCGGCCAGGCCGAGGCAGGACGCCAGCGCCAGGCCGAGCAGGCCGCGACGCAACAGGTGGCGATCACTCATCGCTGGACTCCTCGGGTAGAACATGGGCAACGCTCAGGCGAGAGCGGGTGAAATAGGTACGGGCGGCTTCCTGAATGTCCTCTGGGGTAACGGCTTCCAGAGCGCTGAGCTCGTCGTCCATCAGCCGCCAGGAGAGGCCAACGGTTTCCAATTGGCCGATGGTGGTGGCCTGCTGGGTAATGGAGTCGCGCTCGTAGACCAGCCCGGCGATGACCTGAGCGCGGACCCGCTCCAGCTCTTCAGTGGACGGCGCGGTTTGCTTGAGCTGTTCCAGCTGCTGCCATAGGCCCGCCTCGACTTCTTCCAGCGTTCGGCCTTTCTGCATGTTTGGTGCAGCACTCAGAACAAACAGTGTGTCGCCGCGGGCGTAGGCGTTGTACCAAGCCGAGGCGCTGGTCACCAGTTCCTCGCCGCGCTCAAGCTGCTGGGGCAGACGTGCGCTGTAGCCGCCGTCGAGCAGCGCGCTGATCAGCCGCAGCGCATGGATCTGACTCGCCTCCTCGCTGGTGGCCAGACTCGGTGTGTTGAAGGCCATGATCAGGCTGGGTACCTGGGTTTGCACATGCAGGCGTAGCCGGCGTTCGCCGGGCTCGTCCAGCTCCAGGGGACGTTTAGCGTTCGGCACTTCCTGTTTCTCGATCGGCCCGAAGTAGCGTTCGGCCAAGGTCCGGACTTCGTCGACCGTAACGTCGCCGACCACCACCAGGGTTGCGTTGTTCGGGGCATACCAGCGCTCGTACCAAGTGCGCAGGTCCTCGATGGTCATCCGCTTGAGATCGGCCATCCAACCAATGGTCGGGATGTGGTAGCCGCTGGCTGGGTAGGCCATGGCCTCGAAGCGCTCGAAGGCCAGCGCGCTGGGCTTGTCATCGGTGCGCAGCCGGCGCTCTTCCATGATCACTTCGATTTCGCGCTCGAATTCCTCTGGCGGCAGCTTGAGGCTTGCCAGCCGATCGGCTTCCAATTCGAAGGCCACGGCCAGGCGGTCGCGCGCCAGGACCTGGTAATAAGCGGTGTAATCGTCGCTGGTGAAAGCATTTTCCTCAGCACCCAGTTCACGAAGGATGCGAGAGGCCTCGCCCGGGCCAAGCTTGCGGCTACCCTTGAACATCATGTGTTCGAGGGCGTGGGACAGGCCGGTCTGTCCGGGCGACTCATAGCTGGAACCAACCTTGTACCAGAGCTGGGAGACCACTATTGGCGCCCGGTGATCTTCTCGCACGATCACCTTGAGGCCGTTATCCAGAAAGAATTCGTGGGTGGGCTGGGCTTCGGCAGCCATGACCAGCGGTAGGTACAGGGTGCCGAGTAGCAAGGCTGCGGCGCGGCGTAGCATCAGAGGCATAAGAAGAAAGGCTCGTTCAGTGATCGATCCCGCCCGCGAGGACGCTGGCTGGTGAGGACACGCGGGCCATGGTACTGGGGCACTTGTGTCAGGGCAAAGGCATATGGAGATGCTTGCCGGTGCGGCAGGCTGGGCGGATGGCCACGCTTAGCGAAGGGCGATGCTCAATGCTAGGATAGCGCCCGTCTGGCTGGTGGCATGTCCACCGGCGTATCGCCCTCTTGAGAAAATCTTCTCCATGTTTGGTTCAAACGACGATAAGAAGGCGCCGGCCGAGGCTGGCGAGAAGAAAGGCTTGTTTGGCTGGTTTCGCAAGAAGCCGCAGTCATCAGCGGCCGAACCGCCGCCTGCCGAGCCGCTGGAAGACAGCCAGCCGTTCGCCGACGAGCCCGATACCGCATTGCCCGACGAGGCAGAGACGGTCGAAGAGTCCCCGCCTGCGGAGCCGGAGCCTGCCCAGGCGGAGCCCGAAGAGGAGCCGCAGATCAAACCGGCCGCTGAACTTCAGCTTGTGCCCGAGGCAGAGCCCGAGCCTACGCCGGAGCTGGTTCAGCCTGAAGAAGTGCCCGAATCGCCAGTGTTGGCCGAGATTGCCGTCGAGCCAGCCCCGGCACCGGCTGTCCAAGAACCCCCAGCCAAGCTCGGCTTCTTCGCGCGTCTCAAGCAAGGTTTGTCGAAAACCAGCGCCAGCATTGGCGAAGGTATGGCCAGTCTGTTTCTCGGCAAGAAAGCCATCGACGATGACCTTCTTGATGAGCTGGAAACCCGCCTGCTGACAGCCGATGTTGGCGTAGAGGCCACCACGGCGATCATGCAGAACCTGGCGCGCCGAGTCTCGCGCAAGGAGCTGGCTGACAGCGGTGCGCTGTATAAGGCGTTGCAGGAAGAACTCGCCAGCCTGCTCAAACCTGTGGAACAACCGCTGCTGATTGACGGCAGCAAGCAGCCGTTCGTGATCCTTGTGGTAGGTGTCAACGGCGTTGGCAAGACCACGACCATCGGCAAGCTGGCGAAGAAGCTGCAGCTCGAAGGCAAGAAAGTCATGTTGGCCGCAGGCGATACCTTCCGTGCGGCTGCAGTCGAGCAGCTGCAGATCTGGGGTGAGCGCAACAACATCGCGGTGATCGCTCAGCACACGGGTGCGGACTCCGCTTCGGTGATCTTCGATGCGGTGCAAGCGGCCAAGGCCCGGGGCATCGATGTGCTCATCGCTGACACTGCCGGGCGCCTGCATACCAAGGACAATCTGATGGAGGAGCTGAAAAAGGTCCGTCGGGTGATGGGCAAGCTCGATGAAACTGCGCCGCACGAAGTGCTGCTGGTGCTCGACGCTGGAACCGGTCAGAACGCGATCAACCAGACCAAGCAGTTCAATCAATCAGTGGAGCTGACTGGCCTGGCACTGACCAAACTCGACGGTACCGCCAAAGGCGGTGTGATCTTTGCGCTGGCCAAACAGTTTGGCACGCCGATCCGCTACATCGGCGTTGGTGAGGGCATTGATGACTTGCGAACATTCGAGGCGGACGCCTTCGTCAACGCCCTGTTTGCCGAGAAGGGGACGGGCGGAGCCTCGTCATGATCCGTTTCGAGCAGGTGGGCAAGCGCTATCCCAACGGCCACGTCGGATTGCACGAGCTTTCCTTCCATGTGCAACGCGGCGAGTTCCTCTTCGTTACCGGGCACTCCGGCGCCGGTAAGAGCACCTTGTTGCGTTTGCTGCTGGCGATGGAAAGGCCCAGCAGTGGCAAGCTGCTATTGGCTGGCCAGGATCTGTCGCGAATCAGCAATGCGCAGATTCCGTTTCTCCGTCGGCAAATCGGCGTGGTGTTCCAGAACCACCAACTGCTGTTTGATCGCACCGTGTTCGACAATGCCGCCCTGCCGTTGCAGATCCTCGGGTTGAACAAGCGCGAAATCGGCCAGCGCGTAATGACCGCGCTCGAGCGCGTCAGTCTGAAGGACAAGGCGCTGCAGTACCCCTCCGACCTCTCCACCGGTCAGCAACAGCGGGTCGGCATTGCCCGCGCCGTGGTGCACCGTCCGGCATTGCTGCTTGCCGACGAACCGACCGGCAACCTCGACCCGCGTCTTGCGGCTGAAATCATGGGCGTATTCGAAGACATCAACCGCCTCGGCACTACGGTGCTGATCGCCAGCCACGACCTGGCGCTGATTGCCCGCATGCGTCATCGCATGCTCACGCTGCAACGTGGCCGATTGATCGGCGACGGGGAGGCCACCCGATGAGCGCGCCCGAGCAGAACCCGAATCCAGCCGAACGCGCGGGCGGTGTACGCAACAAGCCCGAGCAGCCGAAGAGCGATGAGCCGGACTTCAACACCCTGTTTCATGCCTGGGTTGAAAGCCACCGAGCCAGCGTGGTGGACAGTGTCGGCAGGCTGATCAAGCAACCGATCGGTAGCTTCTTCACGTGCCTGGTCATGGCGGTCGCATTGAGCTTGCCGATGGGGCTGGCGCTGTTATTGGACAATGTCGAGCGACTCGGCGGCTCCTGGCAGCGGGCGGCGCAAATTTCGCTGTTCATGCAGCTGGATGTGGACGGGGCGCAGGGGCAGGTGCTGCGCGAGCAAGTCCTGGCGATGCCCGACGTGTCCGAAGCCAGCTGGATCAGTCGCGAGCAGGCGCTGGAAGAGTTTCAACAGCTGTCGGGGCTCGGCGAGGCCTTGCGAGAGCTGCCGGAGAACCCGCTGCCAGGGGTCATCCTGGTGACGCCCAACGAAGTTGATCGCGATAACCTCGAAGCGCTACGCCAACGCTTGGCAGAGTTACCCGGCGTCGAGCAGGCGCAGTTGGATCTGCTCTGGGTCGAGCGGTTGACCGCAATTCTCAAATTGGGCGATCGGTTCGTGTTCGGGCTTAGCCTGTTGCTGATCGCGACGCTGCTGCTGGTCATCGGTAATACCATCCGCCTGCATATCGAAAACCGGCGCACCGAGATTGAAGTGGTGAAGCTGGTCGGCGGCACCGACGGCTACGTGCGGCGTCCGTTTCTCTACATGGGCGCGTTGTACGGGCTGGGAGCAGGCCTGATGGCCTGGGTCTTGTTGGCTTATGGCCTCGGCTGGTTGAACGAGGCGGTCATAGGCTTGGCTGGCTTGTATAACAGTGACTTTGGTCTGGCAGGTGTGCCAGCCGATGATGGGCTCTCGCTCGTGTTGGGTGCCGTGCTGCTGGGTTATATAGGCGCCTGGCTAGCCGTGGCGAGGCATTTGAGTGAGCTTTCTCCTCGCTAAGTTGTTGATTTGGATGGAGTTATTAGGCTGTAAGGAAACTTTTCCACAGGCTTGCAGTCTCATGCGGCAGTGCTAAACTGCTGCAGCTTCATTTTTGGAGGACCTGCATGACATCTAATCTCCAACCTGTTCAAGCCCTGGTCCCGGGAGGCAATCTCGAGGCCTATGTGCAGACGGTCAACAGCATTCCGCTGCTCACGGTCGAGCAGGAACGCGACTTGGCTGGACGTCTGTTCTACCAACAGGACCTCGAGGCCGCCCGTCAGATGGTGCTGGCCCACCTGCGCTTCGTCGTACATATCGCCCGCAGCTATTCCGGCTACGGTCTGGCACAGGCTGATCTGATCCAGGAAGGCAATGTCGGGCTGATGAAGGCGGTCAAGCGCTTTAACCCGGAAATGGGTGTGCGCCTGGTCTCCTTTGCCGTGCACTGGATCAAGGCCGAGATCCACGAGTTCATCCTGCGCAACTGGCGCATCGTAAAGGTCGCCACGACCAAGGCGCAACGCAAGTTGTTCTTCAACCTGCGTAGTCAGAAGAAGCGACTGGCCTGGTTGAACAATGACGAGGTCGAGCGGGTTGCCGACAGCCTCGGCGTTGAGGCTCGCGAAGTCCGCGAGATGGAAAGCCGTCTCACCGGGCACGATATGGCTTTCGATCCATCTGCCGATGCGGATGATGACAGCGCTTATCAGTCACCCGCGCATTATCTCGAGGATCATCGCTACGACCCGGCGCGGCAACTCGAGGATGCTGATTGGAGCGATAACTCCAATTCGAACCTGCACGAAGCGCTGGACACGCTCGATGAGCGTAGCCGCGATATCCTTCAGCAGCGTTGGCTGAGCGATACCAAAGCGACTCTGCATGATCTCGCTGCCAAGTATGGGGTTTCTGCTGAGCGGATTCGTCAGCTTGAGAAAAATGCGATGAACAAGCTCAAGGGTTCCATTCAGGCTTGATAGTCCTGGCCTGAATCTTCATCCCGAGCCCAAAGGCGCTGCAACTGCAGCGCCTTTTTTATAGTCGACCGGAAGGGGTCACAGCCGGATTATCACTGGCGTCAGCGGCAGTGCCTGGAGCTCTCCAGACTGTCGGTAAGGGCAATCAACAATTGGGCCGCGCTGATGGGTTTGTGTAGCCAGGTGATCCCCGTGTCCTCGGCGTTCTGCTCGAAATGGCTGGCCGCCGATATCACGATGATCGGCAGGTCACGCGTGTTGGGGTTGCCACGCACTTCATCAATCAGCTCGCGTCCACTGCCGTCGGGTAAATGTAAATCGAGCGTCATAGCCTCGTAACGGGTGCTCGCCAGCTTGTCTCGTGCCGCATGCAGGCTTTGCACGCGGTCAACCGCGTAACCGGCATCGCGCAGCATCAGCAGCAGCAACCGGCCGGTGTCCGGTTCGTCTTCGATCACCAGCAGGCGAGGCAGGCCTTGGTCCGGTGCCATGGTGGCCGACTCGAGGATTGGCAGCTCGCACCAGAACGTCGTGCCTTGGCCCTCGGCTGTATCAAAGCCGACACGGCCGCCCATCCGCTCGATGAATTCCTTGGTAATGGCGAGCCCCAGGCCAGTGCCGCCCTTCTGGCGACTGTCCGAGGCATCAGCTTGCGCAAATTTTTCAAATACCCGCGTCTGGAAGCTTGCCGGGATGCCCGGCCCCTGATCGGTAACGCTGATGCGAACATGGGTGGGGTCAGGCTGGCTGCAATGCAGCGTGACCTGACCCCCTTCCGGGGTGTATTTGATCGCGTTCGAAAGGAAGTTGGTCAGTACCTGCTGCAGGCGTAACCCGTCGACCCATACGTGCACGTTGACCGGGTCACACAGTATGCAGTTCACCCCAAAATGTGCGGCGAACGCCTGGTTGCTGGTCAGCGCCTCATTCAGCAATTGGCGCAGCGAGTGCTCGCGCATATCGAAGGTCATCTTGCCAGCGGTGATTTTTTCCATGTCCAACAGGTCGTTGATCAGGTAACCCAACCGAAGGCTGTTGCGGTGCGCGATCTCAAGCATCTGCTGAATGGCAGGCGGTGTGTCGCCCAGGGCGCCGCCGGTGATCAGGCCCAAGGCACCGCTGATGGATGTCAGTGGGGTGCGCAGCTCGTGGCTTACCGTCGAGACGAACTCGTCTTTCATTTGTTCGATGCGCTTGTGCTCGGTCAGGTCCATGCTGGTGCCGCTGATCCGCAGCGGCTGGCCGTCGCGGTCGCGCTGGATGTAGCCGCGGATCAGCACGGGCGTGATCTTGCCGCTTTTATGGCGAAGGCGTAGCTCGGTGGTGAAGTGATCGACCGCCGAGAGCATGGTCTGGGCCAGTTGGGTACGCTCCTGAGGCAGATCCTCGGCTACGATGAGTCGCTCCCAGAGCTTGAGGTCCGAACTCAATGCGCCGGGACGGTAGCCGAGCATGTGCCAGGCGCGCGGCGATGCATAGAAGGTTCCCGCTTCCAGGTTCATGTCCCACAGCCCGTCATTGCTGCCTTTGAGGGCAAGGCTGAGGCGTTCTTCACTGAGCTGAAGGGCGCGTTTGTTTTCCCGGATGTCTTCGGTCATCTGCTGGGCCAGCGCTTCGGCACGGCGGCGTCTGAGCAATAACGAAAACGTCAGCAGAAACAGCAACGCGCTCAGGCCGGTGCCTAGTCCCGTTATCAGTCCTTTGTTGCTATGGAAAAACTGCTCGAAGGCCGGACGGCTCTCCAGGCGCAGCGTCCATGTCTGGCCATAGAGACTCAGCTCTACCACCTTGCTGTATTGGGCTTGTCCGGTATCAAGGTCATCTTGACTGGCAAAGATCAACTGCTCGGCTTGCTCGGTATCGCCTGCGTAGATGTGCAAACTAAGGTTCGGATTGGCTGCACCGAGAATTCCTCGCATCAGGTCGTCCAACCGGTAGGGGCTGTAGACGAAGCCGTTTAACGCTTGCAGGCGCTGGGTCACCGACGTTAACGGCTCATCAGGATGGTAGAAGGGTACATACATGAGGATGCCCGCCTGTACCTTGCCGTGCGTTTCCTGGCGTAACGTGACTTTCCCTGTGATCTGGGTTGTTCCGGTTTCGGCAGCGCTGAGCATGGCCTGCCGGCGAACCGGCTCGGAGAACATGTCAAAGCCGAAAGCGGCCAGGTTGCGATCACGGAAAGGTTCGAGGAAGACGATGGGGGTATATAGCGAGCGGTCCGTCCCTTGCGGGTAGACATCGTAGTCGGCATAGCCTTCAGCCCGGACGCTCTGCACATGGCTTTCGAGATCAGACGGCAGCAGTGCCTTGGCAAAGCCGACCCCCTGAATGCCCGGGTAGCGCTCGGCCAGATGCAGTCGCTCGTTGTATTCACGCCACTCCGCGCGCGATACCTCTCCAGAGGCATCAAACAGTCCAGCCGCCCCGAGCAGGATCTGCTCGTGGTCCGTCATGCGTTTATGAATGGCCTCAATGGTGGTGTTTACCAGCAGGTCGAACTGCTTGAGCGCGGCCCGCTCCTCTTTCATCTGGAGATGATTGAGAAGGGCCAGCTGTACCAACAGCGCTAGCCCGAGGACGAGCCAGGCGAGGCTGTTACGCCAGTGAAAGAATTGCCGCACCTTGCTAAAGGGTGCACTTGTTTCGCTCATGCTATCTGCCGTGCGTGAGTGACGAATGGCGAGAAGGTATCGTCGCTCGGTTTTGGTGACCTTCCTCACATGCGGGGCGTCGCCCGGCATTCGCCCCAAATATTCATCGCAGCTTACTCGCTGGGATGGCGTACTGCCATAACGCCCCGACAGAGCGCACCGGCTGTTGCTATGGTCTTTGGACGGGCGCCAAAGCCGGCCCGTCACCGTTCCGGCTTACCTTCTCGCTCGTCCGTAGTTTGTTCAGGTATCCGCTGCCGCCCAGTTGCCTCACCTGCTTTCTTATCCAGGCGGCGCGACTGCGCACATGCGGACCGGGTCGGCCGGCATTCCATTCGCGGGGGTTGGGCAGTACAGCGGCCAGCTGGCTGGCCTGGCTCGCAGACAGATAGGGTGCGCCAATGCCGAAATGATGCTGTGCGGCGGCTTCGGCGCCGAATATTCCATTGCCCCATTCGACGCTGTTCAGATAGACCTCAAGGATCCGCTGTTTCGGCCACAGCAGTTCTATCCAGCCGGTGAACCAGACTTCCAGTCCCTTGCGCAGCCAGCTGCGCCCGGACCAAAGAAACAGGTTCTTCGCCACTTGCTGGCTCAGGGTGCTGGCGCCACGGAGCGAACCGCCGCGCTCGTTGTGCTCGAATGCGGCGCGAATCGCAGCGATATCGAAGCCCCAATGGCCGGCGAATTTCTGGTCCTCAGCAGCGATGACCGACATTTTCAAGTCGTCCGGCAGTTCTTTCCAAGGCTGCCAGTTGCGTTGCAGGTCAATGCTTTCACCATTGGTCCAGGATTCGATCTTGCGTTCAACCATCAGCGCAGTGAAGGGCGGCGGCACCCACCGCAGCACCAGCACCAGCAAGACGGACAGTGCCGTCAGCCATAGCAGCAGTTTGGTGAGTCGGCGTAGCAGGGCTCGAAGCATGGGGCGTGGTCGCAACCGGGGAGAACGGGCATTATAACGGTGCATACAGTCCCTGACCGGAAGGCCCCCGAATGATTCGCCCGTTTCTTATGCTCGCTGGATTCTTCGGCTTGACCGGCGTCGCGCTTGGCGCTTTCGCAGCCCATGGATTGAAAAGTCGTCTGGCTGCTGACTACCTCGCCGTGTTTCAGACCGGCGTGCACTACCAACTGATCCACGCGTTGGCGTTACTCGGCATCGCCTTGCTGGCGCTGCATGCGCCGAGCCGTCTGCTGGTCGCCGCAGGAGGCTTGTTTACGCTGGGTATCCTGCTGTTTTCCGGCAGCCTCTATCTGCTGACCCTGACCGGCGTCGGCAAGCTTGGAATCATCACACCCATCGGTGGCACGGCGTTTCTGGCCGGCTGGATCTGTTTGATGATGGCCGCCTGGAACCTGCGCGTCTGATGCGGCCCGCATGCATGCGGCGGAGATGAATGGTGGCTGCGGCTGCCTTGGTGGACCGAGTCGATCGGGCTAGAATGCTGGCCCTTTTGCAATGGTGGCGATCACTATGCACATCCAGTTGAACGGTGAGCGCTTCGAGCTCCCTGAAGGTCAGTCGGTGGCCGATCTGCTGCAGCGCCTGGAGCTGACTGGGCGCAGACTGGCGGTCGAGCTCAATCGCGAGATCGTGCCGCGTAGCCAACATGCCGCGACGACGCTGGTCGAGGGTGACCAGATCGAAGTCGTACATGCGATTGGCGGCGGCTGACACGAGCCCTCCGCGTCGATAATTCCCGGACGTCGCCCGTGCAGCGGCGTATTTCACGCTTCATTTGATCTGTACAGGATGGTCGCATGAGCCCAGTTCCGCACGACAAACCCTTCACGCTTGCTGGCCGCACGTATCAGTCACGCCTGCTGGTAGGCACCGGCAAATACAAGGATCTCGACGAGACCCGAGCCGCCATCGAAGCTTCCGGTGCGCAGATCGTCACCGTTGCGGTGCGCCGTACCAACATCGGCCAGAACCCAGGCGAGCCCAATCTGCTGGATGTGATCTCGCCGGACCGCTACACGATCCTGCCAAACACCGCCGGCTGCTATGACGCCGAAGAGGCTGTGCGTACCTGCCGCCTGGCCCGTGAACTGCTCGATGGGCACAAGCTGGTCAAGCTGGAAGTACTGGCAGATCAGAAGACCCTGTTCCCCAACGTGATTGAAACCCTCAAGGCCGCGGAAGTGCTGGTCAAGGATGGTTTCGACGTCATGGTCTACACCAGCGACGACCCGATCATCGCCCGTCAGCTGGCCGAGATGGGTTGCATTGCGGTCATGCCCCTGGCTGGTCTGATTGGTACGGGGCTGGGTATCTGCAACCCATACAACCTGCGCATTATTCTTGAAGAGGCCAAGGTTCCGGTTCTGGTTGACGCCGGGGTAGGCACGGCATCCGACGCGACCATCGCCATGGAGCTCGGCTGCGAAGCCGTACTGATGAACAGCGCCATTGCCCATGCGCAGAATCCGGTGCTGATGGCAGAAGCCATGAAGTACGCGATTGACGCTGGCCGTCTGGCTTATCTGGCCGGCCGCATGCCGAAGAAGCTCTATGCCAGCGCCTCGTCGCCGCTGGAAGGCCTGATTCGCTAGTTCTCCCTTTCCTGTTTCTGGCCGCGTGATCGCTCGATCACGCGGCCAGCCTTTTTTAACTGTAGGTTCGTTCATGAGTGACATTCCAATCCCAGCCGAGGGCCAACGGCGCATGCGCACCATCAAGAGCTTCGTGATGCGTGCAGGTCGCATGACCGAAGGGCAGCAGCGTGGTCTGGATCAGGGCTGGCCCCGATTCGGCCTGGAGCTGGCGGACGGCCTGCGAGATTTCGATGGGGTCTTCGGGCGACAGGCACCGCGTACGTTCGAGATCGGCTTTGGCATGGGCCACTCCACCCTGGAAATGGCCGCGGCGGCTCCTGAGCAGGACTTCATTGCGGTTGAAGTGCACTCGCCAGGCGTCGGGGCGCTGCTAAGCGGACTTCTGTCACAAAATCTGAACAACGTACGCATCTACAGTTGCGATGCGCTCGAAGTGCTGCGTGAATGCGTCCCCGATGCCAGCCTGGACCGGGTCCTGCTGTTTTTCCCCGATCCCTGGCACAAAAGTCGCCACCACAAGCGGCGCATCGTCCAGCCGGCATTCGCCGAACTGGTACGGCAAAAGCTCAAGGTGGGCGGCGTGTTGCACATGGCGACCGACTGGGAAGCCTATGCGGAGCACATGC